>JAHEGI010000022.1 GCA_024639785.1 Cryomorphaceae bacterium
CTGAGCACCCTACCTTTAGGGAATGCGTCGCTACACCCTCCTCATAGCCAGCTTGTTGTCTTTTATGGCAGGCGCCCAGCAGTCCCTGCATTGGTTGCCCAAGGAAACACTTTCTACTTCTATGGCGGCCAACCGTCCTCGGGTTACTTCGAACGCCTACGACATGCCGGTGGTTATTTGGGGGGAGGGCTCTAACCTTGTTGCAGGTGTTGGGACTCAATTCTTTTTTGACCGAGTGGACACCCTTAACCTTCCGGGCCAAATGGTCTCCATCTCCTACTGGCATGGGCCCGAATTGGCCGGAACAGGTGACACACTGTATGCCGTGTACAAAGAGGCTCCTGAGACGGATACCTCGCACCACATATACTGCGTGGCTACGTTTGACGGCGGTCTAAACTGGATGGCTCCCCGACGGGTGGATTTTATTGGAAACCACATGGGGCGCCTGCCGACGGTGGCGAAGGGTCCCGGAGGCCATCCGGTCGTGGCCTTCATGCATTCCGACCTAAACTACATGGAGCCTCAATGGGTGATTGCGACGAGTTCGGACTATGGCCAAACCTTCAGTGCGCCCGTTCAAGTAAGTGGCGACAACGGCCCCACAGCGGAAGCATGCGACTGCTGCCCGGCGGCGCTGGCGGTCACGGGGTCGATGGTGCATTTGGCCTACCGAGACAACCTGTCCAATGTGCGGAATATTCGAGTCGCCAGTGGCCTGTGGCAGGACAGCGTTTATACCTCGATGAACGTGGATCCTCAAATATGGACCGTCAATGCCTGTCCCGCCTCGGGTCCAGACATGGCTGCCCTCGGGGACAGCCTCTATGCCACTTTTTTGAACGCCTCCCAATCGGATGACGTCTTCCTCTCGCGCTGGCAGCATGGAGACAGTGCCGTAACTGTGCACCAAATTTCTCCGTCCTCAGTCGCCCAGAATTACCCGCGCATCGACGCGCAGCTATGGAATGACGGCAGCTTTACACGTAGTTCAGTCTGGAAAAGTGGTGCGGGCACTCAAGCAAAAATCCAGGCCAAAATTGAACACTGGGGCCTGCCTTTCTCGGTGGATTTGGATACCGGCACGGTCAATGTGCCCGACGTCGCGGTAAGCGGTCAGGGGGTTTACTTTGTCTGGCACGAAGTGCTCCAAAAGCGCATCTACCTCCAGCGCGCCTACTTCCAAGGTATCGGCGTGGACGAGGTTCCTTCTTTAACGGACCGAATGCTCACCCACATTTTCGACCTCCAAGGCCGGCAGGTGTCCCCCGGCCGTCTCCCCGCTGGCGTCTATGTTTTCTGGTACTCGGACGGGTCGTTTGAGAAAAGGCTCATCCGAGAGAAGTAATGCCTTACACCATTTCATAGAGCCGGAATGCCTCGCTGCGCTCGGCGGACCGGTGGGGGAGGCTTTACTAGGCAAGCCCTCCCGCTGCGCGGCATGGGCTTTTTCTATTCCCCCTTTCGCTCATGCGCGCATGGCTTATGGGAAATAAAAAAAGCCCAGGTCTTTGACCTGGGCTTGCCTAGTAGCGGGGGCCGGACTCGAACCGACGGCCTTCGGGTTATGAGCCCGACGAGCTACCAACTGCTCCACCCCGCGATGTGGACGACAAAAGTACAACATTTCATCCAAACGCCCTCTATCAACCGCTGTGTCTGAGAAAATGCGTTGAACTACCTTCAAGCCCGTGAATGACAAGGAGATATACGATTTTTCTGCCTCGATAGAGCGACTGCCGGGGGATTGGGCTTGGGATTTCGTGGAGGTTCCGGCGGAGATTTTAGCGGAAATCCGGACCAAAAAGTGGAAACGGCTATGTGTTTCTATTCACGACATGCCCGAATACTCCTGTGCTTTGCTCCCCTTGTCGGGAGGGAGGCGCGGGATCATGCTCAGTCAGGCTCGGCAAAAAGAACTCGGCCTATTTCTTGGCGCGTGGGTCCAGCTTCGGATGTGGGAAGACCGATCTAAGTATGGAATGCCGGTGCCCGAGGAGCTCGCGGAGCTTTTTGAATTTGATCCGGCCATTGAAACCGCCTTTGAGAAATTACTTCCCGGGCGCCGGAGAAACTACCTCCACCACATCGCTTCGGCGAAAACGGAAGCCACTCGGACCAAACGCGTCTTAAAGCTCCTAAAAGATTTGGGCATAGAAAGCGTGGGTTAAGCGTTTAGGCGGATAAAAACCCCGACCTTTGCCCCATGGAAAAAGCCCACAAAGCCGGTTTTGTCAACCTCATTGGACATCCCAATGTGGGCAAGTCGACCTTAACCAATGCTTTGGTCGGGGAGCGCCTAAACATCATCACGCCAAAAGCGCAAACGACACGCCACCGCATTTTTGGCATCTTGAATGGGGAAACCCCAGCATTTGATTACCAGCTTGTATTTAGTGATACCCCGGGGGTTTTAGATCCCGCCTATGCCCTGCAGGAAACGATGCTGACGGCGGTCAAGACGGCATTTGATGATGCGGACATCTTTCTGTACGTGGTAGAGTTGGGTGAAGGCCCTTTAAAGAATGAACAGTTTTTTAAGGCGCTCCAAGAGTCCCAACTCCCAGTTCTCCTGCTCTTAAACAAGGTAGACCTGCACGATCAAGAAAGATTGGAGCGCGAGACAGCGCTTTGGACGACCTGGATGCCCAAAGCGGAGATAATCCCGATTTCGGCTTTGACAAAATTCAATTTGGACTACGTGCTGAATCGGATTCTGCAGCTACTTCCGGAGAGTCCCGCATACTTCGAAAAAGGACAGTTAACCGATCGTTCTGAGCGCTTTGTAACCTCGGAAATCATTCGCGAACAGGTGCTTATGAATTATTCCAAAGAGATCCCTTACTCGGTGGAAGTAGGGATTGATACCTTTGTCGAAGAAGATAAAATCATTAAGATTCGTGCAGTCCTTTATGTAGCACGAGACTCTCAAAAAGGAATTTTAATAGGTCATAAGGGTTCTGCGTTGAAACGAGTGGGCATTGGTGCTCGCAAGCGGATGCAAGACTTTTTTCAAAAACATGTGCACTTGGAGCTTTATGTGAAGGTGCAAGCAGACTGGCGGAATGACCGCAGCAAACTCAAACGCTTCGGATACGAATGAAATCGCTTGTAGCTATTGTCGGACGCCCCAATGTGGGCAAATCGACTTTTTTTAACCGTTTAGTTCAACGTCGTGACGCCATTGTCGATGCGATTGCCGGGGTAACCCGAGATCGCCACTATGGCCATAGCGAATGGGTAGGAAAGCACTTTAATATTGTGGACACAGGCGGTTACGTCGAAGGTTCTGATGACATTTTTGAGGGTCAAATTCGCAAGCAAGTGGAGGCGGCCTTGATGGAGTGTGATGCAATCCTTTTCCTAGTGGATGTGGAGGATGGAATCACCCATGACGACAAAGAAATTGCGGCGATGCTTCGTCGCCAAGACAAGCCTGTAGTTTTGGTGGCTAATAAGGTTGACAATCATCAGCGCGCCGCCGATGCAGCGGAGTTCTACTCCTTGGGTCTTGGCGAGCCCATTTGCATGTCCAGTATAAATGGGAGTGGAACCGGTGAAGTGCTCGATGCCCTAATGCACCACATCCCGGAAACTCAGGAAGGAGAAAGCACAGATGATCCTTGGGACGGCTTGCCAAAATTGGCCATCGTTGGTCGTCCAAATGTGGGCAAGTCTAGCTTGACCAATGCCTTGTTCGAAGAGGAAAAAAGCATTGTGACGGACATAGCCGGCACCACCAGGGATACTGTAAATGCGCATTTCAATAAGTTCGGTTTAGAATTCCTTTTGCTGGATACCGCAGGCCTCCGGAAGAAAGGAAAGGTGAACCAGGACTTGGAATTCTACAGCAACATGCGAAGCATTCGTACGATCGAAGAATCGGATGTTTGCATTCTCGTCATTGATGCCACGCAAGGGTTCGAAGCCCAAGATCTGTCCATCCTCAACGTTATTGAGAAAAACAATAAGGGCTTGGTCATTTTGGTGAACAAATGGGACTTGGTCGAAAAGGACCACAAGTCCATGGATGAATACAAGAAAATCATCTTGGAGCGCACCAAACCTTTTGTCGACATTCCGGTCATCTTCACCTCGGCTATTACCAAACAGCGGGTGCTAAAAGGCATCGAAGAGGCGATGGAAGTATACAAACGCCGCAGTAGCCGAATCACGACTTCGAAGCTCAATGATGAGATGCTGCCAATTGTCAAGCACATGCCGCCGCCCATCTACAAGGGCAAGGAGGTGAAGATCAAATACATAACTCAGCTCCCAACGCATTATCCTCAATTCGTCTACTTCTGCAACTTGCCCCAATATGTGAAAGAGCCGTACCAGCGGTATGTCGAAAATCAAATGCGGAAACATTATGACTTTTCGGGCGTGCCGATTGTTATCTACTTCAGAAAGAAATAAGGAAATTTTTACGCAGTAGCAAGACGGAACGCCGCTTCCAAATTTTCGCTTCCCTGAGGGGCGAATTCTTGAATGCTTGCTTCGCGCACAATTTTGCCTTGGCGAATAAAAATCACTCGATCGCAGAGGGCCTCGACCTCTTGCATGATATGTGTGGAAAGCAAGACGGTTTTGTTGGCTCCTACCCGGCGAATTAATTTTCGAATTTCGACCAATTGGTTTGGATCCAAGCCGGTGGTGGGCTCGTCTAGAATCAGCACCTCGGGGTCATGCACAAGGGCAGCAGCAAGACCGACTCGCTGGCGATATCCTTTAGAAAGCTGTTTTATCTGCTTGTGCCTTTCGGGTTCTAAGCCAACTTCAAGGATACGTGCCTCTACGGAGGATTTATCCGCTCCGTATAGTTCGGCAACGAATTCCAAAAACTCCGTAACAAACATATCCTGGTACAGGGGATTGTGCTCGGGTAAGTAGCCCACTCTTTGACGAACTTCTAGGGACTCTTTGGCGCAATCCAATCCACATACGGTGGCGGAACCCTCACTTGCGGGTAGGTAGCCGGTCAAAATTTTCATCAGAGTGCTCTTCCCTGCACCATTCGGACCGAGCAGGCCAACGATCTGGCCATTGGCCAGATTCAAACTGACGCCATCCAGCGCTTTTTGGCTACCGTATGCTTTCCCTAGGCCGGTGGTTTGAATCGCCATAATTATTTGTCTCTAAGAAGGATTAACCAGGTAGCCCAGCCCCCTGCAGCTTGCAAAGCGGCATGTGTTTTGGCTCGATAGCTATAGCATTCCAAGTATACCGGATCAGAAAATAGCCCTTTATTCGTGCTCAAAAGCATGACGCGCTGGTCCCTCATGGGATGGTACGTTTTAAGCAGATCATACACGACGGTGACCGGGCCAAAAAAGACTCCGCCGAAGAAATTATGCCATTCTCGGCCGCGCAATCGTGCATCATTGTAAGCGCGCAGACAAGCGTCGACGTCGTCCAAAGCAGGAGCGTCTTCGTCATACCCAAGGTGGCTCACATCCTTCAAAGGGATGCGATAACGCTGACCTTGGACTTCAAAAACGACATGTCGAGGCTGCAGTTTGAGCAGCTGTCCTTCAAAAATTTGACCTGTTTGCAAGGCAATCAAGTCTTTGGCCCCTAGCGCAAGAGGTAAAAAGGCCAAAAGGAGTAGAAACTTTTTCATATTCATAACGCCCACCGAAAGTAAGGCAGATATCTTTGGAATGAAATGACAGGCAGGGTAATCAAATCAACAGGAAGCTGGTACCGCGTGCAATTGCATGATGGGCCGTCCGTGGATGCACGACTTCGAGGCTCAATGCGTCTGCAAGGCAGCCGTGCGACGAATCCTGTGGCCGTTGGTGACTTTGTCGAATTAGAGCCCGAATCAGAAGGCCGCTATGCGATTTCGAATGTTTTGGAGCGCAAAAATCACCTGATCCGCCGTTCGGTCAACTTGTCCAAAAAAACCCAGGTGATTGCCGCAAATATCGATCAAGCCATACTGATTTGTACGATTGCGGAACCCAAAACACTGCTCGGATTCATGGACCGATTTCTAGCCAGCGCGGAAGCCTACGGCATTCCGGCGCTTCTAGTATTCAATAAAATGGATGTCTACGGCCCAAGCGAAATGGAAGAACTCAGCTATCGAGAAGTAGCTTACCAGCGTGCTGGCTATCCATGCATGCGAATTTCTGCCGTTAGCGGGGAGGGCATGGACGCCCTTCGCGCCGTGTTGAAGGACAAGGTGACCCTATTTTCTGGACATTCTGGCGTAGGGAAGAGTACCCTTGCCAATGCACTGCAGAGTGGATTAGATTTGAGAACAGGTGAGATTTCCAGCGCCCACGGCCAGGGACAGCATACAACGACATTTGCCGAAATGCATCCCCTGGATTTTGGAGGCTACTTGATTGATACCCCAGGGATTCGAGGATTTGGGCTAGTCAATATGGAAAAGGATCAAGTGAGCCACTATTTCCCAGAAATATTCGCCTTGAGCGAGGGGTGTAAATACCATAATTGCACGCATGTAGATGAACCGCAATGCGCCGTAATCCATGCCTACGAACAACACCAAATCGCCCCGAGCCGCTATGAAAACTATGTGCACATGTTGAATGGCGATGAGGGAGATGATCCGTATCGACATTCAGAATCAAAAGGGGAGTGAAATGCGCGTGGTGATTCAAAAAGTCCAAGAGGCCTCCGTTCGAATAGATGGAAAAGTACATGCTGCTATTGGGCCAGGCTTGCTGATTTTTGCGGGCTGGGAAGCGGAGGACAGCCAAGAAGACAATACGTGGATGGCTCA
This sequence comes from Cryomorphaceae bacterium, assembly GCA_024639785.1. GTDB lineage: Bacteria > Bacteroidota > Bacteroidia > Flavobacteriales > Schleiferiaceae > TMED14. The sequence continues at coordinate 6,758 of JAHEGI010000022.1, forward strand.
AAAAATCACAAAAATGAGATTGTTCGAAGACCTAGAGGGCGTCATGAACCGCTCCGTGATGGAAGCTGCGGGACAACTATTGGTCATCTCCCAATTCACCTTGCACGCAACCACCAAAAAGGGCAACCGGCCTAGTTATTTCCGAGCGGCACACCCCCGGATTTCAAAACCGCTGTATGAGGACTTTTTGGACCAACTTTGGAATGCGTCCGATCTCTCCGTGAAGTCGGGAGAATTCGGGGCGGATATGAAAGTAGCCCTCGTCAATGACGGTCCCGTGACCATCACCATGGACAGCAAAAACAAAGAATAATATGGAAGCAGCGATTCAATCCTTGCAAAAAGAAGTAGACACCTGGATTCAAGATTTTGGGGTGCGCTATTTCAATGAACTCACCAATATGGCTCAGCTGACTGAGGAAGTAGGCGAAGTGGCTCGCATCATTGCGCGCCGCTACGGGGAGCAATCGGAGAAAGAAAGTGACCGCTCAAAAGATCTTGGGGAAGAGTTGGCCGATGTGCTCTTCGTCACCTTCTGTCTGGCGAATCAAACAGGCACAGATTTGCAAGCGGCCTTTGACCGAAGAATGGCTGCCAAAGGTGCGCGGGATAAAGAACGTCACGCCAGTAATCCAAAGCTTCGTTAAACAAAGCGAAAAGCCCTCTGCCGTACCTTTGCACTCACAATCCTATCGTTATGCGTCCTGACCTTTTTGAACACCCTGATTACTACCTCCTCGATGAACTGTTGACGGATGAGCACAAGCTCGTACGAGACGCTACTCGTGATTGGGTAAAAAGGGATGTCAGCCCCATTATTGAGGAGTATGCTCAAAACGCGGAATTTCCTCAGCAAATTGTCAAAGGTCTCGCAGAAATTGGGGCTTTTGGTCCGTATATCCCTTCAGAATATGGAGGTGCCGGCTTAGACCAAATCAGCTACGGTCTGATGATGCAGGAGATTGAGCGTGGCGATAGTGGCGTTCGTTCCACCTGTTCTGTGCAGTCTTCGCTGGTGATGTATCCCATTTACGCTTATGGCAATGAGGAGCAACGCATGAAGTATCTGCCCAAATTGGCGAGTGGTGAGTGGCTCGGGAGCTTTGGCTTGACCGAACCAAACTTTGGCTCAAACCCCGGTGGTATGGTGACCAATTTCAAGGACATGGGCGACCATTACCTGTTGAACGGCGCCAAAATGTGGATTTCTAACGCGCCCTTCTGCCACGTTGCGGTGGTTTGGGCTAAAAACGAAGAGGGCCGAATCCATGGCCTCATTGTGGAGCGCGGAATGGAAGGTTTCACGACCCCTGAAACGCATAATAAATGGTCCCTCCGAGCCTCAGCCACGGGTGAGCTGGTCTTTGACAACGTGAAAGTGCCCAAAGAAAATCTCCTTCCCAACAAATCAGGCTTAGGTGCCCCCTTGGGTTGTCTTGATTCTGCGCGTTTTGGAATCGCTTGGGGCGCCATCGGTGCAGCCATGGATTGCTACGATACGGCTCTTCGGTATTCCAAGGAGCGCATCCAATTTGACAAGCCCATCGGCGCGTTTCAGCTCCAGCAGAAAAAACTGGCTGAGATGATCACTGAAATCACCAAGGCGCAATTGCTCACTTTCCGTTTGGGTCAACTTAAGAATGAAGGGCGCGCTACAACCGCTCAAATTTCTATGGCGAAGCGCAACAATGTGGACATGGCCTTAACCATTGCCCGGGATGCACGTCAAATGCTGGGCGGCATGGGCATCACGGGAGACTACCCCATCATGCGACACATGATGAACTTGGAGTCTGTAGTGACCTATGAAGGCACCCATGACATTCACTTGCTCATTACAGGCATGGATGTGACGGGAATCCCAGCGTTTAAGTAAAAGGCGTACGGATGCGGGCTTCTCCCAAGCTTTGCAGGTTCGTTTGTTGGTTCGTTCGCTCGTTTGATGGCGTGATTTGAGTATCACACGTGAGCCTACATGTCGCATTCTGACGAACGCACCAACGAACAGACTGACGGCGAGAAGAGCCTCTAGTACAAGAAGGTATCAAAGGGGAACCGCGCCGCGTGCAGCGTGGCTACGGCGCGATAAATCGACTCCCGCAAGGAGTCAAAGTTGTCTTTATTCGTTGCGGAAATAAAGACGCATTGGCCGCCAAGTTCCTTGATCCATCGGTTTTGGACATCTTCAATCCGTCCTAAATGGCCGTCCTCATCCTTTTCGGGCATCCAAGCATCGACTTTGTTGAAGATGACCAAGATGGGCTTCTCGTGCGCGCCCAGCTCAGTTAAAATCTGGTTTACAGAAGCCATGTGATCCTCATAAGATTCATGAGCGATATCGACCACATGAAAGAGAATGTCGGATTCGCGAACCTCATCTAGCGTTGATTTGAAAGACTCAACAAGTTGCGTGGGAAGCTTGCGAATGAAACCAACTGTATCGGTGAGCAGAAAAGGCAAGTTCCCGATTACGATTTTGCGCACCGTGGTATCCAAGGTGGCGAAGAGTTTATTCTCTGCGAGGACTTCAGTTTTCCCTAAAGCATTCATTAAGGTGGACTTGCCCACATTCGTGTAGCCTACCAGGGAAGCACGAATAAGCGTACCGCGGTTGCCTCGTTGGGTCGCCATTTGGCGGTCAATTTTGACCAACTTTTCGCGAAGTAGCGCTATTTTTTGCTTAATGATCCGGCGGTCGGTTTCGATCTGCGTTTCCCCGGGCCCGCGCATGCCGATGCCTCCTTTTTGGCGCTCAAGGTGTGTCCACATGCGAGTCAATCGCGGCAGGAGGTATTCGTATTGAGCCAATTCAACCTGCGTACGTGCATAGGAAGTTTGGGCGCGCGCTGCGAAAATGTCAAGGATCAAATTGGTCCGATCCATGACCTTTATTTCTAACAAGCGCTCGATGTTCTTTAGTTGTGAGGGGGAGAGTTCATCGTCGAAGATGGCGAGATCAATGCGCTCATCTTCGATGTATGCTTTGATTTCCTCCATCTTTCCGCTCCCTAAAAAGGTGCTCGAATCTGGACGATCCAATTTTTGGGTAAATACCGCCAAAGTTTCTGCCCCCGCCGTAAAGGCTAGGAAACGTAGCTCTTCTAAATATTCTTCGCTTTTAGCCTCCGGCTGCTCTCGGGTGATGGCACCAATTAAAATACATCGCTCGGCTTGGCTCGGACGAGCGGAATCTCTTTCTAGCATCGGAACTGCTTAGAAGAGACGCTCCCAAGGAATGCGCGAAAGGATGAGGAGCAAGCCAAGGCCAAAGAAAACGAGTACGGCTTTGTCCTCCGAGGCGCTCGAAGTGGCTTTTTTGAATTTACTGTTGCCAATCGTAATCAAAACAATACCGGCAATGTTGGCGGAAATATGCTCCACCGCAAACCAACGGAGATCCGCATTTTTCATGACCTCGGCCGTGTTGCTGGTCAACTGCTCAAACCAAGGGCCCACAAAGTAGAGACCAAGGCCAATGAGAAGTTGCGTGTGCCCGGCAATGAGGCTTAATTTGGACATAAATGTCATCCAAGTACCGTGCTGGTCTTTTCCAGAAAGACGGCGGTATAGAGCAAGTAGCACAAGGCCTAAGGTGCCTAACAAAAAGAGGTAAGCAACGAGTCTGTGGGTGTGAAGTAATCCTGTATACACGATTAAAATGCGTTTAGTCCGAATCCAAAGGTAGTTCAATAAAAAATCGTCCCCACCTTTGTGATTGATAAAGCAGTATCCCATGGCGAAGAAAAATGCCCCCATACGCAAGCGCGACATCTTAGAGTACCACGAAGGAACCCGTCCTGGAAAGGTGGAGGTCATACCGACCAAACCATCGAATTCACAGCGCGATCTGAGTATTGCGTATTCACCCGGAGTGGCAGAGCCCTGCTTGGAAATTGCAGCAAACCCATCCGATGCCTACCGGTACACGGCGAAGGGAAATTTGGTGGCGGTGATTACCAATGGTACCGCCGTTTTAGGCCTTGGAGATATTGGTCCTTTGGCTTCGAAGCCGGTCATGGAGGGCAAGGGTGTACTCTTCAAAATCTTTGCTGACATCGATGTTTTTGACCTAGAATTGGATACGAAGGATCCCGAAAAGTTCATCGAAACGGTCAAAATTCTTGCGCCAACTTTTGGAGGAATTAACCTCGAAGATATTAGTGCGCCTGAGTGCTTTGAAATTGAGCAACGCCTACGTGAAGAGCTGGATATCCCCATCATGCATGATGATCAGCATGGAACGGCCATTATCACCGGTGCAGCGTTGTTAAATGCCCTGGAAATTGTCGGAAAGGACATTTCAAAAGTGAACGTAGTATTCAATGGTGCGGGAGCGAGCGCTATTTCCTGTGCTACACTGTACTTAGCCTTAGGGGTTCTGCCAGAAAATCTCTTGATGTGCGACTCTAAAGGGGTCATTCATTCAGAACGAACGGGTTTAACCCATGAAAAATTGGGCTTTGCTCGACAGACCCCTTTGCGTGAGTTATCGGAGGCGATCGCTGGAGCAGATGTCTTTGTGGGTCTTTCTAAAGGGAACATTTTGACTCCTGAAATGATCTTGACGATGGCCAAAGACCCTGTGGTTTTTGCCCTAGCAAATCCAGACCCGGAAATTCAATACGAACTGGCCAAATCTACCCGGGAGGACTTGATTATGGCAACGGGTCGGAGCGATAATCCGAATCAGGTGAATAACGTACTTGGATTCCCTTACATCTTCCGCGGTGCGCTGGATGTCCACGCGACCCAGATCAATGAGGCAATGAAGTTGGCTGCCGTTCGCGCCATTGCGGAATTGGCCAAAGAGCCCGTTCCAGAAATTGTCAACCTCGCTTACGGCAGCAGAAACCTGACTTTTGGGGCGGATTACATCATTCCTAAGCCCTTTGATCCGCGCTTGATCTACACGGTATCCTCAGCAGTCGCCAAGGCGGCCATGGAATCGGGCGTCGCAAAGACCTCGATTGCCAATTGGGATGCCTACGAAGAAGAACTCCGCAGCCGTCTAGGTCGGGATGACAAATTCATCCGATTGGTCATGGAAAAAGCCAAGACCAACCCAAAGCGTGTGGTTTTCAATGAAGCAGACAATTACAAAGTGCTTAAAGCCGCCCAAATCGTGTTGGAAGAGGGGATTGCAGAACCAATTCTCTTGGGAGATGCGACACGCATTCAAGCCCTAAATGAAGAATATTCCTTGGGACTAGAGGACGTGCAAGTCATCGACGTAAAATCCTTCCACGTGCCACGCATTGCGGAATATGCCGATGTGTATTACAAATGGCGTCAGCGCAAAGGGGTTGGAGTGGATGAAGCTCGCCGAAATATGCGCAACCGTGATTACTATGGCCCTATGATGGTCCGCATGGGCGATGCCGACGCGTATCTCACGGGTTCCATGGTCAAATACCCTCGTGCGGTCAAGCCCGTCCTCGAAATTCTTGGCCCCAAGGATCACTCCAGAACGGTAGCCGGAGTCTATGTGATGCTCACAAAGCGCGGGCCGCGCTTCTTTGCGGATACCACGATGAATCAGGATCCCTCGGCGGAGCGTGTGGCACAAATTGCCTGCGAAGCCGCCGCCATGGTCCGACGTATGAACCTTGAGCCGCGGGTTGCTCTGCTGAGTTATTCCAACTTTGGATCATCTGCGGAAGGCAAGACGCCGCGCAAAATGCGTGAAGCGCTTAAGCTCATTCGCGAGCGCGAGCCGGGCCTCATTGCGGATGGGGAAATGCAGGCCAATTTTGCCGTGGACAATAGCTTGTTGAATGAGCAATTCCCCTTTAGTGATCTGGTTGGAAAAGAGCCGAACATCTTTGTTTTCCCCGGATTGAGCTCTGCCAATATTTCCTATAAACTCCTCCAATCCATGGGTAGCATGGAAGCGGTGGGGCCCTTGCTCATCGGATTAAGCTATCCTGCCCACGTGCTCCAACTAGGATCCAGCGTTCGTGAGATAGTCAATGCGGCTGCTATGGCTGTGATCGATGCACAGTCGCGGGAGGTAGTTGACTAAATCCAATCGCTGCGACCAAGGCGATTCCGACACATAGCCACCAAAGCGCTGGGAATCCCTCGCTGGCAATCATTTTCGTGCCAATAATCGGGGCGAGGATGTGACCCAGGGCATAGGTAGCAGCATACATGCCCAGATAGCGGCCACGGGAGGCGTCTCCCGCGCGCAAGGTGATCCATGAGATCATAAACGGCATAGCCAAGATCTCGGCAATGCTCAAAATCCCCATGGAGAGAAATAGATTTGGCAGGCCATCCAAAAGATTAAGACTGGCAAAAGAGAGGGCTAATATCACACAGCCCAAGGCAATGGCGAAGCGGGGTTTGATGCGGTTTTGGGCCCAGTTCACGAAGACCATTTCACATCCCACCACAAGGACGCCATTCGCGCCTAGTAAGAGGCCAATCATTTCTTCTGACAAATAGTATTCGTTCCGATAGTACAGAGGGAGAGAGGCGACTAACTGGAAAAAAACAATGGCAAAGAGTAACACGAGGGCCGAAAAGGCTAAGGCGCTCCGATCTCGAAACGGAGAATTCCCCTTGGGTTTTGCTTCTCGCGCCTGACGGGGTTGTCGCTTGCGGAAATAGGCTGTAAACAGAATACCTGCACCAAAACAGGTTAAAGCATCCGCCCAAAAGAGACCTTGATAATTCAATGCAGCGATTAAACCTGCCGCAGCTGGGCCTAAAGAAAAGCCCAAATTGATGGCCATCCGATTCAAGCTAAAGGCCTTGGTGACATTCTCAGGTTTGGCATATTCAAATACGGCTGCGGAATTAGCCGGGCGGACCATATCGGCAACGGCCGTCAACAAGAACACGCCTAAGCAAAGTAGCCAGAAGGATGAGATGAATGAGAGCCCCAGGAATAGGATGCTCCCCCCGAACAAGGCAAAACTCTGAACGCGATAACTTCCAATGCGGTCCGTCCAATACCCTCCGTTGAAGGCGCCGAGCATGGACCCTGCGCCAAAGCAAGCCATCACATAGCCCGTATCTTCCAAGGTGAACCCCAGCCCTTCAGTCAAATACAAACTAAGGAAGGGGAGGACCATGGTGCCAGCCCGATTAATCAACATGACCGTGGCCAAAATCCAGGCCTCGGGAGAAAGTCCACTAAAGGCTGCTTTGTACCCGCGCAAGGCGGCATGAATGGGGTTCTGGATGGGCATGTGTTCGCAAAGGTATCTACGAAAAGCCATGGAGCTTTCCCTATCTTCACGCCTATGAAGCGCTTTCTCTCTATTCTGCTGCTAGGCCTTGGCTTTACTGCTTTTGGGCAGAATGATCCGGAGTTTTTGCAAGGTTTTGGGTACGATTATTCTATTGGCGTCCCTCGAAATGCCTCCGGTCAATTGTTCATCGGAAATGGGATTGGCTATGTGCCCCGCTATGTCAAGCCCTTCAGTGAAAACATGAGTTACGGCCTATCCTTGCCTGTCGGAGCCACCTTTGTACAATCCATGGTTTCTGGTGCGGGGGCTTTAGGAGTGAACTACGCCTTGTGCGCAGAAATTCATGCAGGGATGGGGTCGACGCGAAGGAGCACGAAGCTTCTTGGTGCATTCTTTGGACTGGGAGTGGGAAGCTATGACCTCTATTACTTTGATGTCAATGGAACCTTCAGAGATAGCCATTATGGACCCTATGTTCAGGCAGGATTCCGGCTTCCTTATTATGGCCAAGATTTAACGGTCGTAATTTCAAATTGGCGGGGCATGAATCCGTCCAATGGAAAAACGCAAGTATTTTCCCTTAAGTTGATTTACGAGTTCTTCTAGCTATTCAATAGCTTTTTAACCGCTTCAGCCACTGCTTTGCCTTCCGCTTTTCCTGCCATGGCTTTGCTACAGATTCCCATGGCTTTTCCAAAATCACCAGGGCCACTGGCACCTACTTGGGCGATCAATGGACGCAATGCGTCCTCTAGCGCCTGACCCTCGAGCATTTCTGGGAGATAGCTTGCGATGACGGCGAGCTGCTCTTCCTCTACACCCGCCAAATCTCCACGATTCTGCTGGTGGTATATGTCAGCTGACTCCTGCCGCTGCTTTTTGAGGCGCTGCAATACCGCAACCACTTGGGCATCGGTCAAACTTCCGTGATTGCCTGCATTGGACTTTTCCATGGTCAATGCGGTTCGGATGGAACGAATAGCTTCCAAACGAATGGTGGCTTTCGCGCGCATGGCCTCTTTGAGGTCATGGCTGAGTTGCTGGTCTAAAGCGTCAATCGACATTGTCGTGGAGGAATGAATTGTGAGATCGGAACTCGATGTCTTTCTTTTCACCACTGATTCCTGTTTGGCCCAAATTGGACTCTTTGGAATAGGCTTTGGGCGCGACATCAATGCCTTTGCGTTCATAGCTGGGGCTGTCCCATTCTTGTTCGGTGACCATCGCTTGGACCGTATTCTGGAAACTGTGGTTGTAATTCTGCAAGTAGGCACGACGCTCCGCGGAGAGGCGTTGCAGCTGTTCGCGGCTGATCGGATCATTCTCTGGATCCAACTGCACGGGCCCGCGCGGAGTGGCGGGGACCACTTTCAGCTCAAATCCAGTGTCATCGGGTTGGCTTGCAGTCGAAGTCGCTGGGCTAGCCTCGTGGAAGGGACTCGCATTAGGAAGGGCCTCTTCAGGGTCTAAGGCCTGCACCGGACTTGCACTTGTTTTAAGGATGACTTCCTCTTGGATGTCTTCTTGAGCGTATGGTTCAGCTGGTGCTGAAGTCATCTCAGGGGCTACCTCAAGCGTATGCTCCGGTGTAGTGGGTTGGTCGCTCGCAAGCAAGGACGCTTCTAAAGCGCGTAAATCTTCGAGATTGAAGCTAGATACTTCGCGTCGTTGTGGGTGTTCGACTTCATTGATCACCGCAGGTTCGTCCTCTTTCTGGGCTACTTCCTCGTCGGATACAAGAGCACTGATGGGTTCATCTTCTACCTCGAATTTAGGGAGTTCGCTGACTTCCAGTTCAGGAGCATCGTTGAGCTCAGGACCCAATGGAGCATCTGCTTCCATGGTCAAGTGGTCAACGGTCTCATCAGAAGGCAAGTCGAGCACAGGAAGGGCCTCTGGGATAATTTCATCTTCCGGGGCATCCAGGCTGAATGCATCGAATTTATCCTCAAGTTCTAAGACAAAACCCGCATCTTCGTCCTCATCCAGGGCAAAAACCGTGGGCTCACCTTCCTCTTCCATAGCGGCGCCCGAAAGGGGTTTTTCAAAATCCCATTCGACGTCGTGACTCAAATCAAATGCGGGAGCTTCATATGCAGCCTCTTCGATTTCGTCCGCTTCGATTACGTTTGCTGGAACTTCGTCCATTTGGAATTCTTCCGCTACCAAACTGGGCTCTTCAAGTAAGGGCTCTTGAAAGGGCTCTTGCATCGAAACGCTTGCCCATGGCTCTTCAGCAACCTCAGCAGCAGGAGTCTCTTCCAAAGACCAAACATCTACCGCATCCTCATGGGCCTCGGTGGAGATTTCCAGCGCTGCCTCGGGGGTGGATTCGTTTGCATCTTCCACGATGGTTTCGGCTTGTGCCTCGGGTGTTTCCTCCGCATCGAGCTGGTGAACCACAGGACTTCCAGACTCTTCCCGGTCGGCCATGGATTCTAGGGGTTGCTCCGCGGCAAGCGGAACGAATCCTCCGGGACGGGTCGCCGATTTGGGATCGTCGGGGAGCGGTTGATTCTCGATGGCGTCAAACAGATCGATTTGGGCATTCGGTGCGGCAGGGCTCACCTTGGCTGCCGGAGCCTTGGGTACCTCATTCAACGGTTTGTCCTCGTCTAAGTCGTAAACAATGGTTTCAGGCACCGCGGGAGCAATCGCACCTACTGGATTGCTGGCACTAAACCCGGTCGCAATGACTGTGACTTGCACGGCGTCATCAAGATGTTCATCTTCCCCGATACCCATGATGATGTCGACTTGACGGCCTGCTTGATCCTGGATGTAATCATTGATTTCTCCAATCTCGTCGAAGGTTATTTCATGTTGACCACTGCCAGATACGATCAGTAAGAGTACATGACGCGCCCCATGAATGTGGTTGTCGTTCAACAAGGGGGAGTCCAAAGCATCTTGAACCGCCGCCATGGCCCGCGCTGGTCCACTCGCCTTCGCAGAGCCCATGATGGCCGTCCCCGAATTGTGAAGAACCGTGCGCGCATCGCGCAAGTCAATGTTGACGTTGTAGTGGTGGGTAATGACTTCGGCAATGCCTTTTGCCGCGGTGGCTAAGACTTCATCTGCTTTGTTGAATCCCGCTTTAAATCCAAGATTGCCGTAGACTTCGCGGAGTTTGTTGTTGTTGATGACGATCAAGGAGTCTACATTCTCCTTGAGTTTCTCTACGCCGGCTTCAGCTTGTCGTTGACGGAGCCCTCCTTCAAAAGCGAACGGCGCCGTCACGATTCCTACGGTTAAAATGCCCATTTCCCGGGCAGCTTTGGCGATAATGGGGGCTGCACCCGTTCCGGTACCACCGCCCATCCCTGCGGTGATGAAAACCATCTTGGTTTGGCTTTGAAGCGCCGCTTGAATCACTTCATAACTCTCCAAAGCAGCTTTTTCGCCGACCTCGGGGTTCGCACCTGCGCCGAGGCCCTCCGTGAGGTCAGCGCCCAATTGGATTTTGGTCTCCACAGGGCTGTGGGCCAAGGCTTGCGCATCCGTATTGCAGACGATAAAGTCTACCCCCCGGATACCTTGGAGTTTCATGTAGTTAACGGCATTCGAACCACCGCCACCCACTCCGATCACCTTGATGACGGAAGAGCGATGTTTGGGTAGGTCGAAATCTAAAATATCAGACATAGTATAGGGAAAGGATCATTCGTCAATCATGTCAATAAACTTGTCGGCCCATCGTTTAAACCAATTTCCTTGGTTTGGGCTCTGAGCAACGGGTGCGGAACTAGACTTCTCAGCTTCTACAGATTCCAGCTCCTGCGTTTCGTCTTGGGGTTGCTCGCCGTCCAAAAGGGAATCAAATGAAGCCTCGTGGTGTGCCTCCTCTTGGGCTTGCTCCTCCAAAGTGGTGCTTTCTCCTGCCAACAATTCCGTCACGACCGGAGCCGCATCTTCCATGGACTCTACAAAGTCCACTTCCTTTCGGCTGTTCAAACCTTGCATAAGCAATCCTACAGCAGTGGCGTAGATGGGGGAGTTGAGCGGGTTGCTGGCGTCGAGTGAGGCCAGATGCTCATTGGGATACCCTACACGGGTGTCCAATCCAGTCAAATACTCGACTAATTGCTTGATGTGTTTGAGTTGACTACCACCCCCCGTAATGACAACCCCTGCGATGAGCTTTTTAGAAGGTTGATCATATCCATAGTTCTTGATTTCCGTGAACACGGCATGGATAATTTCGGAGCAGCGCGCGTGGATGATGCGGCTCAGGTTTTTGAGGCTGATTTCCTTGGGGTCACGACCACGCAAACCAGGGATAGCTACAATTTCATTCTCTTTGTTTTCGCCGGGCCAGGCACTTCCAAAGCGAACTTTTAGGGTCTCGGCTTGCTTTTCGATAATGGCGCATCCTTCTTTGATGTCGCTGGTGATGATATTTCCTCCATGAGGAATTACCGCCGTGTGGCGAATGATGCCGTCCTTGAAAATAGCCACATCCGTTGTCCCGCCACCGATATCCACGAGCACTACCCCAGCTTCCTTTTCTTCCTGACTAAGCACGGCATCCGCGCTAGCAAGTGGTTCGAGATTCACCGTATGAAGGTCCAGATCGGCACTCTTCACGCAGCGTGCGATATTCTTGATACTCGTCAACTGCCCAACGACAATATGGAATGAAGCCTCCAGTCTGCCGCCGTACATGCCACGGGGTTCTTTGATGTCCCCTTGGCCATCGACTTTGTACTCTTGAGGTAGGACATGGATAATTTCCTCCCCTGGCATCATGGCTAGCTTGTGTACGTTTTCAGTCAATCGGTCCAAATCCGCATCCTCAATCACTTCCTCCGCATCCTCTCGGGTGATGTAGTCACTATGCTGAAGGCTGCGTATATGCTGTCCGGCAATGCCAACTGCGACGGATTTGATGTTCAGCCCGGAACTTTGTTGAGCCAGCTCCACAGCCTTTTCGATGGATTCGATGGTCTGGGTGATATTGACCACCACGCCGCGCTGAACGCCTAGGCTTGGGGCGGTACCATGTCCGATAATCTCAATCTTGCCAAATTCATTGTGGCGTCCAATTAAAGCCACGATTTTGGTGGTTCCAATGTCTAAGCCGACGGCAATGCGATGGGTCTTCATAGGTCAATCGATAAATTCATAAACAACTTGGCCGGCAAAACGCACGTCCATCCAGGCGAGGCTATCCAAGGAATTCGCTTGGAGCAATTGGGCATAGAGGGCGTGGGCCTTGTGGGCTTTTTCATCAAAACGTTGGGCATGCCCCCATCGAATGGAGTGGCCATGCCAATCAGGATAGGCAGTAAAGCGCCCTTGGGCATCGCGATCAAGCGCTGCCCACCCCCCTGGAAAAGCAGGATGCGCTGAAGCCCGGGCTAATAAATCCAAAGCTTTTACCCGGTGCGTTGAGTCTGAGAGGCCAGTGAGCAGAGGTAAACGGGACGTAGCATGCGCAGACAGCGGGAAAGTCCCTCCATCTTCATCGACATACATCATCTCTAAACCGTTGGTCATGCGTGCTTTAGCTTCTTTTTGGACAATCTCCACATGGAGTACTCCTTCCCACGTTGAAAATACCTCCGCGCCCAGCACTAGTGGGTGTTTGCGCAAGTTTTCTTCTAACAATGGGATGTTCATTTCTGCGCGAGACACAGAATCCCACGGAGCGCCAGCTTGTTGCAATATTTCTTTCAAATCCTCTTCGATCAAAAAGGTTTGATTTTCAGGGCATTGAATGTGAATTTCATACGAGATCAGCGGACGTGATTCGCGTAGGCTTTGACTGCTTATGAGGGCAAAACTGCCTCCAATGAGCACAAGAGCCCATGTCAAGAGGATGGCAATACGTTTGATCCAAGTCATACTTGAGCAGTTTTGAGCTGTTCAACAACCCGTCCTACGAGACGGTCAATATCCCCTGCGCCCACGGTGAGCTTGACTTCGCACGCTTGATGCACGAGCCATTGGACGCCCTCCTCCGGACTCAAAACCTCCGAATGTGGGATGCGTTGGGCAAGGGCTTCTGAGTCGATCCCTGGAATAGCTTCTTCGCGAGCCGGGTAAATGGGAAGCAAGGCTACTTTGTCCGCCGCGCCAAGCGCATGAGCAAAGCCCTCCATGAAATCCCTTGTTCGACTGAACAAATGAGGCTGAAAAAGGAGTGCCACCCGCTTTCCGGGATACAAACTGTGGACCGCATCGAGTAAGCGAGTAATCTCGGTGGGGTGATGGGCATAATCATCGACATAGGCCCCTTCCGCCGTACTCCATCGGACATCGAATCGACGTCGAACGCCTTGGAAAGTCGAAATTCCTCGCGCAATTTCCTCGATATTCAGACCCACCTGATGAGCCAAACAGGCAGCGGCTACGGCGTTTTCGATATTGTGTAAACCGGGGAGGCCCGCCTGCACATCCTCCAAAGATTCTGCGCCTAAGACCAAGCGAAAATGCTGTCGCCCATGCTCCACGCGGATATTTTCTGCGCGGTAGGGTTCGCCGTTCAAGCCATAAAGTGCGCCATCAATTCCTTGCGTAGAGGCGCTGCGGTAGACTTTTTGGCATTGGTTCGCAAACTGCCCAAAGGCGTCATGCACATGGGTTGCATCTCCATAAATATCCAAGTGGTCCGCATCCGTCGAGGTGATCGCCGCGGCGGTAGGGCGCAAATGAAGAAACGAACGATCAAATTCATCTGCCTCAACCACCGTGATGTCCGCGGGACCCGCGAGAAAATTGCTGTTCAAATTGCTCGCTATGCCTCCTAAAAAGGCTTGAACAGGGCGCCCCGATTGATAGATAATCCACGCGAGCATGCAGGAAGTGGTCGTTTTACCGTGGGTTCCAGCCACTGCCAAACACGTGCCCGCATTCGCCAATTGGCCCAAGAACTCCGCCCGTTTCATGACGCGTTGACCTCGCGCTTTGGCCGCCATGAGTTGAGGATGGGAGGCTGGAATCGCAGGGGTGTAGATCACCCATGTCGTCATGTCCGTCTGCCCATCTTCCGCTCGATCTGAAAAACGCACTTCGGCACCTTCCTGAATTAACGCCTCGGTCAAGGGCGTAGGAGTTTTGTCATATCCCGTCACCTGCATGCCTTGCGCCAAAGCCCAACGGGCCAAAGCAGACATACCAATCCCTCCGATGCCCAAGAAGTCGATTGAACGGGGCATTACGCGTTCCATGACCAATGCATTTCAAGTTGATCGACGATTTCTTGCGCCGCATGTGGCTGGGCTAACGCCCGGGCTCCCGCCCGGAGGCCCTCCAATTTTTCGGCATCCCCCAAATAATCCAGAACCAAACGGCCAACTTGGTCGGCCTGAGTTTCGGGGAGGTGGAGGGCCGCGCCGCGGTCATGCAGACTCAAAGCGTTGTGTGTTTGATGATCTTCGGCCACGTTAGGAGAGGGGATTAGGATGGCCGCGGCGCTTGCGCAGCAGAGCTCTGATAGGGTTCCGGCGCCGGCGCGAGAAACCACCAAATCTGCAGCGCGGTAGGCCATGACCATATCATCCATAAAGGCGGCGATCTGGCGGTCGGTGCTGCTTCCGAGACGCTCGTTCAAATCGGTGAAATAGAACTTACCGCATTGCCATAGAAGTTGATGGCCTGCATCGAGCCATGAGGTTTGCGCATGCTCCACGGCCTGATTGATAGCACGTGCCCCTTGACTTCCGCCCAGGATGAGAATGAGCTTTCTATTCGGGTCAAAGCCGAGCGCAGTCTTTGCCGAAGCCCGATCGGCGGCACTTGGCATGCCTTCGGCCATGGCCGCTATGTCTGGACGTACGGGATTGCCCGTTTGGATCGTTTGCGCTGGGGGGAAAACGGATTCCATGTTGGGGTACGCGGTGCAAATCGCTTTGGCCTGACGGCTCACCAGGCGGTTGGTCCATCCAGCAAAGCCATTTTGCTCCTGAATGAGGGTAGGTATTCCTAAACGCTGGGCCATGAATAGGGTAGGTCCGCTAACATACCCACCGGTGCCTATGACCGCATGGGGCTTGGTGCGTTGAAGCAATTGGCGAACGAGGCTCAGGCTGCGAAGTATTTTCAAGGGCAGTCCGAGATTCTTGTGCAGGGCCTTGCGCTGAAATCCCGCAATGGGAATGCCCGTGATGGGATAACCGGCGGCGGGAATGCGTTCCATCTCCATGCGTCCCAGCGCGCCCACAAATTGCAGCTCTGCATGGGGATAGCGGGCCTTGATTTCATGGGCAATGCTTACCGCAGGGAAAATATGGCCCCCGGTTCCGCCGCCGCTGAGTATGATGCGCAAGGGATTAGGCATCTTCGAGCGAATTGAGGGATTCAAGTTCAGCGGAATTGGCAGCCTCCATGTCGGCATCCATGGTTTCACCATCGCCTCGACCGCGACTGACGGCCAGGATGATTCCGATCGCCAAGCAGGTCATCCAAATGGACGAACCTCCGGCACTCACTAGGGGGAGCGTTTGGCCCGTGACTGGAAATAGATTGACGGCCACGGCCATGTTGATCATGGCTTGCATGGAGATAGCAAAGCTGAGCCCGATCACGACGAGGCGGCCAAAGAGGTCATGGGCACGTCGGGCAACGCGGACCGAAGCGAGCATGAACCAGAGGTACATCAGTAGGACGGCAGTTCCGCCTACGAGGCCATATTCTTCCACGATGGTGGCGTAAATGAAATCGGAATTGTTTTGTGGCAAGAAGTGCTTGTGCAGTCCACGGCCCGGCCCCATGCCTTTGACGCCTCCTTCGGCGATGGCGGTCATGGCGAGCGTGGTTTGGTAGGTTTCATCTTCATCCCCGCCGCCCGTGAAGGTGTCAATACGTGCCATCCAGGTATCGACACGATTCGGCATCGCTTCGGGAAAAGCCTTGGCGATGAGGATGAATAGGGCTAAGAAAAGAACTCCGGCGCCTACAATTTTTCCGACATGTCGCATGGGATAGCCTCCTACGGCGAGTAGAATCATGCTATTCACGAAAATCAACGCCGTCGTAGAAAAGTTGGCGGGCAGTACCAAGGCACAGACCGCGAAGATGGGCCACAAGAGGCGCTTGATGGAGGCTTTGAATTCCCAGGGCCCCTCGTGTTTGGAGAGTTTACGCGCAAGGAAAACGAGTAAGGTGACCGAAGCTAGGGCGCTGGGCTGAAATGACAGTCCCCAAACATAAATCCATCGCGAGGAATTGGCACCCCCAATCGTTTGCCCTTGGGCGATGGTAAACGCAAGCAATCCAAGGGAAATCCAGAGAAACAAGGTGGATAGAGGTCCGAAGAAGCGGTAAGGAACTCGATGCACCCCTTGGGCAATGACTAGACCCAACGTGATGTGGGCCATGTGCATGTAGACGCTCGTACTCGCGCTAAAAACGGGTAGGAACGAGAACACCGCCAACAGCAGCGTGATCATCCAGATCTGGGTGCTGCCTTGAAAGTAGGTGGTGAAACGTTCCATGGGGTTCATGCCGGTAGGAAGGGATTAGAGTTTGCGCACGGCGGCTTTAAACTGCTGCCCGCGGTCTTGATAATTTTGGAATAAATCAAAGCTGGCACAGCAAGGGGAGAGTAGGACGGTTTCTCCTTTGGTGGCATGTAGGTAACTACTGCGCACGGCGGCATCCATGCTGGAGACTTCCTCATAGATTTCGACGCGGTCGCCGAAGGCTGCGCGAATTTTGGCCACATCAGCGCCCAGGGCGATGACCGCCTTGACCTTTTTGTCCACCAAGGAATAGAGCTCCGAATAGTCATTCCCTTTGTCCACTCCGCCAAGAATCCAAACCACGGGGGTCTTCATGCTTTCGAGGGCATAATAGGTCGAATTGACGTTGGTTGCTTTGGAGTCGTTGATAAAGTGGATGCCGTGCACATGGCCCACGGACTCCATACGGTGTTCAAGGCCTTCAAAATGTGCAAGAGATTCGCGCACCATTTCACTGCGTACTTGCAATAGACGGGCGGAGAGCCCGGCAGCTAATGCATTGTAGCTGTTGTGTTTGCCTTGTAGGGCGAGTTCCTCGATAGTCATAGCTTCTTCTGGATGAGGGATGATGGTATAGTGTTTGGCTTCGGGAAAAGCACCAACCTGGGGCTTCTTCCGGGGTTCTGTGGTGTAAATGGGATATCGTTTCGCTTGAACGCGCTCGAGGCGCTCGAGGGTAACGGGATCTTCCGCATAATAGAGGAAGGCGTCTTCTGGACCTTGATGCGCGGTTATCTGAAACTTGGCTTCGGCATAGTTTTCTAGGTTGCCGTAGCGATCCAAATGATCCGGGGTAATGTTGGTCAATACGGCTACATGAGGACGAAAACTGGGGCAAAACTCGAGCTGGTAGCTACTGACTTCGAGCACATAAATATCTGCGGCAGGGCCAAGCAATAAGCGTCCGGCACCGACACCAATATTCCCGCCGACGCGCACATTTGCCCCGCTCTGTTCCATAATGTGGCCGAGCCAAGCGGTCGTGGTGGTTTTGCCGTTCGATCCCGTGATCGCGGCCACTTTGGCCTGAGCGGGCTTACACCGGTAGAACCATTCAATGTCACTCCAAATCTCCTTGCCTTGGGCCAAAAGAGCGGCCATAATGGGGGTCGTGGAAGGAATGCCTGGGCTTTTGATGATCACCTCACACGTGAGCAGTCGCTCGAGGTCATGACGGCCTTCTTCAAAGGGAATCCCCGCCGACTCAAGCTCCGCACGATGCGCCTCACCAAGGGTTTTACCCTCGGATAAAAAGCATGGAATTCCCATGTGCATGGCGAGCAATGCTGCGCCAATGCCACTTTCGCCACCGCCCAAAATACCTATGGATGTTGGCTGACTCATTAGCGAAGCTTCAGGGTGATTAGGGTGAAAATGGCCAAAAAGATGCCGGTAATCCAAAAGCGGGTAACGATTTTGGACTCATGCAATCCCTTCTTTTGGAAGTGGTGATGGAGGGGGGACATTAGGAAGATGCGTCGACCTTCTCCATATTTTTTCTTCGTGTACTTGAAGTAACTGACCTGAAGGATGACGCTTAGGTTTTCGACCAAGAAAATTCCTGCCAAAATGGGGATCAACAGTTCTTTTCGGACGGCAATAGCGAACACCGCGATGATGGCACCAATCGAGAGGCTACCTGTATCCCCCATAAAGACTTGGGCAGGATAGGTATTATACCATAGGAACCCGATGCAGGCGCCCAAAAACGCGGCCGCAAAAACGACCAATTCCCCAGAGTTTGGGATGTACATGATGTCGAGGTAGCTCGCAAAAACCACTGAGCCGCTCACGTAAGCCAAAATTGCCAGGGTAAAGGCGATAATCGCGGAGGTGCCCCCAGCCAAGCCGTCAAGTCCGTCGGTGAGATTCGCCCCATTGCTCACGGCCGTGATAATGAAAATCACAATCAAGATGAAGCCAATCCATGCCCACTCGCTGCCCATCCAATCCATCACACTGTGATAATCAAACGTGGCATCCTTCAAGAAGGGGATAGTCGTTTTTAGGCTGTGTTCAGCTTGGCCAAACACCGGGGCTTGCTGAACCCCTTCGCCATATAAATTGGTCTGCCGGGCAATGGGCACCTCTTCTTTCATGGTGACGTCGGGGTGGAACGCTAATACGGCCCCGACAATCACCCCAAGGGTAACTTGGCCGATCACCTTGAACAACCCACGTAAGCCCTCTTTATTCTTTTGAAATACCTTGATGTAATCGTCAGCAAAGCCAATGGCCCCCATCCAAACCGTGGTTAAGAGGAGTAGCTGGATATAGATGTTCCCCAAATCGGCAAAGAGTAAAACCGGAAAGATGATGGCTGCCAGAATGATGAGTCCCCCCATGGTGGGTGTCCCTTTTTTTGCCATCTGTCCTTCTAGACCTAAATCCCGAATGGTTTCTCCAATTTGTTGAGCACGTAAGCGCTCAATCAGCTGTCGTCCAAAGAGTAGGCTGATCGTCAGGGCTCCCAAAATGGCCATGGCGGCGCGAAAGGTCAAAAACTGGAAGAGGCCGGCACCGGGCACATCCAAGTGATCTAGGTAGGTGAAGAGTTCGTAGAGCATAGCTTAGGCGTGGACGTCTTTAAGGGTTGATTTCAGTACGGCAACGTCATCAAAGGGATGCTTTACCCCCTGAATCTCTTGATATTTCTCGTGCCCTTTTCCGGCGACAAGAATGATGTCCCCTGGTTGAGCGTGCTGGCAGGCCAGCTTGATACCTTGGGCGCGGTCTTCGACGGTGATGCAGCGTCGTTTTTGAACAGGATCTAGCCCGGCTTCCATGTCTCGGAGAATATCGCTTTGCGTTTCACTCCGAGGGTTGTCGCTGGTCAGAATTACGTAATCACTGAGATCTGCAGCAATCTGGGCCATTTGAGGGCGCTTGCCCTTGTCGCGGTCGCCGCCACATCCGACTACAGTGAGAATGCGTTGCGAACCTTGGCGGAAGGCCTGGAGCGTTTGAAGTACGTTTTCCAGGGCATCGGGGGTATGGGCATAATCCACGATGCCCACGAGGTCTTTGGGGCCCTGGACGCGTTGAAAGCGGCCATCGACCGACTGTAATGCAGAAATGCCCTGCAAAGCTTCATCGGCAGGCATGCCTAAAGCCGTGGCGGCACCATAAATGGCGGCCGCATTGTACGCATTGAATTCTCCGATGAGATGCATCCAGCATTCCCGTTGATTCATGCTAATTAGGGTGCCGTTCAAATGGCTCTCCAAGACGCGCACCTTGATATCGGCAGCCCGACGAAGGGCATATGTGATAGGTTTTGCGGCGCAATCGAGTAACATGGTCTCCCCATGCTTATCGTCGCTATTGACCAAGGCAAAGGCCTTGCTGGACAGGCCGTCAAAAAGCAACTTCTTTGCAGCGACATAGGCATCCATGGTTTCATGGTAATCCAAATGATCGCGGCTGATATTTGAGAAAATTGCTCCTGCGAAAGGAATGCCAGCCACGCGATGTTGGATTAAGCCATGTGAGCTGACCTCCATGAAGACCACTTTGCAACCCGCCGCAGCCATTTCGGCTAAGTGTTTTTGCAAGATCCATGCATCTGGGGTGGTATGCGTAGCTGGAATTTCTTTCTGGTGAATAACGATGCGAACGGTCGATATCAAACCCGCCTTCACCCCGCGGTGTGCGTAGAGTTGGTAGAGTAGGGTAGCCGTTGTAGTTTTTCCATTGGTGCCGGTCACGCCAACCACCTGCATGTGATCTGCGGGTCGACCGTGCCAGTTGGCGGCCAGTAGCGCATAGGCTTGATGGCTATTTGGCACTTGGATATACGTGACATGTTCCGAAATCTGCTCCGGAAGTACCTCACAGACAATTGCGCAGGCCCCAGCTTTGACCGCCCCTTCGATGTATTGATGGCCATCACTCGCCGTGCCTCGAATCGCCACAAATAGGAAGTCTTTGCGCACAGCGCGTGAGTCGCTCGTGACGGCATCCACGGCCATTTGAGTGGATCCTAGGACTTCTTGAAGTCGCAAACCGAATAGGATGTCTTTGAGCAATTTCATCCGAGCTGAAGTTCAATGGTTTTGTCTTGGCGGATCGCTCGAAGCACGCGTCCATGTCCACGCAACTTGATCGCATAGCCATGCTCTTCCAGGAGGGCAATGGCATCGGCGGCGGCCCATCCGGCTAGATTTGGCATTTGCCCTGATTCTAGCGCCTGAAGTGCGGCATCGCGCTGTTGTTTGAGCAAGCGGTCATGGCGCTCTTGCCCTTTTTTAATGCCATCGGCCCAATAGCCTGCCGCAGGGCTCGCCTGCTGGGGGGTCATGCGGTAGACAGCCATAGCCAAATCCCGGAAGACCGGGGCGGCGACAATGTTGGCATAGTACCCCACAGAAATCCTGGGGCGATTGATCACTACAATGCAGGAGTACATGGGATCCTCTGCAGGGAAATATCCCGCAAAAGAGGCTTGATAGCCACGGCTCTCAGGATCCCAGTAATTCAGCTGACAGGTTCCTGTTTTACCCGCCATGCTGAGGGAATCCGTGTAAATGTTTTTGGCCGTGCCCCGAATGACAATCTTTTCCAAGAGATCTTGGATTTGATGAATATTCCCTTTGGAGGCGATGGCTGGGTGTAGGACGTGCGTTTCGTACTGATCAATCACAATTCCGCGATCTCGGGTAGCCTCCCATAAGGAGGGGGCCACCATGGTACCCTCATTGGCGATCGCATTGTAAAAAGTGAGTGTTTGCAATGGGGTGGAGAGCACACCGTAGCCAAAAAACATCCAGGGAAGGGTTGTGCCATACCAGTCCTTTTCACCGGGCTTTGGGATGTGGGGGAGGCTCTCCCCTTTGATCTGAATGCCCGATCGGTCCGCTAAGCCAAGTTGGTACATCCGATCGATGAACGCCTCTGGATTTTTGGCGTACTTGGGGTAAAGCGCTTTGACAATTCCCGTGTTAGATGAAAGCTCCAAGGCGCGACCCAACGAGATACGCCCGTAGCCACCCCGATGCGAATCGTTCACATTGCGTCCGTAGATCGTGTACACCCCGGGCGAGGTGTCAATGATGTCGGCGGTGTCCACCGTGCCATCTTCCAAGCCGATCAATAAACTCGCCACTTTAAAGGTTGAGCCTGGCTCTGTTTTTTCCCACACCGCATAATTCCGAAGCTCACTATAGACCGTGTCTCCAGCGAGTTTTCCAAGGTTGGCCATCGCTCGAATCTTACCGGTCTTCACCTCCATGAGCACGACACAGCCATGATCGGCGCCGTATTTCTTGAGCGTGTGGAGTAGTGCGCGGTGGGCGGCATCCTGCATCCGAGCGTCCAAGGTGGTAATAATGTCCTGGCCATTCTCTGGATCCTCGGTATATGAGCTCTCCATGGGCTTCCACTGGTTGCCCCCCAAATTTTGCATCCAACGTCGGCCGTCGTGCCCGCGCAGGGTCTCGTGAAAAGAAGCCTCGAGACCGGCGGTCGCATCCGGGCGTTGATATCCAATGGTTCGCTCAGCCAGTCCGCCGAGTGGCATCAATCGCGTGAACCGCTCCTCGGCAATCAAGCCTGACTTGTATTTATTCCCTGAAAAAAGAGCTGTTTGGGCCACCTTGCGGTAGTGCGAATAGCTTAGGTTTTTGGCAATCAGGGCATAGCGACGCTTCCCATTGAATTGTTGTCTCAAGTAACTCGCCCATTCGGTTGCCGTGCGCTCAGGAAGTAGTTGAGCGAGGGCTTTCGCTGTTTCACTCAAGTGGGAGGTCATTCGTTCATCCGTCACGACAGCGGCATCCCATCGGATTTCATACACGGGCATAGAAGTGGCCAGCAATTGGCCATCTGAGGAATAAATGTTGCCCCGGCTGGCCGACACTTGACGCTCTTGGATCACCTTTTCACGTGCGGCAGCAACGAGGTCTGGACCCAGGGTCAAGGACACATAATACAATCGAGCCAAGATGCTCAAAGTGAGGAAGGAAATGAACAGCACAAGCCCTGCCAGCCATCGGGTGCTGCGTGGATCAAAATCACTCATCGCCCGGAGATTCTATGCGCGCAGGGGCGCGGTGAGACGGGACGAGACCGAGCGCTTGGCTCCGTTGGCGCACAGAAGATTCTGTGCCCATTTTCATCAGATTGGATTTAGCTTCGAGGTACTCACTTTCAAGCTCATTGAGCAGAACGACTTTTTTCGAAATTTCTTTGACCCTGGATTCGGCGCGATGCGCTCCCCAAATAGCGAGAAGGCTGAGCCCCGTGACATAGAGGGCAAAGGGGAGGTTGCGAATAATCACGGGATGACCAATAAAACTGCCGCGCAAAACTTCACGGACCGCGTAGCCCGATTTTTGAATGCGTTTTTTGGAGAGTTTTACCGTCATGCCTGCGCTAGTTTTTCGGCGGCACGCAACTTGGCACTGCGCGCACGCGGATTGACTTGCACCTCATCCGCGCTTGGCACTTGGGCCTTGCGCGTAATCAATTTGAACGGCACCAAACGGTTCCCAAAGGCGTCTCGGGGTGCTTCGCCTTCCAACTGTCCTTCGCGGAAGTACAGTTTGACACGGCGATCCTCAAGGCTGTGGTAGGAGATGACGACAAAACGGCCTCCTTCGACGAGTACTTCGCGGCCACTTTCAAGCAGTTGTTCCAAGACCTCCATCTCGCGGTTGACAGCAATGCGAAATGCCTGAAATACTTTGGCAAAGAGTTTTTCCCCTCGCGTACCCAGAGGCTCCAAAACATCGAGCAGTTCTTGGGTGCGCGTCATGGGTTGGGCGGCATGGGCTGCCAAGATGGCTTGAGCCACGCGTTTTGGGCGATCAACTTCGCCATAGACCGCTAAAGTTCGAACCAGGGTCAATTCATCGACTTCATTCAACCACTCTGCAGCGGATTGTCCGATTCGCGGGTTCATGCGCATATCCAAGGGTCCATCGCCACGGATGCTGAAGCCGCGATCAAACACATCAAATTGATGCGAGCTCACCCCTAAATCCGCTAAAATCCCGTCAACTTGAGGCGCCTTATGCAGTTTCAAGAAACGTCGTAGGTGCTCAAAATTGTGTGGGATCAACGTAAAGCGTGGATCATCAATTGCATTCGCAGCCGCATCGGGATCTTGGTCAAAAGCCAATAGCCTTCCTGATGGTCCTAATCTTTCTAAAATTGCGCGACTGTGACCCCCGCCGCCAAAGGTGACGTCGACATAGGTGCCATCAGGGCGAAGGTTAAGTAAATCGAGGGATTCGTGGAGAAGGACCGGGTTATGGTAGGTCATGCTGTTCGGATTGATCGCCCATAACCTCTTCTGCCAGGGCAGCAAAATCCAGGTCAGCTGGATTCACTGCGTTTTCATAATCTGCTTGGTTCCAAATTTCCAGACCGAAGGGCGTCGCACTGAACACCACGGTGCCCTCTAGGCGCGCAAAAGCTATCAGGTCTTTGGAAATGAGTAAGCGCCCGGCTGCGTCCATTTCCACTTGCTTCACGCCAGCGTGAAAAATGCGAATGAACTCAGCGTTTTTCTTCACAAAGCGGTTCAGCTTGCTTATCGATGCGGTCACCTTGGCCCACTCGGCCTGGCTGTGCAGCTCCAAACAGGGGCTAAAAACGCTGCGCTTGAGAATAAATCCACCCACGCCCAGCTCCGCCAGCTGCTTCTTAATGCCAGCAGGGACGGTGACGCGGCCTTTCGCGTCAATTTTGCATTCATAAACACCAATTAATGGGGCCATAGCGGGGATTTATATCTTCAAAAATACCGATTTCTCCCACTTTCTCCCACAAATACCCACAATAGTTGATAACTTTTGATTTTTGAGCGTAACACGCTAGATATTAGCTTACTAGTCAAAATATCATGGAAGCCTATCGTAATGCGTATCTTTGAGCCTTTAAAATCACCCCTATGGCCGAGTTTATCCAGGAAAAAGAGTTTGACTATCTCCAAGCAGGAGAAGGCCATCCAGTAATTTTCCTCCACGGATTGATGGGAACCTTGAGCAACTTCCAATCCCAGATTGATCATTTCAGTGCGATTGGCTACCAAGTAACCGTACCTCAGCTCCCCCTCTACACGATGCCCTTGGCCACCACGTCGGTTAAGAGTCTCACGAAGTTTTTAAAGTCGTTTGTGGATTTTAAAGGCTATGAAAAAGTAGTCCTTGTGGGAAACTCTTTAGGAGGGCACATCGCCCTGATGTTCCAAAAAATGTACCCAGAACGAGTGACCGGATTGGTATTGGCTGGATCCTCTGGTCTCTACGAATCTGCCATGGGCAATACCTATCCTCGTCGTGGGGATCGGAATTACATTGCCGAGCGCGTTCGGGATGTATTCCATGTTAAGGAGGTTGCTACGGATGAGCTCATTGACAATGTATTTGATACCGTCAGCGATCGCAATAAAGCGATCCGCACCTTGGCGATTTCAAAATCGGCCATACGTCACAATATGGCGGAAGATCTCCCCGGTTTTAATGTTCCCGTCTGTGTGATTTGGGGTCGTCAGGATGCGGTAACCCCGCCTGAAGTAGCCGATAAATTCAATGAATTGCTACCCCAGTCCGAACTGCATTGGTTGGATGAATGTGGCCACGCTGCCATGATGGAGCGCCCCACAGAATTTAATCAAATTGTCGCAGAATGGCTGGATCGGACGCTCCCAAAAGCCTAATTCACGTTAAGGCGGAATTTCTTCAGTCCGCCTCTCGGACGGAAGAATGCCCGGAACTCAAAGTTCCAGAGTATGCCTTCATTGGCCGTTCCAACGTAGGCAAATCATCCCTGATCAACATGTTGGCCAACCATCAAGGTTTGGCTAAAACATCAGGCAAACCGGGCAAGACGCAATTGATCAACCTGTTCAAGATGGATGAGGGCGCCTGGTCCTTGGTAGACTTACCTGGATATGGGTACGCCCGGGTCAGTAAAGTTCAGCGTGAGAGTTTTTCCAAAATGATTAGCCACTATTTGCGCAATCGTAAAAACCTCGTCAATGTCTTCGTTCTGATTGATGGACGCCATGAGCCGCAGGAAATCGATTTGGACTTTTTGCGCAGTCTGGGTCAATGGGGTATTCCATTTAGCTTGGTGTTCACCAAGCTGGACAAGTTGAGTTCTTCGGCTTTTGGTAAAAACCAGGCCGCCATGAAACGCAAGCTGCTCAAGGAATGGGAAAATCTGCCTCCTATGTTCTTGTCGAGTGCGACCTCGGGATTAGGTCGGAGTGACATCATCCGGTACATTCAAGAACTCAACGAGGAGCTGAGTACTTCGATTGCCGAACTCTAGGCAACGCCTGGACTACCCAATCAACTTCTGCTTTTCCGCAAAATAGCGAGCGAAATCACGCATGTCTTCGGCCATGGAATCTTCACTCGTGGCGCGCTGAAAACCGTCCGCCATGGCGAGTAAGGTTTGGTGGTAAAATTTCTTCATGTCGTCCACCAACATGTCCTTAGTCCATAAATCAATCCGCAAAGCTTCTTTCCCTTTGCCATCCCAAACGGTAAGCATAAAGGCATCGGCCACCGCTTGGTCCACCCCGCCTTCGGGAGCCTTCCAGGTGATTTGTTCTGGGACGCGATTATCATCGAGGGCGATGTTCAGGGTAATGGTAGAATCCATGAAAAGAAAATTAGGGGCGATACCCCGATTGTTGAAAGAGCGACTGGGCATTTTCGTTGGCCATTATCTCCCGAAGGGTAGCCTCAGGGTGTTGCCGCCAGTAAGATTGTAAAATTTGCCAGCCGAACCACACGCCCGCTTTGCCGGGAATTTCGCGGTCCTTCGGGGTGCCAAATTTGCTAAATGGGGCGGGTAAAATGAGTTTGCGTTTGAGATCTACATCATCCTCAAAAAGCCAGCGCTGACTGACAAAGATGCCCCATAAATCTGCTTCATTCTCTTCCATAAAGGATTGATCTCCCATAGAATAGTTCAAGGCCCGGCGCGCGGCCTCCTCTCCCAAGGTAGCTTGAATAAAGAGGACTGTTTTCGCTTCGGAGAGCATGCCGGACAGGAGGGTATAGTCGCTTGTTAATCCTTCCGGGTAGTGCCAAGAAGCGATGGCCTTAAAGATCTCGACGACGGCATTTTCGGGCTGATGCTGTTGAACCATGTAGGCGCTTTCATGGGCGTAGGCCGGGTGGTTAGCACCTAGATAGCGGTCCAGGGGCAAGAAAATAACCTCCGGGGCAATGAGCACCATGGGCTCCTCGTTCCGGCTTACATAGGTGTAGAGCCTTTTCGCAGGGTAACGGTCGGATGCGCGGGGTCCCATGTGCGCTTGGTAGTGATCCAGCCCGGCTTGAACCATCGCAATCAACTCGGAATTTTGAAGCGCGGGCTCCTCGGACTGCACGGTCTGTACATCCTGGTACAGCGCTTTCACTTCAGGGTCCGTCAAGTAGGGCAAGAGGTCGTCGCGCCAGTCGCCGTCTTGGACACTTGGAATAAAAAGTTCGGGGTATTTGGGGGCCAAATGCTCTAGCGCGGGCAGTAGGGAAGCCGAATCTAGTGGCAACACGGAGTCCGCAAAAGCCACAAATTCAATGGCTTCTGATGCTACGGGAGCCACATCCCAAGGATCATTTTGACAGCTGCTGAAAGCTGTCCCTATCCCGAGTAGGAGTAGTAAATTTGAACCGATACGTTTCATTTGCGTTCCAAAAGTACTCCGCAACCCATGAATGCTTCCACTATCACCTCGCACATTGTTGAATGGATGAAATCCTATGCCCTCGAAGCGCGGGCTAAGGGTTTTGTGGTGGGTGTTTCGGGGGGGATTGATTCGGCGGTCACCTCGGCGCTAGCGGCCCGTACGGGCCTCGCGGTGCACCTCTTAGAAATGCCCATTTATCAGCCCGAAAGCCATGTGACACGTGCTTGGGAACACATGGATCTTCTGGCGAATCAATTTGAACATGTCTACAAGCGCCGGGTGGACTTGAGTCCGGTCTACGAAGCGCATATAAAGGCGCTGGACCTGGATGAGTCGGAAAGTCAATTCCTGGCACTCGCAAACACCCGCGCTCGTCTGCGCATGGCGACCCTTTACGCAGAGGCGCAAAACCATGGGCTCCTTGTTGCTGGTACGGGCAATAAGGTAGAAGATTTTGGCGTCGGATTTTACACGAAATACGGCGATGGCGGCGTGGACCTCAGCCCCATTGCCGACCTGATGAAAACCGAAGTCTATGCTTTGGGCGCTTCCTTGGGCGTTCCCAAAGCCATCCTAAAGGCCGCCCCAACGGATGGACTTTGGGCAGACGACCGAAACGACGAAGACCAATTAGGTGCGACCTACCCAGAGCTAGAATGGGCCATGGAATTTGCCGAAAGTATGGGCTGGGATGCCACCACGCCAAAAGAAGCCGATGGGCGTTTCTTAGCCGGCCGTGGACTCACGGTGCGCCAAGGGGAAATCTTCCAGATTTTTGCGCGTTTTCACCGGGCGAACCGGCATAAAATGCAGCCGATACCCGTCTGTATCATTCCCAAAAGCCTGAAATAAGGCTATTTAGTCGGCCCAGCCTGCATCCACCCAAAGGGGATTTCCGGTGCAGGCACTAGGGAAGGCGATATCTAAGATTTTGCACAGCGTTGGCGCAATGTCCTTGATACCGATGCGCTCGTTGTGGCGCGAACGGGGATTGAAGCCGTTGCCCATAAAGACCACAGGGACATGCGTGTCATAGGCGTAACCTGAGCCGTGGGTGGTACCGTCGTCGCTGTAAGAGAGGTGGCCAGGGTGCAGAGCAAAGTAGACTTGGCCTCCGCGCTTGTCCGTGCCGTTTCGACGCAACATGGCAAAGGGATCCGGCGAAACCCGAATTTCCTCCATCGTCCATGCCTCCGCGATAGCGGGGTGCTTCAAGAGCGCGTCGCGCGTTGCTTCCATCCAATCATCCGCCTCGGCATCGCCCAAAAGGGTCATGTCCAAATGCACTTGCTCGTTGCTAAAGTTTAACACGGCTTCCAAAGGAACGCCCTCGGCGGCAATCAAGCTGCGCAGCTCGGCCTCCAGATCCGCGGGGTACCAGTTGGCCGTCGGCATAGCATCCTCAACCAAGCGGGGGTTTTGGGCCGCACCATGGTCCGCCGTGAGTACCACGATGTAGGAACCAGCACCCACCATTTCGTCTAAGCCCTTGAAAAGTTCGCCAAGCTGGGCATCCAAGCGCAGATACATGTCCATGGTCTCATGGGAACGAACGCCGGTCGCATGGCCGATGTAGTCCGTGGCGGAAAAGCTAATCCCCAGAACATCCGTGGCCCCCGAGGGATTTTGGCCCAATTTCTCGGCCTTCACAACGGTTAAAGCGACGTCCACTAATATTTGATTGCCCGCAGGGGTAGCCTTCAATGCTTCTATCCCTCCCGCCTTATAGAGTGCAGCAAGGTCATAGGGGAAATCCGAAGAAGCCGCTCCCTTGGGCGCGCGCTCGTAGGCGTTGGTATACGTAGTCGGGTAAAGGCTGCGGTCGTGCGAATAGTCCCAGCTGCCCTTCATGTAGGATTCGGGGCTGTATTTCTTGTTGAAGCGCTGCATCCAAACGGGCAGTTCCTCCATGTAGGCGGTCGACGTGATGAATCCAGAGGCGTCCAGCCAAAAGGCACCATCCCCAAAGTGCCCAGCGGCGGTAATGGCCCCACGGTCCTTCAAGGAGAAGCCGTAGACTTTGGAAGCGCCATCGCTGGCCAGTTCCAATTCATCCGTCCACGTGCTGCTTTTGATATTCTTCGGGCCGCGCTTTCCCTGAGTGGCAGTCGGGTCCAAACCCACCCCAACGGCCCACACGTCTGTATCTTCCACACAGTACATGAAGTTGCGAAATTCAGGTTGGTACCAGTCATTGGCGATAATGCCGTGGTAGCGGGGATCCGTACCTGTGTAGATCGAAGAATGACCAGGACCAGTGTACGTCGGAGCGTAGGTGTAGTGGGCGTTATAAAAGACTTCGCCGTTGGTCAAAAGCGTCGCAAATCCGCCTTCATAGTGGTCT
This sequence comes from Cryomorphaceae bacterium, assembly GCA_024639785.1. Lineage (GTDB taxonomy): Bacteria > Bacteroidota > Bacteroidia > Flavobacteriales > Schleiferiaceae > TMED14. Next base: position 36,416 of record JAHEGI010000022.1, read on the forward strand.
GCCCAGCGGGTCAAATAGTCTGCCCGCATCTGATCCACGACGATGGAAACGACCAACTTTGGCTTTTGGGCCTGTACGCCAAGAGCCAGAACGATACCGAACGCGAGGCTCAGTTGCTTTAAAATTCGCTTCATGCGAGTAAAGTTAGGGCGCAATCGCGTCCCAAGCCTGCTGGCAGCTGCTGAGTTGCGCTGTAGCCTTCTCCCACGTCTCAAAGGCGGCTTCAGAGCTCCTTTGCAAGCCCTCATAGCGATGGTAAAAATCTGGCTCCGAAGACACTTTTTTAAATTCCACTGGGTTGGCCATCAATTGATCCACGGCATCTAATGCGGCATGCGCGTGTTCAAATGCTTCCTGCGCTTTTTTCTCCTCGCGTTCAGCCTGGCGTAGATTTTTCTCCGCCTCCTTTACCTCTTCACGGCTTGCCGATTGGGGTGCCTTTGATTTGGCGGCAGCCTCTGCTTTTTGCTGTTTTTTTGCATCTTGCTGAAGTTCCACCTCGCGCATAGATTGCATTTTACGCTGCTCCAAGAAGTACTCAATACCGCCCAAATATTGTTTGATTTTCCCCTCCTTGAATTCGTAGGTCAAATTGGCTAGTCCATCGAGAAACTCTCGGTCGTGTGATACCACCACCAAAGTGCCCTCATAAGACTCGAGGGACTGTTTGAGGACATCCTTAGCTTGCATGTCCAAGTGGTTCGTTGGCTCGTCCAAAATCAATAAGTTGATCGGGTGAAGCATCAACTGACATAGGGCAAGCCGTCCGCGCTCACCCCCAGATAGGACACTCACCTTTTTCTCTACATCATCCCCTGCGAACATGAAGTTGCCGAGTAGCTTGCGTGCAGATTTCCGCAGCTCCTCTGGAGCTGCTTCCTCAATCGTGGCGAGAACCGTTTTGCTTCCATCGAGGGCCTCCGCTTGGTTCTGAGCGTAGTATCCCAATTGCACTTGGTGCCCCCACTCAAGTTTTCCTTCATGTACGAGTTTTTCTGCCAAGATTTTAACCAACGTCGATTTTCCTTGGCCGTTTTGACCCACAAACGCTACTTTTTGGCCTCGCACCAGCTCCATATCTAAACCACGGAGCACGTGTTTTTCATCGTAGTGCTTGTGAATGCCCTCCATGCGCACCATCACCTTCCCGGAGTGAGGGGCCGGTGGGAATTTGAAGCGCATACTCCGAGTATCCTCATCATCCACCTCAATGATGTCGACCTTATCTAATTTTTTGATCAAGCTCTGCGCAAAAGAGGCTTTAGACGCTTTGTATCGGAAGCGTTCGATCAACTGCTCCGTTTGCTTGATTTCTTTTTCTTGGTTGGCTTTGGCTTGTCTTTGCTTTTCGCGGATCTCTGCGCGAAGGCTGAGATACTTGTAATACGGACATGGGAAGTCATAGCTCTTTCCCAAAACGATTTCGATGGTTCGCGTAGTAGCGTTATTCAAGAAAGTTCGGTCGTGCGACACAAGAATCACCGCTTGTGGACTGTCGCTCAAAAATTGCTCCAACCAGAGAATACTCTCGATGTCCAAGTGGTTCGTAGGCTCGTCCAACAGCAGTAAGTCGTTGTTCTGCATGAGGATTTTGGCCAGCTCCACGCGCATCTGCCAGCCCCCACTAAAGGTGCTCAATGGCTTTTGAAAGTCCTCCGATTTAAAACCTAAGCCCATCAATACGCGCTCCATGTCCGCTTGGTAGGTATAGCCACCGTGCAGCATGTATTCCTCTTGGGCATGCGTCAAATCCTCAATCAGCTTCATATAGCTGTCCGATTCATAATCCATGCGAGTAGCGAGCTGCTCGTTGTAGTATTCCATGTCGGCCTCGAGCTGCTTGATTTCTTTAAAACTCGAAGCGGCCTCCTCCCACACCGACGTGCTGGGTTTTGGCGGAATGTCCTGCGTTAAAAATCCAATTTTGAAGCCACTCGGAGTAGAAATCTTCCCCGTATCAGCCGCATAATGGCCGGCAATGAGCTTTAGTAAGGTCGACTTTCCCGCGCCGTTTCGGCCCACGAGGCCAATTCGTTCTCCCGGATTAACCAGAAAGGAAATGTCTTTGAAAAGGTCTGTGCCGCCGAAGGCCAGACCCACTTGATGTACACTTAGCATTTGGGTGACAAAAGTAACATTCCCCCGCGAGGCAGCATCCTACATTTGTGAAGAACTTACAGAAGAAACCTAATTAGACTAACATGGTTGGCAAAGGCACAAAGCTTTACTCGATTTTGCATAGCAAATGTCCAAAATGTCAGGAGGGAGATCTTTTCTTAGATCCAAATCCGTATCATTTGAAGAACATGGACAAAATGCATGTCAATTGCCCGGTTTGTGCCGAACCTTCTGAGCCAGAGCCAAATTTTTACTACGGGGCGATGTATGTTTCGTATGCCTACACCGTCGCATTATTTGTAGCGACGTATGTGATTTCTGCGCTGATCATGGGGCTCGCCATGTGGTCAACCATCGGCCTTCTGACCGCCCTCTTGGTTATTTTAGGCCCTTATCTATTCCGATTGAGCCGTGTCACGTACTTAAACTTTTTTGTGCGCTACGATAAAGATGCGGCCCCTAAGGCATAAGGTCAGCCAGGAGCTTCTGGCTCAAAAGTGGCGATGTCAATGCTCCACGCGACCCGAGCCCATTTAAGAATCCCATTCGGTGATGCTGTGGATGCCAAGCCCAGCGTGCTTGACGATCTTGCATTGTAGGTCGAATGCCTTTCCATTGATCCAAAACTTCGACCGGCTGATCAAACCATGTGCGAAGCTTTTGAAGGATATCTTCTCTTGCCTCTGCGGTCACTGGGCCCTCCAAAGCATCCCAAGCATAGGTAGATCCTGCTTGGTAGCTACCATCTCCTTCCGGCAATAAAAACACATTCTTGTGGAGTGCATCCACTATGGGTGCGCCTTCCCATGCAATTCTGAGTCCCTCCCCACGTGTGGCGGCAAAAGGAAGGGGGCCAAAAAAGGCTTGCGTCCATTTCCCCGGATACCCTTCAGCCAGCAGCAGGGCATCCACCGTGCAGGAGGTATTGAGTTCAAACTGGCCATTCTTCAGGACCTCGATGGATTCAACGTTTAACGCTTCAAGGTGATGGTGCTGCGAAAAGAAAGCACGTGACTCAGTTAAATAGCGTGTGACGCGCAATCGTGCACTCCCTCGCACTTCCGCTTGCTTGTGACCCACAAGTTGGGAATGATGGAGGGGCTTGGCCGGGCCGATGAAGGCATCAAAAGAGGGAGACAAGGCCAATTCATCCCATGTTTTCTCCGCGGTGATGTCGGGTAGCACCTCATGTATGCTCCCAGGATAGAATAATTCCAACCCCAGCGTCTTTTCTACGAGCGCATAAAAGTCCTGCATGCAAGCGAGATGGTCTGCAGCGCCTTGCACTAAACGTTTCCTTTTTAATACCAAAGGGTTAATCAAACCAGCTGCCACCCAGGAGGCACTCAGATGGAGGCCTCGGTCAAATAGCCGCACCTCATGGCCAGCCCAATGCGTTTGCCAAGCGAGGGCGGTCCCTGCGAGTCCTTGTCCAATGATTCCTATGGTCATGTGGTGAAATAAAAAAGGCCGCAAATGCGGCCTTTTGAGTACTATCATTCAGTTTAAAACTGCCACAGTGTATGCTCATAATCGCGAAGCTCTTCGCGGAGGCGACGAGACTCGAGCAACTGCTCCATTGGGCGGTTTTGCTTGTAATCTTTGATCATACGATCATAGACGTTGTCTTCCTTATACACTACGGAGTTGAAGTAGCGCATTTGTAAAATTTGATCGAAAGTCAAACGACGCGTATTGTTCTCAGGATTGTACGCAATATTCGTAGACAATGCTTGACGTGCGTCTGGGAACCAAATCCAGAAGATGTTGTAAATCTCAGAGGTTTGAGGGTCCTTCACGACAGGAGAAAGGCCAATGATGCGGCTCTTCATTTCGCCACGTTGCTTGTCGAAGTACCAGTCAGATTTAATCTCCCAAGCAATGACGTTCGGAGCCTTCAATTCAATTGAGTCTACTGCAAGAATAACGCTGGGATCATCAGGGTCGCGCAGTGTGTCGACACGGATAAGAATTTGAGCGACTTCTTGAGGAGTCAAGTACATTTCGAATAAGTCGTCTCGGTATACCTCACGAATGCTGCCTTCCGTCATGATGGCGTCCTTAAGGACATCAAACATAGACTTGCGGTCTGGTAAGGGGACTACAGGGTAGTAGAGTGGGTGATTCAACTTCTCCTGAACGTGTATACGCTCCCAATGGCGCGTAGACCACATCATGTCGTCCTGACGCAAGAATGGGTAGGGAACAACTCGGGTATTGGCAAAGTGAATGTCGCTACGGGGAATCAAGCCATCGTCCTCTGGGGTGATGACTTGCCCGAATGCAGCCACAGAAATGGCGAAAGCGACGAGGCTAAGAAACTTTTTCATAATTACTGAACGTCAATTGAGATGATACCCACATTGGAAACACGTTGGCCCTTAGGCGTAGTGGCTACAATTTTACGGATACTCACAGTGCTACCTGGACGTAGACGTGTGATAAGTTCACGAGCGGTGCTAGGAATGGAACTACCTTGAACCTGAATAGGGGGTTGACCATCCATCTTCAATTCAAAAGCAACAACTTTCAGCGGCAAGTCAAATGGGAAGTCTTGGTATTCGGCTTCCACAGTGGCCTTACTTAAAAGGCTCGCAGACATAATGCCTTCAGACTTCTTGTAAACCATACCAACCGCTTGGGGTAAGCCTTTGATACGGAATTCTTTCGATCCTGCATTTCGAGTCTTGCCATCGGGCTCCTTAACACGAACGTTGATGACGACTTCTCTACCAGAAATCTTCGTGACATCCGCTGTATAGTTGCCATTGCTGCCACTCACACCTGGACCACTAACGATAAGGTCTTTCGGAGCTACACCGGGAACAGAAATCTCAAGTGGATTGTCTACGTTGCGGTATAGCACGTTCATCTTAGATGGTGAAATAACGACCATAGGAGGAGCTACGGTGTAGACCACGTCATAGGTATAGACGGTCTCACTGCCTGGAAGCTGCATGGTACCCGTCAATTTCTTTTCTCCAACCCCGGAGGCAGGGAGTTTAAGTTTACCCACGCCGTTTGCAATTTCAGAAGGCGTGATTCCAGCAAACTCAGGATTATTTCCACTGTTGTAGGCCGCTAAAAAGACATCAGCTTCGTAGGTGCCGCCCTGGGTAACAAAAGTTCCGTTAGTTGGCATAACCACCGCACGAACACCGTCAAATTTGATGGTAGCCGCATCAATCGTCGCATAGAGGTGCTCTACAGATTTAGCTTCCATTCGACGAACACGAGATTGGAGGTCTGTGATGAAAGGAATAAGTCCGGCAAGAGGTAATTCAGAGAAGGTGGCCATTTCCCAGGTCATCTTCTTGCCTTCTTGTTGGACATCTGAAAAATCAAAAGCTTGATTCAATTCGTTTTTCAGGTTTTCATCTTCACCGGCTACGGAAAGCAAGTAATCACGATAGATCGTTAACTGGGCTTTGATTTCTTTAGCGGCACCTTGACCTCCGATGCTCTTGTCGTTCAACAAGTAGTTCTCTGGAATGTCACGGTTATCGGCGCCATTCAGGCGACCGTCCTCTTCTTCGTCAATTCCTCCCGTAAGTTCGATTAAGTCATTCCGTGTCTTCTCCAATAGACCGAAAGCAATGCCCGTTTGGTTGCGCACTTCTTTGGCCACTTCCCAAGGTGCTGCAGCACGGGGGTTGTCTTGAAGTTGCGCTTCAAAAGATCGGTAAATATTCTCCGTACCCTTTGCCACGGTATTCACCGTTTCAGTCATGCCTTTGTCGAGCTTATGAAGAACCAAAAGAATGTCCTTGGAGACGTTGAGCGCTAGCATCGCGGTCAACACCAAGTACATCATGTTGATCATTTTTTGACGGGGAGACAGATTACCTGAAGCCATGGAGGGTAGTTATTCGTTGGGAGGGTTGTGATTCAGTAGGTAAGGACTGGTTTAAGAGCGATTTCCGCCCATCGCAGCCAACATGTTGCCGTATACTCCATTGAGTTGGCCCAAGTTGCTCGCAAGCTTAGTCACTTCTTCATTCAAGTTCTCCGAGGTAGCCATGGAGGAGCCAAGCTTCTCCATTAAGTTGTTCTGAACCTCCACTTGGTTGGTTGTATTCTCAAGTTGCACTGCATACAAGGCATTCAATGCTTCCATGTTCTTAGCGGCCGAATTCAATTGATCTGAGTACGCTGCCGTAGCGCCAGCGGCATCCACTGCAGAGTTCAAAGAAGCGGCTGTATCGCTCAAGCGACGCATGCCATCACCGAGGCTAGCTAATAATTCTGGGCCAATTTTGGCTTCTTCCATCATGCGGTCCATCTCCTGAGTCAATGTGCCTTTGCGGCCACCTTTGCCAGAAGCTTCGCCTCCTTCAAATTCAGGGTAAACAAGAGACCAATCATACTCTTTGACTGGGGCTTCGAAAGCAGAGATAGCAAAAATGACAGCCTCCGTAGTAAGACCTACGATAAGCATCAAATCGGCGAAAGGCAAGTGCAAAATTTTGAACAATGCACCCATGATTACGACAGCTGCTCCCAAACCATAAAGTTTGGTCATGAAATTCTTGAAGCGCTTACCGTTTACGTCAATTAAAGCCATGTGAGAGAAGGATTAGAGTTGAGAATGAGTGAGGGTTGATGTTTTTTAAAAGTCACGTGCATCGCGACCCAAGAAGCTCTGTACCGTGCGGAAGCCGATATAGGACTTATTTGTGTCTTGATATTCGTAATCGCGCGCTCCAACCTGCATGTATGAAGCAATGTCTTTCCAAGATCCACCGCGAATCACCTTGCGCTTGAGCGTTTCGGGATCACCGCTTTGGGCATTGTATTTGAAGTCAGGGTTAAAGTCAGCGACATAATAGTAGCTGGCTTCGTCCCAAGCAGTACTTGTCCATTCGGCTACGTTACCAGCCATACAGTATAAACCATATCCATTGGGTTCGTAGGAAGTTACTTTCACGGGGTGGAAACCACCATCGGCAGTTAGGTTACCGCGTGAAGGTTTGAAGTTGGCCAAGAAACAGCCCTGGCTGTTGGTTGTGTATGGGCCACCCCATGGGTAGGTCGTCAACTCAAAACCACCGCGTGCTGCGTATTCCCACTCTGATTCTGTGGGCAGACGAAACTCGTTTTCTTGGAAATCACGATTGTCCTTTAAGTACTCGTTGCGGTAACGTGTGCGCCAGTTACAAAAGGCCATGGCTTGCTTCCAGTTGATGCCAACTACAGGGTAATTGTCATAGGCTGGATGCCAGAAATAGTTATCGTGCATCTGCTCGTTGAACGAGTAGGTAAAGTCGGCCAACCACACCAACGTGTCGGGGTAGATGTTCACGATTTCGCTTTCAAAGAAGCTAGAGCGATCAGAGATCGCCTTACCATCTTTGATGTAATCCTTGTAGGAGAAGGTGCGGCCATCGCCATCGGCATCGTTGAAGTCGTATTGGACACGATTAGATTTCTTGGCTGCTTTCTGCTTGTCAATCCAGAAGTACAAGTAGTTTAATTGACGAGCATCCAACATGCGGCCGCCGAGATAACGCTCTTCGGGCGCGAGGTACATTGATTCGATGACTTCCGTGTATTCGATAGAAGGGTAACGGCGGGTATCCCAAACCAATTTGCGGCTCCAATCGAGGTGTGTTTGCATCGAATCGGGATACTCCAAACCAACATACTCCTCGAAGTACGTAGGGTTGTTCATGTCCGCATAACTGATATAATCGTAATCCTCAACCAACCCTTCGGCCAAGCGATAGCGCAAGATGGAATCGCGCACCCACTGGATGAATTGACGGTATTCATTGTTTGTAATCTCCGTTTCATCCATATAGAAAGAAGAAACACTCACCGTTTTGGTTGGAGCGGTTAGTGTGGAGGGGACATCAATGTCAGAGTTACCCATATTGAAAGAGCCTTGGGGAACGTAAACCATTCCGTAGGGATCTGATGGGTAAAAATCCGGACGGTTTTGGACGCCGACGAGTTCGCCGTGGTCCGAACCAGAACACGCCGCCAAAAGGGCGACGCCAGCCAAGGAGGCCAACCGGAAGAAGATGTTTGAGTTCTTCATAGGTACTTGCTTAACGCATATAAGGGTGCGATATTACAAAAATCTTACGTTTCTATAGCTTCCAGGGATCGGTTCAGGGATCTCAATGTTGAAGCAATAGTTGAGGAAAATCTCATGACTACCTGCACTGTAACCACTCAAAGCGGAGGTCGTAATGTCGTAGGAGTAGGCCAAACGCAATGATGGAAGTATCTGATATCCAGCCATTAAGCTGATTGCATCCTGATTCCGATACCCAAGTCCACCGTATATTTTATCCTGCAACAACGCATTGACATTTAGGTCAACAGAGACATTAGAATTTAAATCAGATTTTAATAAAATAGTTGGCGTCAAAACCAACTGATAGTCCGGAATGGACAAATGATAACCTCCTGTGAGGTAATAATGCATCTTGCTCTTGTAGCGAGCAGCGCCTCCAAAATTGGCTTCACTCTGCAGTAATCGACTCGTTGAAAGACCGGCATACCATAGGTCCGTATTGTAGTATGCGCCAAAATTTAATTCTGGCGTCATGGCCGTCATCCCGCCGCGAAGGACACTTGGATCGCTTGAGCCCGCAGTTCCGTCGGGATAAATCCATTGCGCGGTCTTCACATTTTTATTGCGGAAATCCACAGATAAACCAAGACCAAGCGTACCAGGGCCTAAATCTAGCTGGTAAGCATAGCCAATCGCGGCAGAAATGTCCTGAAAGAAGCCGATTTGGTCGTTGACAATGTTCAGCAAAAGACCTCCGTGGAGAACTGAAAGAGGAATGTCGGCATTGATGTTCTGCGTCGTTGGCGCATTGTCAAAACCTACCCACTGAGACCGATGGCCAACATTCAAGCAAATCGCATCGTTGCTTCCAGCTACGCCAGGGTTAAAACCAATAGTGTTGTGGTAGTACTGCGTGAACTGTACGTCCTGCTGTGCCATAGCCACACCGGAAAGACCAGTTAAAAGGGCGGTTGAAAGGAATATGCGTAGAGTCATGCAGGGGAGTTTGAGGCCTAAAAATAGAAATAATCCGCCACCCTTTTGCGAAATGGCTAAAAATTTAGAGGGCTTTATGCACGGCTTTCCACCAACGGTCCGGGATTTCCCCTTGTTGGGCGGCCTCGTAATCTCGTGAGGAACAGGGCATCAAGTGCTGCCTAGCATCCTGTCCTGGGTGGGAAGGAACTTCCATCCACCATCGCCCGCTGAAAGGAGATTTGTAAAAAATGAGCTCTTGACTTTGCGATTCGAGCAAAACCGTGAACCGTGTGTAGTCCGTTTTACTTCGCATGGGGTAGTCCCCCTTCCGCCATTGAACACCTTCCAAAAAGTACCAAAATGCCTGGGCAATCAACCGGGCGTTTTGGCCAGTCGGATCCAGCTGCGGGTTGTAATCGAAGTAGCCGATAGCGGTTAATTTATCGCTCATTCCGGCGTAGCGAAGCATAGCACAGAGTTCTTCGGCGGTCAAACCATTGGGCGATGGATGGGATTGCCCTGGGCCATCTGCCATGCGCAGGACATGATTGTTCACCAAAAGCAAGTCGGCATCGCGCACCAGGGGCTCGATTTCTTGGACTTGACCACGAATTTCTCCCAATCGATGGGCATGAAAATGCATGCGTTCAAAGAGGTCCAAAACTTCTGGGGCCACATAGTAAGCCTGATGGCCAATGTGCGAGAGATTATAAAGGGAATAGGGCTTGGCCGTCAACATGTGGCTGAGCACATTTTGATCGGATAAGGGATCGCTATCCTGGCCCAAAGCTATTCGGCTGTGCGCTACCGCGACATTGACCATTTGCTCCAAGTGAGAATAGGCGCGATAAATGGCCAAGCTCAAATCGGAACTCCCGCCGAGTACAAAGGGAATACACTGACACTTTAAGACTTCAACACAAAGTTCTTCCAAGGCCGTCATGCTGTCGATGGTGTCGCGACCAGGGAGGATGTCACCGAGATCGGCGACTTTGAAATCCCAAGAGCCCGGAAACAACGCATATAATTCTTTGCGGACGGCGCGTGAAGCATCGCGAACGCCACGCTGCTCCGAACTGCCACGGTCTTCTGGGACGCCAATGAAGGCTATGCGAACCTCTCTTAAATCCGGAAACCCTCGTTCTTCCGTATGGACGATGAGACTTTGACCCAAGGTGCCGGGGAGGGCGTCTTCAAGCCAAGTGTTTGGGATAGGTTGGAGGGCATTTTCCCACATGGTTTAGCTCTTTTTAGCCTTGCCTTTGCTGGTTGCTGGTTTGCGTCCTGCAGCCTTGCGTCCACGCCCTGAGGGTTTGCGATCACCGGCGGCGGCGATCAGTTCCAAAGCGGATTCAGCCGTCAAGCTAGAGGCCTCGGTGGTTTTAGGGATGGGGTAGTTGGCGCCATTGTACTTCATGTAGGGACCATAGCGGCCTTGAGTGACCACAATGGGTCCTTCGGGCCCCTCAAAAGTGGCTAATTGTGCAGCGGCGGTCGCTGCTGCCTTGGCTTGAATCAACGCAATGGCCTCAGCTTCTGTGACGGAATAGGGGCTGAGCTCCTCGGGCAGACTGACAAAGGTCTTTCCTACCTGTACGTATGGACCGAAACGCCCAATGCTCGTCTTTAAAGGTTGTCCTTCGTAGGTGCCTAGGGTCCGTGGTAAACTGAGGAGGGGGAGCGCTTCTTCCAAAGTGATGGTTTCGACGGACATGCCCTCGGGAATGCCTGCAAAACGCGGCTTCTCCTCATCGGTGGTTTCACCGACTTGCACGACTGCGCCAAAGCGGGCTATGCGCGCGTAGACAGGCTTTCCAGTTTTTGGCTCTTCGCCCAAGAGACGTTGACCACTGGCCCGGTTCGCATCAGCTGATTTGGCAATCAACCCGTTGAAGCCTTGGTAGAAGTCGGCTAAAACCTCAGTCCAGGGCACTTTGCCATCGGCTACGAGGTCAAAATCACTTTCCATTTTGGCGGTAAACTGGTAGTCCATGACCGTCGTGAAATGCTCGTTTAAAAAGTCCGTCACAATGTTCCCCATATCCGTGGGAATCATGCGGCCCTTATCTGAACCAGTTTTTTCGGTTTTATCCTCCCACACCCATTGACCCGCGCTAAAAGTGCCCACGGCATAGGCCCGCTCAACGCCTTCATTGATTCCTTTTTGGACATATCCGCGCTTTTGAACCGTGGTAATCGTCGGCGCATAGGTGGATGGGCGGCCAATTCCAAGTTCCTCAAGTGCTTTGACCAGGGTGGCTTCTGTAAATCGGCCTGGTGGGCGGGTGAAACGTTGCTGAGCTGTCGCGCGAAGCAAAGCCACGGGATCGCCCTGCACGAGGGTGGGCAGCAAGCCAGCGTCTTCCTCTTCTTCATCGACGCCTTCGCGGTAAACTTTGAGGAATCCGTCAAAAGCAATCATTTCTCCTTTAGCGACAAAGCGCAAACCGGCTGAATTTTCCAATTGAGCGGTGGTTCGCTCCAATTTGGCATCGGCCATTTGGGATGCCATGGTGCGCTTCCAAATGAGTTCGTAAAGTTTCTTTTGACCTGGGTCCAAACCTGCAGTGGCCAAATGCAGATTGGTTGGGCGAATCGCTTCGTGGGCTTCTTGTGCGCCTTTGGCTTTGGTACTGTATCGGCGCATCTGAACATAGTTCGCGCCGTAATTGGTTGTGATGCTGTCTTGGGCTGCTGCGAGGGCGTCTTCACTCAAATTGACTGAATCTGTTCGCATATACGTGATCAAACCATTTTCATACAGGCCTTGCGCTAAGGACATGGTTCGGTTTACTGAGTAGCCCAATTTTCGCGAGGCTTCTTGTTGTAATGTAGACGTGGTAAACGGGGCTGCAGGCCGGCGACTCGCTGCTTTCTTTTCCAAACTTGCGACGTGGAAAGGCGCGTTCCCAAGGCTAGCCAATGTTTTCTCTACCTCGTTCCGCTCGCCAATGCCCTGAGGCATTTCAGCCGCAAAGGCGGCGCCGGCCGGATTGGCAAATTGGCCTTGAATTCGGAAGTCGCTCTGCGCTTCAAAGGCTTGAATTTCACGTTCGCGCTCCACGATGAGTCGCACGGCGACGGATTGCACACGACCGGCACTCAAGCCACGCTTGACCTTTTTCCACAATACAGGGGATAGCTCAAATCCAACAATGCGATCTAAAACTCGGCGGGCCTGCTGAGCGTTGACCAGATCCATGTCGATGCGGCGGGGCTCATCGATGGCCTTTAAAATGGCCGTTTTAGTGATTTCGTGAAAGACAATCCGGTTGGTCTTCAGGGCGTCGAGCTCTAATGCTTCCGCTAGGTGCCAAGCAATGGCTTCCCCTTCGCGGTCCTCATCGGATGCGAGCCAAACCGTTTCAGATTCTTTGGCGAGCTTCTTTAATTTTTTGACCACATCCTTTTTGTCGGCACTTACGGCATAGTTCGGAGCGAAGTCTTTCTCTAGATCGACGCCGAGATCTCTGGAGGGTAAGTCCCGGATATGGCCAAAGCTGGATTCTACTTTAAAGTCCGGTCCTAAGAACTTTTCAATCGTCTTAGCTTTTGCAGGGGACTCAACGATAACCAGATTTTTTGCCATGGGATGGATTTTAAGGCCACAAAGTAAAGGCCACATTTTTATACAATCGGCAGAAATCGTTTACTGACATTTTGTCATAAACTTCGGACGTAGTCCGTAATTTCGCATTATGGAAAAGAACGGCGTAGAGCGCGAATTGTTGGAAGAGTCCCGTCAAGGCGAAGCCTTGGTGCTAGAAGGCATAGGCACTGGCAAGAAATTATACATGGAGTCATATGGCTGCCAAATGAACTTTTCGGACAGTGAAATTGTGGCTTCAATCCTTCAAAAGGATGGCTATGAGACCACAAATTCATTAGAGGAGGCAGATCTCATCTTGCTGAATACCTGTTCGATTCGTGAAAAAGCGGAGCAAACGGTTCGAACTCGTTTGGACCAGTTCAATACGTTAAAGAAAGAAAATCCCGAATTGAAAATTGGGGTGCTTGGCTGCATGGCCGAGCGAGTGAAAGAAAAATTTTTCCAGGAGGAAAAACTGGTGGATTTGGTCGTTGGCCCCGATGCCTACCGCGACTTGCCAAATCTCCTGGAAGAAATGGACGGTGGCCGCAAGGCGGTGAACGTCATCCTGTCGAAAGAAGAAACCTACCACGATATCGAGCCGGTACGGCTGGGAGGCAATGGGGTTACCGCCTTTGTTTCGATTACCCGTGGCTGTGATAACATGTGCACGTTTTGTGTCGTTCCGTTCACACGAGGTCGTGAGCGCAGTCGAAATCCGCAGACCATCATCGATGAATGCATTCAGTTGGGTGCCGAAGGGTACAAAGAAATCACCTTACTCGGCCAAAACGTGGACAGTTATCTCTGGTATGGCGGCGGCTTGAAGAAAGACTTTACGAAAGCAAGCCCAATGGCGCAGTCCACCGCGGTGCATTTTGCTGACCTGCTGCACATGGTGGCCAAAGCGGTGCCTTCGATGCGGATTCGCTTTTCGACCTCAAATCCACAGGATATGAAGGACGATGTACTGCATGCGATTGCCGCCCATGAAAATATCTGTAAGTACATCCACCTGCCGGTCCAAAGCGGCAGTTCGCGCATCCTGAAAGAAATGAATCGGGGCCATAATCGAGAAGAATACATCGCCCTGATTGACCGCATTCGGAAGATCATTCCAGGCTGTGCCATATCGCATGATATGATTTCTGGATTTCCAACCGAAACAGAAGAGGATCACGCCGAAACGTTGAGCTTGATGGACTATGTCAAGTATGAGTTTGGCTATATGTTCTTTTATTCGGAGCGCCCAAACACGTATGCAGCGCGCAAGATGGAAGATGATATTCCGTTAGAGGTTAAAAAACGACGTTTGGCCGAAATCATTTCTAGACAACAGGTGCACAGTGCGGAGCGCACGGCGAGCTATGTGGGCCGCACTTTGGAGGTACTCGTCGAGGGCCGCTCCAAAAAATCGGAAGCCGACCTCTACGGGCGAACTACCTATAATACCGTGGTAGTCTTCCCGCGAGAGGACTACAAACCGGGCGATTTAGTGCAAGTAGAAATAGAGCGCGCAACACCGGCTACACTCATTGGCAAAGCAAAAGGGTACGCATCATGAAACAGTTGTTAGTTCTATTCATCACTCTGTTGAGCTTCCAAGCCATGGGGCAAACCCGTCTCGCGAATGGCACTTGGGAGGACACGAGTTTGGAATTCGTTTTGATCTCGGAAAGCATTCAACAGGATGGCTCGCTTTCCTTGTGTATTGCCAAAGGGGATAATTGCATCGAAAATCTCACGGTGGGTTTCACGGTGCGGGTTTATGATGCCGCCGGTAAGGAAATTTGGAATTCGGTTTGGTCCGGCCGAAGTATGGATATTCAGTTCAAAAACCCCCTGGCTAAAGCAAATAAAGTGGTGGTAGAAGCGAGTGGCGATTTCGTGGTAAACACCCTGACGGCCAACCGCATTTCGACGCGTCAGCCTTTAAAGTTGACCTACTTGTTGAACGAAACTTCCGAAAGATGAGTAGCATTCAAGAAGTCAAGCAACGATTCGGCATTATTGGCAGCAATCCGGTATTGGATCGAGCCATTTTTAAGGCCATTCAAGTAGCCCCAACGGATATTTCCGTCCTCGTCACAGGTGAGAGTGGGGTAGGAAAAGAGGCTATCCCCAAGATCATTCACCACCTTTCGCACCGAAAGCATGCTCCCCTCATTGCCGTCAACTGTGGCGCCATCCCGGAGGGGACGATTGATAGTGAGCTCTTTGGTCATGAAAAAGGTGCCTTTACGGGCGCTGCGGGGGCCCGAAAAGGGTATTTCGAGGAGGCTGATAACGGCACGATCTTCATGGATGAAGTGGGCGAGCTTCCTCTAGGCACCCAAGTTCGATTGCTTCGCGTTCTCGAGTCCGGTGAGTTTATTCGTGTGGGCTCTTCAAAGAGTCAAAAAGTGAACGTTCGGGTGGTCGGAGCGACCAATGCGGACATGCTCGGAAGTGTGGAAAAAAATGAATTCCGAGAGGACTTGTATTACCGTCTGAACACGGTCGAAATCCACCTCCCTCCGTTACGTGAACGAAAGGGAGATATTCATTTGCTCTTCCGCAAATTCGCCCAAGATTTTTCTCAGAAGTATCGCATTCCTGCGGTTCGATTGAATGAGGAGGCAGTGCGCGTTCTGGAGTCATATCGGTGGCCAGGGAACATTCGCCAGCTTCGAAATTTAGTTGAGCAGCTCAGTGTGGTAGAAAGCGATCGAGAATTAGGCGCCGAAGTACTCCGCAGTTATATTCCTGAGATAGACCGTTCCAATCTTCCTGCACGCAGCGATAAAGCTGTTTCCTCTGCGGAGTTCAATACGGAACGCGAGATTTTGTACAAGGTCTTATTCGACATGCGGGCGGACATTGCCAACTTAAAGCAAGCGGTTCAATCCATGGCTTCGGGACACAGTCCAGATTTGAGTAGTCATCCGGCACCAAGCCAAACAGGCTTAGCCCGACTCGATGCGTTCAACCATCCTCCGGTGCCTGTCCGCGAAGAGTCTTACACGCCCGAGATTATGTCCGAAGAAGAGACATTAGATGTTGAATCGGCGGAGGAAGGCGCGGATCGACTGTCACTGCAAGACTTGGAGATCGACATGATTCGCAAGGCGATTGAGCGTCATCGCGGAAGACGAAAAGAAGCGGCCGAGGAGCTTGGGATTTCGGAGCGAACGCTGTACCGAAAAATCAAACAATTCAAATTAGGATGAGGATTCGCTGGATGTCATGCTTTCTCGTGTTGTTCTTGAGCGCTTGTTCTGGAGGATATTCCTTTACTGGCGGGGATGTGGGCGAGGCAAAAACGTTGAGTATCCAGCGTTTTGACAACAATGCGCCCCTCGTAAATCCCAAGCTTTCGCAGCAGTTCACCGAAACCCTGCAGCAGGTGATGGTCCGCCAGACCCCTCTTTCTTTGGTTCGGGTGGACGGAGATCTAGACTTTTCAGGCGCGATTACCAGCTATGAGGTGCGCTCCGAAGCTCCGAGTGCAAATGATCAGGTGGCACAAAGCCGATTATCTGTCACGGTCCGAGTGAATTATGTCAACCACCTGGATGACAGTAAAAATTTTGAACAGTCTTTTTCAGTGTATCGAAATTTCCCAGCCACGTCGGATTTGACTTCCGTGGAAGATGCATTAGTTGATGAAATTGTGCAGGAATTGGCGGAGAAAATTTTTAACCGTTCCTTGGTCAACTGGTAATGGCATTACGACGACAGGACATTCAGAATTATTTGCGCAAAGACGGGGCGTTGCCTCCCTCTGCGGAATTATTCGAGTTGGTTGAAAAGCATCCCTATTCCGCCATCTTACACTTTATCTATCTCCGAAGCCTTCAAGAAGAGGATAGTTATAAGTTTCCCGCCCAATTGCATCGGACAGCTGTGTCAACCATGAATCGGCATGCACTGTTGGATTGGGCCGAGGCGCCATTGATTCCGGTAGAAGTTCAAGCGGCCGCATGGAAGCAAAAGCAAGGTTCCGAATCATCCAAAGCCCGTGCAGAGGCTCCGGCAGAATTGCCTATTGAGCCTGTGAAGGCCTTGCCAGCTGAGGAAGACAAAGTACATGCGGAAGTAGTGCCCGCAGCGGCGCCGTCGCCGTCGCCAGCACCTGCATCATCACCGCCTACGCCTGCAGAACCCATCTCCTTCCCAAGTAAGCCTGCCTCAAGAACGAAGCTTTCCGAGATTAATCTGGATGCGCTGCCCCCAGCTGTTCGGGAACAAGTCATGCGTAGTCGGGCCATTCAGGCGCAATATTCCAAGACTTCGGGGTCTGAAGCGATCCCTCAAGAGCCAAAACCCATCCCTGCGGTGGAGGCCAAGCCCGAGAGCAAGAAGGTTCCGGAGAAAGAGGATGCGCCGGCATCCACGAACACGTCCTTGGAGCCCGCAGGGAAGCTGGAAAAGGAATCGACTCCAACGCCAGGGGGCCAGTCGGCTGCTCCGACAAGCAAGGAAGTTGCTTCAAAGCCCGTTCCTCCTGCGGCCTCAAAGCCCGTTCCAAAGCCTGCTTCGGAGTCCTCAATGAAGCCCGATTTGGAGCCTAGGGTAGCCAACGTAGCGCAGGCAAGCGTGAAAAAGCTTTCAGGTTCCAAGGAAAAGGCCAAAAAAGCGGAAAAGAAACCCGAGGCCAAAATGCCATCGGATCCAAGTCTTTCGCCATTTGCGAATTTCTTGATGGGTCTCCAGTCTTCAGTTACTGAAGACGCCCCTCCTGTGGTTCCCAAGAGTGAACGTGATCCGGCCATGGAGCGAGCAATTTTGGAGCAATTCCTTCAGGTAAACCCCAAAATCAAGCCCGTACGTGATGCGCCCATGGGGGAGAATTTGGCGCTAAAAACACCGAATGTGAGTGGGCTTGTCACTGAGACATTGGCGAACCACTACTACGACCAAGGGATGACGGAAAAGGCCATCCAAGCATATGAGATTTTGAAATTGAAAGTTCCCGAGAAAAGTGCCATCTTTGCGGCCCGCATTTCAGAAATGCGTAAAACTCAATCTTCTACAAAATGACATACTTATTGATGTCGCTGATCGCCATCGTCAGCATCTTGTTGATCCTCGTCGTGTTGGTTCAAAACCCCAAAGGAGGCGGTTTGAGCGGCGCATTTGGCGGTTCTTCCGCTTCTATGATGGGCGGCGTAAAGCGCACGAACGACTTCCTAGAAAAGGCTACTTGGACGTTGGCCATTGCCTTGTTGGTCTTGGTTATTGCGGTCAATGTGATCAACCCCAACCAAGGTGCCGAGGCGCTGCCTGAATCGCAAGTCAACGATGAAATTGACAACGCAGCCCCTTCGTTCCAAACGCCGATTCAATCTTCGGCGCCAGCGACAGAACTACCTGCCTCTGCGGAGTAAGCGGAAAAATTGTCACTTCCTATATGCCACCTTGTCATCAGGGTGGCATTTTTTTTGGTCAAAATGGGCTTGGCACAGCGTGTGCAATAGTCCACGCGGCATAACGCCTAAGTTTAATTTCAATCAAATCATTCATCACATGGCAAACTTGACCATCAAACCATTGGCTGACCGGGTCATCGTGGAACCCGCTGCGGCCGAGACCAAGACGGCATCGGGACTCATTATCCCGGATACGGCCCAAGAAAAGCCCCAAAAAGGGACTGTCATGGCCGTAGGCAACGGTAAAAAAGATGAGCCCATGACGGTTTCCGTTGGCGATACGGTGCTTTACGGTAAATACGCCGGGACAGAGTTCAAATTCGAAGGATCAGATTATCTCATTATGCGTGAGTCGGACATCCTCGCTATTATCTAATTAGAAAAACTACAATACGATGAGTGCAAAAGACATCAAATTTGACGTATCCGCTCGGGATGGCCTGCGCGCTGGGGTGGATGCCTTGGCCAATGCCGTCAAAGTGACGCTGGGACCTAAGGGTCGCAACGTGATTATTGAAAAGTCCTTCGGAGCGCCTTCAGTGACCAAAGACGGTGTGACCGTTGCGAAGGAAATCCAATTGGAAGACAAGATTCAAAACTTGGGTGCCCAAATGGTGAAAGAGGTCGCGTCCAAAACCGCAGATGTGGCCGGCGACGGTACCACGACGGCGACGGTTTTGGCCCAAGCGATCGTCAACCACGGCCACCGCAACGTTGCAGCTGGCGCCAATCCCATGGACTTGAAGCGCGGAATTGACAAAGCCGTTACGGCCGTTGTTTCTGAGTTGAAAAACATGGCGAATGAAGTAGGTGACAACAATCAGAAAATTGAGCAGGTGGCTTCGATTTCGGCCAACAACGATCCCGCTATTGGTTCTTTGATCGCTGAGGCTATGGCCAAGGTGAAGAAGGAAGGTGTAATCACGGTAGAGGAAGCAAAAGGCACAGAGACCTATGTAGACGTCGTGGAAGGCATGCAGTTTGACCGCGGGTATTTGTCAGCCTACTTTGTGACTAATACGGACAAGATGATCGCCGACATCGAGCATCCCTTCATTTTGATCTACGACAAGAAGATCAGTACGATGAAGGAGTTGTTGCCCATTTTGGAGCCCGTCGCTCAGACCGGTAAGCCTTTGGTGATTATCGCTGAAGATGTGGATGGTGAAGCGTTGGGAACCCTCGTGGTGAACAAGATTCGCGGCGCCCTGAAGGTCGCAGCAGTGAAGGCTCCAGGTTTTGGAGATCGCCGCAAGGCCATGTTGGAAGATATAGCCATTTTGACCGGTGGTACGGTAATTAGCGAGGAGCGTGGCTTCAAATTGGAGAACGCTACGTTGGATATGCTTGGCACCGCAGAGAAAATTTCTATTGACAAGGACAATACGACCATCGTCAACGGTGCAGGTTCTGCCGAAGATATCGCCGCACGTGTGGGTCAAATCAAGTCTCAGATTGAAACCACAACCAGTGACTACGACCGTGAGAAGCTGCAGGAGCGCTTGGCCAAGTTGGCGGGCGGTGTCGCCGTCCTCTACGTGGGTGCAGCCTCTGAGGTGGAAATGAAAGAAAAGAAGGATCGTGTGGACGACGCTTTGGCGGCTACGCGTGCAGCCATCGAAGAGGGGATTGTCCCTGGAGGCGGTGTCGCTTTGGTGCGCGCCAGCCACATCTTGGAAGGGATGCAAGGCGAGAACATTGACGAGACTACCGGCATTAAGATTATTGCCCGTGCCATTGAGGAGCCATTGCGCCAAATTGTAGCCAACGCAGGCCTGGAAGGTTCCGTTGTTGTTGCCAAGGTGAAAGAAGGCAAAGACGACTTTGGTTTCAACGCCAAGACGGATGAGTACTGCAGTATGTACGAGGCAGGAATCATTGATCCCACCAAAGTGACTCGGGTAGCGTTGGAGAATGCAGCTTCGGTTGCTTCCCTCTTGCTTACCACGGAAGCTACGATTGTGGAGATTCCTAAGAAAGAAGCCCCGATGCCACCAATGGACGGCGGAATGGGTGGAATGATGTAATTCCCCCGGGGTTCGCACAGCCCCGATTGAACTTCAAAGAAGGAAACCCGGCCCTCGAGAGAGGCGCCGGGTTTTTTATGCATTTGGAAAAAAAGGGTGAAGGCTAGAACAACGACTGGCTTTGGCTCGCATAGTAGAGCATAGCGCCCCCAAGAGGTAAGAACAGATTGTCAAGGCCATAGGCCAAGTAGGCCTCGAGGATGGTTAGTAAGAGCAGACCTATCAAGAAAGTGAGGTGAATAGGCAAACCAAAGAGCAGTCCTAGACCGATGCCAAGGAGGAAAAAGGTGAGGGAGCCCGCGAGTGATTTCCCTGCCATGCCGGGCCATTTGAGGGAGGGGATTTTACCTCCCCATTCGGCGCCCACATCGAGAAAGCCCAGGACTAACATGCCAAAAAAGTACCCTTCATCACCTTCGAAATTGGGCCCACCCCAGGTGTGGATGCCTACTTCCTCTGCTCGAAAGAAATAGACATAGCCCGTCACCAGGCTAATGCCCAATGGGAATACGACTTCCCCCCATGTTTTGCGCGGTACATCGTGGATGCTGCTCAGAATCTTGAGGTATTTTGAAAGGGCCAGGGTGCCGGCAAAAAGGAGGCCCATGAGGCAAATTTCGACGGGGGAAATCAGGAAGGGAAGCACACAGGCCACGAGGGCCGACGCGATGTGCAGCATTTTGCGCGTGAGCACTGGGGAAACTCCTCCAAGACGTTTAACCGCTTCGGTGCCGCCAAATAAGAGGAGGTACACTCCGGACAGTAGAAGGAAGTTTAAACTGATCATTCGGCTAAAGCTTCAAATTCATAGGAGGCGTAGGTTCGGAAAACGGTTATGTCTGGATCGGGCATTCGATTGACCCGATTTTCGGATTGCACGAGGGCATAAATACAGCGTTTGGCTCCTGCTTCCTGTGCGCGCACATGCAAGGCACCCGCGACGGCGTTTCCAATTTTTTTGGCTTGGAATTCAGGGAGCAAGCCGATGGTTTTGAAAATCA
The DNA here is from genome assembly GCA_024639785.1 of Cryomorphaceae bacterium. Lineage (GTDB taxonomy): Bacteria > Bacteroidota > Bacteroidia > Flavobacteriales > Schleiferiaceae > TMED14. Next base: position 57,562 of record JAHEGI010000022.1, read on the forward strand.
ACGTTCCATCGTCCAGATAAAACAAATAGGCAAAGCCGACGCGGCGGTCATCAATTTGGACCCAATACAGCCAGGGTTGACCCCCATGGCTTTCGCCTAGAGACTTGGCCCAGCCTGTGAACTCATCGGGATTCAAGGTCTTGTAGCCCCAATTGCCCCGGAAAATCGCTTCAATCATGTAGTGCAAGGCGGTCCATTCTTCCTCGTGATCCATGCGAAAGGGAGTCAGGTTGAATCCTTCGGTATTCCAGTCTGTCAAGAAGGACTCGGAGATGGCAATAACCCCTTGATAGTCGGTTCTATAGGCGGATCGGTAGTGGGTAATTTTACTCGGATGTAACTGCTCCATCCAAAGCCCATAGTGGGCTTGATTGCGCCATTCTCCGGGAAAAAGGGCTTGATCATCGCTCCACGTGATGAAGCGATACGGCAGGAAGGTTGAGCCTTGTAAAGGGCCAACCCAGCTACCTGGGAATGCCAATCTAAGCTCCGACCATTCGGATTGAAACGCCTCGAAATCTTGGCTTTTGCTTTCAAAAAAACCAAAGGCCCATTGGTCGTTTTCCATGCGGTACAGTCCGCAACAAAAGTGGCTGCCGTCATACCAGGTGCAGTCCGGTTGATTCAGGAAGAAGGACCAACATTGGCGCAAAACGGTTTCGTTTGGGTCGTAGTCCGTATAGTGTGCATAGAGCTGTTGACGCAAGACGAGGTAGTTGTCGGGTGGGTTCTGGTTAGGTCGCGTCATGGGGAGCGGAGATTCGATGAATTTTTGATTGGGTCGCATCAAGGTAAATGGATTCGCCGCTGCGAAGCTGCTGTGTGATATCCGGCACGGCAATGAGGGTGGGAAGTCCCAACTCTCGGGCCACGATAGAAGCGTGGGAAAGGAGTCCGCCTTGCTCCACGATGAGCGCCTTCGCCTGTCCAATGACGATGCTCCAACCTGGGTCCGTATGTTTGGCGACCAAGATATCAAATGCCGGATAAGGCCCGGGTTGGAAGGTGGGCATCACTAAGACTCGGCCTTCCATCTGGCCTGGAACTACACATTGACCGCTCCAGTGGTCGCAGTGGGCGAGTTCGGGACGATGGATGGGGGCAGGATCCCCCGGCATGGCTGCAAAGGACCGAGGGTAGACGTCGTCGAGGTGTGCCTTGGCCTGCTCCTTTCGCTCGGCGATCAGGCGCTTCCAGCCGGGGTTCGCCCCCTGCTCCCATTCGGAAATCTGTAGCCAAAACACATCTTCAGGAGCATCCAACAGGTTGCCTTGTGCGTAGTGATGGCCAGATTCCAATAGAATTTTTCGCAACCACGCGAAGGCCGAAGAACGCAGGAGCCGGAGTCCTTCTCGTTGTTGGATGAATTGGCGAAGTTTGCGGATGCCCCAGGGGTAGCCTTTTTCTGAGGGCCAGCGCGGGGCTGGGAGGATGGGCTGCTGAGCGAGGGCTTCGAGGGTCTCTGCCAAGACGTCAAAGCGGTCGAGGGGGCTGGGGTCCTCTAGTCTTAATTCATTGGGGAAGCGACCACCAAATCGATGGAGGTACTGGGTCCACCCTGCGCCGGCATCAGGTAGCTTCTTGAGGCCCTGTTCAAAGGCGAGGGAATCCCGTTGTTGTAGGGATTGTCGGAGGATGGGCTGCGCCCAAATTTGGTGTGCATGCGTTTGGAAGGCCCGAAGTTGTTGTCCACTGGGGGTATCCATCGTCAAATAGGTCCGCAGGGCATCTTCCGAAAATTTCTTTTGCGCCCAACCCAAAAGGGTCATCAGGGCGGTGTCGTTTTCGACGGTGATGTACCATTTTCGGAGCCAATCATTTTCGAGACTTTTCCATAGTTGAATCAGGGTTTCCGGCTGATCGGCCCTCCAATCTCGTGCCCCGAGTCGTTCAAAATCGACTAGAATTTGGCGGGTAAAGCGCTCACGAACCCGACGAAAAGTGAGCAGTTTCCACAGAACGATGGGTCCGTAACAAAGCTTTAACCAGAGATTGGCCTGAAGAGATTCGGGGAGGAAAGGCTGGGCCTTTGTTTCGGCCGAAATCATGCGTTCCAAATTCTCTTTATTGCGCCCATAGCCGGGTAAAAATGCCATCATCGCATACCAATGGTTCATGACATAGTACATGCGTCCGTGGTAGGAGGACACGAGGTTTTCAAAGATGTTGGAATGCCGGGAGAGCTTTTGGCGAGAGACCCCTGAAGCCGCGAGGAGATCCTGGTAGACATGTTGGTAAAGACGCTGTGCTACGGACGCGGTCATTGGCCGAACGGTTCCCGCATAGGATTCTGCCAAATTGGAATTATCCAGCAGCCAGGGTTCCTGGTGCCATTCTCGCGTAACTGGGCGCGCTTGGAGAACGTAGAGCCGCCCGTTAGCATAGGACCACTCAAGGTCCATGGGGCGGCGGTAGGTATTTTGGACGCGTCGGTAGAGGTGGTGGAGGGCCTTCGCCAGGGCGGGCGTGAAGACACTGTGATCCACCCTGAATTCCTGGGTGCGGCCGTCGTGCCATCGCCAGCCGGTAAAGGCACTTGGTGCCTGACGGCGGTAGATTCTTCCGCTGGGATTGCAACCGAGTTCTTCGACGGGGAGGCCTTGGACTACGTATGCGCACAGGCCAGGGGCGAGATTGAGGAGGTAACGTTCATCATGGGTGAAGAGCACACCGGAAACACTGGGGTCGGCCAAGAAAGCTTGGACCACCACCCCATGATCCTCTTCTGTATCCGGCAGGCTTTGGGCCACGCGAAGACAGGCAGCGGGTAATTCCTCTAGCGTGACACCTAACAAGGTTAAGAATGCGCCGGCGGCGGCAGTTTCTTCGGTGTCTTCCGTGGCGGAAGAACTCCGAACGGCAAAGCGGTCTGGATGGCCTAGCTGGGAGGCGATGGCCTTGAGGTCAAGTTTCTGATCTACCAGAAGGTCCCGAGCATGCAGTGAGATAAACGGTAGTCCCGGAAACCCTGCATCCCGCAGCCGGGTGAGGCCTTTGGCCTTGTTGCCGATGGGAATGGTTAGAACCATAGCGCCATTTGACATAGGACGTAGGCCATCACGGCGGATAGTTGCAAAAGTTGGCTATGGCGCCGGATAGGGTTCTTTCCATAGAGAAATAGGCCCGCCAACAGCATACCTAAGGCGGCGGCGAGCAGGCCGCGATTGAGCGGCAACCCAGTGGAGTCAAAGGCAAAAAGAGCAGCTAGGGTGAGCAGAAATACGAGGACTGCCGAACCTTTTGGGCCAATCCGGGAAGAATAGCTGTCTCGGTAGCTGGTTTCTTCTTCGGGCGTTAGACATTTTCGAGCTACTTCGAGCTGGGCACTCAAAGCCAGAATACCCCAGCCGTGGGACCAAATGGCATTTGGCCAGTCTACGCTCTGGGTGAGTGCTGCATAGGCTATCCATTGCAATAACACCATTTGGAAAAGCATGACCAAATTGTAGAGCCAAAATCGCGGCTTGAGCCATGCCAACGGGCCAACTTCATAGCGAGCGATGATGGAATAAAGGAGTAAGCCTGCAGATAGCACCCCGGACAAAGGGTCCAAAGCCACATGAATACTGATGAAAATCCCTCCGTTGGCATAGCCCAGACGGTTGAGTTCCTGTACAGTGATGAGCCCACGTTGGAGTGGGCGTTCGGGATGATGGAGGTCATCAACTTCTTTGTCGCGCAATTCATCAATGATCCGGGTGTGTAACATGAAGGACAAGCCGGCAACTCCCAAAGCAGCATATTTCCACCATGGGATTTCCGGATAGCCGAGACCTTGGAGCACTGCCGCGGTAGAAAGCAGGACGGCGGATGTGGTCACCAAAAGAATTCCCAGGGGGAAACGCTCTTTTTGGTATTGCCAAAATCTATGTGCAAATGAGCTCATGGTCGGTGGTAGATATGATAGCGGTGATAAAATGGCACCCGATCCTGGAAAGGAGGTGCGATGCGGCACCAAGATTCAAGAAAAAATGCCGGGGGCGTCGTTTGAAAGCGATGATCCCAAAAAACCAAGGTAGAACCTGAGGTGGTGGATTGATTTATGGTTCGAAAGAAGTCATCTATACCCTCGGAAGGGTAGCCCTCTAAAATATCTGAAGCATGGATAAATCGGGGTGCTGGAGGTAGTTTTTGGAGTGCCTGCTGCAAGCCCTCGGGATGGAGGAGGATCCTAGGTTGCACATCGTGCAGATCTCCTTTCAGGTAGGGGAGGTCCCCATGTGCATGACCACCAAACAAGAGGTAGTCTAAATAGGGATTGTCGGCCAGGCGGTGCGTGGCTAAACACTGCTCAAATTGGGTTAGGTAGTTGGGGGTAACCGCGGAACGACCTTGATTCTGGATCAATCCGGGATGGCGCGCTTTGGTATTGACGCGTTCGGGGGAGAAATAGCGTTGGGTGAACCATCGCCAACGCTTCGATTGCCACTGGGAACTATGGTAAAAATCAAGTTGAGATGGAATATCCGTTGTTTCATAAAGCGCTTCTCTTGTTCTCCGAGAAACCAATACGGGGAGCAGCGTTCGGCTAAAGGTTCGCAAATAGCCTTCAAGTCGGCCGGCATGCAGCAATCCTCCTTTGAGCGCAAATGCACCTGCACCAAAGAGGCGATCCCGATGGGGGCTGTTCAGGGCAAGGATTTTTTGCTCAATGTGATTCAATTGGGCGACTTCTGTGTCATAAACGTGAATCCTGGGAATGCCGCGGTGTAATAATTCCAGGGCGTGGTCTCCACCCGAGGCAATTAAGTGTACCTCATCGCAAGGGAAATCACTCCATGCTTTCCACAGAAGGCGAGGATCTTCCCAAGATTGGGCATAGTGGAGGGTGGCCATAGGATTAAAGGTCTGCTTTTCTCCGTGGATAGTTTAGGGAAAAATTGTAAAAAGTGAATCGGGATTTAGGGCATTTCGCCATGGAGCGTTGTACATTTGCCCGCCCGGTCCGAGTGGTGAAATAGGTAGACACGAGGGACTTAAAATCCCTTCTTCAGTGATGGAGGTGCGGGTTCGATTCCCGCCTCGGGCACATCAAACCTCAAGCAATGCTTGGGGTTTTTTTGTTTCTGAAAATCAAGTAATTAGGCGGGATTCTTCCTTTAGAGACTTATCCGATTAATTGAGTCAAATGTACAAATAGGATATCTAAAAGTGGATCCAGCTGGACTCGTTTCTGGACTCGTTTTGGGGGTTCTGGACTCTTTTTGCTGAAAAGTATTGCCACATGTGCATCCAAAATGGGGGGCATACCTTTCTGAAACGGTTTCGGTTTGAAGGGCGTACTTGATGCCAACTGATATTATCTCGGTACTGCTTCCATTTCTATGTTTGCGCCATCTCGCACCAAACCATTATCGTGCGTTTCAAACTGGGCTTCTTTGTAAGAGAGTGCCCTTTTTGAATTCCATCTGAGACAAAGCTTTGTATTTGAGGGTATTTGTGATTAAAAATGATGTTGCAACTTAAATAAAGTAGGGATAATATTGTAGTGGTTTGGTGTGAGACTTTACTGCCCAATACAAACGTTTAGGTTGAGGGTCCCACTCAAAGGGAGGTGTCAGTAAGCGCCTCCCTTTTTTATTGCTTCAAATTGAAGTAGCTTCAAGGGAAAGAGTAACCGTAGGCGTATCAAACTGACCCAACAGTGTCGTTTTGGGTCGTTAGTGGAATGAAATATCGTCCCAATTGGCAATAAACAGTCGATGAACTCAGAGCAAACAAGAGAAAAACAATCAGCCTATTAATTTATTAAAGAAGTGTTAGTCATTCACAATGTAAAACAATGTAGGCATATCATTTGGGTCTAATGGTCTCACTTCTAAGCCTCTCAGATACATCAAAGACACCTGAGCGAGCTATGACCCATAACCTGCTGAAGCTTCACCAAAGACCCCGACTTCTCATTAACTAGGAAGTGCGCTAAAGAAAAAGCCCCGCCAAAAGGCAGGGCTTAAGAAAATTCAATTTATTTAAAGTTTTATAAACCTTTCTTTTAGTAAGGTTTCGCCTATTGAGGAAACGATTGAGTACGTCCCACTTTGTAGTGACGAAACATCAATAAGCTCATTCGCATATGTACTGCCAAACAGCAATTCTCTCCCGCTACAGTCAAATATGATGTAGTCTATAGGTTTTTCAAAGCTTCCCGCAAGCATAATCGTGCCAAAAGTGGGGTTCGGTGACAGCCTCACATTTGGGGCTAGATAATCCGCAGCATCAAGACTGTTATAAACAGCACAAATGCCCCATTTGTTACGAATTTGTCCGCTAGAGGTAAAGGAAACGGACCCGATAATATCCCCCTGTAGATTGAAGTAACTGTATTGATAGCTTGCAACAACCGAGTTAGCATCCCAACTGTAGAAGCGATGCAGAGTATTTGAATATCGGGCACCATCAGCACCAGTAAAAATGCCGGCACCATCAAACCTCGCAGTAGAATCACTTCTGCTTCCTGTATAATAGCTGAAAGAAGAATCTGCTTTTACTCCAGAAAGGTTGTAATTCACAATTGATGTCGCATTGCCCAATGCATCCCAATATATTTTAGAAGCAGCCCAATTAATTGTACCTCCCGGATAGTAAATGGAGTAGTTTCCATAATATATATTTCTATCCCAAGGCTCCCAACCAGAATTGTTGTAGTATGTGATAATACTGTCCAAGGTGCTGTTGGTCCTGTAATTCACGGTTTTATTAATGAAAATCTGAGTCAATGGGTCGTATTCCTTAACAGAATCCACGCCGTAGGAACCTTTGTATGTTACGGTCAAACCGTTTAGGATATATTTATTCATCCCGGCATTCCAGTTGTATGATATACTCGAGTCAACAGAAAACCCAATGACACTGCGACTTTTGAATTTACCTGTATATATCCAGTTTAGTGAGTCACTGCTTTCAAACGTTTCAGTTTCGACCCCATCGGGGATGTACGTATTAAACATTTTGAAGTATGAAACATTGCTCATATTACTGCCGTAATAATAGCTTTGATAATCTTCTGTAATTTGCCCGTTCACATAGGTTGCACTTTCGAACCACCAGGGTAAAAGAGTTGTCCCGTTATTGGGAATTCTATAAGCACAATAACCAACAATGGTGTCTCCCCATTGAACGCCTTCTGGTAGGGTGTGGATTGATTTTATTTCCTTGTTTATCCCTTGGGGACTATCATAAGTTGATAATAACCCTTGACTGATTGTTTGTCCAATGGCAAATGTGCCGCTAAGGCAGAGCGTAATTAGTAGTTTTATTTGCATAGTATGTTGTTTTGGTGCGAGGCTTTGGGTGAAACTAGTGAATAAAAATCGTCGGAACGGGTACAAATACGGTACATTTCAACAAAAAAAGCCCCACCTAAATGGCAGGGCGCAGGGCTTTCCAAAACGAATCCATCCTGCATTATTGCACTACCACAACCATCGTTTCTGAAGCTAAATTGGAGCTGAAAGTTATTCGATAGATGCCTTTTGGCTCTTCCGACAGGTCGAATTGAAGTTCAGATGAGTTGACGATTCCTCGCTCTATCACCCGGCCTGATTCATCAAAGAGAACAAACTTGGCCCCATTCAAGGAATTGGCTATAGATACTTTAAACAAGCCATTGTTAGGGTTAGGCATTACGGCAATTTGATTTTTATCAATACCTGTAATTCCAATATTGTCTATGATGTAAAGCGTTGTTTCGCTTGAAGTATCGCTGATACCCGTTCCTGATGCCGTACATCTAAATCTAAAGCCATTCATTCCTGAATTAACAGCATTTATTTGCAGTGAATCATTGGCTGAGCCCGAATAGGTTGAGTTGTCCACGACATCGTGCCAATTGCCTATTGAGCTTGAGTCAACTTGCCATTGGAATTCAGTTATACAGCTTGGGTTGGCAACATAGATGGTTTTTGAAGTAAATGATGTAAAAGCTGTGTCTGATGCAGGTGGGTTTATTATGAAGTTTGGAATGCAATACTGGATTTGAACAGTGTCACTATTGCCTGAGAAGATTTGGCACGGCCCTAAAGTCCTCATTGTAATAAAGCCACCTCCTAATTGTTGTGGGTCAACCGAAAGTTGGGCTTGATTATACGACACCACGGTATCAATTGGTGTAAAAGGACCATTTAGATTCACACAATGTAATACTTCGTATCCATTGAACTTTGAAGAAGTATCAGACGGTGTTTGCCAAGTTAGTTGAGTGCTTGTTAATGAGACAGGGCTTGATGTTAGACTGTCTGGATTTCCAATGTTCGGAGCATTGACATTGACAACAATGGGTATTGAACTTGTTCCTGGGATAACACAAGCATTGTCAATGAACTTTGCAATGAAAATGTAGGTTACTGTGGGATGCGGAATACCATTTAAGATTGTATTATTACAGTCTGTCAACCAGTCTAGCCTCACAGTATTTGAAAGCGGGCTCGTGAAACCACTTTGCCCTGCCCCTGGGTTCACTGTAGCGCAAGGTGGATTATCACAACCTGTATTGTTACTTGTGCCAATTTGTCCACCCGTCCCCTTCCAAGTAAGTGATTGCGGTAGGAAGCTTGGAAGCAAGTCGCCATCAGTTCCAATTACACTAAACCGCACACTGTCACCAGCTGTCACACTTAACTCAAAGTAGGTAGAATCAGGAAAATTCAACTGCGGAATTAATGTGCTTTGTTGCGGTGATGCCTTGTCCAAATAAATGCCAGGTGCGGTATTGGATGAGTTAGATGCCCCAACAACTAGGATGCAATCTCTGAAAGTTGAAGCAATCTTTTGTCCGTTCCTGTAAGATGAAATACCAATACAATACGTGAAAGCTCCTTGTGCATTTGGCGTAAAAGACAGTTGACCGTTTGTCTGATTTAAATTGATGGCAGAACTACTTGGAAAAGGAGCATTGAATGTGTAAGCTCCATTGAATGATGCATTGGTTCCATTTGAAGAGGTCTGTGGATAGGCCCATTCGTAAACAACGGAGTCATAATCTTTGTCATAACCCATAAAGTTTGTAATTGAAGGATTTCCAGATGCAACTACTGTCACTGGAGGTTCCAAGAATCTAGGTGAACTATCATAACAAGGAGAACTACTTAAAGTACTTCCTTGGTTCGTAAATGGATACATATAAGCCCTCAGAGTGTAAGAGCTAGATGATGTTGTCAAGTTGGTACTTGCAGGCCGGCAACAATCAGTGAATGTGAAGTACCAACCACCTGCAGGCGGAGTACCGCTTAATTGAATCCAGCTGGATTCATATTTGCGCATTTCAACTGCTCCATTCCCTGAAGTGACCGCATTACAAGCTATTTCTTGCGAAGAGTCCCAACAGTCTGGAGAAATATCTACGGCACTACCTACTTGTGCACAGCTGATGGAACCTCCAGGGGCATTGGTAGACAATACAACTGGATTTGGGAGAAAATTTGAAGCACCAGTACCACATTCACGGTATAGAACTACGAAAAATTTAAATTTACCAGCGTTGGCTCCTGAATTTTCACAAGTCCACGTAATCTCGCCACCGATATAATGGCTAGCACACATCGGGAGTGAAAATAGAACTGCGGTTAGCAAGGCAATTACTTTTTTCATAGAATATGATTTGAACACAAATTACCCAAATATAGGCATATCATTTGGGTCTAATTGTCTCACTTCTAAGCCTCTCAGATACGTTAAAGAGACTTGCAATGAGCTATGACCCATTACCTGTTGGAGTTTTATTAGGGAGCCTGTTTTCTCGTAGACTTGTATCCCTCCAGAATGCCTAAATGAGTAAAGCGTTTGATCTTTCTCCAAGAGCTTTGAAACTTGTTTGAATCTTGTCCAAAGGCAATTGAAATAGCCAATAGCAAAAGGCGCTTCATTCATTGAAAAGATGTTCATATCCCGTGTCCAGTCAGGAGGGCGTTTGTCGATAAGCTTAGACCTTATAAATGGTGCAACAGGAACAATCCTATTACGCTTCCCTTTAGTCCGAGAGCCTGCTAAAGAAAGCACACTTAGATCTTGATTAAAGTCCCCCCAAGTGAGTAGGCGAATTTCTCGGTGGGGACGAAGAAGACAGCCGTAGGTAAGTAAACAGCATAAATGCAGATTGGTGTCAAAGAGTTCAATTTCATCTAAGAGCTCACCGATATTGTGAATAGGCTTGTGGAGCTGTTCGGCTACCCTTTGCCTCTTAATGATGGTTGCAATGGAACCTTTGTATCCAAGCTTCTTTAGTTCTGGCTCAAGCGACAGGAAATGGCTCCTGAGATTGTTGCGCATTGCTGGACTCCATCGTGGCTGCGATAGATACTCTGATACCAATTCTGGAGTTAGATTCTTCCCCTTAATAAAAGGCTCAAGATTGCCTACCAGCCATTTAAGCTTATTCTTATAATGATAGGAGTAATCTGATTGGAGCTTTATTTCTAATGCTCTCCGTAGGGGGTTTTTAAAGTTCTCTTTCTTTGTTGAAATACTCCAATTCTGATCTGGGGACCAACCGCGTTGAATAGCATTCACAAACTGACGTTTGAGGTGGTTAAAAGCTGTTGCCCTTTCTTTGGGAGGTAAAAGGTTGGGCTTTCCTTCTACACCTATAATATCACCGTTGTAGTAGCGATACTTTGCTCCTGACCAACGCAAAGTGATACAGAAACGATCCTTGCTCACACGTGTGACAAGAATGGCTTGCAATTCTTCCATCTGGACTCGTTTTATGGACTCGTTCCAGAGGTTAATCCATTTTAATTACTTGAATATCAAACCTATAGAGTGGTGAAATAGGTAGACACGAGGGACTTAAAATTCCTTCTTCAGTGATGGAGGTGCGGGTTCTATTCCCGCCTCGGGCACATCAAACCTCAAGCAATGCTTGGGTTTTTGTTGTTATCAAGTTATCGCCTAAGAGAGTTCTCTGCAGTTTCATGGTCTAGCTAAGACCTTAAAAGGACCTAATAGGATGGACACTTCGCTTTTCACTTTTAAATGATCCTAGGCTAGAATTAAACTGACTGGAATTGAACATTAAAAATGACTCAGCTTCATTTTCATTCGTTTCGGTAGAACTCCAATATGAACCCTCAGTTGAGTTGAAGTATTGCGAATATCCTTTGTCGTAAAGATCATTCTTCATGATTTCGAGCTCATCCAATGAGGGCAAATACCAATCTCCAAAACCATTGAAAACTAAATTGAGGCACTCAACAGCAGCTAGGGTATCATTTGAAAAACAATAGCTTGCAATCCTAATGGAGTTTTGTAGCCCAGCTCCTTTAACTTGACTTGTGGAATCGATGGAAACCCCCTCGCATCCCCAGCTCATTTGGCCCAAGTCGTTCAATGCCGCAATTAACCCATGTTGTCCGGTGCTATCAACGTTGAAAATAATTCCACCACCGAACAGCTGTCCGTTGAAAAATTGGGTGCTAGGTAAAGTTTGAATTTGGCTTATTACACTATAAACTGTATCCGAGGATGACAGCGCAAAGGCTCTAATGAAGTAGGTAGTGTCGCTCTGTAAATTGGACATTATGGATTGAAAATCTTGTACTCCAGAACCTTCAAATTTAACACCGTCAGCAAAGGTTGGGATTGAATTTAATCCGTAAAGGAATCCTTTTGATGTGATGGCTTGATTCCCGCCCTGAATGAATACTGCTTCTGCCACAATTGCGACGGATGTAGCCGAAATATTTGATTTGAGGGTGAGAATGGGTAAGAATACACTATCTGCAAAAGAACTATTGAAGCTGGCAATCACACTGAAAGTCCGGCCCAGAGAGTTCTCTGAAAACGCTCGATAAAAGTACGTGGTATTTGGAGTAATATTATTAAATTCAAAGTACTGATATCCAGAACCTTGTGCGTTTTGAGCAGTAATAGAATTTAAGAAATCGGATGTAGTCGAAATCTCCATTCCTGAAGATAAAATGGGCAAACCGCCTGAGTGCAGAACGACCATACTTAAGCCTACACTATCGCTCGAGATGTATTCAGGAGCGTTGAGGTTCAGGCTTGGTTGAGAGTTGGTAGTTGAAAAGTTGCTAGAGTTCCAGATACTTCCATTATAACTTTGAAGCTCGCCTCCCGGAACGCAGTCCAAGCAATAAACAACTAGACCTTTAACCGGAATAAAGGAGTTGCGCTCTGCTAAGGTCATTCTTGGGAATAATACTCCTTTGGAATTGGAATTTAAAGACAAAATGGCACTGTTAGAAGAGGTTGAACTGTCGTTCAGATAAATTGAAGGAGCATAAATTCGCGCACTTGTCTTCAGTTTTTCTGAAGAGGTATTGCCAATTTGAATAGAATTGCTTTCATCTACAATGGCATTGTGGCCGATAGCTATAGAGTTTTCTAAATTCCCGACTGAACTGTTTGAAGAATTGCCTAAAAAGGTGTTTTGAATTCCTGTTGTATTCGCAGAACCTGCATTTAGTCCGATTGAAACATTGTTAGATCCAGTGGTGGTATTAAACAGAGAATTTGAGCCTATGGACGTGTTTCCACTACCCTCCGAAACTTTTGACAATGAAAATGCGCCGAGTGAAGAGTTAAAATCTCCCGTCACTTCAACATTATCGCCTGACATAGAAAATGCTCCAACGGCAGTATTTGAGCTCGACATTTTCAACCCTTGAAGCGCACCATATCCAACTGCGGTATTTTCTTGCCCTGATTCATTTGAGAAGAGGGAAAATGCCCCATAGGCAGAATTGCGCGGCCCATCAATTATGTTAGATGATGAAAAGTGGCCTACTGCAGTATTGTTCTCGCCTAAAGAATCTTTCTGAAGTGATGCCGTGCCCATTCCTAAAGAGCCTGAGCTTCTATAAGTCACATCCGTCAAATCATCTAATTTCTCGGCTTTTGAGTTAAAGGGAAAAAATATCTTTTGAGGCAATGAGGGATTTACTTCTAGACTCAAGGTGTCATTACTAAAGACTAAAGTTTGAATCTCGTTATTGCCATCATTGTCCACCAGCTCTGGTAGCTTTATGAACCCACCATTCGTCAAGAAAATAGTGTCAGCAGAAATAGAGATATTCTGGATTTCATTCAGAGGGTCACCATCAGGATCTACCGGTAGGAGTATTTGCCCACCATTTGAAAGAAATATAGTGTCATTAATGATGGAAATTTGTTGAATTTCATTCGAAGGATCATTATCCAAATTGGCAGGGAGTTTTATGTTTCCGCCATTTGTCAGTGCAATGGTATCGTTTGAAATGCTAATTGACTGCATTTCGTTGGTAGGGTCCCCATCGCTATCCGGGGTAAAAATCACATAATTCGATTTAGAAATAAATAAGGTGTCGGCAACTAGAGTTAAACTCTGGATTTCATTTAAACTGTCCGCGTCATCGTTGTTTAAAACACGTTCTGCGACAAAACTGTATGGTACAGATAAAAAGGCTTGTTCAGAAACTAGGGCATACAGATTGTCATTGTCTACTGAAATTTCAACTCGGAGAAAATTGCTTAGGCCCCAATTGATGGAATCAAAGTCCCCTAATGAGGCACTTCCTTGCCCAATTTCTAGAGAAAACAAGCCATACAAATCGGTATTAGTTACGTGGGTTTCTTGATATACTAAAAAGCCTGATGGTGAATCTTCAAGAATGGTGAACTGTACGCCAATTTCAGAATCCGCGATAGGTCTACCGGCAATATCTACTCCGGGAATTGGATTCCCGTTGGCATCTAGTGCAATCGCCTGATAATTGATACCGCGTGGTACTTGTTGACCGTTTGCGGCCAAGGTTAGAAGTACTGATAAAACGAATAGTACGTTTTTCATCGCATTTAATTTACTTTAATGAATTTGGAAACCTCGTATTGAGGACTACCATATGTAATAAAATAGACCCCAGCAGGAAGGGCTAGTATATTCACTTTTTTCGTTTCGAATGGTTCAAGTTCCCCTTGGATTATACTACCATGGTGATTTGAAATTGAAAAGGTCGATTGGAATTTAGAATTCGCGATCGTGATAAAGTCACTGCTGGGTATTGGATATATCTGTAGGTCGAGTTTTTCGTTGCTAAATTTCAAATAAGGCTGAATGAAACCCTGACGATACTTCGTAGGGGATGGTTGGCCAACCGTTTGCTGAATAACGACGGTATTATTGAGAACGGAAGATCCTCCCAAAATGGATATCGTGCTTCTCATGATCGACTGAGCATAACTGCCCTTAAAGCCGAAAAGAAGACTAAAAAGAATAATGTAACGCAATATTGAAAGCATCGGAATTAATTAGAAAATTTTGATTGGGATCTTTCTCGAGGCTGGAAAGCATGCGGAAATTCTTGTAGTCCAAGGCAAGGGAAATTTTTGAAATTAAAGGAACTAAAATCCCTATTCCAAAAACTTGTCTATTTGAGGTCGTATTCATAGCCTCTTCATTGAGAAGATCAATGGCCCCAAATTGATTATATTGGCTTGCCCGTGTTAACGTCATAAAACTAACCCCATAATCGAGATACAAATTTTTATAAATGAATAATCTATTTATAGCTGAAACTTCAAAAAAGTCAAGGTCTAAATACTGGTTAAATGAGGAAAAAAGGGTGTCACATTTTTTGATCGAAGAAACGTTGATGTATATTCGATCCATCTCAATAAGTCTTATGCCAATTCCCAAATCTAAGGAAGGAGTGTTAATCCTGCTAGGGATAACATAAGAAGGGGTTATGCTTCCTGTAATGCCATACGTTGGACTATTTCTTGTGGAGTTAAAATTGGCATATAAGAACACCAAATCAGATTCCACGGGTTTCGCACCAACAGACTGGCCAAAAGCTGAGGCCTGGTAAATAAAAGGTAGAAATACAAAAAAGAAAAGTCTCATTTGGCGGTGAAGTTCAGTTAAATAGCCTTAGATTACTTGCTATTTTTAGTCTTAAAATATCGGATAAGAGGATTTAATATCAACCATTGTTTGTCATCGGTGTTTAGCGAGCGGAGAGAAGATTAGAATTGTCCCACCTTAACTTAGAGGCATGCAAACCGTTCTGCGGAGGTCATGCCTCTTTTTTTGTGCCCTTTTTATGGGTGTAAGTGCTTCTGCCCAGTTGACCGCCTTAAATACGTTGCGGTCCTTCCACAGCTACGACCCTGGCTTTTACGGGAATGGCAGGGATCGAGGGTGCATTGTGTGGAACGATACCACGGATGAGTGGGTGTTCGGTGCCCTGGGCTACCTACGGAATACCGAGTTTTTTCACCCGATGGAGGAGGGCCGAACCCTTTTTGGCAGCCAAGCCCTCGCCTATTGGCACAGCGGCTACGATCAGAAAACCTATTTGGAACTGGGCGGACTGGCCAACG
>JAHEGI010000009.1:0-8091 GCA_024639785.1 Cryomorphaceae bacterium
AGCCGTTTTGGATGAAGCTTACCGTGTTACCGTTCCAGCCGTCACCATACGCATCGGTCATGTTCACCGTGAAGGCACACATGTCTGCTGGAGGACAAGCCGTACAAACAGGGAGGAAAGAGCCGAAGTTTTGGCCCAATGTCAGGTTATTGCCTGAAGCTCCAATGTGGGAAACTACCGTGTCGCCAGTAGCGCTAACTACGTGGAAGCTTACTTCATAGCTCCAAGAGCCAAGTGTGCCCAAGTCTACACTGACGGAATCCCATGAACACAGGCCGACATAGGCCGTATCCAAGGCTCCACCAGCAAGCGTGACAGAGGCATTGACGTTTCCGCTCTGCGTGAACGTCACAACGCTTCCATTCCAACCGTCGCCATAGCTGTCAATCATGTAAACCGTGAATTCACACTGGTTAGAAAGCGCACAAGCTGCAGTCGTTACCGTAGCGTCAGTGCTCCAAGAGCAGGTGTCGCCCGCAGAGCAAATCTCACGAACAGAAAAGTCGTAGCTCGTAGAAGCCATCAAGCCTGACACTGTTGCCGTGCCCGTTGAGCCAGACATTACCGTGTAGGCACCCGTGGTTCCCGTTTCGCGGTAACGCACTTGTGAACCAATCGTCGTGCTGTTGTTGGAAGACCATGTGGCGTCGAAGCTCACATCAGAAACGTTGGCCGAACCAAGAGCCGAAACACCAAAACAGGTCAACGGTACGTATTCATCCGCACCAATGTCAGGCGTAGTCGTAGAACGAGTGTCGCCGTCGATATCTGTTGCTACACCCAAAGCAGCACCTGCATTGTTGGGAGCAGAACCTTGAACGTGCAAATCGGTCGCAGAAGTAAATAGTGGATCACCCCAAACAGAGTTAGAATCCTGGGAGCTAGCCGTCTGCCATGCAGAAAGCGTGGAGCTACCAGAGCCAAATGGAGTGCTGCTTGAAGCGTAGTAGTTATTGTAATCAGATGTGAAATATGTACCCGCTGCTGCTGAAGAAGAGTTTTCAAAAGCATAACCGCCACCCACATTCACAAAAATGTTGTTCTTAATTACGTTACCTCCAGGCGTAAAATAGCTCGTAGAGGTTGACTGATTCAGGTAGCATGCGCGTCCCGACGTCGATGAACCCCCACTTACATTTACGGAGTTGTGTTGGTAATTAATGTTTGCACAGTGGTACAAATATGTCGCGTAAACCGAAGAGGTTGTGGACGACGTTGCACAACTAATCATATTGTTTTCAATAACGCCTGGGCTTGTGCTTGAGGGGTTGGCGTAGCCGAGGTAAATACCGTAGTTGGTGCTCGTGCCTGTAACGCGAATGTCGTTGTTCTTGATGCTTACATCCGTCCACTGGGTGTACGACGAAGAGCCAGAGCAAGAAGCATAAATTCCATAATACTCTACATCAAGGGTGTTGTTTTCCGCTACTAGACTTAGAGTTCCTCCAGATGCGGGATTCGTGTAGATGTAGAATCCATAACGACAATTGTTGATGTCATTATTCTGAATGTCAACGCCATAGGTGGGGTAGTAAACATAGTTGTATACGCTACCTGTGCCGCTGTTATTCACCGTGTTGCCATGCACTTTTGCATGTTTGCCATAGCGTAGGTACATGCCATAGTAATTCGTATTGATGGTGTTGTTCTCAACGAAGATGGAGTCCGCACCATTTGCATAGCTTGACGCATAGATGTACATAGCATACGATACATCGGTCAAGGTGTTTCCTTCGACGTGCCAAACCCCCTGGGCTTGAGCAGGCGAGGTGTAATAAATACCCGCGAAGTTTGAGCTCGTGCTCGATGCCACGCCTGTTAGCGTGTTGTCCAGCAAGCTAATGTTCGAGACGTTCCCGGTATAGTTGATTAGACGACCATAAGACGTTCCGCCAGAAGTGATCGTTAGTCCCTTCAAGGTTACATCGCTACAGCCATTCAATCGAACCGTCCAGTTATCAGAGGTTCCTGTGGGGCTATACGAGACAGTCGTCGCCGAAGTATTGGTCGGGTCTGCCTGAAACGTAATTGAATTCGTTGCCGAAGCTCCCGTTACAGACGGGATGGTCACTTGCTCAGAGTAAGTGCCTTGCTTGACATTGAATGTAACTGCACCATTCACTCCCGACGTCGACAAGGCCGAGATCGCGGACGTGAACGATGTGTAATTGTTCGTTCCAGTTCCATTTGGGTCGATCGTATACGTCCCTGAAAGCTGGCCGAACACTGGGGAAGTTAGCAGCGCTAGCGCCACAAGCCCTACCCATCGCAGTGTACGATTTTTCATAGTTAGCATTTAAGTGATTTTTTGATTAGAGAGGCTCAAAATACAATTTTTAAAACAATTAGATGTTAATAAATCGTGATAAAAGCCAATATTTTCACTCTAAAAGCCTGTAAATAATCATTTAAATCCTCAAATATTACACATATAAATATTTTTAGTCATGACTAATTTTGGAAACAGCAAAAACCCTCAACGCCTATCGGCAAAGGGTTTAGCGAGGCGTGTATCCGCCTTCAGAACGAGGGCGGTTAGGTTCAGGCGCGTCTAATGGCGCACATTCCCTCAAAGTTTTCTTGCATTGCTCAGGAAGTCGTTGATACCAACCGGTGCCTTCGGTCTTCCAAGCGATTTGATCATCACTCACCTCCTTGACGATTTTGGCTGGGTTGCCTACAACCACGGAGCGCTCGGGAATAACCATTCCTTGAGGCACAAACGCAAGGGCGCCTACGATGCTCTCTGCCCCAATGACCGCGTCATCCATGAGCACGGCATTCATGCCGATGAGTGCGTTACGTCCAACATGAGCTCCATGTACAATCGCACCATGGCCAATGTGGGCACTTGGTTCCAACACCACATCTTTGCCTGGGAAAACATGTATGATGCAGTTTTCCTGGACATTGGCGCCAGCCGATACGGTGATTCGACCCCAATCCCCTCGCAAAACTGCTCCGGGACCTATATACACATCCGCCTCGATCCACACATCCCCCGTGACGTTCGCCTGGGGATGAACAAAGGCGCTTGGGTGTACAATAGGTTTGAGGCCGTTGAATTCGTAAAACATTTAAGCGCGTTCTAAAATGAGGGCGTAGCCTTGGCCTACACCAATGCACATGGTGACTAGGGCATACCGTCCTTGGCGGCGGTCAAGTTCTCGGGCTGCGGCCAAGGCAATCCGAGCGCCAGTCATTCCCAATGGGTGACCTAAGGCGATCGCCCCTCCATTGGGGTTAATTCGGCCATCGCGGTCATCCAATCCCATAGCGCGAGTACAGGCCAACGCCTGGGCGGCAAAAGCTTCATTGATCTCGATGACATCCATATCATCGAGTTGAAGACCGGCTTTGGTCAACGCGATTTCACTTGCGGGCACGGGGCCAATCCCCATAATGCGCGGCTCTACGCCGGCCACCCCCCCTGCAACTACTCGAGCCAAGGGTTTTAGGCCATGAAGTTTTAGGCCTTCACCGCTCGCCATGAGCAAAGCTGCGGAGCCATCATTTAGCCCGCTAGCATTCCCCGCTGTGACACTGCCCTCTTTTCGAAAGGCCGGCCTCAAGGCAGCTAATCCCTCCAGGCTACTTTGTGGCTTGGGAAATTCATCTTGGCTTATAACGACTTCGGGGCCTTTTCGTTGCGCAATATGTAGCGGGGCAATTTCCTCGGAAAGGCGGCCGGCGGTTTGCGCCGCCGCCGTTTTCTTCTGACTCCAAAGAGCAAAAGCGTCTTGATCCTCCCGGCTAATTCCATAGTGATCCACAAGGTTTTCCGCCGTTTCGCCCATGGCTTCCACCCCATAGGACTCGGCCATTTTGGGATTCACAAAGCGCCAACCAAAGGAGGAATCATACAATGAACTATCCGTTCCGTAGGGTCGCGACGATTTGCTTAGCACATAAGGAGCTCGTGTCATATGCTCCACTCCGCCGGCAATAAATACGTGGCCATCGCCATGGGCAATAGCTCGGCTTGCATGCTGCACCGCACTCAGCCCCGAGGCGCAAAGTCGGTTGATCGTTTCCCCTGGAACGCTAAAAGGCAGGCCAGCCAAAAGGGTAGCCATTCGGGCAATGTTGCGGTTGTCTTCACCTGCCTGATTCGCACATCCTAGCATCACGTCTGCAATCGCACTTGGGTCAAGATTTGGGTGACGGTCCAAAAGAGCACGAATGCTCTGTGCCGCCAAATCGTCTGCGCGCAATTCACGCAAAGCGCCGCCAAAAGACCCAATTGGGCTGCGAACACCGTCTACCAAATAAGAGCTTAAGTCCATGGAGTGTCGTTTTTGAATACCGTCCCCTTGAAGAGAGCTACGGTTTTTTGATTGCGTTGAACGGTGACTTCATAGCGCGCAAGGCGTTGTCCGCATTGTAGCTCTCGGGCCGTCGCCACCAGGTGGTCGCCCGGAGAAACTGGGCTCGTATGAGAAACCGCTGTTTCGATACTCAGCGCGTGCCGCCCCCGGCTGTTGCTCGCAAAGGCTAGCGCGCTGTCTGCCAAACTATATGTAATCCCCCCATGGGCCACTCGAAATCCATTGACCATCTCTTCGCGAACGGTCATTTCGATGCTGCATTCCCCTGCTGAAACGGAGAGCACATGAACTCCAAGCCACTGGCTGAAGGCGTCGTGATCCATCATTTTTTGTACGATTTCTTGGGGGCTCAAGCTGCTCATGGGTAGGAAGTTACGATGCCTTTGGGCCATCCGGTATCTCCAAGGCCTCTTCAAAGCAACCAATCAAGATGTCTACAACGATCATCAAATTGTGCTGCTGCAGTTGGGCCTCTGGAATGCCTTTTCGAAGTTCTTGGTGAAGAAAATTCCTTACTTCCTCAAAGACAAAGGGACTGCGCGAAACGGCTACCACCGCTTCGAGGTCCAGGTCCACTTCTTTTTCTTCCAATTTTTCAAAGGCCTCAACGACTCCGGTAGTTACATCTTCAATGATTAGGTTGCTAATGGGATTTACCTTGAGTGCGGCTAAACGGAAGCCCTCGCGGAGCAGGAGGGCTGAACGCACGAGTTGCTCGTGTTCATCATCTTCAAACTCTTCGGAGAGGTTGAGCAGAAACCCAAAAAGGGCGGGCTGCTCATCCATGAAGGCAGAAAGGTTCAGTCCATATTCTTCGTCAGTCCATGATCGGACTCGGTGGACAGCATGCTCAAACGTGGGGGCAGCAGACATAGGCTAAAGCGTAAAGTTTGGGGCCTGTGCAGCCCAGTCTTTTAATAAGGGACAAGGACGGTAGCGGGGATCACCTGTTCGCTGTTGAAGCTCTTCTAGGTGTTGAAGGGCGTTCCCGAAACCCCACTCAGCTCCCCAGGCCAAGAGACCTTTTGGATAATTGACTCCTTTAGTCATCGCGGTTTCTAAGTCTGACGGAGCAGCAACGGAACGATAGATGGCATCGGCAGCTTCGTTAATGAGTAAGGCTAGGATTCGGTGAAGAACAGAGCGTCCTACTTCTACGTTTTCCTGAGCCTTCACGGGAAGGGCGTCGGCATGGTAATCATAAAATCCACGCCCTGTTTTTTTCCCTAACCAGCCTGCTTCAACCAGGCGCTTTTGGCTGAGGTTTGGGCGGAAACGCGGGTCGTAATAAAACTGAGTCCAAACCGTTTCCGTCACTGTGTAATTGACATCATGCCCGATCAAGTCCATCAAGGCAAAGGGGCCCATGCGAAATCCGCCAAGCTCGGTCATAGCCCAATCAATGGTGGGGACGTCGGCAAGTCCCTCTTCTAGAATGTTCATGGCTTCCGCATAAAAAGGTCGGGCCACACGATTCACGATGAAACCGGGGCTGTCTTTGGCGATGACCCCGATTTTACCCCAGGCTTTAACGCTTTCCACACAGCGCTGTAGGACCTCGGGGTCCGTCGCTAGACTCGGTACAATTTCAACCAGTGGCATAAGGGGCGCTGGGTTGAAAAAATGGAGTCCAATGAGCCGTTTTGGGTTTTTAACGCCGGATGAAATAGCGGCTATACTCAAGGATGATGTGTTGGAGGCAAAAATGCAATCTGCACTGACCACATCATCTAGCGTTGTGAAGACGGAGCGCTTAGCCTCAAGGTTTTCATAAATAGCTTCAATGACCAAATCTGAGTCTGCGGCTTCTCGCAGATATAGAATAGGTTGAATTCTAGAAAGAATGCCCGCCGCTTCGTCCGCCTGGAACTTTCCTTTTTCGACGAGCCGGTCCATGGTGCTTTTCAGCTTGGTCATGGCGCGCTCTAGCGCTTCATCTTTCGTGTCATAAAGCTTCACGCTTACTCCTGCTTGAGCGAGTATCTGAGCTATGCCCGAGCCCATGGCGCCGGCACCAACCACGGTGGCTATGGAAATCTTTGATGGAGTCATGGGTTCATAAGGGTTGTGGAACAAAGGTCGTGTTTCCTCGGCGATCCTTATTTGCCTTTAAATTCCGGTCGACGCTTTTCTAAAAATGCCTGCACGCCTTCTTGGAAATCCTGGCTTGAGCCCGCCTCATTTTGAAGTCGCCGTTCTAATTCCAATTGATCGCTCAGACCATGATACACGGAGGCGTTCAAAGCCTGCTTGCTCAAGGCAAAGGCCTTGGTTGGAGATTGGGCCAGTCGTTGTGCCATCTGCATGGCCGCTTCATGGAGATCCACCGCCGGATAGACCCGGTAAATCATGCCTGCCGCTTGGGCTTCTTGGGCGGTGATTTTATCCCCAAGCATCATCCAAGCTGAAGCGCGTCCTGGCCCTACCAAACGAGGCAGGGTCCAAGTTCCACCCGTATCGGGCACGAGACCAATGTTTGCAAAGGCCTGAATGAACGTGGCATGTTCGCTGGCCAGCACAATGTCGCCTAATAGTGCCAGGTTGGCCCCTGCGCCTGCCGCAACTCCATTCACTACCACGACGATGGGCTTCATACACGAGCGCATCAACCGAACGAGCGGATTGTAATGTTCGTTGAGAATACCATCTAGGCCTGGGCCATTTGGATCAATGGCCTCGCCTAAATCCTGCCCGCTACAAAACGCTTTGCCTTCACCCGTCAAAACAACGGCTCGCACCGCATCGTTCTCGTGGGCCTCCGCCAAGGCTTCCTGGAGCGCTAAGGCCATTTCCCGATTGAATGCATTGTATTTATCTGGGCGATTCAGGGACAAACAAAGGACCCCTTGATTCAAGTCTTTAATTAACGTCGTCATGATGTATGTACTACTTATAAATGTCGCAAAAGCGTCGCAGCGTTTGTTCGGTGTTCCAAAGCTATTTGATACGTCCGCTCGCGCATATCGTCTGGGTTGGGCACCCGTTGGATCAATTCAAGGTAACCCAACATCGATTCCGCCCGTTGATTTATACCGAGAATACACTTACTTCGGATTTTGCGTTGATTTTCCCAAGACTTATCCCCGGTATCCAAAATTTTATCGATGTCCATAATCGTAGCTCTTTCCCGTATCGGCAGCAATAAGAGGTACCGCAACACGCGTTGCTGGCTTTCCGAAAGTGACTGCGCGAACTGCTTTTCAATCCCTGGTTGAGCGAGATTATACCGAATTAAAAATCCAGCCAACAGCATGATTCCCAGCAAAACGGACAAAAACGCTGCGGTATAGGTCGAAAACAAATAGGTGGCTCGGCCAACATACACAGGCTTATCCAACTCTTCACATCGCGCTAGCAGCTCCTCCATGCTAAGAACCTCAATTCGCATATTCGGATTTGACATGGTGCTTGCAGAATAAATGAGCACGATATCCTCACCCGAAATAAGGACCCCTTCATAGCCATTAAACGCTGCGGTGCCCGCAAAAATGTCCCGCACTTTGTACAGCTTATTTGCAACTACATCACCGACAATCAGTTCTGTATTTATATCCATCAAGAAGTATCTCCCGACAGAGCCAATGAAATCATAATTAGCTACTACTTTATCCAAATCAAATGAAAAAACACCCAACGAACTCACGCTTCGCCCGTTCATGTTGAATTCATAGACCTCATGATTTTGCACCTCAGGTGCCACGTCGGGATCGGGAAAATTGGCGATGATATACTCCCCCGCCTTGCTTTGCGCCGAAAAGAACTC
>JAHEGI010000009.1:8191-62424 GCA_024639785.1 Cryomorphaceae bacterium
TTAGGGTACATTATGTGATTCTATGTGACAAGGTAGTGGTTTCACAATTTCTCACAATATTGAGACGGAAAATGTTTTTTTGATGCACATTTGTACTGCCTCTCGGCCTCACATCAAATCAACCAACCAATTCAGACCCTTGCGTGACAAGGGTCTTTTTTTTGCCCAGGCCTTTGGTACATCATGGCTAGAAGCACTTGAAATAATCGAAGGGCTCGTTGCAGTCCTGGCATTGATATAAGGACTTACAGGCCGTTGAGCCAAACAAGGAGACAAGGTCGGTGCGCTCACTCTTACATCGGGGGCACCTAACATTGGGGCTTGGAGCCCATAAGGTGCGTTTATCTGACGCTTTACCCACAGGGGGAGCAATCCCATACGCCTCCAGTTTTTTCTTCCCCGCCTCCGTCATCCAGTCTGTCGTCCAGGGTGGATCGATCACCGAATGGATGATCGTCTCGCCAAACGGCTCTAAAGACGCTTTAATTCGCTCATGAATCACATCCATAGCCGGACACCCGGTGTACGTTGGTGCCACATCTACATGAATAACCTCTTTCACTTGGTATATCGCCCGAACTAAGCCCAGGTCCATGACAGACAATACCGGCACTTCTGGGTCCATTACGGACTCAAGTGCCCTTTCTAAAGCTTCATTGTCTACCATGACGCATCGGGATAGGCCCGAGCGAGTGATTGCATCTCTGCGAGGAGATAGCCATGATGCTCAGAATGCAGGCCCGCCTTTCCTCCTTTTTTGGGAAATCCCAAATCCACCGGATCCAGTGTTGCCAATTGAAGAATCGCATCCACCTTCTCCACCCAGCTTGAGGATAGGTCCGAGACTTTGGGACCAAAACCGGCCTCCGACGCTGCGCGATCCACCTCGGCCGCCACAAAGAACTCATGGGCGAAGGGAGCAAAATGCCTTAGGCTTTGAGCGATTTTAGCATGGCTCTCCTCCGTGCCATCACCCAAACGAATAATCCATTCCGCGCTGTATTGCGCATGGTAGGAGGTTTCCTTGATGGCTTTGGCTGCAATGTGGCGAAGCCGCTCGTCAGAACTTTGGGCCAACGCCTCTAATTGGAAAAAGTGGAAGGTGTCAAAGTAAAATTGACGCGCTAGGGTGTCCCCCCAATGGCCGTTTGGCTGCTCACAAATTAAGTGATTCATAAACGCCCGGCTGTCCCGATGATACGCTAGATCATTTTCTGAGCATCCCTCCCCCATAAGCTCGGCAGCATATTGATAATATTGACGAGCCAGTCCAATGAGGTCAAGGGAAATATTAGTTAGCGCAATATCCTGCTCGAGAATTGGCCCATGGCCACACCACTCGGCAAGACGTTGACCCAAAATGAGTGCGTCATCCGCCAAATGCAAGACATAGGCGGTTTTTGGATCACATGTGTCCCACTTCATCTGGTATGTCATAAAACGTGGGGTGGCGGTACACTTTGTCGTCAGAGGGGGCAAATAGGGGGTCTTTCTCATCCGGAGAAGACGCCGTAATCGAAGACGACGGCACAACCCAGATGGAGACGCCTTCACTGCGACGAGTATAGACGTCGCGTGCGTTTTTGAGCGCCATTTCTGCATCGGGTGCGTGCAGACTGCCCGAATGCTTGTGTGCTAAGCCGTTTTTGCTCCGAACGAACACCTCCCAAAGAGGCCATTGATGTGATGCTTGACTCATGCCGCGTGGGTTTGGGTGCTTGGATTCGGTTTGCGTGCAGCTTGCTTTACTGCGTAGGCGGTAGCGGCATCGCGCACCCAGGCGCCTTCGTCGTGTGCCTTTTGACGGGCAGCTAATCGCTCAGCGTTGCATGGGCCATTTCCTGCGATCACCTCGAAAAATTCTGTCCAATCGATTTCGCCAAAGTCGTAATGCCCTGTTTCGGCATTCCACTTTAAGTCTGGATCAGGTAGGGTTAGGCCAATAAATTCGGCCTGAGCCACAGTTTTATCAATGAATTCTTGGCGAAGCTCGTCGTTGCTTTTGCGTTTGATGCGCCACTTCATGCTTTGCGCCGAATTCGGACTGTTATCGTCCGATGGACCAAACATCATAATGGATGGCCACCACCATCGATTGAGGGCGTCTTGAGCCATCGCTTTTTGTTCCTTGGTGCCCTTAGCTAAGGTCATCATGATTTCATAGCCTTGGCGCTGATGGAAGCTTTCTTCTTTGCAAATGCGCACCATGGCCCGGCTGTAAGGGCCATAAGAGGTGCGGCAGAGCATCACTTGGTTGGCAATGGCAGCGCCGTCAACCAACCAGCCAATCGCACCCATGTCCGCCCACGTGAGGGTGGGGTAATTGAAGATGGAGGAATACTTCGCTTTGCCGCTCAGGAGGTCATCGATCATTTGATCCCGAGAGGTGCCGAGCGTCTCCGCAGCCGAATACAGGTATAGGCCGTGGCCCGCCTCATCTTGGACTTTCGCCAATAAAATCAATTTCGCCCGCAAGCTTGGCGCCCGCGAAATCCAGTTGGCCTCAGGAAGCATTCCCACCACCTCAGAATGTGCATGCTGGCTGATTTGACGCACAAGAGTCTTCCGGTAGCCGTCAGGCATCCAGTGTTTTGGTTCTACTTTGTTTTCCGCTTCAACAAAGGCTTGGAAGCGGTCTTCTAAGGAATGCGTTTCTCCCATCAGTGGCGCGAATTTGTGGCCAATTTACGGCCAGGTGAACTAAGGTTGGTTCGAATGCGTTCTTCCACAAGGCTGCGAGGCCTACTTTTGTTCACTCACATTCGTTTATAGCCACCTCCATTATGTTGGGATTTTTTAAGAAAAAAAGCCACGAAACGCTTCCGGGTCTGTTGACTACCAAAGCCGCCCAGAAAGGAATTAAGCCGAATTTTTACCCCGCCCAGGTGCTTGACGTTCGCCGAGAAACGGAAGATTGTGTCAGTGTTTCTTTTGCCGTCCCTGATGCCTCCATCTTTTCTTTTGTGCCTGGTCAGTATCTGACCTTGAAGACCTCCATCGATGGCCAGGAGGTTCGTCGGTCTTACTCTTTGTGTAGCAGCCCTCTGTCAGGAGAGCTACGTGTAGCGATTAAGCAGGTAGAATCAGGCCTGTTTTCAACGTGGGCTAACACCCAGCTGGCCACAGGGGCCCGTTTGGAGATGATGCCCCCCATGGGTCAGTTTCACCTAGAGGTCGCTGAAGAGGATCAGCAAACCTATGTGGGTTTTGCGGCGGGATCAGGCATTACCCCCGTCATGGCGATTCTTAAAACTCTTTTGGCGCGGGCACCTCAGTCCAAGTTCATCCTATTCTATGGCAACCGAAAGAGCCAAACCATTATTTTCAAATCCGAACTCGAAGACCTCAAGGATCAATACATGGGCCGCCTGGAAGTGCACCATGTTTTAAGTCGCGAAGACCAAGGAAACGACCTCCTTCATGGACGGATTGACGAGGCCCGCACAAGCGCTTTGCTTCAGCACATTTCGGGTGTAAAAGAGGCTGCCGGTCACTTTTTATGCGGCCCAGAAGAAATGATCCATGGCGTGACGGCCGCTCTAAGTGCCGCCGGTGTAGCAAAATCTGCCATCCACTTTGAACTTTTCACCGCGGCAACCCCTACGGCCGCGAGTAGTAGCCAAAAACAAAGCAAGGCCGGCGCGGAATCCTATGTGACCGTGATTCTCGACGGAGAAGAAACGCATTTCCATCAAGGCCCCAAAGACTTTGTCCTGGACGCAGCGCTCGACGCGGGAGCGGATGTGCCGTATGCGTGTAAAGGGGCTGTTTGCTGTACTTGCCGAGCCAAAGTGTTGGAGGGCGAGGTGGAAATGGCCATGAACTACTCCTTGACGGATGAAGAAGTAGAAGATGGGTATGTTTTAACCTGTCAAACGATGCCTCGCTCCGAGCGGGTTCGCATCAGCTACGACGACTAGGCAATCAAGCGCATCCAGCGGTGTGGAATCCCGTCTTCCAGGAATTCATCCCGTTCTAATTCAAAACCAAATTCCTGGTAAAACTTGACGAGGTAGCTCTGCGCCATGATGACCAGGTCTTCTCCGGGCCACTGCATTTGTGCGCGGACAATGGACACGCGCATGAGCTCCTTTCCCAGCCCAGTTCGGCGCACGCGCTGAGCCGTGACAACCCGTCCAATCCCAGCTTCCGCATACGCGCTTCCCGGTGGAAGCAAGCGGGCGTAGGCCACAGGGTGCCCCTCGACTTCATACCAAACGTGCGTGCTTTGTAGGTCCTTGCCGTCTAGGTCTTGGTAGGGGCAATCCTGCTCCACTACAAAAACCTCTGCACGAAGTGCTAAGATTCCATAGAGCGTCGTAGTGCTGAGCTCAGAAAATGAGGCGAAGTGGGGTCCCGTCATACGGGGACCAATGTCGTATTTTTGGAGGAGAGAAAAAACTCACATGTAGCCCCCTCTTCTGAGCTTCTCCACACGCCTTCATGGAAAATAGACCACTTCAAACTATTCGCCCGGTGCGCTTTGCCGATTTAGGCCGTTGGTCATACCAACGCGCATGGGATTTCCAGGAAGCAATTTTTTCCGAGACGATTGCACGTAAGTCTACCAATCGAGGGCTTCCCGAAGGAGAACAGCAAGCGACCGAAGATTGTCTACTATTTGTAGAACACCCCCACGTGTACACGCTGGGCAAGAGTGGAGACTATGCCAACCTGCTTGCCAATGAGCAACAACTAAAAGAGCTGGGAATTGAGTTTTACAAGATTAATCGCGGTGGAGACATCACGTATCACGGCCCAGGGCAACTAGTGGGCTATCCCATTTTAGATTTGGATCACCACTTCACGGACATCCATCGCTATTTACGCACCTTGGAGGATGTAATCATTGACACCCTGGCTGAATATGGGCTATCGGGGGTTCGCAGTCCGGGAGAAACCGGTGTTTGGCTCGATGTAGGAACCCCTTTTGCCCGGAAAATCTGTGCCATGGGCGTTCGAGCGAGCCGTTGGGTCACCATGCACGGCTGGGCGCTCAATGTGAATACCGACTTGAAGTACTTCCAATACATCGTTCCCTGCGGGATCACGGACAAAGCGGTGACCTCCTTGCACCTTGAAGTCGGCCAGCCCATTGATGAGGAAGCGCTCAAAATCAAGGTCCAAAAGCATTTTCAAGCGAGGTTCAGCGTTCGCCTTGAGCCCACCGCCTGGGAGTCTCTCTCTCCTACGGGTCGCGTGGGCGGGTAGCGCATCGCATTGCTCAATTCCCTACCTTTTCCTCATGAAACGCATCGTTCAAACCCTCATCGCCCTGGCCCTGACATTCTTGTTAGTCCAGGCCTCTTGGTATAGCTATTTGTTCAAAGGGGTCTATGCAACCTATCTCCAAGGGCATACGACGAGCAACATTTTTGATGGTGCATCTTTTGATCAAGGGCCTGTCTTGGCTCCTAATCCGCAACCTTGGCCCGTGGCTTTGGACCTCTCCTATGCCCCGAGTGATGCGCTTCAAACTTTGCTGACCGAAATTGAAACCGGGGCCTTGCTGATTTTTACCCGCGACACCCTGCGCTATGAGGACTATGACCACAAAGTGAGTCCTGAGTCCAAAACCAATTCGTTTTCCATGGCCAAATCTATCGTGACCATGCTGGTCCAGGTGGCCATCCAAGAGGGGAAAATCCCGAGCTGGGACGCGAAGGCCATCGACTACTTGCCTATGCTTCAAGGCCCTGGTGCTGAGAAGCTGACATTGAAAAATCTCAGCGCCATGACCGCAGACTTGGACTGGAATGAAGACTATTACAATCCTTTTGGCATCACCGCCAAAGCATATTTTGGCAAGGACCTCTTTGCTACAACAACCCACTGCGCCGTGGGAGCGGAGGTTGGCCAACGCTACGAATACCAATCCGGCGCCACTGCCCTGCTGGGCTTCTGCTTGGAGTCGGCTACCGGCATGAAGGTCAACGAATACGCCTCCGCCAAGCTCTGGGGCCCTATGGGTGCTACGTCTGATGCCTTTTGGCACTTGGACGACAGTGGCAACGCCTTGACCTACTGTTGTTTTAACGCCACAGCCCGCGACTACGGCCGCCTGGGCAAGCTC
Source organism: Cryomorphaceae bacterium (assembly GCA_024639785.1). Classification (GTDB taxonomy): domain Bacteria; phylum Bacteroidota; class Bacteroidia; order Flavobacteriales; family Schleiferiaceae; genus TMED14. The sequence goes on from JAHEGI010000009.1 coordinate 14,265, forward strand.
CTGCTCCAAAACGGCCGTTGGAACGGAGAAGTATTGGTGGACAGCACCTTCTTGTACACGGCGAGCACGCCTGGTTTGGAGGCCTTTTATGGGTACAGCTTTTGGCTCGGATCCGTCGGCGCTCCCGAGGGCGAACTGTGGGAAGCTCCCGTCTCCTATGTGGCCTACAGAGGCCATTTGGGTCAATGGATCGTAGCCGTTCCAGATCGTGACATGATTATTGTTCGAACCGGCCACCAAGAAGGGGGTGGCGACCGCGAAAAAGGACTGCCCTCCTCCTTTGTTCAAACCGTGACAGAATATGTCCAGCGTGATTTTTCGCGGCAAACATTTGCGCTTGGCGAGGAGTTAAGTACGGACGATTCCCCAGAATTGGCAGATGACAAGCGCATCCTAGGTGAAGAATCAGACGCTTTGCCGATAACCGATCCCTCAGATATTTAATTGGGGTGCTTCACCTCCAGGGTTTACACATATTCAGCGCATCAACGCCTTTGGTGAAGGGGCTTGATCTAGGCATTGCAAAGGGTCGCTGTTCCGCCCTGGTTGGAGAATCTGGGTCTGGAAAGTCCCTCAGCGCCCTCGCGCTTATGGACCTCCTTCCATCGGGTATTCATGCCGAAGGGCGGGGATTGTCCGAGGCCCGCGCTTTGCGCCGGGCCATGGTTTTTCAGGAGCCAATGACGGCGTTGAATCCCACCATGCGCGTTGGGGAGCAAATCGCAGAAGCTGCCCAATCCCGCGGAAAAAGCTCCACTGAAGCCAAGGCCTATGCGTTGGACTGGATGGCGCGCGTTCAGCTTCCAGCGCCCGAGCTTAGTTATCGAAAATACCCGCACCAGATGAGCGGGGGACAGCGTCAGCGCGTCATGATTGCTATGGCCATGGCGCAGGACCCCGAACTTTTGATTGCCGATGAGCCCACCACCGCTTTAGACCATTTCGTCGCTCATGAAATTCTTGGCCTGCTCCGCGACCTTCAGAAACGTCATGGGTTTTCTATGCTCTTTATTTCCCATGATCTCGATGCCGTAGCCGCGGTGGCAGATGATCTGTATGTGCTTCGCTCGGGAGAATGTGTCGAACATGGGCCATTAAACGAGGTGATCGCACGCCCTCAGCACCCCTATACGCAAGGCCTATTAGCTTCGCGTCCTCCCGAAGATCGAAAACCCCTACGCCTACCCACGGTACAGGATTTTATTGAGGGTCGCCCAATAAGTGCCCTTGAGCGGCCCACGTATGTTCCCTCGGAGGTGATCCTTGAGGTGCGTGCCTTGTCCAAATCCTTTGGTGGGAGCCCCGTTTTAAAAGATTTGGATTTAGTGCTGCACGAGGGGGAAACCTTAGGGTTGGTTGGCGCTTCCGGGAGCGGAAAGTCTACCATTGCGCGCTGTTTAGTGAATTTAGCCCAACCCGACGGGGGTGAAATACGCTATCGCGGAAAGCGTATAGATGGGTTAGATCGTGCCGGACGCCGGGCGATGGCCCGCGAAATACAGTACATATTCCAAGATCCATTTTCGAGTCTTTCTCCAAGAATGCGTATTGGAGAAGCCATCCAAGAAGCCATGCAGGTACATCGGCTTTGGGGCACTTCTGAGGAACAAAAAGTCAAAGTTTTGGACTTGCTCGAAGCCGTAGGCCTGCCCGAACCCGCTTTGGCCTATGCTAAATATCCTCATGAATTCAGTGGTGGGCAACGCCAACGGATTGGGATTGCGCGCACCTTGGCCGTTGACCCGCGAGTAATCATTTGCGATGAGTCCGTCGCTGCTCTGGATGTTAGTGTGCAGGCTCAAGTCTTAAACGTCTTGAATGATCTCAAGGACCGATTCCAATTCAGCTATCTGTTTATTAGCCATGACGCGCGCGTCGTTCGCTACATGAGTGATCGCACGGTGGTTTTAGGGTAAACGGGCTTCTTCGACTCTATACCGGGCCTTTAGAGCGTCTTGTCCAAATAGTACATCAAGGCAGCCATGGACGCAGATCCCAATTCAAGCTCACGTGGGTGCACCGATTCGATGTTGTCTTGAGCGGTGTGGTGGTAGTCAAAGTAGCGCTGGCTGTCGCCGCGATATCCCATGAGGATGGCCCCTTCATCGGTGATTTGGCCGACGTCTGCGCCGGAACCCCCTTGGGTCCATTCGCGGCAGCCGTAGGGAGAGAGTAGCGTATTTAGGGCTTCGATGATTTCGGGATGTGCTTCATGGAAGAAGGCGGGTAGGCTAAAGCCACGAGGGGCGCCGGAACCTCCGTCGGACTCAACGCCAGCAAGATGCGTCCGGCCTGATTCCAAGCCGGAATCGGCATAATCGCGTGCGCCTTCCAAGCCGAATTCCTCATTGGCGAATAGCACGATGCGCATGGTGTGGCGGGGCTGGTAGCCTGCCTGCTTCAAGAGCCAAAGGGCCTGCATGGAATGGACTACCCCCGCGCCGTCATCTTGGGCCCCTGTGCCGAGGTCCCATGAGTCCAGGTGGCCGCCGACGACCATGACTTGATCGGGGAATTCGCTGCCCTTCCATTCCGCGATGACATTGGCGGACATGGCGCGGCCTACTTCGTGGCAGCCCAGGGTATAATGCACCTGGAGGTTGGGGTTCTTTTTGAGCTCCGCGCTGAGCCAATTGGCGTCATTCGTGCTGATTCCCGCTGCGGGGATTTTTGTCACGCCCTCTTCGTAGGCCATGGCGCCGGTGTGGGGGAAGTCGTCGTTTCGGTGGGTCAAGCTGCGGACCAAAACGCCCACTGCACCAAATTTTGCCGCTTCGGACGCGCCTCCCCAGCGCTGCCAGCCCGCCTTGCCATAGGAAGAGCCTGTATTGATCAACCAGGGGTCCATGGGCTCGTTGTAAAAGACCACGTTGCCAGCCAGGAGGTGTCCTTTGGCGGCGAGGTCTTCTCGGCCTACAATTTCAATGACTTTCGCGGTGAGGCCAGGCCCCTTGTCGCCCCCGGGAGTACCCACAGAGCCGCCCAAAGCGGTCACGCGTAACGGGCGCTTGGTTTTGCCTTGAAGGCATTCGGCCGTTTCCACGCCACGCGCCCAGTGTCGAACGTCAACGGGCTGGGTAAATACACGGTCAAAGCCGAGGGTGTCGAGGGTTTCTACCGCCCATTTCACGCCTTTGGCGTCGCCTTCTGAGCCGGCTAATCGAGGGCCCGCCTCAGAGCACAGGTTGGCAAGCCATTTGTAGCCTTGTTGCTCACCGAGGGCTTGTTGATACAAGCCTTTCACAAAGGCCGCATCTTCGGCTGTTTGGGCTACGGCTGTTGCGCTGATGGCGCAAAGAACCAAAGAGAGGTAGATATTCTTCATGAAGGGTTGTTTAGGAAGGCAAAAGATACGCCCCAAGCCCTCATGGAAATACCATGGACTTAGGAGAGCATTAAGGGCAATGGGTCGCCACTTACTAAGTGCATCAGGAGGCCTGTCAGCCATCCTCCATAGGTGCCAAGGGCGTAGCCCAATACGGCCAGCAATACCCCTACGGGCGCTAAGGAAGGATGGAATGCCGCCGCCGCTACGGGCGCAGATGCCGCCCCTCCAATGTTTGCTTTGGATCCCACCGCGACAAAGAAAAAGGGGGCTTTAATCCAGCGAGCCACACCCAGGAGGATGAATACATGGAAAAGCATCCAAATGGCGCCCACGAGGATGAGTCCTGGCTGCTGAATGGCTTCCTTGATATCCATTTTCATCCCGATGGTTCCGACCAAAATGTAAATGAAGACGGAACCCCAGCGACTTGCTCCGGCGCCCTCTAGATTTCGAGCCGAGGTGAATGAGAGTATGAGCCCCAAGGTTGTCGCGACTATAACGACCCAAAAGAAATCGCTTGTCAACGAAAAATTCGCTGTGTATGGCATGTGTTCCGAAAACCAAGGCGCAAAAAAGTCGCCCGCCAAATGAGCGATGGCCACCGCGCCAAAAGCAATGCCCAAAATCATCATAACCTCTGGGAAGGTGGGAATGCGCGATGATTTTTTGAGGAATTCTTCCATTTCCCCCTGAAGCGCCTTGACGGATCGATTATCCGCTTTGAGCCATCCATCCACTTGATCACTTTTGGCCGCTCCCAATAGGATGATGGCCATCCAAACTTCAGCCACAACGACGTCTACGGTGATCATCGCAGAATAAAGTGCGCCTGAGGGTTGGAATATCTCGAACATCGCCGCTTGATTCGCGCCGCCACCAATCCAAGAGCCGGCAATAGTGGACATCCCGCGCCAAACTGCGTCGGGACCTGCGCCACCGACTAAATCCGGAGCAAACGCTGACACAGCAAGGATTGCCGCGGGACCCCCAAGGATAATGGTAGCCGTGGCTGTAAAGAACATGATAAGCGCCTTAGGGCCAAGGCCGAATACCGCTTTCAAGTCAATGCTCAGGGTAAGTAATACCAAGCTGGCAGGCAAGAGATAGCGTGAGGCCACAAAATAGAGATGCGTGTCTTTGGGAACTATGTTGAAGTTTGTCAACAAAGAAGGGAGGAAGTAACACAATAAAAGTGCTGGCACTACCTTGAAAAAACCCGAAAATCGAGGGTGGTTTGACGCCCAAAAGATGCCCCCTAACAGGGCCATGAGTAAGCCAAAAACCGTGGCTTCATTGCTAATTAGGGGATGGACTTCTTCCATGTATTCTAGGGTTTAGGCGCTGCACCCGGCGGGTTCGTTTTTGGGCGCTTGCGGCGTTTTTTCTTTGGGCTCAAGGTAGGGGTATTCGGGTCGACTGAGGTAGCGCGGTCGGATGCTGGCTTCGCCTTCGGGCTAGGCACTGCTTTCGGGGTGGCGGTGCCTCCTTGAGTAGGTGCTGAATCCGCTTGTGCAGGCGGTTTTTGCTTTCCCTTCCGCTTTTTACTTTTTGGGGGTGCGTCCGAAGAAGCCGCTGCGGTCGCTGGGCTCATTTTGGGGGAGGCTATTTGCTTCTTGCTGGAGCCCGACTTCATTGGCTCCACTCCTGGGCGCTGATCCCAATGCACAAACTGCTGACGCTCCATCCAAGCCGATAGAACACCTCCTAGACTTACCAAAAATTTGTCTTTTCGGATTTCTTGTATTTCCCCCGCCTGACGCCCGGCGCCCTGAAGAACTTTCACCTTGTCCCCCACTTTGACGGGCAAGGTCCATAACTTTTCTAGTCGTTCCCGGTCTGCCTTTTGCTTCGCGGTTTCGGCTCGTTGTTTTTGCACTTCGAGAACTTGATGTCGTTCCGACAGCGTTCGGACGATACGCTCCTCAATTTCTTTTTTGGCCTTTTGGGTTTTGGCTTTACTCCAGCTGACGGACCACTGCTCCATGCGCTTGCCCCACATCAGTTGGTCGTGAATTTCAGCGTTGTTTTCGGCGGCTCGGCTGAGCTTTGATTCGAGGTTGAGAATGTGCTTTTCTTGGGTGGTTTTTAACTGCTCCAATTCAGCTAGGCGGTCAGTGATTTGGCTGCGTGTTCGGTCGAGCTGGCTGCGCTGCTTTTGAAGACCCACCAAAAGCCGATCGACCGCGAGGGTTTGGCTCGCTAAGGCTTCTTTGGCCGCTTGCATCAGTCGCTTTGGAATCCCCACGCGCTGGGCCACTTCAAAGGTGTAAGATGAGCCTGGAACACCCAGCTGCAGCGCATATTGGGGGGCAAAGGTTTGGACATCAAAAGACATATTGGCATTGCAGCAGCCGTCCAGCTCCTCCGCCAAGGCTTTAATGCTGTTGTAGTGCGTCGTAAAGACCCCATAGGCGCCCGAAGTATGTATTTCCTCAAGGAAAACAGAGGCCAGCGCAGCGCCCAGGTCTGGATCCGAACCGCTCCCAAATTCATCCACGAGGCACAACGTGTCTTCCGCCGCCCAGGCAAGGATTTCCTTCATTTTGGATAGCTTCCCGCTGTAGGTGGATAGCTCGTTTTCCACGCTTTGGGCATCGCCAATGTCCGCCATGATGCGGCCAAACCAAGACATCACAGATTTAGGATGGGTTGGAATCAGCATGCCACACTGTAGCATGATTTGAAATAATCCCACCGTTTTTAAGGCGATAGATTTACCCCCCGCATTTGGTCCGCTGATAACCACGAGGCGCTGGTTTGGGCGCAAAGCAATATCCAAGGGAATGACCTGGCGGTTTTTGGCTTTTTGCACGCGGCGCAAAACCGGATTCATGGCCTGGCGTAGGTCGATTTCACCCTCTTGACTCAGTTGCGGCAGGCAGGCTCCCTCATCTCGCGCAAATCGCGTTTTGGCCAAAATGATATCTAGGGCGGTCAGGCGTTCATCGGTAGCTTGAATTTCTGCCCGGTAAGGCGAAAGGGTTTTGGTCAGCGCTTGCAAAATCCTTCGAATTTCTTTGCGTTCTTCCTCTACCAGCAATCCCACTTCCGCATTGATTTCTAGGCATTCCGTGGGCTCCAGAAAGACCAAAGTATTCTTAGCGCTGCTGCCGTGAAAGGCCCCGCGCGCTTTGCTTTTGTGTGAGGCAGACACAGCCATAACGCGGCGATCGTTGCTGACGGACTCTCGCACATCACCCAACCAGCCTTCTGATTCGTAGCGCTTCAGGACCTTGTAAAACAGTCGATCCGCTGCCACCCGCTTTTTCCCGAGATCCCCACGGATTCGCGCCAAATCAGAAGAGGCATTGCTCTTGACTTGGCCGTTTCGCTCCAAAACACGATCAATAGATTGTGGAATTTCTGGAGTGGGTGGAAAGGGCTTCAAGGATGCGGCTAACATGGGCGCGTCCTCTTCGTAGGTGAGCATAAATCGATAGCCATTGGCATAGCTCTCGGCTTGCGCTTTGATTGCCATAAACTGCTCGGCGGTGAGCACCGCGTTTTGAATGCGCAAATACGGCAATGCATCATCCACTTCTGCCATGGCCACCGCGGGGAAGTAATGCCCGCGCTCCATCAGCTGAAGAAGCTCGTCTGATTGCAGCAATGCGGGCTCCACCTCTCGCTGAGAGGGGTTTGGCTCCATGGACAAAAGCGCTAACCGTCCTTTTCGAGACGCTGCATGTTCCGCAACATAGCCTTTCAATAAGTGAAAGTCCAAAGACTCTCCAGCGTTCGCGGGATAAAGCATCGCTTAGTCGGCCTTTTCGGGACGCATTTGAGGGAAGAAAAGCACTTCTTGAATGCTCGATTGATCCGTTAACAACATGGTTAAGCGATCCATTCCAATGCCCATTCCGGAAGTAGGTGGCATGCCATACTCGAGGGCGCGCAAGAAATCCTGGTCAATAAACATGGCCTCGTCGTCGCCTTTTTCCGATAGTTTGAGTTGTTCTTCAAATCGCGCACGCTGATCAATCGGATCGTTCAGCTCGCTGTAGGCGTTGGCAATTTCTTTCCCATTTATAAACAGCTCGAAACGCTCTGTCAAGCGGTCGTCCTCGCGATGTCGCTTACACAATGGAGACATTTCCACCGGGTAGTCGGTAATGAAGGTGGGTTGGACGTAGTGTTTCTCACACTTTTCCCCAAAAATCTCATCGATGATTTTTCCGCTTCCCATCTCACTGGTGACTTCAATCCCAATAGACTTAGCGGCGGCGCGAATGTCCTCTTCTGATTTACCCAAAAGATCTAAACCGGTGTGTGTTTTGATCGCCTCTAAGATGGGCACTCGGGCATAGGGCGCCTTCATAGAAATGGCCTTTCCTGAAACCGTGATTTCGGAAGATCCCGTCACCGTTTCAGCAATTTCTTCCAACATTTTTTCCGTCATGTCCATCATCCAGTGGTAGTCCTTGTAGGCCACATAGATCTCCATGACAGTGAACTCTGGGTTGTGCGTTCGGTCCATTCCCTCATTTCGGAAGTCCTTGGCAAATTCGTAGACGCCATCAAAACCTCCAACAATCAATCGCTTCAAATACAATTCATTCGCAATGCGCAAATACAATGGCATATCGAGTGCGTTGTGATGCGTGATGAAGGGCCGCGCGGCCGCTCCGCCCGGTATGGGTTGAAGAATTGGGGTTTCTACTTCGAGGTAGCCTGCCCGATTAAAAATCGAACGCATCGTACCAAACACTTTGGTGCGCTTGACAAAAATATCCTTCACCCCTTCGTTTACCACGAGGTCCACATAGCGCTGGCGGTAGCGCAATTCGGGATCGGTAAAGGCATCGTACGTATTTCCGTCGGCATCTTTTTTGACCACAGGAAGTGGTCGAATGCTCTTGCTCAAAACGGTTAGCTCTTTGGCATGCACCGAAATTTCACCCGTTTGCGTGGTGAAAACATGCCCTTTGATGGAGATGAAATCCCCAATGTCTAAGTGCTTTTTGAAGACATCATTGTAGAGCGTCTTGTCCTCCTCCGGGCATATTTCATCGCGGTTGAGGTAAATCTGAATTCGACCTGAAGAGTCCATCAAGCTCGCAAAAGAGGCTTTACCCATAATGCGTTTGGTCATCAATCGTCCGGCCACACATACCTCCGAAAAATCCTCCGGTTTGGATGGGTAGTCGTTTTTGATGTCTTGAGCCAAATGGCTCACGGGTACTTCGGCGGCAGGAAACGGATCCATGCCGGTCGCACGCAAGGCCTCTAAGGCTTCGCGTCGAAACTGCTCTTGTTCAGATAGCTGTCGCTCCATGGTACAAAGATAGGTAGGTGCTGCGTGGTGGGTTATCTTTGCCCACCCAAAGAAAAACACATGGAAAACCGTCGGGTTCGCGTTCGTTTTGCCCCCAGTCCTACTGGACCTCTCCACATGGGGGGCGTCCGTACCGCTTTATATAACTACCTGTTTGCCAAGCAGAACGGTGGAGACTTCTTGCTACGCGTGGAAGACACCGACCAAACTCGCTTTGTTCCTGGCGCAGAAGCATACATCGTCGAGGCCCTCGCATGGTGTGGTTTTTCACCCGATGAAGGCATTGGCGCAGAAGATAAATTGCCTGGAGGAGGCCCACATGCCCCCTACCGCCAAAGCGAACGCAAACCAATGTATCGGGCTTTTGCTGATCAGCTATTGGAGGCTGGCCATGCGTATTATGCCTTTGATACGCCCGAAGATTTGGACGCCGTTCGCGAGCGTGCGAAACAAGCAGGAAATCCAAATTGGCAATACAATAGCATTACGCGCACTTCCATGAAAAACTCGCTAACCCTGTCAGAAGACGAGGTTCAGCGCAGGTTGGATGCTGGCGAAGCCTATGTCATCCGCGTCAAAATGCCTCGTAATGAGGAAGTAAAATTTGAAGACCGCATTCGTGGATGGGTCAGTGTTAACACGCTCAACTTAGACGATAAGGTCTTGCTCAAGGGCGATGGCATGCCTACATACCACTTGGCGAATGTGGTAGATGATTACAGCATGGAAATTACCCATGTGATCCGCGGTGAAGAGTGGTTGCCTTCCGCGCCGCTCCACGTACTTCTGTATCGTTTCTTCGGTTGGACGCAGCCCGAATTCGCTCACCTCCCTCTTTTGCTGCGTCCCGATGGAAATGGTAAACTATCCAAGCGTGATGGAGATCGCCTTGGGTTTCCCGTTTTCCCCTTAAACTGGAACAACCAGGAGACCGGCGAAACGGCTTCCGGCTACCGAGAGCGTGGCTTTTACCCCCAGGCCTTTGTCAATATGTTGGCGTTTTTGGGATGGAATCCGGGCACAAACCAAGAAATTTTCTCCCTAGAAGCCTTAATTGAAGCCTTCAATTTGAATAAAGTTAACAAGGCGGGCGCCCGCTTTGATTTTGAAAAAGCCAAGTGGTTCAATCAACAACATTTGCGCCTTTTGCCCGAATCGGAGTTGCTTCAAGCGTACATCGCTGAGGCATCCAACCGCGGCCTGGAAATTCCATCTGAAGATTTTGCCCGCCGTGCCATGCATCTCTTTATGGATCGCGCTGAATTTATTGGAGACACCCTGGATCCAGCAGATTATCTCTTTGCCGATCCACGTAGTTATGATGAGGCTATGGTCGCCAAAAAGTGGACCGCAGAGGCCCCTACCTACCTGAGTGATTTGGATTTGCTTTTTGCCCAAACGGATTACACGGAGGGCCCGCTCGAAGCTTGTTTCAAAAATTACCTTGCCGAAAAGGGCTTTGGTTTTGGCCAAGTGGGTCCTGTATTGCGATTAGCTATTGCAGGCACTACCCAAGGGCCGTCCATTTTTACGGTGATGGAACTCATTGGAAGCGAAGCGAGCCATCGCCGAATTCAAACCGCTATTTCTACGCTCTAACCTATGGGCCTTCAACGCATTGATATAGAATCGCAACGCGAATATGCCTACCACGGCTGTCTCGATGAAGAGGCTATGATTGGTTCGGAATACCGAATTGACCTATCCGTTTTTGCAGACTTATACCGATCGGCCCAAAGTGATGAACTCAAGGATACTGTGGACTACGTCGCTCTTCGGCAAATTATCAGTGAAGAAATGGCAATTCGGGCCAAACTTTTAGAAACTGTGGCGGCACGAATAGTCCAGCGAATTTTCAGTCAACACCCCCAAGTCGCCCGGGCAGAAGTCAAGGTTTGTAAATTAAATCCACCCATTGATGGAGATGTTCATGCCGTCTGCGTGGCCTTTTTAGAAGAAAATCCTTTGTTTACGGGGAAAGCGTTGTAATTTCGCCCCCCATTCAGGTCTCGTGGCCGAGTGGCTAGGCAAGGCTCTGCAAAAGCTTGTACAGCGGTTCGAATCCGCTCGAGACCTCAAATAAAAACCCCGGCATCTTTGTGCTGGGGTTTTTTTGTGCCTTCGATTCTGAGTAGATTTTAATGCAAAAAAACCCTGCGTGCGAACGGGTACACAATGGGTACTTATTCGAAAGTCCAATTTGAGACCGCCGAATTATAGGAAATCATTCAGTAATTTCACCATACCAACCAAAAACCAAGCTTACTGATGATTTTACTCCTATCCCCCCGGGAAGAGGTGCGAACAAGATTCGCTAATCTTCTGAAGGGTAACCACATCGATGTGTCGGCTGTGTCCCACCTTCGAGAATGGAATCAGAACTTTAACGTCCAACTCCCTGCACTCATCATGGTAGATATCTGCCATGTCAATGATTCTGGTGAAGCTTTAATGGCTGAATTAGAAAATCAAGAGATGTTGAATAACGTCTGCACCATCATGATTGCCGAACATTGTAGCCTGAATCAGCGCATTCAATGTCTTCAAAATGGCGCTATCGATTGTATTCCGACAGGAATGGATAGCACAGAAATGGTATTAAAAATTCGCAATCTGCTCGCTTTATGTCCGCGTAGTAAATATGCGGCCCCCATGGAGCAAACTGAAAAAGAGCGCATCATTGCTACGGTTCAAAAGCACATGAAGCAAAATTTGAATGTAGAAATGCTCGCTAAAGAAATGTTTATGAGTCGCTCCTCACTTCAACGCGCGTGCTTGAGACATTTCCAAACTGGTCCTAAAGAAATCATCACGTCCTATAAAATTCAACATGCAGTGCGCATGATTGAATTTGGATCCAACAACGTGGCCTCTTTGGCTTATGCAGTAGGATATACCAATGTGAATAATTTCATTGCTGCGTTTAAGCGAATGATGGAAACTACCCCAAAGGAGTTTATGAAACGCCGACATGCTGAAAACCAAAAACTTCCAAGTGAAGTGACTGTTTTAGTGGCGTAAGGCGCGGCGACTGGGGATTACCTTTGTGGGAGAATTAAATCACTTTTCCCATGGCACAACCCCAAATCACTTCTGTATTATCTGCTTTTGGTCTAGAATCAAAGAACGCTGGCACCTGGATTGGCCGGCGTTCTATGCTTTCAGAACATTGGATTTCTAGCTACTCTCCGGTAGACGGTAACTTCATCGGTTCCGTTTCGGAAACCTCAGAAGACCAATACCACGAGGTTATTGCTGCGGCACAAAGCGCGCAAAGACAATGGCGTGAAGTACCCGCTCCAAAACGAGGTGAAGCGGTGCGAATTTTTGGAAATAAACTTCGAGAGCAGAAAGAAGCGTTAGGAATGTTAGTCTCCTATGAAATGGGAAAATCCTACCAAGAAGGTTTAGGAGAGGTCCAGGAGATGATTGATATCTGTGATTTTGCCGTGGGATTATCGCGTCAGTTGACTGGTTTGACCATAAAAAGTGAGCGTCCAGAACATTTCATGATGGAGCAATGGCATCCTGTTGGACTCGTTGGAATTATCTCAGCCTTCAATTTCCCCGTCGCTGTATGGGCGTGGAACTCAGCACTAGCTTGGATTTGTGGAGATGCCTGTGTTTGGAAAGCCTCTGAAAAAGTGCCTCTCTGTGCATTAGCTTGTCAGCATATTTGGAATGAGGTTAGTTCCGAGCTCAACCTACCTGAAGGGCTTTCTACAATTGTTACTGGGGGTCGTGATCTTGGCGTTTGGATGGCAGAAGACGGCCGCATTCCTGTGATATCAGCTACAGGTTCGATTCGAATGGGTAAAGATGTAGCTCAACGTGTTGGTAGCCGTTTAGGTCGATCTATCCTTGAATTAGGTGGAAATAATGCCATGATTATTACCGATACAGCTGACTTGAAAATGACGGTTACCGCGGCCGTATTTGGTGCGGTAGGAACAGCCGGTCAACGTTGCACATCCACTCGACGCTTGATTATTCATGAAAGCGTCTACGATAAAGTGTGTGAAGCTATAGTTAATGCGTACGCTCAAATTAAAATCGGTAGCCCATTAGATGCTAGTATGCATATGGGACCTTTAATTGATTCAGATGCTGTGCGTATGTATCTAGACTCTTTAGAGGCCGTAGAGAAGGCCGGAGGGCGTTTCTTGGTTAAAGGAGGTGTATTATCTGATCAAGGAAGTGCATGCTATGTCAGTCCATCCATTGCGGAAGTAGAAAATCACTGGGACATCGTCCAGCATGAGACTTTTGCACCCTTGTTATATGTCATGAAATACCGTGAATTAGAAGAGGCTATTGCCCTACAAAATGGTGTTCCTCAAGGTTTATCCTCCGCTATCATGACAGGTTCGATGCAAGAAGCTCAGCGTTTTGTGAGCGCAACTGGCTCTGATTGTGGTATTGCTAACGCGAATATTGGTACGAGCGGAGCAGAAATTGGTGGTGCTTTTGGCGGTGAAAAAGAAACAGGTGGCGGTCGTGAAAGTGGATCGGACGCCTGGAAAGGATATATGCGACGACAGACCAACACCTTGAATTATGGAAATAGCCTTCCATTAGCGCAAGGAATTGAATTCAACATATAAACATTAAATAATTTTTTGAAATAGAAGAAGAGTATATAATAGTAATGGTCGGTTTATTAAGTGTAGAAGCTTTTAACCCCCTGCTTGGATTAATCGCTTATGAACAGTTATTGACAAGCTATCAACTAGCTAAACTGATCTAAGTACTTCATTTTATCTAGATTACTATTTTTCATTCACAGCGAAGAAATAGATTATTACCTATCGATAGTGAAAAACTTCCCAAGCTTTTCGTTGTCAACAAACCAGGTTAAATCATGTATAAGGTGGTGAATGAATTAAGACCGGCTAAGAGGTAAAAAATAGAAATGAACACTTTCTTTCAAATTTGAACAGGTTATGAACAAGATCTCAACGATAGCAATTGGTAATGATCACGCTGGCCCTGAATTAAAATTTAAAGTAATTCAATTACTTGAAAATCAAGGTATTAAAGTAATAAATCACGGATGTGATACCAGTGATTCCGTAGATTATCCAGATTTTGCACATGCCGTGGCGGCCGATGTGAGCTCGGGTAAAGCAGATCGAGGAATTGTGATATGTGGTTCAGGAAATGGGATCAATATGTCGGTGAATAAACATTCAGCGATACGTTCCGCTTTATGTTGGAATAGAGAAATCGCCTCTTTAGCGGTACAACATAATGATGCCAATGTATTGGCATTACCTGCCCGGTTTATTTCAGAAGAAGAAGCTTTAGCTTGTGTGGCTGCGTTCATTCAAGAAGTTTTTGAAGGAGGGCGTCATCAACGCCGTGTAGATAAAATTGCCTGTTGCTAAGGTGTCCTATACGTCTTCAGATATACTTCCTTGGGATTTTACGGAGTCTCAAATACTGCATTGGTTTCAATTTGTAGCGGAATCTGAAGGGAAGATGTTAGCAGGTGTTACTATGGCGTATTATTCCGATGAGGGTCTTCTGGAGGTCAATAAAACCTATCTGCAACACGATTACTACACGGACATTATCACATTCGATCGGTGTCGGGGCATACGGATTAAAGGGGATTTAGCTATTTCGGTGGACCGGATAGTTGATCATGCTTTAGCGCGTGGCTTGTCGATTAATTGCGAAGCTGCTCGGGTGCATGTGCATGGCTTCCTCCACCTTTGTGGATATAATGATCAAACCGAAAAGCAAAAATTAGCGATGCGAAGCTTAGAGGATAAATACCTGGCTCACGCATCTGATTTTGGAATATTATGGACTTAATGTTTCACGTGGAACAATGATGTATGATGTAATAGTTGTGGGTGCTGGGCACGCAGGTTGTGAAGCGGCTTGTGCGGCAGCGCGTATGGGTTCTACCACCCTCCTAGTGACTATGAATATGCAAACGATTGGTCAAATGAGCTGCAATCCTGCCATGGGTGGGGTGGCAAAGGGCCAAATAGTTCGTGAAATAGATGCCTTGGGTGGTTTTAGCGGGGTCATTAGTGATCAAACAGCTATCCAATTCAGAATGCTAAATCGTTCGAAAGGCCCTGCGATGTGGAGCCCAAGGGTTCAGTCAGATCGCTGGCGTTTTGCTGAAACATGGCGACTCACCTTGGAACAAATGGAGAATCTTCACTTTGTACAGAGTACGGCTAATGAAGTTTTGACCGACAGCCATGGCGTTACCGGAGTCATCCTTCAAAATGGGAATAAAGTACAAGGCAAAGCTGTGGTGTTAACCAGTGGAACCTTTCTCAATGGAGTAATGCATATCGGCGAAAAGCAAACCCACGGGGGACGCTCCTCCGAAGGAAGTGCGCGCGGTATTACCGAGTGTTTGAATGCCTTGGGTTTTGAATCAGGTCGAATGAAGACCGGCACCCCTCCACGTTTAGACGGTCGTAGCTTGGATTATAGTCAGTTTGAAGAACAGAAGGGTGACGAAAAGCCTGGAAAGTTTTCCTATCAACCGACTCAAGCGCTAAAGAAACAAAGGTCCTGCTGGATTTCGCATACGAGTGAAGCCGTACATGATACGCTTCGGGCCTCCTTTGATCGCAGCCCACTCTTTAATGGGGCGATTCAGTCAAGCGGACCTCGGTACTGTCCAAGTATTGAAGACAAGATCAACCGCTTTGCGGATAAAACGAGCCACCAAATGTTTATCGAGCCGGAAGGTTGGGATACCGTGGAGGTCTATATCAATGGTTTTAGCACCTCCTTACCGGAAGAAGTACAGCATGAAGCCTTGAGAAAAGTGCCTGGTTTCCAAAATGCGCGGTTCTTCAGACCAGGGTATGCGGTGGAATATGACTACTTCCCCCCTACGCAATTGTCGCATAGTTTGGAGACCAAGATTGTTCCCCGTTTGTTCTTTGCGGGCCAAATTAATGGCACCACAGGGTATGAAGAGGCGGCCTGTCAAGGCTTGATGGCAGGTATCAATGCCCACCTGGCGGTGCATTCCAAAGACCCCTTTACGTTAGACCGAAGTCAAGCCTACATGGGGGTGTTGATTGATGATCTGATCACCAAGGGAACGGAAGAGCCGTATCGCATGTTTACTAGCCGAGCGGAGTTTCGATTGACCTTGCGTCAGGATAATGCGGACCGTCGTTTGACGGCCTTAGGACATAGCCTCGGACTAATTGAGGAAGATCAATGGAAGCGATTTCAAAATAAAATGGAGTCGATTGCGCAGGCCCAACAATGGCTTGGGCAACAAAGCATTGAACCAAAAGATGCAAACAAGTATCTTGAGGAAATGGGAACTGCGGCGATTAAACAGCGCGGGCCTTTAGCCCAATTAGTAGCGCGACCACAGCTCCAATTGGAAGGAATACTGAGTAACCTTGGTAATGACGTACCAGTGTTTAGCGAGGAAATTTGGGAACAAGTAGAAATTACCGAGAAATACGCGGGGTACATTGATAAAGAATTAGAGCAAGTGGCTAAACTTAAGCGCTTGGAAAACCTTCGTATTCCATCCGGGTTTTCGTTCGAGCGCATTACTGCGCTAAGCATGGAAAGCCGTCAGAAATTGCAGCGCATTCAACCAGAAACCCTGGGTCAGGCGAGTAGAATTTCTGGGGTTTCCCCGGCGGATGTTCAAATATTAATGGTTCATTTAGGCCGTTAAGCCTTAAACTTGTTTCACGTGGAACATCTTCAAAGAATCCCCCATTGCCCCTTGTGTTTGTCTGATGCACATAGCCCATTCCTGGGGGTAAAAGATCACATGGTAAGCCAAGAGAATTTTGAAATTATTCAATGCGCTTCCTGTGGATTTAAGCGAACAAGCCCGCGACCGGACCAAAATCATATAGGCAAGTACTATGACTCGCCTGCCTACAAAAGTCACAATGAATCTTCCAAGGGGCTTTTTGATGTGCTCTACAATTTTCTACGAGATCGCGCAGCACGGAAAAAGGCCAAGTTTTTGAGTCAAAGAAGTCCTTCAGAATTAAAAATTCGCCACCTCCTGGACGTTGGCTGTGGAATAGGCGTTTTTTTGGAGGCCGCTAAAAATGAGAAATGGGGCGTTTTTGGGGTAGAAATCAGTGAAAATGCCCGAAAACAAGCCGAAAAGCGTATAAAACAGCCTGTTTTTGAAAAATTAGAACAGCTCCCAGTTGATCAGAAATTTGACGGAATTACTCTTTTTCATGTTTTGGAGCATCTTCCAGAGCCTCTTGAAACAATGAAGGCACTCTATGCTAAAGCCTCCCCTGGCGCGTGTTTGATTTTAGCGCTGCCAAACCCAGATTCATGGGATGCCCATCATTACGGAACCCATTGGGCGGCATGGGATGTCCCTATCCATTTTTGGCATTTCCGAAAAGAGGACGTAAAGCGTTTAGCAAAAGAAAGCGGTTGGAACTACGAATCAGTAGACCCAATGCCTCTGGACGCCTTCTATGTGGGATTGCTTAGTGAGTCGTTCCGACATGGGTCCAAACGATGGATTTCTGCCACGCTGAAAGGATTGTGGAGCAACTTTAGGGGCGGCAAGGACAACACATCAAGTCTGTTGTACGTGCTTAGAAAGCCTTCATAAGAAGCAAGCTTGCGTCGAAGAAAACCAGGCGTGCATTGACATTTCTCCCTACATCTTTATATGCATCATCTAATGTTTGATGCATGAAAAGAACTTTATGATGGTCCATTAGCTTGGCAAAACCATCCGCATTGAACGCAATTTCTGGGAACCAATCTAGTGCGAAACCACGCAATGCGTTTTGACGTTTACGTTCTAATTGGGAAAGGACCTCTCCTGAAAAGACGAGGAAATCGCGCTGTTGTTCCCGGTTCCAAGCAGCGACGTGGTCAACCCATGTCTGCAGGCCAGGTAAATCCTTTTTAAACGCTAGGCGTAACCACTCTACAAAATGCTCAGCTAAGGGAATCAGTCGCTCGCGATTTTCGAGAAAATCCAAGGCAATTCCTGGCTCACCCGCGCTAAGCGAAGAGAGAATTTTCGCTTGGTTGGGATCCATTCGGCGCTCGTCAATCAACCACCGCTCTACTTCGTTCCGACCCCATGGGGGTAAGTATATGGTTTGACAACGACTACGGATGGTTCCTAGGATGGACTCCTCATCATGGCTGATAAGCAAGATGACCGTTTTGTTTTCGGGTTCTTCGAGGGTTTTGAGCAATTTATTGGCGGCGGAGTCATGCATCCGCTCGGGCAGCCAAATGACTAAAACCTTATATCGACCACTGTGGGAAGTAAGGCTGAGAATGTCCCCCATCCGCTTGGCTTCTTTGACAGAGATTTGGACCACTTTTTGCGCGGCATCCAATGCCTCAATCCAATTTCTAACGACCGGAAACTTGTTGAATTTCAAGAAGTTGCGGAACTCCGGAAGGAATACATCAGAGGTGCCGCCGGACGAAGCGCTAGCGACCACCGGAAAGATGTAATGCACATCAGGATGGGCCATTTGGCGATGTTGCGCGCAAGCATCACAGGTACCACAGCCTCCCTGAGCACATACGAGCATTTGAATATATCGCTGCACAGCAGGCCAAGCGAGGCCGCCATTTTTGGATACAATGAGCTGCGCATGTGGAATGTGCCCTGAGGACGCATGCTCCATCCAAGTTTTACTGGGGTAGTTCTCTGGAAAGTGAAAAATTTCAGGCACAAAGCGAAGGTAGAAACCTACCTTTGATGTCCCATACTTTTCCCATGAAAACAATCGAGAATTTATCCGTTTCGGGCCAACGCGTGTTGGTTCGTGTTGATTTTAATGTTCCTCTCAATGAGGACGGTAGCGTAGCCAACGACAAGCGTATTTTGGCGACGCTTCCCACGCTTCGCTATTTGCTGGACCAAGGGGCCAAGGTGATCCTATTATCCCATCTCGGAAGGCCCAAAGCGGCTCCTGAAGCAAAGTACAGCTTGCGCCCGGTTGCTGAGGCTCTCGCCTTGCGCCTGGGTCAGGCTATTTGTTTTTGTGAAGAGGCCATTGGCCCAAAGGCCGATGCGGCAGTGCAGGAATTACAGAATGGGGAGTTGTTGCTTCTAGAAAACGTTCGTTTTTATCCAGGGGAAGAACGTGGGGATGAATCCTTTGCTCAGGCCTTGGCAGCTCATGGCGATTGCTACGTCAACGACGCATTTGGTACCGCACACAGAGCGCATGCCAGTACCACCGTGGTGGCTAAATTTTTCCCTGGAGCCTGCGCGTTTGGCTATGTGATGGCGGCGGAGATTGAGAACGTGAATCGTGTTCTTCAGAGTAGTGAGCGACCTGCCCTGGCCATTGTGGGAGGATCGAAGGTTTCTAGCAAAATTGACATTCTTCAACGCTTGATGGATCGGGTGGATCATATCATCATTGGTGGAGGAATGAGCTTCACGTTTATTAAAGCGCAGGGCGGCGAAGTCGGCCAAAGTATTTGCGAGCTGGACCATCTTCAAACAGCGAAGGATATTATGGACTTAGCCAAAGAAAAAGGGGTAACCCTTCACCTGCCAAGCGATGTAATTGCGGCGGATGACTTTGCCCCGACAGCCAACACACAAATCTGTTCCATTTTTGAAATTCCATCCGATTGGCAAGGATTAGACGCAGGTCCTGCATCGCGGAAAGCGTTTATCGAGGTGGTTAAGTCCGCGAAAACACTTCTTTGGAACGGCCCCTTGGGTGTTTTCGAAATGGACGCCTTTGCTGGCGGGACGCGTGAAGTCGGTGAGGCTATAGCAGAAGCCACAGAGGCAGGTCTTTTCAGTTTAGTGGGGGGAGGCGATTCGGTTTCAGCCGTTGAACAGTTTGGTTTAGCCGATCGCATGAGCTATATCTCCACGGGAGGCGGCGCTATGTTAGAATATTTGGAAGGAAAAACCCTTCCCGGGATTCAGGCAATCATTGATTTTGCCTAATTCTCAGGGCTAACTAGATAGCTTTGGCCTAAGTCTAAAAGCACCTCCCCGGCGTCGATTAAACCATGGTAAATCCACGAGGTTCCGACCAGGTCATCGAGCGGAAAACGAGGGATAATCGCCTGGGTATAGAACGCTACGAGCAAGGAGGTAAAGACAATCCCCTTAGCGAGACCAGAAAGGCCTCCTGCTATTCGGTTTATCCAACCAAGCCAGACCAATTTAAGCACTTTGGTGAGCAGCTTCCCGAGCAGCACAACGACCAAATAAGCACTTAGGAAAACGGTAAATTTGGATACAAGTAGCGCGGTCGAAGGACTCAGCTCCACAGCATTCGCAAGCCAATCCGCAAAAGGTGCGGCATAAAGCTTCACCGCAAAGTACCCAAGAGCTAGCCCGAGCAAACCGGACCATTCATTGACAAAACCACGCCAAATTCCACGGCCTACAAAAAAGAGCACGAGCGCTAAACAAGAAATGTCTATTACATTCACAACACACTAAAGGTAGGATGACCGATCCATTGAAAGAAAAGTGGGAACGCGTAGTGGCGTTATTTACGGCAAGGTTTTCCCCGGGAGATCCGATGGACCTGGACGGAATACTGTTTACCATTGGACTTCAAGAGCTTCAAATGCCCCACCAGCGCTTGCGGAAAGACCACAAAGTGGATGTCTTCCATATCGGAATCTGCCGCCTCCTGGAGCCGTATGGATATTACAAATTCGTAGGACGAGACGAACAGGGCTGGCCTCATTTTGAAGCATTAGAAGCACTTCCAAATTTGCCGGGAGGCCACCAGGCACGGTTGATGCGCGAAGCGGTCATTCATTATTGCGAGGGCCAAGGGTGGATTTGAGCAAACCCAATGTCATGTAAATAAAAACGCCCTCTCTTGAGGGCGTTTTAGATTCTAAACGGTTCAAGGGCTTAACAGCCAGCGGATCCGTTGCTGTATGGAAGCACCACAATCTTCATAACGACCGTGCTGTCTGGTTCAAGTTTGAGGTAACCGCAGCCAAATACCACGGGAGGATTGTCTCCTTTTTGGGCAGTGATTTGTAAAACAGCCGGCATGGTGTACTCAAAAACATCATCTCCAGAGTCATTGCGCATGATGCCGTCGATGCCCGTATGGCCTTGAAAGTCCGGGATGGCATTGACCACGGGCGCGGTAGCGCGCACATAGGCGTTTTGAATGGGTGTACCGTTTTCGTCAATGACTTCCACAGAAAAGCTGTAGACCGGTGCGTCTTTCTTTTTACAGGCGCTTAGGCCCAAAGTGATGACGAGGAGAGCGAGGAGCAGACGTTTCATTGGGGGCATCCGTTATTTAAGTCGCCAAAAGGCTTCATGAAGACAACAATTTCGGCCACAGAGCCCTTTGTGACGTGCACATAGGAACAACCGCGCCATCCTCCTTTGGCCGCTTCCACGTCCAAAAAGGCTTCGCCATCAAATTTGAATGAAGGCTCACACCATCCATCTACCCCAGAGTAGCGATAATAACTTCCTTGGGTGTTTGGATCCGTAAACAAGGTGTTTGTGCCCGGTGCAAAAAGGCGCACTAGGGCATTTTGAATCGGAATAGAATCCTGATTCAAGACGCGAACGCGCACTTGAGAACGCGTATCTTCCTCCTCACAACTGGTGCTCAGTCCGAGGATACTGAAGAAAATTAGACTCCAAACGAGTGTTTTGTTGAGCTTCATCCGGGTTTGCAATAGTTTTGCGCTCAGCGCTGAGCAAATATAAACGATTCCTTTCCCATGCTGGAAATCATTGAAAAACACATTCGAACGATTGAGCAAACGACCCTTTCCACTGCGGAAGAGGCGGAGAACTTTCGTATTCAATACCTTGGAAAAAAAGGCATTTTAACTACGCTGTTTGCTGATTTTAAGACCGTTCCCAACGAAGAAAAGAAGGCGGTTGGCCAAGCGCTTAATGCGCTGAAAACGAGCGCAGAAGCGACTTTAGCCCAAATACAAGTCAAGCCAAGCGCTCGGAAGAGTGGCCCGGTGGAGGATTTTAGTCGTCCAGGCTACGCTACACCCCCAGGAGCCCACCACCCTATTTCATTAGTTCGAAATGAGATTGTTTCCATCTTCGAAAGAATGGGCTTTGCGGTGGCACAAGGACCTGAGATGGAAGACGATTGGCATAACTTTTCGGCATTAAATTTCCCACCAGAGCATCCTGCGCGCGACATGCAGGACACCTTTTTCTTGGCAAAAGACCCGGATTGGGCGCTTCGAACGCACACTTCAAGTGTTCAAGTCCGCACCATGGAAAGCCAGAAGCCCCCCATCCGCATCATAGCTCCTGGACGTGTTTTTCGAAATGAAGCGATTTCAAGTCGTTCCCATTGTGTGTTCCACCAAGTGGAAGGGCTTTACATTGACCAGAATGTTTCTTTTGCAGACCTCAAGCAAACCTTATTGGAATTTGCACGGGCTTTCTTTGGCGAAAAGACAGAAATCCGCCTCCGCCCGAGCTATTTCCCATTTACTGAACCCAGTGCCGAAATGGATATTTGGTGGGGACTGGAAAATGAAGTGGACTACCGCATGACGAAGGGCACGGGCTGGTTAGAAATTATGGGATGCGGCATGGTAGACCCGGCCGTATTGGAGTCCTGTGGGATCGACCCCGGCGTGTATAGTGGCTATGCCTTTGGCATGGGCATAGAGCGCATCGCCATGCAGCGATTCCAAATACCCGACATTCGAGCCTTCTACGAGAATGATTTACGTTTCTTAGGGAACTTTAGCGGAGCGGTGTAATAAGCGCTTAAAACGCACAAAAGGGGGCCAGAAGCCCCCTTTTTTGATGGATTGGATCTCAACGAGTCGCTGAGATCACTCGCCCACGCGTTTGACCCGCATGGTATTCGTCGTTCCCTTTTTCAAAATTGGCATACTAGCTAACTGAATGATGTAGTCGCCATCCTCTACTTGATTCTCTGAGCGGAGGGTTTGTGTAATCTCCATCATCGTTTGATCGGTAGACTCTAACCCGTCATAATAGTATCCGCAGACCCCCCAGAATAAGCTGATCTTATTCAAAATTGCCTTGTTCGAGGTGAAGGCGTAAATAGTGCTTTTGGGTCGGAAAGAGGAAATGAGCTGAGCGGAATACCCCGAGAAGGTCATGGTACAAATTGCCCGAGCCTCAACAAGGTTGGCCATTTTCGCTGCCTGGAAACAGATTGCGTTGTTCACAAAGCGCTCATCTTGCTTCTTGGGCTTGCGCTCTTTGATGTGGTTTACCCCCGAAGTTTCCGCTGCCGCGACGATTTTGGCCATGGTTGCGACCACTTCTACGGGGAATTTGCCGACGGAGGTTTCGCCGGAAAGCATAACGGCATCAGCGCCATCCAAAACCGCATTCGCCACGTCATTGACCTCTGCGCGACTTGGCGTCATACTGTCAATCATGCTCTCCATCATTTGGGTGGCTACAATGACCGGCTTCGCACGTTCAACCGCCTTTGCGACGATCATTTTTTGAATCAACGGAACACTTTCCAAAGGAACCTCAACCCCTAGGTCCCCACGAGCCACCATCACCCCATCCGTGGCGTCAAGGATTCGCTCGATGTCGGATACGGCTTCAGGCTTTTCAATCTTGGCAATGATGCCCGCATTGGATTTATTCTTGTCTAAGATGGCGCGAAGCTCTTTGATGTCTTGGGCATTTCGGACAAAGCTCAAACCGATCCAGTCTACATTCTCATCCATGGCGACCTCTAGGTCAGCCAAGTCTTTCTCTGTTAAGCAAGGAAGGGAAACACGGGTATTCGGGAGGTTCACTCCTTTCTTGGACTTTAAAGGCCCACCTTGAACCACTTCGGTAACCACTTCATCCTTGCGATTGGTCGAAATGACGCGCATCATCAATTTGCCATCATCGAGAAGAATGGTTTCTCCTGGGTTGACATCCTTAGGAAACTCCGCATAGGTCATGTAGACGCGCTCCTTGTTTCCGTCACACTTGATATTGGTGAATGTCACCGTATCGCCGGGCTCAACCACGGCACCTTCTTCCACTGTTCCGACGCGAAGCTTTGGACCTTGTAGGTCGGCCAAAATGGCGGCATGCAAACCGGTGCGATCCAGAATTTCACGGATAGTTTGGATGGTTCCGCGGTGCTGCTCATGACTTCCGTGAGAAAAATTCACGCGGAAAACATTGACTCCCGCATGGAGCATAGCCTCAAGCGTTTTGCTGTCTGAAGAGGCGGGGCCGAGCGTGGCGACAATTTTTGTTCGTTTCATAGCGAGGTTCGCTTTATTTATATGTTCAGCGGTTCTAAGAGAAAGTTTTCTCGAACGCGAAGGGAAGACCAAGGGAGGATCTGTTGTCCAAGCACTCCGGGAATCGAAGCAATTTGACGTTGCAAAATTACCATTTCCGCGGGAGATAGCGGCGGATCCATGATTAAGACGGCGTGAATATTCTTAGGCTTTTGCACCAAGGGGCGCTTAGGTGCGGCCGATAGGCTTTCCGAAAACAAGTCATCCGAAGGGGGCGCTTCGCCAGTCAGCCACGTGCTTTCATCCGGGAGATTCCAAAAAACCGCTTGCTCTTGGGCACCTTGGGCACCGCGGAATAGCGCATGATGGCTGCGAATCGGGGACTGAATGCATGCCAAGTCTTCCACGCGCCTCAATGTCCAGCGAAGGGAATGATTCAATTGAAAAATGAAGGAGACATCACTCAGCGCCGTACTGAGCCCAAGTAGGCTAGGGGGAGGCCCCTCATCGACGTCGTCGAGGACGAGACGGCTCACGGCGACCTAGATTTAGCGCCTTGCAAGCAGCGCGTGACGCAGCTTCTTCAGCGGCTTTTTTCGATTGTCCAGCGCCTTCTCCTTGCACTTCCCCATCGATTTTAATACACATCGTGAAGCGCTTGCGGTGTTCTGCGCCATTTTCTTCAAGGACTTCGAATTCGAATGTCTTTTTCTGACGCTGCACCCATTCAATGAGTAAACTCTTGTAGGAGATGACTTCTTTTTCGACGCGGTCAAAATTCACGTAGGCATCCAAGAGGCGCTTGTGAACAAACACCTTCGTTGCATTCCACCCTTGATCCACATAGACGGCACCAACGAGAGCTTCGAGGGTATTGCCCGGTACAGAGGTGGTGCCGGCGCGGCGACCCCGCGAAGACTGCTGCATCCACTCAGGAATGCCCATTTTTACGGCAATGCGATTGAGTGCCTTACGGCTAACCACTTTCGAGCGCATGCTGGTGAGGTATCCTTCGTCTCCTTTTGGGTACTTCTCGTAGAGGTATTCGGCCATTAAAACGCCCAAAACGGCATCGCCGAGATATTCCAAACGCTCGTAGCGCATGTTGGCACTCTTTTGACTTTGGTCGTCCACCTTACGGCGGAAGGCTGCGAGGTAAATATTTGGATCCGCAGGGCGCAAGCCCGTCATTTCGCGGATGGCAGCGAGCAGCTCTTTAGATTCGGCAGGAACCGGCTTAAAAAAGGAAAAGAATGCCCGAAGCATAAATCAGTCCACTTTCTTGAACAACACGGAGGCGTTGTGCCCGCCAAATCCAAACGTATTGGACAAAGCTGCGCGCACGGTGCGCTTTTGAGGCGTGTTGAAAGTGAAATTTAGCTTGGAGTCCAACTCGGGATCATCCGAGAAGTGATTGATGGTCGGAGGAATGATGTCATGAACTACCGATAAACAAGCAACCAATGCTTCTGCGGCCCCGGCGGCCCCCAAAAGGTGTCCTGTCATGGACTTGGTTGAACTGATGTTTAATTGATAAGCATGATCTCCAAAAACACCCTGGATGGCCTTGGTTTCGGCAATATCACCAAGTGGTGTAGAGGTTCCATGAACGTTGACGTAGTCGACGTCTTCTGGCTGAAGACCTGCATCTTCAAGGCAGTTGCGCATCACATTCAAAGCGCCCAGTCCTTCAGGATGTGGAGCGGTCAAGTGGTGCGCATCGGCAGAAAGTCCTCCACCCGCTAATTCGGCATAAATTTTTGCTCCGCGGGCTACGGCATGCTCATAGGATTCAAGAACCATACAGGCAGCGCCTTCTCCCATGACAAAACCGTCGCGGTCTTTATCAAATGGGCGAGATGCAGTCTTTGGATCATCGTTTCGGGTAGAGAGGGCATGCATCGCGTTAAATCCACCGATGCCCCCAGGTCCAATCGCCGCTTCAGAACCCCCACAAACAATCACGTCTGCTTTGCCGAGGCGAAGAAGCATCAGCGCATCAATGATGGCGTTGGTAGATGAAGCGCAGGCCGAAACCGTCGTGTAGTTCGGGCCACGAAACCCGTATTTCATGGAAACATGACCGCCGCAAATGTCCGCGATCATTTTGGGAATGAAGAACGGATTGAAGCGAGGGTTTCCTTCCCCTTCAACGAAATTCGTTGCTTCTTCAAAGAAGGTATCAATACCTCCAATGCCGGAACCCCAGATTACACCAATACGGTCTTTCGAGGTTTCAGTTTGTTCAATTCCCGAGTCTTGGATGGCTTCGTCAGCAGCAATAAGGCCAAGATGCGTGCAGCGATCCATTCGGCGCATTTCCTTGCGATCAATGAAATCCTCGACATTGAGGTTCTTGATTTCGCAAGCAAATTGCGTCTTGAATTTGCTCGAATCAAAATGAGTAATGGGAGCGGCACCGCTCTTTCCTTGGAGCAGGCCGTCCCAAAATTCTTTGGCGGTATTACCAATCGGCGTCAATGCGCCGATCCCGGTAACGACTACGCGCTTTAGTTCCATCCGAGAGGATGATTAGGCTTTTGCAGTTTCGATGTACGAAACAGCTTGACCAACGGTAGCAATGTTTTCCGCTTGGTCGTCTGGAATTTGGATATCGAATTCCTTTTCGAATTCCATGATCAATTCTACAGTGTCCAGAGAGTCAGCACCTAGATCGTTGGTGAAAGATGCTTCTGTGGTGACTTCGGCTTCAGAAACGCCGAGCTTGTCGACGATGATGGCCTTAACGCGGGATGCGATATCCGACATAACAGTGAGTTTAGATTGGTTGAATCGGTGCAAAGAAACGCCATATGAACATTTAGAGCAATACATTTCGTTCATCGCCGGTCGGATATACCCCCATGGACTACCTTTGTCCCCATGTCCTCAACTGTGCCTCAACCCTTGATTTCATTGGCCATATTGGCCTCGGGAAGCGGCAGTAATGCGGCCGCAATTGTCGAATATTTTAAGGGACATAAATTTTGCCGCATCGAAGGAATTTGGACGAATTCGTCAAAAGCGGGCGTTTTGAGCCGGAATTTATCCGTGCCGGTACATGTTTTTACCCCAGGGTTGGACGACGCAATGGTCCTTCAAGATTGGAAGCGTCGCGAGGTTCAAGCAATTGCGTGTGCAGGCTACCTCAAGCGTGTTCCCGCGGATTGGATTCAGGCCTTTGAAAAGCGAATATGGAATGTTCACCCCGCATTATTGCCCAAATTTGGCGGAGCAGGGATGTACGGATTGCACATCCATCGCGCAGTAATCCAAGCGGGGGAAGCCCTTTCGGGGTTGAGTATTCACGAGGTTACCGCCGAATATGATGAAGGGGCGCTGTGCTTTCAGTGTGCCTTGCCCGTCGCGTCTACGGATGATCCCGAAAGTCTTCAGGCGCGCATACTGCGCATGGAGCACTGGGCCTTTCCTCGGGTATTAGAGGCGTTACTTTTGGACAAAAACCTACCAGATCCTAGCGCATGCCCCAAGTAGAGCTATATACGGATGGCGCCGCCAAAGGCAACCCGGGCCCGGGGGGCTATGGGGCGATCCTGCGCAGTGGCCAAAATGAAAAAGAATTGTCGGGGGGCTTTTACCACACCACCAATAATCGAATGGAACTCTTGGCGGTCATCGTAGGACTTGAAGCGCTTAAGGTGAAAGGCTGCCATGTGACCGTGGTATCCGATAGCAAATATGTGGTGGACGCCTTCCAAAAGAATTGGATTGACGGATGGAAGCGCCGTCGGTGGGCCAAAGTCAAAAACCCTGACCTCTGGAAGCGTTTGCTCCTAGCCATGGAGCCGCATCAAGTGAACTACCAATGGATTAAAGGGCACAATGAGCATCCAGAAAATGAGCGATGTGACCGGCTAGCTGTCGCGGCATCCCATGCACCCACGGAGCAAGATCACGGCTATCAGCCGGGCGATGGAAAATTAGGCCTCTAAAGCGAGGAGCGCCTCGGCAATTTTTCGGTCGTTGGTGAGGCGAGGCACTTTGTTCTGGCCTCCAAGTTTTCCTTCGGACTTCATGTAGCGGATAAACGACTCGGGCCCGAGTGAACGCAGGACACAAGGCCTCAAAATGGCGCCCGTAATCAAATCGTCGTAGTAGCTGTTTTTTTGCCGAAGGCCAGCATCTAGACTTTTCATAAAGGCCTCGATGTCGTTCGGCGCCTCGTCAAATTCGACCAACCATTCATGGTAGGGCAATCCGCCCTCTAGGGGGTTTACGTTGGGCGCTACCGTAAATTCTCGTACTAGTCCTCCGTGTTGATTCAAGGCTTGGTCCATGGCGTATTCTACCTCGGAGCCGATCACATGTTCCCCAAAGGCCGAAATGAAATGCTTAATTCGGCCGGTCACGCGAATGCGATAGGGTGACTTGGAAACAAACATCACCGTGTCCCCAATGCTATACCCCCATAGGCCCGCATTGGTATTTAAAATCAGTGCATAATTCACGCCAAGCGCTACGTCTCCAATTGTCAATCGAGGGGGATTTTCTTCGAAGTATTGATCGGCTGGCACAAATTCATAGAACATGGCATTGTCCAATAAGAGGAGCAAGTCTGGACTATTGGATTGATCTTGGTAGGCAAAAAAGCCTTCGGAGGCAGGGTAGGTTTCTAGAATGGGAACATCCTTGCCAAAAAGCTCAAGCAACCGCGCCTTGTAGGGTTCTAATGCGACCCCACCGGTGACGAATAAGTCGAAGTTGGGGAAAATCTCCGCCATGGTTTTCTTCCCGGTTTTGGCCATTAAGCGCTCGAAGTACATTTGAACCCAAGGGGGAATGCCACTGATCACGGTCATGTCCACTTGGTGCGTTTCTTCGGTGATGGCATCTACCTTTTTTTCCCAGTCTTCGATGCAATTTGTTTCCCAAGAAGGCATGCGGTTTTTGAGCAAATAGCTCGGCACAAAGTGAGCCGTAATTCCAGACAATCGACCCAAGGAGACCCCCTTCTTGTCCTCAAGTTCAGGGCTGCCCTGGAGGAAGATCATTTTCCCATTTAAGAAACCCGAGCGCCCGGTGTTCCGAATGTGTGTAAGGAGGGCATTGCGGGCAGATTTAATGTGGTAAGGAACCGACTCTTTGGTCAAAGGAATGTACTTCGCTCCAGAGGTTGTTCCACTCGTTTTGGCATAGTACAAAGGCCTTCCAGGCCATAAAACGTCGGACTCTCCGTCCACGACGCGGTCCACGTAGTTTCGCAGGCCTTCATAATCGCGCACGGGGACGCGGTCTTGAAAGTCTTTCATGGTTTTAATCGAGGCAAAGTCATGATCGCGGCCAAATGCGGTGTCTTTGGCGCGTTCAATCAGCGCTTGAAAAGTCTTTTCTTGTGTTTCAAGCGGCTTTGAAGCCCATTTCTGGGTTTCGCGTTCTGCAATTTGGGCCCAAATGCGCGCGCCGATTTCTTTAATGCTAGCCATGAATTCTTAGAGTCCTAAAAGCTTTTCGAGATTGAGGGATTCTCCGCCCAACCAGTATTGAACCGAAACAAAGGGCTGTTCTCCTTCTGGGGCTTCCCCTAGGGCACCTAAAATATCGCCCTGTTTCACATAGTCGCCCGCACGTTTATTGGTTTTGGCCAAATTACCATATCGACCCAAGGCCCCACCCGAATGTTGGACTAGGAGTACAAAACCGAGCGAGGGCGTCCCTTCGACGGAGAGCACAGTGCCATCTTTCATGGCGTGAATTTCGGCGCCATCTTCGCCTGCCAGCTTGATACCAAACTCTCGACGTGAAATCCGCTGACTTGCGAGCAGGGTGCCTTCGAGCGGCCTCCGCAACTCTTTGTCTGGATCCACCTCCGTTTTGGCCCGCGCCTCCATTTCTGCCACGGATTGTCGCAAGGCCAACTCGCGATCACTCGGTTTAAGCTTTTCGGGACTCCAGCCCGCGGGGACTGCACTGGCACTTCCAAGGGAGTCGCTGGGCAGGGCGTCGTCCATGACCGCCTGCAATCGACGAATGAAGGCTTCTTGGTAGGCTACTTGGTTGATGAGCGAATCAGATTCTTGGTCCAAGGAAATCGCTGAACGTCGTAAATACGTACTGGCGTAGCCCGGAATGTACTCGCGCAATGGGGTGTAAGCAATCAAAAGAATCGTGCCGATGATGAGCAAAACGGCAGTCGTGCCCACGGTAATGAACACGTTAAAACGGCTGAGCACCATGGAAAAACGCTCCTCAAAAGAAGCCTCGTCCAGCAATACCACGCGGTATTTCCGGAGCAACTTATGCCAGCGTTTTGCTTGTTTCTCGTTCTTTTCCATTCGATACAAAGATATTGGGTCCGCGTGGCCCATCTCCATGAAATAACTTTGGGGCCGCGTCGTTAGTTTGATCCGGCCCCAACAATATCCATGAAGATAACCCAGCGCTCCCGTTATTTGCTCAACGCCCTCTTGGTAGGAGTGCTGTTGGTAGGGCTGTCATGTAGCCGAACCAAAGACCGGGCCATCAACCGCACGTACCATCAGCTTTCCGCCCGATTCAACCCGCTATTTAATGGCCAAGAAGCCTTTGACGAAGCGCTCAAAACACTCGAGTCCGAGCATGTGGATGTCTATGATCGGGTATTGGATATCTACCCCTGGGGTCAGGCAAAAGAAAGCTCGGCGGCGGCATCGCAGTTAAAGCGCGCAGTCGAAAAAGCCACTAAGACCATTCAAGAGCATAGTATGATGTTTCGAGGAGCGCAGCGAAACACCGTGGTCTATGATGCCTATTTGTTGATGGGCGACGCCCAAGCGCTCCTTGGCCTAGATGTAGCGGCTCAAGAATCGTATGCCATTGTTTCGCGTAATACCGATCGAAAGGCGAGCCGACCATGGAACGCCGAGCGCTTTTTCTCTCAAGGGGAATCGCACTTACACTACCAATCTGAACTGCATCGCATCTTGATCCAAGCGCGCCAAAGCAATGGTCCGGCAACATTGTCTGCACTGGATGAATTGGAGCGCACCGGGGTACCAGAGCGCTATGATGTCGAGATTTTATTGCTTCGAGCGCAAGGACACCTCAGCCAACAGGAACCCATGCTCGCGGCGGACCTGCTCCGTGCTGCATCCGAAAAAAGCAAGAACCGCCGAGATTTTGCGCGCTATGCTTTCATCGCCGGCCAGCTCTATGAAAATGCCGGAGAGCGTCTGTTGGCACGCCAGTCTTTTGAACGCTGTATTGCCGGCCAGCCCGCCACGTATGACATGCTTTTGGAAGCCCAATTGCATAAAACCCTGAATGGCGACGGAAGGCCTCAAAAGCTCTATGCCGAATTGTTGAAACTCCTAAAAGAGCCCAAAAATGCGACGTACCGTGATCGAATCTATTATGCTTTGGCGCGGGTGGCTCAGACGCAAGAAGATGATAAAAACCGCCTTTTTTACCTCAATCGATGTGTAGGGACAGGGCAAAGTGCTCGGCCGGTACTCTGGGCGCTTGCCTATTCGGAGCGAGGGGGCATGCACTTTGAGGCAAAGCGCTACCCAAGAGCCCAAGTAGATTTGGATTCGGCGTATGCCTTGTTGCCGGAAGGACATGCGTTGAAGCAATCGCTTTCAAAGCGTCGCGATGGTCTCAATGCGTTAATGGCGGTGGTCCAAATTGTGGATCGAAATGATTCTCTTCTGGTGCTGGGAACAAAATCTGATGCGTTTTTGCGGTCCAAATTCACTGCCTATGTGGAGAATTTGAAGAAACAAGAACAACTCGCCATTCGCGCGGCAGAGCGTGCCGCATTGAATGCGCAACTAAACGCCCAGTCGGAACTTCTATCAGCCACGGGTCCAGTGGCGGGGGGCGCTACGGCTGGGGGATGGATTTTTTACAATCCTGTTTCGAGAGCAGCGGGGATGGCCAGTTTTACAACGCAGTGGGGGCAGCGACCCAACGTGGATAATTGGCGTTTGCAGAGCGCTTCAGGCACGTGGGCCATGGCGACCATGGGTCAGAATAATGGACCATCGGCGCCAGGAGACCCAAGCGAAGGCGGGGCAGAATACATCGACCCGGCCTATGATGTGAATAGCTACTTAGCCACCATTCCCAAAGACCCCATAGCGCGAGATTCCTGTCAGCAATTGGTGTGTTCGGCGCTTTTGGAGGCAGCGGCCATCTACCGGGATCAAATTGGGGATTTGGATGAGGCTTTGGCCGCTTTGAAAAGGAATCAGGAGGAATGCGGCATGCCAGATAGTTTAAAAGTTAGCTGCATCAGCGCGTCTAGCCCTGCATGTGATCAAGCCGCCTTTGTGCACTATGCCTTACATCGACTCCACCTTCAGCGCGAGGAGGCAATCCAAGCGCAGACGGAAAAGGACCTCGTGTTGAAGGACTATCCCAATAGTCGCTATGCCGCGTTACTGCGAGGCGAGGTCGAAGACAAAGGGCCGACGAGCCAAACCACGCAAGCGTTTAGGCGGTTGGTCAGCCAAGTGGAAGGCCGTCAATGGAAGGAGGCCCTGAATACGTGTTCGACAACGACCTGGAATTCTGACGAGGCGCCACGCGCCGCCCTGCTCCGAGCCCAGGCTCTAGGGGGTTTAAATGGTCGGAATGCCTACATCGAAGCGTTGACCGACGTAGAGGAAGGCTATCCAAATAGCCCGCAGGCGGTGGCAGCGGGAAATATCAAGATGTCTCTAGCTGCCGACGCGGAAGATGTCACCACCCCAAAGAGCCCATATACAGAAGCCCTTTCTGTTCCCCACCAAGTGTTAATTGTATTTTCTTCTGCCGGAAATTCCAACGATGTGCGGAATGCGTTGGCGCGGTTTCACCAACAGTATTTTGCGGGAAACGCCATGTCGATTCGACTCTTGCCTCTGGATGAAAGCACTCAAATCATTGCTGTTGACGGCTTCAAAAACAGCACGGAGGCCATGGACTATCGAAACAAGGTGAAGCGGGCGGCGGCTGTTACGCAATTTTTAAATCCATATGATCCTTCCTATTGGCCTATAACCGTGCAAAATTTTGCGCATTTTTACACCAACAAAGATCTCATGGGCTATAAACGCTTTGTGGAAATGATATACACGCTATGATGAACGCACCTCGACGCAACGAAGCCAATGCAGAGCACAACCGCATTGTAGAAGGCACCCAAATCCAAGGAAACATTCACTCTCCAGGGGACATCCGCATTGATGGCCATGTCAAAGGCAATTTATCTGTCGGAGGAAAGCTGGTGGTCGGCCCTACGGGGGCAGTAGACGGCGAGGTACGTGCTCAAGAAGCCTCCATAGCAGGACGCGTCATGGGCAAATTGGAAATTAAAGGGCTGAGCACGTTGCTTCAAACAGCGAATGTTCAAGCGGACTTGAACACGGGCCAGCTGGCGGTGGAGTCGGGCGCTCAATTCACCGGCACGTGTGTGATGGCCAATCGGAAAACCACGGCCACCCCGGCGGATACCGTGGCAAAAAAGGAAGCCTCAGCCGCCTAAGCAGGCCGGATGAAGAACGCCATTAAATTTTCGGGCATGGCCTTTCAAATGGCTGCAATCATTGGCTTAGGCACCTATGGTGGCTATCGGTGGGATGTTTCCGAAGGTCGATGGGGCGAGGAGCAAACCGCATGGGCCACGGTGGCCTGTGCCCTCTTGTCTACCCTCCTTGCCCTTGGCCTAGTAGTCAAACAAATCATAGACGATTCAAAATGAAAACCTGGGGACCCCCGTTGCTTTTAACCTACGCCTTGTGGCTCATGCTTCACGGCATGTTCTATTATGTTTTGGACCGCGAAGGCGTGTTCTGGGTTGGGGATGTGTATTGGATTGGTACCGGTGTAGCGCTCTTCGGATTGGCGCAGTCCTTGGAGGCCCAAAAGAAAGGTCGGTTCATTCCTGTCTACTTTGTGGGCGGCCTGCTTCGCATGTTGCTTGGTTTAGGGGCCGTCATTCTCCCATTATCCCTTCGGGATGCCCCTAATTTTCAAAGTGCTGCACTTCAGTTTGTTGCCGCCTATTTATTCATGTTAGTTGCCGAATCAGCCTTGGCTATTTTTTGGATCAAGAAACAGTAGGATTTGGAAAGCTTGCGGAGTATCTTTGCCGCGCATTTTGCAAGGCTTCATGAGTAATACACGTACATACCTAACAGGACTTTTCTTAGCGATCAGTTCATCCCTTTTTGCTTCCAGCGCGGAGGCTGAAGTGCATGAAACCCTGATTCACGAAGAAGAAAAGGAAGCAGCGTTCAACCCTGCGGAGGTGATCATGCACCACATTGCAGATAGCCACGGCTGGCATTTATTCGATTGGAATGATCACCCGGTAAGCATTCCTCTTCCGGTTATTTTGTATACCGAAAAAGGCCTAGTGGTCTTTTCATCCTCCAAGTTTCATCACGACGCCGAAGGGCACCATGTCGTAGAGGCAGGGGGCCAGCGCTTCGTGAACATTCATGAAAAAATTTACTACGCCTCGGACGTAGCAAACGAACACGGCGCATTTGCCGAGATGGATCACGAAACCCACGAGGTTTCCAATGCCAGCCCATGGGATATTTCGATTACGAAAAATGTGGCTGCCCTCCTATTTAGTGCCTTTGTCATTTTGATGCTTTTCTTGCCTGCCGCTCGCAGTTACAAGAAAAACCCAGGGGTTGCACCTACCGGTGTAGCGGGGTTTGTAGAGCCACTGGTCGTTTTTGTTCGCGACGACATTGCAAAAAACAATATCGGCCCGCATTACAAGCGTTTCGTCCCGATGTTGTTGACCATGTTCTTTTTCATTTGGATTAACAACCTTCTCGGTTTAGTTCCATTCTTCCCAGGCGGAGCAAACGTGACGGGGAATATTGCCGTGACGATGGTCTTGGCCGTAGTCACCTTTGTGGTAACGAATGTGAATGGAAATAAGCATTATTGGGGTCACATTTTTTGGATGCCAGGCCTCCCCGTGGCGGTCAAGCCATTGCTTGCAATTGTAGAATTTATTGGCATTTTCACGAAGCCCTTCTCTTTGATGATTCGATTGTTCGCCAACATTACGGCAGGACACATCATTGTATTGAGCTTGGTCTCGTTGGTCTTCATTTTTGAAACGGTTTGGGTGAGTCCCGCCTCGGTGCTGCTCACCTTATTCATCTCCGTACTTGAATTGTTAGTCGCCGCTTTGCAGGCGTACATTTTCACCCTCTTAACTGCTCTATATATTGGGGCAGCTATGCACGAAGAACACCATTAAACAGTAATTTTTAACTCAAATCCCCCTAGTATCATGACCGGAAGTATCGCAGCACTTGGAGCAGGTTTGGCCGTTATCGGCGTAGGTATCGGTATTGGCTTGATTGGCGGTCGCGCCATGGAAGCTATTGCCCGTCAGCCTGAGGCCACTGGCAAAATCCAAACCAACATGATTATCGCAGCCGCGTTGATTGAAGGTGCCGGTTTGTTCGGTATCGTTGTCGCGTTGTTGGGTAATTAATATCTCACCTCTTACAGGGCCGTTTGGCAGCACAACGCTGCCAAACGCGCCTTTTTGGTGAAACTGTTAACCTAAGAAACGAAGAACAATGGGTATCGTAACTCCTGGCTTTGGCCTCATTTTTTGGACGACACTGACGTTTTTCATCCTGCTTTTCCTTTTGGCAAAGTTTGCATGGAAGCCGATCCTGAAGGCCGTTCAAGACCGCGAAGAGGCGATCAATTCAGCGCTTAAGGCGGCCGAAGCGGCCAAGGCCGAAATGGCCTCGCTTCAGTCAAACAATGAGCAACTCTTGAAAGAGGCGCGCGAAGAACGCGAAGCCATGCTTAAGGAAGCTCGCGCCATGCGCGACAAAACCATTGCCGACGCCAAGGGAGCCGCTTCAGAAGAGGCTGCCAAGGTATTGGAGGCTGCGCGTGCCCAGATTCACAATGAGAAAATGGCCGCCATGACCGAGGTGAAAAACCAAGTGGCTCAGTTGGCTATTGACATGTCTGAGCGCATTTTGCGTGCAGAATTGAAGGATGCAGAAGCGCAGAAGGCTATGGTCGATCGCGCGATGCAAGATGTTAAAATGAACTAATCAGGAGATGAGCACATTGCGCGCTTCAAACCGCTACGCGAAGGCCCTGTTGGACTTGGCACGTGAACGCCAGGCGTTGGACGTGATCAAGGCGAACAGTGACACCTTGTTGGCTGTCCTCAAGGAGAGCCGTGATTTTCGCGTGTTCTTGAAGAGCCCCGTGATTAAGCCTGAGCAAAAGTTGAAAACGCTGGAAACAGCATTTTCGGCGCAATTGGACCCCCTCATGAATTTGTTTTTGGCCTTGCTTGTGAAGCATGGTCGGGAGGCGCATTTGGAGGATGTCCTTGAAAAATACACCAGCCTTTATTTGGCTGAGAAGAAGGTGGTTCGCGCCCGGGTAGCTTCGGCTAGCCCGTTGACGAATGACCAAGTAAGTCAACTGTTGGGATTGTTGAAAACAGCGGAGGCTTCTGACGTCCAGTTGGAGCAAGTTGTGGATGAATCCCTGATTGGTGGCTTTGTGCTCCGCGTGGCAGACCAGCAAGTAGATGCCTCTGTGGCCTCTTCGCTGGCGAAACTGGAGCGTGAATTCGAGAAAAACTTATACATCGCGGACTTTTAAATTCCCACCCCATGGCAGACGTAAAACCAGCAGAGATTTCAGCCATCCTGCGTCAACAACTTTCCGGTTTCGCATCCGACGCCCAGCTTGAAGAAGTTGGCACCGTATTGCAAGTAGGTGACGGTATCGCCCGTGCCTATGGAATGGAAAACGCTCAATCGGGCGAGCTTGTCGAGTTCGAAACAGGCCTTCGCGGCATCGTTTTGAACTTGGAAGAAGACAATGTCGGTATCGTATTGTTGGGTGCCGCCGAAGGAATCAAAGAAGGCTCTACAGTAAAGCGTACGGGAGTTATTGCCTCCATCGAAGTGGGCGAAGGCATGCTCGGTCGCGTAGTAGACACCTTGGGTAACCCAATTGACGGCAAGGGCCCGATCGAAGGAACCAAATACAACATGCCTTTGGAGCGCAAGGCTCCCGGAGTAATCTACCGTCAGCCGGTAAATGAGCCCCTTCAGACGGGCATCAAGGCGATTGACGCAATGATTCCTATCGGCCGAGGCCAGCGTGAGTTGATCATTGGCGACCGTCAAACAGGTAAGACTACCGTGGCGATTGACACGATCATCAACCAAAAGGAATTTTACGACAAAGGGGAGCCTGTATACTGTATCTATGTGGCTATTGGCCAGAAAGGATCTACTGTAGCTGCCCTGGCGAAGAACTTGGAAGAAAAAGGTGCGATGGCCTATACGACCATTGTAGCCGCGAACGCGGCGGACCCGGCTCCGATGCAATTCTACGCTCCGTTTGCTGGTGCAGCGATTGGAGAGTACTTCCGCGACACAGGTCGTCCAGCATTGATCATTTATGATGATTTATCAAAGCAGGCCGTAGCTTACCGTGAGGTATCCTTGTTATTGCGTCGCCCTCCAGGTCGTGAGGCCTATCCAGGGGACGTATTCTACCTACACAGCCGTTTGCTTGAGCGCGCGGCGAAGGTGATCAAGGACGATACGATTGCCCAAAACATGAATGACCTTCCAGAGTCATTAAAGCCGATTGTTAAGGGGGGTGGTTCATTGACCGCATTGCCCATCATCGAAACCCAAGCGGGGGACGTATCTGCCTACATTCCTACCAACGTAATCTCGATCACGGACGGTCAGATCTTCTTGGAAGCAGACTTATTCAACTCAGGGGTTCGTCCTGCGATTAACGTAGGTATTTCGGTATCTCGTGTGGGTGGATCTGCTCAGATCAAGCCCATGAAGAAGGTGGCGGGTACCTTGAAGTTGGACCAAGCACAGTACCGTGAATTAGAGGCGTTTGCAAAGTTTGGCTCTGATTTGGATGCCGCGACAATGAACGTCATCAACAAGGGTCGTCGTAACGTAGAAATCCTCAAGCAGAAGGTCAATGACCCGATGAGCGTGGAGAAGCAAGTAGCGATCATTTACATTGGAACGAAAGGCATGTTGAATAACGTGCCAGTCGACAAGGTAAAGGCCTTTGAAAACGGCTTTATCGAGTACATGGAAAGCAAGCATCAAGATGTGTTGGACGCATTGCGTTCGGGCGCTTGGGGCGATGCCCAAATCGAAGCCATTGAAAAGGCTGCGAAGGAAGTTTTGCCCGCTTACACTGCCTAATCACGTAGAAAAACAATACCATGGCCAATCTAAAAGAGCTTCGTAATCGGATTGCATCGGTGTCCAGCACCATGCAGATTACGTCGGCTATGAAGATGGTTTCGGCCGCCAAGCTGAAGCGTTCTCAAGATGCCATTGTTCAAATGCGCCCGTATGCTGAAAAGCTTACCGCGTTGATGGGCAACGTGACCGCTACGTTGGACGCCTCGGAAAACCCCTATGCGCAGGAGCGCCCAATCCAAAAGGTGCTCATCATTGCGATGACTGCAAACCGGGGATTGTGTGGTGCCTTTAACTCTTCGGTGATCAAGCGTACCAAAACAGTCGCGGATCAGTATGAGGCGCAAGGCGCATCTGTAGCGGTATTCACGGTGGGTAAAAAGTCGCGCGACTTGCTGAAGAAGACCATGAATGTGGTTGGCGAGGAGCTTGAAGTGGTGAACCAAGTCAATTTTGAAGGGGCTCAACGCGTGGCCGATGTGGCCATGCAAGGCTATGTCCAAGGCCAGTACGACAAAGTAGTGATGGTCTACAACCAATTCAAGAATGCGGCGGTTCAGCTGCTTCAAGAAGAGCAATTGTTGCCCGTACAACCGGCCCAAAGCACGGAAGGACAGGCGGGGGATTACATCTATGAACCCACGAAGGTTTCTTTATTAGAAGAGTTGATTCCAACGAGCATTAAGAGCCAAGTGTTCAAGGCGTTGTTAGATTCGCAAGCTTCTGAGCATGGGGCACGAATGACGTCCATGCACAAGGCCACAGACAATGCTACGTCGATGCGCGATGGCCTTAAGTTGCAATACAACAAGGCGCGTCAGGCGGCCATCACCAATGAGATCTTGGAGATTGTTGGCGGTGCGGAAGCATTGAACGGTTAATCGTTTTAAACGTTTGAAATAGCAAAGCGCGGCCCAACGGCCGCGCTTTGGCGTTATTATTGCCCCTAGATTTGTCGAATATGCGTTGGCCTACCATAACACTTAGAACTCGGATCTTCTTAGCGATGCTATTGCTCGTTCTTGTGGGCTTTGGTGCCACGGGAATTGTCAGTGGCTTGCACTTCCGAGCCGAAGAAGTGGAGTATCACCGGGATCGATTACAGCGCAAGGAGCAAGCCATTGAGGCGCATTTAACGCACGAGTTGAATCGTGAATCAGAGACGCCACTCTCTACAAACAGCCTCCCTGAATTACTGAGTTCGGAACTCTGCTCCATCGCAGATATCCACGGGATGGACGTGGCCCTCTATTCCATGGATGGGGTTTTATTGCTTAGCTCCAATCCAGTCCTCAATGATGACGGCACGTTCCCTATGCGCTTACCCGAAGGGATACGCAGTCAGCGAAATGAAGTTTTGACCATTCACCCGTCCTCTGATACGATTCGGGAAGTCATGATTTATTCTTCAGAAATTGTTAATCCTGAAGGGCTCCCCTTAGCTATCATGGTGGTGCCCTACACGGATGGGCGGACTTTGCCTGTCGAGGACGAAGCCTTTTTTCGCGCACTGGCGTATTTGAACATTGTGCTTTTCTTAGCTGCCGCCTATTTTGCGTATTTGCTTTCTAGGAGCATAACGCGCGGCCTGGACGCCGTAGGGGATGCTATGCGCTCCACGCGTAGCACAGCGGACAAAAAGAAGGTTAAATGGAACTCCAAGGACGAGATTGGTGCGCTGATTGCGGAATACAACCGCATGGTGGACATGACCGAGGAGCATGCGCGCGCACTGGCATTGGCGGAAAAGGAAAGCGCCTGGAAAGAAATGGCGCAACAAGTGGCGCATGAAATCAAGAATCCCTTGACACCCATGCGGCTCATGACCCAACTTCACGCTATGAATGCAGGCCAGCAATCAGCGGAAAGCGTGAAAGAATTTGCAGAAGGCATGCTCGCTCAAATTGATGCTATGGCCCAAATTGCTGGGGACTTTAGTCAATTCACACAGACACCGGAGCGCGATCAAACAAATGTGGACCTGAGAAATCTGCTGAAAGAAGCCCATGCCGCCTACCCGCACGCCAGCTTACTGTTACCTAGAGAAGGGGAGTGGACGGTTTTAGCCAACGAAGAGCAGTTGCTTCGAGTGATAAATAATCTGCTGAATAACGCGTTTGAGTCCGTGGAATCAGGCCTCAAAGCGATGGTTTCTTTCGGGCTTCGCCAGGAGGAAAGTCAGGTGCACATTTTTGTAAGAGATAATGGTTCGGGTATTCCAAAGCATAGAATGGAACAGATTTTTGAACCAAAATTCACCACGAAATCGCGGGGCACGGGCTTAGGATTGGCTATTGTCAAAGCGATCGTGGAGAGCTTTCATGGTAGAATTTGGGTCGAAGAAAGCTCGGATGCGGGAACGGAGTTTGTGTTTAGTTTGCCATTGAAGGGTTAAAGAGCTCGGGCGAAGCCCGAGCTCAGTTTGTTCGTTTGTTGGCTAGTTGGTTTGTTAAGCACGCGCTTCGCGCTCATTGTTTGTTAGTTTGCTTGCTAGTTGGTTTGTTAGGTGACGCGATGCGCCTTATCCTTTAACCCTTTAACCCTTTAACCCTTGTTCCCCTTAACCACCAGGTAGGCCTGCGTTCCGCCGAAGCGTTCGGGCAGGAGGTCGTACGTCCAAGAACCGTCAACTGCGGAAAGGGCCTCGCGCCAAAAGGATTCGGAGCAATACACCGAGCCGTAGACGTCTTCAGAAAGGACGTCTTCGAGTTCGCGCAAGGCGGATTCTTCGGTGAAAGGGTGGAAGCTAAAGCGCTGCGACTGGAATTCGTGAAGGGTAAGGAGGAGCGTTCCATTGCGTGTCAGTCGGTTCAAAAGGGCGCCGAGCGTGCTGTGGAAGTCGGTCTCTGGAAGATGGGTGAACACGCTCCCAGCGAATATGAGGTCTACGGGTTGCTGGTCGTCGGTAAGGGCGCCAAAGTGTTTGATTTGGAAGTCGACAGCAGAGGATTTGGGGTCCAAAACCATGCGTTTGGCATGAGGAAAAGCAGTGGATAGAAAGCGTCCAACACGGCCATAACCACCACCAAAATCTAGGATTCTTTCAGCCTTAGGGGCGACGGTCTGGAGGCGTAAAGCAGCTTCGGCGCCGGTTTCATAGTATTCACGAAGAACTTTAAGGGCATCTCCACCGTGAACTTGAAAGGGGTAGCGGAACATGGGGTCGCTTCGATGAATAGCTTTAGGACAGGAGACCCAAGATTCGGGGAGGTCCAAAA
The DNA here is from genome assembly GCA_024639785.1 of Cryomorphaceae bacterium. GTDB lineage: Bacteria > Bacteroidota > Bacteroidia > Flavobacteriales > Schleiferiaceae > TMED14. The sequence continues at coordinate 55,470 of JAHEGI010000009.1, forward strand.
GGTTCATCGTATCAGCCCAAGCGCGGTCCACAAGGGGCTCGGGAATGGGCAGGACTTCGGGAAGCGCCCACTGTTCTAGAGTAGCGAGGGCGTTGATGCGCTTCTCGAGCAAGGCCAATTTGTCGCGGTTTTCACCGATGCCGATTTTGTCTTGGATCCAACGTTTGAAGTTCATGGCGAGAAGAAGCGGGTGGTCAATATCTTTGAGGAAACAGCCCAATTTACAACGATGGAATTTCCCCACCTGCATTTGGCGATTGAGAATCGCGTCGCCACCCTTACGATTGATCGCCAGAAGGCGCTGAACGCCCTAAATAAAGAGGTAATTCAAGCGCTGCACGACGCGATCGAATGGCTGGATGAGCAGGCGGATGTCCGGGTCGTCATTTTGACGGGCGCGGGCGAAAAGAGCTTTGTTGCGGGGGCCGACATTGCCGAATTCGCCTCCTTCAATGAAGCACAAGGGGAGGCCTTGTCGGCCGATGGCCACCGCCTCCTGTTTGACCGAATCGCCGCTGCCAAAAAACCTTACATCGCTGCCATCAACGGCTATGCCTTGGGTGGTGGTCTGGAGCTGGCGATGGCCTGCCATGTGCGCATCGCTGCGGACACGGCGCGTTTGGGCCTTCCAGAGACCTCTTTGGGCCTGATTCCGGGCTACGGGGGAACCCAACGCCTGGTTCAGCTCGTTGGAAAGGGCCGGGCCATGGAGATGATGTTGAGCGCGGGCATGATCGACGCTCCAACTGCGGAACGTTACGGACTCGTCAACAAAGTGGTAGCACTCGATGAGCTTATGCAGGTAGCCCAAAGCATGGCAGCCAGTTTCCTGAAGCAGTCCGGACAAGCACATGCAGCCGTCATTCAAGCGGTGAATGCCGCCACAGAGGGTGGGCCTGGATTTGGGGCAGAACAGAATCTCTTTGGCGCCTTGTTTAGTACCGCAGATTTTGCGGAAGGGACATCGGCCTTTCTCGAAAAGCGCAAGCCTAGCTTCTAAGTGCTTGGACTTCCCTAAATTGGGGAGATCTAAACGCACACGAACATGACTTTTTTACAAATCGAGCATGCGGTTTACGCCATGGGCTCCTCCGGCTGGTGGTACGGCTTGTTCATTTTTGCGGTCTATGCCATCTGGGTAATCCTGGCCGCGCGCATGCTGAAGAGCGAAGACCAGCTCCGAATGTTTGAAAAATTTTGGGGACTCCTTCTTGTCGCTTTGTGGATCGGAAAGCATATCCACTTGGCCAATGAGGGTCTCTGGAACGTGATGGATAACCTCGAGCTGCACCTCTGTGGGTTTAGTCGATTTTTGAGCATCTTTTTATTGCTATTTGGTTGGCGCTGGGCCTACTACCCTTTGTTTTTCTGGGGCATCGTGGGCGGCGTTCATTCTCTTCTTACCCCTGAACTCACCTCCGGCGACACCACCTACATGTTCATCGAATACTATGTGGTCCACGGGGGCATCATCATCATTCCGCTTTACTACCACTTTGTTCGCGGCATGCGGATTGGACGCTGGACTTGGGCCAAAGTGCTCGGGGTGAATGTGGCCCTGATGCTGCCGATTGGCCTGGCCAATTATTTCACCGGAGGCAATTATATGTTTTTGTGCTCGCCGCCCAAAGTAGACAACCCCTTCATCATTGGCGAATGGGTAGACGGCATTCGGGTATGTGTAGACGGGACGTTCAATGCCTTCCCAACCTATATAGTCGGATTTTTGGTTGCCGGCGCGTTGCACTACGTCGTACTAACCGCCCTTTTTTGGAAGAGTATTAAAGCTTCGGAAGAACTCTAAAGCTTGGCTGCCGCTTAGGCTAAAGGCAAGAGAGCTGTTCCGAGTTAAACGGTTAAAACGCTTAAAATCCGTAGCTTCCCACCCTACAACCCTTTTACCCTTCAACCCCATCCTCCCATGAACCCCGAACAGTATGAAATGGTCCCCATCGAGGTGGGCTCCTTTGTGTGGTACGCCGGATACGGCATTTTGCTCAGCATGATAGTCGGTTTGTTTTTCTTGGCGCCTCGTGTGGGCGATGAGAAAATGGCCAAATGGGAGAAGTTCCTGGGGTGGTTTACCCTGGCCAACTTGCTTTGGTACCAAGGGATGGCCCTATTGGCGGGCATTTGGATGAAGGAAGAATCCCTTCCGATGCACATGTGTAGCTTCAGTCAGATACTACTCTTCATTCACTTAGTTTACAAGAAGGATTGGGCGTTCCAGTTGCTGGCCTTTTGGGGCCCACTGGGTGGAATTCAGGCCTTTTTGACGCCAGCTTTGGAGACTGAACCGACGTTTGGCTTTGTGATGCAGTTCTATTTAGCGCATGGTTTGGTGGTTTTAGCGCCGATTTACCTGATGGTGCATGGGGGCCGCCGCTTGGACAAGGGGGGCGTTTGGCGCGTGATTGGAATCACCTTCCTCACGGGCTATGTGATGATGCCGATCAATGCGCTGTTGGGCTCCAACTATATGTACACAAACAATCCGCCACCGGTGGATCACCCACTCGTGCAGGGCGAATGGCCGGGCTATTTGGTATGGATACAAATGGCGGTGGTTGTGCTATTCCTCATGTTTTATTACGGATTTAGTCGGTATGTTAAGAAAGATTAGCGCTTGAATCACTAACCGCATTTGACTGGTTTTCCCGGGTCCGAAAGGGCTCGGGATTTTTTTATCGAAAGTGTTTCAAAGCCTCCCGAATGCTAAGGCCCGAAAGTTCGGCTCGATGGGCCTCCACAAAGTCTAGGACCCATTGTGGGTCGCGCGCCGCGTGAGAGCGCAGGGCCCAACCAATGGCTTTGCGCAAGAAAAACTCCTTAGAAGGCATGTGGGGCAGGATGGCAGCGGTCAAGAAGACCACATCGAGGTTCTTGCGGTAGAGGATTTGGGCAATGATGGCGCTACGGTTCAGCCAGATGTTGGGGTCCCCGATCCAGATCTCAAGCTCGGGACGGATTTGCGTTGGATACCGTTCCAAAAGGGACCCTACGGCATGCGTGGCTAAAAAGTCCACGCTGTCCCACCAGGATTTTTTGAGGATCAGGGCCTTGATCCAAGGCAGGTCCTCCGGCGTGAGTTGTCGCTCAAATTTGCGAATGAGATCTAGGGCAACCATTTGGTATTCGCGTTCTGGAAGGGCCCAAAGCGCTTCGCAGTTGGATTGAAGTTCCACCTTGGAAGGCAGGTTAGCCCGCTCAAAGAGGGGTTTGGTGAGTGCTGCGCGCGGCGTTTTTTTAAGCCCTAGAAAGGAGAACTTCCCCTTCATGTAGGCGGACATGGCCTGGGCATCGGCACTAAGTCCTTCGTTCTGAAGTAGTTCAACGACTTCCTGAGCCCAATAAAAGTGTCTCATTTGGCACATATGTTCCGTACCTTTGCGGACCTCATGAGGTCATCCATTTTCCGTCGTTTTTTCGTTTCCGCAAGTTTGCTCTTGGCCAGTTCTGTGCTTTTTGCAGCCCCCGGCCCTGATGCGAAAGTAAAGGCGAATCTCTACAAGACGATAGAGGGCATGCAGCAATCGCTGATGAACCTACAAGCAGGTCTTCGCGACATGGAAGAAAATGGTCGTTGTACGTCGTGCGAGTCGTCCATCGCACATTTTGAACGCCAGGCGGCAGATGTGGCGTGGTTTATTCTAACGGTAAACCCGGACTTTTATCGGAGTAAGATTCTACCCGGCTTGGATGCCTTAACGGCCTGGGAGAACAATCCAGACGCGGTTCCCAACGTGCACCAAGTGGTCGGAGATTTGATGACGCAATGTGCATATGCCTTTCTGCTCTTTGAAGACGTGAAGTGGGATGCCGCTTTTTGGGACCGTGCAGCCCAAACATGGCAGGCACACAAAGACCATTTAGGCTTACCAAAAGCTGATGCGCGTCGTGCACAGAGGGCCTTCGAAAAGGCGCTCAAGAGTCGTCCTTAAGGAGGGTGATTTTAGGCCTATACGCGCCAGTAGATCTTCTTCCGGTCCATCCAAAAGCCGACACTCCAACATAGGAGCATAAAACTTAGGGCCATTAACAGCGATCCAAAGTCATTTCCAAGCGGTTGGTAAAGCGTCTCGTAAAGCCAGGGCCAAAGCCGGGTGTCCTGAATGGGAATGAGGTAGAAGGTGACTAGCAGGATTTCAGAGACTAAGTAGACCGCTAGCGGGTTTTTTCCGAGGGGTTCAAAGAAGGAAACCAACGCGTTCTTTCGGGCATTCAGCGGTAGGAAAAAGAGCAGAACGGCAAGAATAATGAGGTCCAATCCGACGGTCAAAAGCACAAAGGAAGAGGTCCACAATTTCTTGTTGATGGGGAAGGCAAAATCCCAAAGAACAGCCAGTCCACACGCCACGGCGCCAGCGAGTATGATTTTAATGACCGTATCTGCCGCGCTACCTCTTTGCTGCAAATGCTTCCCTAATGCATAGCCGGCGATCACATTAGCAAATGCGGGCAAGGTGCTCAAGAGACCTTCCGGGTCAAAGGCCATGCCCTCTCCATGGTAGAGGTGCGCTTCGCCAAACAGGGCTAGATCGACGTGCAATCCGGCATTTCCGGTCATAGAAAAGGGGTCACCCGGCACGCCAAATGCAAGGAGAATTCCCCAATAAACGAATAGCCCAAGGCCCGCTAGGATATACGTGACTTTTTGCCCCAAAAACCAGATGGAGAGCGCCGCTAAACCATAACATAGGGCGATGCGTTGGAGGACGCCGAGGATACGTGTTTCGGATAGAGGAAAGGCGGAAATTTCAAGGCTATCGCTAACGCGGAAGAAGGGGTACCAGTACATCAAAAAGCCCAGTAAAAACAGCAGGGCGGTTCGCTTGAGAATGTGGAAGGTCACTTCAAGGCTAGGGTGGCCTTTGAATTTATCTAGACTGAAACTCATGGCGGCCCCTACCGCAAATAAAAAAGAAGGGAAGACCAGGTCCGTGGGGGTAAAGCCATGCCAAGCCGCGTGCTCGAGGGGGTCGTAGGCATAGGACCAACTGCCCGGAGAATTGACAATGATCATGAAGGCAATGGTCATGCCTCGGAAGACGTCTAGGGCGAGAAATCTGCGGGTGCTTGGGCTCATAGGGTCAAGTTTCTACGCTTGAGAGACAGGAAGTTAGTAAATTCATGGAGGAATCTCACCTGATACACTATGAGCAAGCATTTTTCGCGTCGCGACGTCCTGAAAACTTTAGGGCTCTCCATGGGGGCCGTTTTACCCTTGTCTGCATGGGCCGAAAATGAATTCGGCGAGCGGCTGATCATCCCCTCGTTTGAGAACAAGCGCCCCCTTCCCAAAGGGCCATTGACGGCGATCACCTGCGGAGCGGGAAATCGCGGAAATGTCTACGGCAATTATGCGGTGCAATACCCCGAGGAATTGGACATCATTGGCGTGGCCGAACCGATTGCTATTCGCAACGAGCGCTATGCGGAAAAGCACAGCATTCCGAAGAAGAACCGGTTTGATACGTGGGAGCGGGTGTTTGAACGGCCCAAATTCGCCGATGCCATCATCATTACCACCCCAGACGATTTGCACTACGGCCCCTGCATGAAGGCGTTGGAGATGGGCTACCATGTCCTGTTAGAAAAACCCATTTCGCCTTCTGAGCAGGAATGCCGGGACATTTTAGCACTGGCCGAACGCAGCGGAAAAATCGTCGCGGTCTGCCATGTTCTTCGCTATGCCCCCTACTTTGAAAAACTGCGTGAAATCATGCAGTCGGGCGTTTTGGGCAAGGTGGTTTCTATGCAGCATTTTGAGCCCATACAGCACGTGCACATGAGCCATTCGTTTGTGCGTGGAAACTGGCATAATTCGGTGGATACGGCGCCCATAATTTTGGCCAAATCATGCCACGATTTGGATATGATGCGTTGGCTGGTAGGGAGCCCGGTTAAGTCTTTAAATGCCTTTGGGGATGTGAGTTGGTTTAAAACGGAAAATGCGCCCGAAGGATCTACGGCGCGCTGTACGGACGGTTGTGCCGCGGAGGCGAATTGCCCGTATTCGGCCCTAAAAATTTACCACCGCGATCGCACTTGGCTGCACCATTTTGACCTACCCGAAGACAAAGAGCTGCACGGTGAGGCCATCATGACCTACCTGCGCGAAAGCAATTATGGCCGCTGTGTGTACCGCATGGAGAATGATCAGCCGGACCATTACACGATGAATATTTTGTTTGAAAATGGGGTGACGGCTTCCTTCAATATGGAGGCATTTACCTCCTATCACGGCCGCCGAACGCGCGTCATGGGCTCTATGGGGGATGTGGTAGGCGATATGACTTCATTCACCCACACCGATTTCCGCACCGGCGAAAAGACCGTTTGGGAGCAAAAAACAGACGGCCACGGCGGCGGCGACTGGAAGCTCGTCTCTGACTTTATTCAGGCGGTTGGGCATGAAGATCCCTCCTTGTTGACGTCCACGATCGGCGCATCTATCGAATCCCACATCATGGGCTTTGCGGCCGAGAAGAGTCGGTTGCAGGGGGGTGAGCTAGCGGTTATGTAGGGATTTGCGACGCTCACGCATTTGTGTTGGAAGCGCCTTGATAGTCTCGTTTGACACGTCTCAAATGAATTTTATTGGGTATTTTTGTTCCTCAACGAAACACCGTATTACGATGCGTAAACTGTTTACGGCCCTTTGTACAGTATTTTTTGTTTTGAATGCAGCAGCACAGACTACGCTAATTGTGGGGGATGTGGTGTTTGTGGGCTACAATTCTATAGGTGCTAATGCGGGTGCGCCCAACTACTTATCTATGGTTGTGCGGAAACCTATTGACGCGGGTACGACGATTTACCTAACGAACCAAAATTGGAACTCTTCAACTTCAAGCTTCAATACACCTGTTTCCGGAGGAAAACAGGGCACAATCAAATTGGTTTTTGACGAAGCCGTGTCCATAGGCCAAATTGTGGAAGTCCTATTTTCTAC
>JAHEGI010000020.1:5000-95587 GCA_024639785.1 Cryomorphaceae bacterium
ATCTTTTACGGGGTCGGCAATGAAGTAGGCTCGGAGCCATTGATTTACCTGACGATAGCGCTGGATGGCTTCATCTGTGCGGGCCCGCTTGGGCGCCGGCCCAGAGGTCTCTTGGGCGGAATCCCCCGCCGTTTTTAGACCCAGCAACCATGCGCGATAAGGCAATTCTAGGCCTTGATCCTCTTGCACTTGCGCCAACCAACGCAGATGCAGTCCACCTGGCTGAAAAAAAGGCAATTTAGATGAGGGCTTCGCTTGCAATACAGCTTCGCGCAGTTCTTCCAGCCCTTCGCCGCTCCGGGTGTTTACGAGCACCACGGCACAACCTAAGGTTTGGGCCAATTCATCCACTTTGAGTTCCATGCCACGTCGTTCCATTTCATCGCGCATGGTCACGGCGAGTACCGCAGGTAAGCCCAGGTCAAGCACCTGGCTAAAAACGAAAAGACATGTTTTTAAATTGGTCCCATCAGCCAGGCCAATCACCCGATCAATGCGCTCTTCGGGAGACTCTTGAAGCAGCGCATTCATCACCACCTCTTCATCTGAGGACGAAGCATGCAAGGAATATACCCCGGGTAAATCGACCACTTCCGCAAGTACCCCAGGCGCCCATTTGGACAATCCGGTCGTGCGCTCCATCGTAACCCCTGGATAGTTGCCCACCTTCTGATTCATCCCCGTTAAACGGTTGAACAAGGAGGACTTGCCCGTATTTGGACGTCCCACGAGAGCAATTCGCAGCGCTTTTTTATCGGGCATTAGGATCGGTAATGGGGATCAGCTGGGCTAGCTCTCGTCGCATGGAAATCAATGTTCCCTGCACCTGAAAGCACATGGGATCCTGAAAGGGAGCTGCAAAGACCAGCTCTATTTCTTCTCCAGGCATGCAGCCCATCTCGAACAACTTGACGGGCAAGCTGTCGGGTGTTTGAAGCACAATGGCTTTTTGACCGAGGGGCAAGTCTGAGAGAAACACGGGATAGGTAGGCTAAATCGTTATTTAGAATCAATCTATGTAGCAAATTTCGTGAAAAAAAAGGGCCCAACGGCCCTTTAATTTGAGAAACTTCTCACTTAGAGCATCATCGTTACGGGAGACTCCAAGAACGCTTTGACAGAATTCAAGAAAGCAGATCCTGTTGCGCCATCCACCACACGGTGATCACAGCTCAAGGTCAATTTCATGATATTCCCAGGAACTACTTGGCCATTTTTAACGACTGGAACCGCTTGAATTCCACCTACAGCCAAGATGCAGCTGTCTGGAGGGTTAACAATTGCTGTGAACTGATCAATGCCGAACATTCCCAAGTTCGAGATGGTGAAGGTGTTTCCTTCCCAGTCCGCAGGTTGCAATTTCTTGGTTTTTGCACGCTGTGCAAAGTCTTTGACTTCCGCAGAGATTTGGGTCAAGCTTTTGGCATCTGCGTGACGTACCACGGGCACGAGTAAGCCGTCTTCTACTGCGACGGCGACGCCTACATGTACATCGTAGTTCGTTCGGATAACATCACCTAACCATGCACTGTTGACCGCAGGGTGCTTTTTCAAGCCCTTAGAAACGGCTTTCACCACGAGATCATTGAACGAAATCTTATATTCTCCCCCAGCATTCAGTGCGGCGCGAGCCTCAATGGCTGCATCCATATCTACCGACATGGTCAAGTAGAAGTGAGGGGCAGTAAACTTGCTTTCACTCAAACGCTTGGCAATGGTTTTGCGCATTTGAGAGATTGGGGTGTCTTGGAATCCAGAACTTGGATAACTCACCGCGACGGGGGCAGCGGCCACAGGGCCGGCTGAGGCGGTTTCTATATCGCGCTTCACGATACGTCCACCTTCCCCACTACCCGTCACGGAATGAAGATCCACCCCTTTCTCAGCGGCTAGGCTTTTTGCCAAGGGGCTCACCTTGAGGCGGCTATCGCTGTTTTGAACGGGTGCAGGTGCAGGGGCCGCCACCGGAGCAGGACTTGCTGCAGGTGCAGCCGGAGCAGCTGGAGCCGATTCGACTACAGGGGAGGCAGCTGGAGCAGTTCCCCCGGCTAAGAGTGCTGAAATATCTTCTCCTTTTTCACCAATGACAGCCAAAATCGTATCGACCGGTGAGGCTTGGCCTTCGCCGACGCCAATGTGAAGTAGGATGCCTTCTTGGCCTGGAAAGGCTTCAAAGTCCATCGTGGCCTTATCCGTTTCAATTTCAGCAAGTAACGTTCCTTCAGTGATTTTATCACCAACTTTCACGTGCCACTTCGCCACGACTCCTTCGGTCATCGTGTCACTGAGGCGGGGCATATTGATTACGATTGCCATGACTTATTCCTTGATAAATGGGTAATCTGTTTGAACGTAGATGTCCTGCCAAAGTTCATGCGCCTCTGGAAATGGAGAATCTTCTCCAAACTGAACACATTCTGCCACGAGGGCCTTCACGCGAACTTCGATCTCTTCAAAATCACTTTGAGTGGCCCACTTCTTCTTGGTCAACACATTGCGTGCAATCAAAATAGGGTCTACTTTTTGGTATTCAGCCACTTCATCTTTGGTGCGATAGTGCTGCGCATCCGACATGGAGTGCCCTTTATAGCGATAGGTTCGGATCTCCAGGAAGGTCGGGCCGCCGCCGTTGCGCGCGCGATCAATCGCCTCTTGCATGGCTTCGTAGACCACCGCAGGATCCATTCCATCTACCGCTTGACAGGGCATTTCATAGCCCAAGCCTAGCTTCCAGATGTCACTGTGATTGGCCGTACGCTCTACACTAGTGCCCATGGCATACCCGTTGTTCTCGCAGACAAAAACCACCGGCAGATTCCACAGCATCGCCAGGTTGAACGTTTCATGCAGGGATCCCTGACGCACCGCGCCATCACCCATGTATGTCATGGTTACATGGTTATCTCCTTTGTATTTGTCGGCAAAGGCAAGGCCTGCACCTAAGGGAATTTGACCTCCGACAATACCATGGCCACCATAGAAATGATGCTCTTTCGAGAACATGTGCATCGAGCCTCCCTTGCCGCGGGATGTCCCCGTGACTTTTCCCATCAATTCTGCCATGATGCGACGTGGGTCCACGCCCAGTCCAATGGGTTGAACGTGATTTCGGTAGGCCGTAATCATTTTATCCCCGGGCTCCATCGCCAACAAGGCACCGGCGAGAACCGCCTCTTGCCCGTTGTACAAGTGGAGAAACCCACGGATCTTTTGTTGAATGTACAAGGCGGCCGCCATGTCTTCAAACTTGCGCCAGAAGAGCATGTCTTCATACCACTTCAAATAGACGTCTTTAGTCAGTTTTTTCTTTGCCATGATGCGCGTTTAAGCGGGGTCAAAAATAGGGCGTAGCACCGGAACATGGGCGCAAGGGTACGATTTACACTAAGGAACTTAATCCAGCAATTGATTCAAGTCCACCAAAGCACTGAAACGAATCGTGTTTTCGAGGGGTGAACGCACGGTCTGGTCTGCGGGAAACAAATACGCGAAATCCAGGCCTAGCAAGCTATAGCGGAGGCCAAAGCCCATGGTAAAGAAGCGGCGATTTCCTTTTAATGCGTCTTCGTGCTGGTAGCCACCACGAACGGCAAACTTATCGTCATACCAGTATTCCACTCCTGCATTGAACATAAATTCACGCATGAGTTCTTTCATTCCGTCGGGCTTAGCAGAAGGATCCCAGCTTTGGAAGATGCCTTGCATGACCGGAACCTTGTCGTCTTTTCCTGCGATGATTTCATACCGGTCGCCGTCGCCATCTACATCCAAAAGGTCGCGTACAGGCTGCGTGGGCACCAAAAGTTTGTTGACATCAAAAAGGACAACTACGCGGTTGTAGCGGTCCAAAATCCAGTTGTATCCCACGCCCAACTTCATGTTGGTTGGAATAAAGTCGGCATCTCCGGATTCCGTGTATTTGACTTTGGCGCCGATGTTCGAGATATTCAATCCTCCTAACCACTGACCTTTTTGGCCGTCAGGTAAGTTCAATTCTTCGCCTTGGTAGTAAAATGAAACATCCGTCGCTACGGTTTGGCCAGGTTTAGTCTGAAGACTACCCACGACTTGACCTTGCGTTAGATCAGACATAGCGTAGCGCAAACCCACCCCAGCGGACCAATTTTCGGATAACTTCAAGGCATAAGCCACATCTAAAGCCATCTCATAGGGACGATACGTCCCTTGTTCATCGCCTTGTTCATTGCGGAACGTGATATCGCCCAAGGAAAAATAGCGAAGGCTAGCACCCACTCCGGAGCGATCACCCAAGCCCATGGCAACATTGGCGAACATCAATTCCACATCAGGAACAAGGCGGCGCAACCACGGTGTGTAGGACAATCCCCCTTGCATATTCCCTGCTCCCATGAACGCCAATTTGGCTGGATTCCAAAACAGGGCATTTGCATCGGGAGAGGCTGCTACACCTGCATTGGCCATTCCGCCCATGCGAGCATCCGGGCCAATGTTTAGCATTGGCATGGCCGATGTAACTACATTTAAATTGTCGCCAAAAGCAGTCGTCTGGGCTTGAGTTGCCATCGCTCCCGCGAGGGCTGCAGATAATAATATAGGACGAATCATTCGCTTCATAAGAGGCACAAATATAGGTTTAGTGGAGGAGGATAACGCGTTCTGCCGCATGAACTGTTTGACCATCGGAACGGCGGCGCACCCGAACGCGCGCCACATACCAACCCGCAGGCATGAGATGTCCACGGCCGTCACTCCCATCCCATTGGACGGATTGCAGTACCGCTGAGGCAGAAACCCCAGACCAAGATTGATAGAAAATTTGCTGGCCATCCGGTGCATGCACGGTCCATTCGACTTCCAAGCTGTCTCCTGCCGCATTGTGCTCCACATCCAAATAAAATGGACCGCGCCCAGGATTGGGATAGATACGCATGGCACCTAGCTGGAGAGAAGCACGAGACATCACAGTAAAGTCAACGCTTCCTTCGGACACATTATTATAGCTATCCCAGGCACGAACTGAAAACGTATGCCCTCCATCACTGAGGTTCTCAAATGGCCAGGTTGCCATCCCGCGCTGATATGTACCCGCATTCGCACTGTAGCGACTATTTAGAGAAAAGGAAGCATTCCAATCCCCATCCAGCGCCCCCATCAAATCATGTCCAATCCCGTTTCCTACGGCATTGATGCCATTCTCATCAAACAGGTGCACGAGACCCATGGGATCGGGGCTCGTAATTCCCCCCGACTTAAACAGGCTATCCCCCATAAATACTCGAACGGTGGGACCGGTCACATCTACCGGGGCATTTGGGTCAATCCCACCGATATATACTCGGAAATCACTGCCCGAAGCATCGGTTGAATCCGTTTGGGCATAGAAAGAAAACTTGCCCTTGCCAAGCTGCAACGCTATGTCCAGCGGCATGACCCATTCAGCCTCAAATTGCCCGGATTGGGCAAGAACTTGACCGCGATAGGCGGCATTCGCCCATTCGTTGAAGGCGATGTAGGGTCCCTCCCCATCATTTTTTAACGTGCTTCGCTCGACTTTTTTGTCATAAAGAATGAGCTGAACCGGACCATTAAAATGAGGCGCTAGTTGGCCCGTCAAGCCATCTTGGATATGACCATGAATTTGCACACGCTGCAAAGCAGCTAACGTGTCACTCACCCCAAGACCAGCGCTGTCCGATGGGAAAAAAATGTGATTTACACTGTCCAAAACAATCCGGTGTTCCGGAACATTCAAACGAAGTGCGGGATCGCCTAAAAGCGAAAATCGAAGTTTATCCGCCGAGGTTGTCCCATTTTTGGCGCTCCGTAGGATTTGACCAAATGTGCGGTATTGACCGGACTCCTTCTCGAAAATCACCCGAAAAATGGAATCGTTTAGGGTGGCCGCGCCATCGACATACACCACGCGGGTTGTACTGAGCAATGCAATGGCTCCGCCGGCGGGATTAAGCAACAAAAACTCACCCGCAGAAGTCCTTAGTGGGTCATCTAAGCGGCTGAATTCACAGGTTACAGTGACAAAAAGGGGAAGCTTGGCCCCATTCGTAAATGTTTTTGTGTCGTTGAGCTGAAGAATATTCTCGCTGGCCCAACCCACTTCTCCCCCATGGCCAACATAGGCCGTCACGAGATTGCCGTCATTGATCGCCTGGACTAATTCGGTCCGAAGTCGCGGATAGCTTTGACTCGCACTGCTGGATTGCTGCTCATAGCTGTCCGCATACATTTTATCGATGTCTAAAAATGGATACGTGGTATCGATGCGATCCGCAATGATATTCGGGATGCTGGTCAACACAGCCTCCCAGCCTTTATCGACATCATCCGAAACAAAAAGGACCTTCTTCCGCCAATTGCCCAAAGACTGCGCGGGGTTGGAATAGGCGATAATCTTGTCCACTACGGCTTTGGCCTCGCCCTCCGTATTAACGGGGATGCGTCCGATGCCCAGATCTAGCCCTTTCGCCCGAAGGTTATTTCCTTCGTCCGCGTCCATAAAGCCGTAAAAATCATCGGTGCTGAAACTAGAATACAGCGAAAAACTGCTGTAGCTCTGGTAGATAGGAACTTGGTTGGTGTTGGGCTCCACCACACCTCGGTAATCGTAGGATGCGTCGCCAAAAAGGAGCAAATACTTGGGACGGTCCGTGGCCGTATCCGCCGAATTCCAGAGGTGACGCAGGTAGTCTTTGATTGCCGTAATGTCCTGAACGCCCGAGGAGAATTCGTTATAAATAGCTTGAACATCGACCGCTTTGACGCGCAAGCCTTTTTCCGTGTGAAAATCCGCCAATCGCTGGGCCTGGGGAAGCAAGAAAGCTGGCGTCACAATCACGTAGTCCAATGGACCGGATTGCTGTAAATTTTGGTTGCCCACTCTGCCCAACAATGCGGGTGATAGGGCCGAAGATTCGAATACTGCGATGGTCTGAGGCAATGTGCCGTCCACCCGCAAGCCCCAGTGGGCGGAGCCGTTCGCCGTGAAGCCCAAGGGACTCAATCGTTCGGGCTGCAAAGGGTTGCTTACGTTCCATGCTTGACCATTGGCCGTCAATCCGCCCGTCACCTGGGACAGGTTGGCCTGAAGCACTGCCGTATCGGCAGGCAAGAAATGCCATACCTGTGGCGTTTGACGCCACGTGAAAGGGGCATCGGCATTCACGTTTACATAATCCAGCCAGGCGGCTGCACTGGGATTGACGGCGCGATTAAACGTCAGTGTCAGGTCGCCCCAGGTGCCCGAAACGGCACTTTGGGTTTGGGTGATCGCGGATTCGTCGACGTAATCTGCGCCAGAAGAGGCTGCAATGGAGCCAAAATAGAGCGCGCCAATGGCCCCTTGATTTGTACTTAATTCAAGCTGCGTCCCCGACACGGTGGATCGCCCAACGGCACGCGCTCGAAATAACGCCGTACTCTGCGCATCCAGAGCGTCTAAATTCAAGTCCAATTGCCGGGTCAAGGTGAAGTCAAAATGTTCACCAAACCACTGACGGCCGCTTCCTACTAAATTTTGCAGTTCTTGCTCATGATGAGCCACATGCGTATATCGACTCACCGACACGCCCCCACCTGTAAGCGGACTGGCATTCTGAATACGCGCGCCCCCCTCTGTGGTCGTCACAAAATATACTTGCTCGTCGCTGTAGGGATGGTGCCGATGGTCCAATTGTCCCGTTACCGAATTATGTACCCAAGTGTGCGGACTTTGCCCATAAAAATAGATGCGGTCTGAGCCCGAAAATTGCCCATCTCCCCCGTCCTCGACAAAGATGTGTAAAGGCTGTAAATCAGATTCACGGGCCACATTGTTTCGCTCGGGCAAAACCCCCGCACTGCGACCATACATACCCAATTTGGAGGATTCAAAGGGCGGGGTGCCCAATCCAAGACTTTCCAAATCTGCCGGGCTAAGCATGTAGATCGCGTCGTCCGAAACGGAGACCTTAGCCCAATCACCTTGCTTTAAGACCGATCCAGCATTTTGCGCAAATGCCTGATTTACAGCAATAATTAAGACAAAGAGTAGCGTGAATCGGCGCAAAATAATCTGTATTTGAGGTGGAATACCCGAATAAAATTGAATCTTTAATACCATAAACGAGGAAAAGCCGCGTTTGTTGTTTAGGCAAATTTGCGCTCTTTTTCACGAAAGAACGAGGAAAATCGTATACTTGTGGCTCTTAATTCGTACATCTAACATGGCAGTGAAACGCCTATTGACCATAGCTTTCGTCCTTTTGGGGCTCTCGTCCGTATACGGTCAGGATCCCCACTTTTCGCAATTCTATGCCAATCCACTGTATTTGAACCCCGCTTTCGCCGGGATCAGACAGTGCCCCAAGGTTAACGTCAACTACCGCAACCAGTACCCATCACTGGGGGTTTATCAGACGTATTCCGCATCCTATGACCAATACGTTGATCGTCTCAATGGCGGTGTCGGTGTGTTGATCATGCAAGACGAGGCTGCCAATGGCGCACTCGCTCTCACGGAAGCTTCTTTGATCTATTCGTATCACTTAACCGTGACGCGCGATTTCTCTATTCTTTTTGGCGCCCAGGGTACTTTCCGTCAGCGCTCTTTGGATTGGAATAGCTTGACTTTCCCCGATCAAATTGATCCTTTCTATGGTTTTGTGAAGCCTACGAATGAAATTGCTCCCGACAACACCACAAACAGCCATCTAGACTTGACTTTTGGCATGTTGGGTTTCACGGAAAACTTTTATGCTGGCATTACAGCCTCTCACGTGACCGAGCCAAACGAGGCCTTTTTGTCGAATAATTCGTTGCCGATGAAGTTGTCTGCTCAAATGGGCGCGACGATTCCAATTGGACGCAAGCGTTTGTACAACTCATTGGATAATTTGCTCATTCCCCACGTGGTCTTCCAAAGCCAAGGTGGAGCGAACCAAATCACTGGGGGTCTATCCTTCAACCGCGGACCAATGACTGGAGGTATGGCATACCGTCAAGCACTTGGAGCCATTAGCTCTAATCCGGATGCCTTAGTGTTCATACTGGGCGTAGCACCAAACGATGTTCCTTGGACTTTCGGTTACTCATACGATTATACCATTTCTCCCCTGAAAAACACCTTGGGTGGTGCGCATGAAATTTCCATGTCCTACCAGTTCCCTTGCCGCTCGCGCCGCACGCGCTACAGCGAAATCAAGTGTCCTAAATTCTAATTGATTCTCTCATGAAGCTTCAATCTGTTCTTCGTTCTTGCACGGCGGCTCTCGCAGCAACCATGCTCCTAGCTAGCTGCGGTAAAACGGCATCTAGCACTACCGGTATGTCATACAATGACAAGAAAAACGGTGGGTTCCAAATTAATCTTAACTACAAGGGTCAAGAAACAGGCCCTGGGTTGGTCTTTGTTGAAGGTGGAACGTTCATCATGGGCCGCGTAGAGGAAGATTTCATTCGCGACTGGAACAATACCCCCAACCGCGTGACCGTGGCTTCTTTCTACATGGACGAGAACGAGGTGACCAACGCAGATTACCGCGAATACCTTTACTGGTTGCGTCGCGTGTATGATTACGGGTACTATCCGCAGATCTATCAGTCAGCCCTTCCAGATACCTTGGTATGGCGTGATAAATTGGGGTACAATGAGACCTATGTAGAAAACTACCTGCGCCACCCTGCGTATAACTTCTACCCTGTCGTAGGCATCTCCTGGGAACAAGCGATGCGTTACTGTTCTTGGAGAACAGACCGTGTAAACGAGCAAATCTTGATTGACAAGGGTGTTTTGAACGTCATGGCCAACCAAGCAGATGATCAAAACTTCAATACCGAGGTGTACCTCTACAAGCAAGGTGAGTATACGCAGCAAAACAAGCGCGGCCTGAAGGATATCTCGCCTCAGCAAGTCTATGGCAAAGAAGGACGCCCTGCGCGCATCGAAGATGGCATTTTGCTTCCAAAATATCGCCTCCCAACAGAGGCAGAGTGGGAATACGCAGCCTATGCTGAAGTAGGCAACCGCGTCTACAACCGCACTATCGACCGAAACAAATACACCTGGAATGGTTCTAGTGTGCGTAATTCAGATAAGAAAAACCGGGGCGACATGTTGGCCAACTACCGCCGTGGCGCGGGGGATAACATGGGTATCGGTGGCTACTTGAACGACCAAGCCAACATCACGATGCAGGTGCGTTTTTACCCTCCTAACGATTTTGGCTTGTATGACATGGCTGGCAACGTGGCTGAATGGGTTCTTGATGTCTACCGCCCCTTGTCTGGTTCTGACATGAGTGATCACCGTCCTTTCCGCGGAAATGAATTCGAGACGTTCGACAATAACTACGAAGGCATGGGCGAACTCGCCGTATTGACTGAGCCTCAGTATGATACAGACAGCTCACTGGTTCGTCTTCCCGGTCAATTGCCCGTACGCAAAGTGACGGAAGAAGAGAACCTCGGTCGCCGCAACTATCAAAAATCCGACTACCGTGACTTTGTTGACGGGGACGTGGAATCCTCAATCCTTTATGACAAAGGAGGCGTTGCCGAAGGGGATGCACCTATGTACGAGTATGGAGAATCTACCTTGATTGGTAACAATACCCGTGTGTTCAAGGGTGGTTCTTGGAAGGACATGGCCTACTGGTTGTCTCCTGGAACGCGTCGTTATCTCGAGCAGGATCTTTCTACTGACTTCATCGGCTTCCGTTGTGCCATGGATCGCGTAGGATTCCAAAATTTGGATGACAACCGCCGCAAGAGCAACTCCAAGCCCAAAGAAGAGAAATTCCGCCGCTACAAGCCCTGATGGAACGCCTCTACGCATGCTTTGACGAGCATGTAGGAATCTGCTCAGACTCTCGTTCACTCGAGTCTGGGCAGATTTTTTTTGCCCTTAAGGGGGAGCGCTTCGATGGGCATAGCTTTGCGGTCCAAGCCCTAGCAGAAGGCGCTTCTGCCGTTGTAGTGGAAGACTTGCCTTCCGGCCTAGATGCTTTGGACCCGCGCGTCTTTCATGTCCCTAGTGTGCTCCAAGCACTGCAAGATCTTTCGCGTTACCACCGACGCCAATGGGGCAAACCCATCGTTGCTATGACGGGCAGCAATGGAAAAACCACTGTGAAGGAACTCTTTGCCGCCGTACTGAGCCAAAAATTTAATCTCCACGCCACCAAGGGCAACTTCAACAACCACTTAGGCGTGCCCTTCACCTTGTTGCAGTTGCGGTCTGCGCATGAGCTCGCCGTGGTGGAAATGGGCGCCAACCACCAAGGCGAAATCGATCTCTTGAGCCGCATCGCGGAACCTAGTTTGGGCTACATCACCAATTTTGGTCGGGCGCATCTTGAAGGTTTTGGCGGGGTGGAAGGGGTGATCAAAGGCAAAACGGAACTCTACCGCTATCTCCGAGCCTCCCAGGGGGAAATCCTGTGCAACCCAGAAGACTCCTTACAAGTGGCGCATGCAGGACCGGGTGCCCTCGTGTTTGAGCCGAAGCTTAGCACGTGGATGGAAGACGACGGCTTTGTCCACATTAGCGACGGCACACATTCGGTCAAAAGCCACCTAAGTGGGAGTTTCCAAGGGAATAATCTGAAAGCCGCGTGGACCCTGGGACTCCATTATGGGCTCAATCCAGAGGCCATCTGTGCGGGCATCTCCTCCTACATTCCCAGCAACAATCGGGGCGAATTACGCAAGACGGCAAAGAACACCCTGTTCTTGGATGCCTACAATGCGAACCCGTCGAGCATGGAGCTTTCTTTCCTGTATGCCAAGGGTTCCCATCCAGAGCTTCCACACGTGTACATCGCCGGCGATTTATTTGAATTAGGAAGCTATTCGGCGCTAGAACATCAACGCATGGTGGACCTCTTTGTGGACCATCAAGCAACCCATGTCTGGTTAATTGGTGAAGCCTTTTCAGCTTGTCGCTTTCCAGATCATTATCGAAGCTTCAGCAAGACGTCTGAAGCCTTGATTGCCATGCAAGAGGCTCAGGTTCGTGATTCGTTCGTCTGGATTAAAGGATCGCGCGGCATGGCGTTAGAGAGCCTTTTGCCGGCGCTCTAAGCGCTGGACTGACGCGGATCGATTAAAGCGATAGGCGCAAGCCCATACGAATGCCTACGAATAGAGGAAGTTCCGTGTACGCACGGTTGCTCGTCCCATCTTCGAGGTCACCAAAACCATAATCCATCACCCCCATCAAGGAATAGCTGAGATATTCCGTCAGGGCGACATTTCCACCTACTTGGATACCTGCTGTCCAAAATGAAGGCGCATGCGGGGCATCCCCTGAACCATTCAGGCCCGATTGCTGAAAGCTTATCGCGCGGCGATAGGTAACGGTGGGCCATGCTTCAAGGCTTACCTCATCACTTAATTGTGTTACCAAGCCTGCACGCATCGGAATAGACCAATAGCGGGCTTTGGTCGATTGCACCTCGTCATTGGACAGGCGGTGGGCATAGTTGACCCACGTCTGCCCTACCCCGATGCCCAAGTACAAGGGGCGCAAGTGCACATCTGCCGAAAATCCTGTTTCCACATTCAAGCGCGACAAAAAACGGTCGTCTACTTCGGGTTGCACGCCATTCAAATCGGAGCCAATCCGTCGAAACATCGTCGTAGGCTGGCCGTATACATTGAAGTTCACGATGCGCTGCCGGACATCGCTATCCGTGTAATAGCGTGGCTCAGACTGCGCTGACAAGCCTAAAGAGGCACAGAGTACGCTGAAGATGATTATCCGTTGCATGCGGCTACTTTGTCTTTAAATGCTTGTATAAGATCGGGAATTCCCGCTGGATTTTTACCCCCTGCCGAGGCATAAAAGGCTTGTCCCCCTCCACCTCCTTGGATGAAGCTGCCTAACTCGCGAACCCACTGGCCTGCGTTTACCTCACCTAAGGCTTCATCCCCTGCGCCCAGATGCACTTGAGCTTTGCCATCGGCTTCTATAGCCAACAGGATGACTGCCCGTGGATGCTGATCTTTAATTTGGAAGACCAAATCTTTGGCCGACGCGGCGTCTAAATCAACTTTAGCCGCCATAACGCGATATCCTCCCAAATCTTCCGCGGCAGCAAGTAAGTCTCCTTTAAGATTTCCTGCTTGCGCCCGATTCAGATCCTCCAGCTTTTTTTGAAGATCACTAAGTTCTTGACGCATGCTGCGAATCACTGCGGCGGGATCCGCATGTTTGGCTTCCGCCGTGATTTCTGCTAAGCTAGAACGCTGCTCGAGCAAATAGCTTAAGGCGGCTTGACCGGCTAAGGCTTCCACACGGCGCACTCCAGCGGCTACAGAGGATTCTGAGAGTAGAATAAACGTTCCAAGCTGCTGGCTGTTTTCCACATGGGTTCCTCCGCACAATTCGATGCTCGGGCCAAACTGCACAGCACGCACTTTATCCCCATATTTTTCGCCAAAGAGCGCCATCGCGCCCATGGCTTTGGCCGCATCGACGGTAATGTCCGAATGCACTTCCAAAGGCAGGGCTTCCGCAATCATTTGACGCACCTTGGCCTCAATGGCTGTCCACTCGTCTGGACTGATCTTTTGGAAATGGGAAAAGTCAAAGCGCAACCCGCCTGGATGAACCAGCGAGCCGCGTTGCTCCACGTGCGTACCCAGCACCTCGCGCAGGGCATGGTGCATCAGGTGAGTGGCCGAATGATTTTCCGCCGAAGCGCGGCGACGCTGAACGTCGATTTCCGCTAGCACCGTTTCTGTCCACGTGGATGGCGCAGCGGCTAAGTGGTGCAAAATCACGCCCGTCTCCTTGGTGGTGTTCACCACGGCAATGCGCTCCTCGCCGAAGGTCAGGAACCCTTGGTCGCCCACTTGACCTCCCCCTTCAGGGTAGAAAGGCGTACCCTCCAAGACCACCTGAACCAAGCGGCCCTTTGGCGTCTCCACTTCGCGGTGACGCAAGACCGTACAGGTTGCTCCAGATACATTGTAGCCGATAAAAAGGTCGCTTTGACCGTGGGCCAGCTCGACCCAGTCGCCCACTTTTTGCACAGAGGCCGCCCGCGAGCGCGCCTTCTGCTGGGCCATCTCCTCGCCAAAGCCTGCTTCGTCCACGGACAAGCCGTTTTCGCGGCAGATCAAGGCCGTGAGGTCCAAGGGGAAGCCAAAGGTGTCGTAGAGTTCAAACGCGCGAGCGCCTGACACAACGCCGTCTTTTGATTCGGCCATAGCCACATCTAAACGTTTAAGTCCGGACTCCAAGGTGCGCAGGAAGGCGCTTTCCTCCTCGGCAATCACTTGGGCGACAAGAGCGCCTTGTTGATGCAATTCGGGGAAGGCCTCGCCCATGGCCTCTTGCATGACCGGCACCAAGTGCGTCATGAAGGGCTCGCGAAAGCCGAGGTCCGAATAGCCGTAGCGAACGGCGCGTCGCAAGATTCGGCGAATCACGTAGCCGGCACCCCCCGAAGCGGGCAATTGACCGTCGGCAATCGCAAAAGCCACAGCGCGGATATGGTCCGCAATAACGCGGAAAGCGATGTCGATGCGTTCGGTCTGGCCATACACGTGCCCGCTCAAAGCGGTAAGCTTGTCTAAATAGGGTTTAAATACGTCTGTATCGTAATTGGACGACTTGCCCTCAATGGCGCGCACGAGGCGCTCAAAGCCCATGCCGGTGTCCACATGCTGTGCGGGAAGCGGCACCAAAGAACCGTCTGCCTTGCGCTGGAACTGCATGAATACGAGGTTCCAAATTTCGATGACTTGAGGATGGTCGGCATTCACCAAGTCGGCACCGGGCTGCGCAGCGCGCTCAGAGGCCGGGCGCAGGTCAATGTGAATCTCGGAACAAGGCCCACACGGTCCAGTTTCGCCCATTTCCCAGAAGTTATCTTTCTTGGAGCCGTCCAAAATCCGGTCCGCTGCGATGTGTTTGGCCCACATGCCGCGGGCTTCCTCGTCGGCGGCCAAACCGTCGCCTGCATCGCCGCCAAAGACGGTCACGTACAATTGCTCCGGATTCAGCCCGTAGACCTGCGTCAAGAGTTCCCACGCCCAATCAATGGCTTCTTGCTTGAAATAATCACCAAAGCTCCAATTGCCGAGCATTTCAAACAACGTGTGGTGGTAAGTGTCGATGCCGACCTCTTCTAGGTCATTGTGCTTCCCACTTACACGCAAACATTTCTGTGTATCCGCAATGCGCGGATGCGTCGCAGGGCGGGCGCCGATGAATACATCCTTAAACGGATTCATCCCAGCATTGGTGAACAAAAGGGTGGGATCGTCCTTCATCACCAACGGTGCTGAAGGAACAATGGCATGGCCTTTGGACTT
Organism: Cryomorphaceae bacterium; assembly: GCA_024639785.1. Classification (GTDB taxonomy): domain Bacteria; phylum Bacteroidota; class Bacteroidia; order Flavobacteriales; family Schleiferiaceae; genus TMED14. The sequence goes on from JAHEGI010000020.1 coordinate 20,301, forward strand.
AAAGAAATTTAAAAATGTGGAGCGAATTTCCGAGGAAGTCATGATTGCCTACTTTTGAAGGACTCCAAAATTAGGGGAAATCCCCCGGCTATGCGGAAAGCGAAGTATATATATGACCCATTAACCTTGGCGTACCACAAAGTGGAGCGCACATGGAGGCATCGTATGCGCGATACAAGCCTATTTTTATTGGCTTCTGCCTTGTTGGGCATTGTCTTTTTTTTAATCCTTGAATCTGTACTTGATTCCCCCAAGGAAAAGGCACTCAAGCGCGAATTGAATGATGTGTTGCTCACCTATGAGCAATTGAATGACCGCGTGGACGAATTATCCCTGGTCATGGGCGATATGGAGCGACGCGATGATGAGGTATACCGCGTGGTCTTTGAATCTGAACCTGTGGCGGATGAATTGCGTCTATCCTCCATCGGCGGAGCGGCAGAACGCTACGAAGCCATTCGCGGGCTGAGCAATGCCGCCTTATTAGAGCGCACCGCACGGAAAGTGGACGAATTGACCAAGCGTCTCAGTGTCCAATCCGAAAGTTTAGACGACCTCGCCAAATTAGCTACGAACAAAGAAGCTCTACTCAATGCATTGCCCGCAATTCGCCCAATTAAAATGACGGCAGGGGTGCGCTTTTCTTCCGGTTTTGGCTACCGCCTCCACCCCATTTTCAAAGTGCGCAAAATGCATGCGGGTGTGGACTTTACGGCGAAAAAAGGCACCCCCATTTATGCCACGGCGGATGGCACGATCATTTCCAATGATGTGTATGGCGGGCGAGGTTTTGGCAAGCATTTGACGATTTCTCACGGCTTTGGCTACCACACCCTGTACGCCCACATGGACCGCGTCGTAAAACGCCGTGGTCAAAAGGTCAAACGCGGGGACTTAATCGGTTACGTCGGGAATACGGGGCGCTCCACTGCTCCTCACTTACACTATGAAGTTATTCGGAATGGACGCCGGATCAATCCCATTAATTACTTCTTCAATGAATTGACCCCTGCAGAATACGATGCCCTAGTGCGTGCTGCAGCGGCCTCTAACCAAAGCTTTGACTAAGATGGCCACGCTACCCACGGAATGGACAAAACGCTATTACAGCATCGGCGAAGTCGCACGCATTTTTGAGGTGAATACCTCGACACTTCGCTTTTGGGAAAAAGAGTTTCCTGAACTCAGCCCGAAGAAAAATGATCGAGGTGTCCGAAAATACACCCCCGAAAACATGGAAACGGTGCGTCGGATTTACCACCTCGTGAAGGAACGCGGCTTTACGCTGAAAGGCGCTCGGCAGAAATACAAGCAAAATCCCAACGATGTTGTGCAAACAGAAGATGTGGTACGGCGTTTGCTAAAGATTAAAGGGGACATGGAGTCCCTTAAAAAACAACTAGATTCTCTTAAATGAAACGATCTACGATCACTATTTTTTCTATCGTCGCGGCGGTACTTATGCTCATTCTTTGGGGGGTTAACACCAACAACCGTTTTGTCTCACTCAATGAAGACATCACCGGCCAATGGGCTCAAGTTGAAAGTGCTTACCAACGTCGAGCAGACTTAATCCCAAATTTGGTCGCCACGGTAAAGGGCTATGCAGATTTTGAGCAAGAGACTTTGACGCAAGTGATTGAAGCCCGCGCTAAGGCGACTTCGGTCAACCTGGATGCGAATAATTTGAGCCAAGAAAATATTGCCGCCTTCCAAGCAGCCCAAGGCGCTGTGAAAGGCTCTCTAGACCGATTACTCTTGACGGTTGAGCGCTATCCCGACCTCAAAGCCAATCAGAATTTCCTTGCCCTCCAAAATCAACTAGAGGGCACAGAAAATCGCATTAATGTGGCCCGGGATCGCTTTAACAAGTCCACACAGGCCTATAACAGTGCAATCAAGCGCATTCCTGCCTCATGGATTGCTGGCATGGGTGGTTTTGAAGCCCGAGGTTACTTTGAAGCTGAAGCTGGAGCAGAATCAGCTCCTGAGGTCTCGTTTGAATGAAGGTCGTTCTCCAAGAGCGCGATAAGGAAGTGCTTCAGGCCGCCATTCAAGCGGCTGAAAAAAACTGCTCGGGCGAAATTCGCGTCCATGTGGCCGAAACCTGCACGCGTGATCCCCTCGTGGAAGCCCGATACTGGTTCAAGCAATTGGGCATGCACAAGACGGAATTGCGCAATGGCATACTTTTCTACATCGCCCTAGATAGCCGCAAGTTCTCCATCCTAGGAGACCAAGGCATACACGAAAAAGTAGGACAAGCCTTCTGGGAGCAAGTGCGCGACGCCATGATTCCCTTCCTCCAAAAAGAGGATTGGTTAAGCGCCCTATCCTCAGGGATTTCGCAAGCAGGAAAGGCTTTAGCCACCCACTTCCCCCATGCAGGCTCAGCGGATATCAACGAATTGTCGGACGAAATCAGTCATTCATCGTGAAGTTCTGGGGCAGCCTATGCGTCGTGCTAATCAGTGCGTTGACCGCCTGGGCTCAACCCTATCCCAAGCCTGAGGTCCGCGAAGGCCTTGTCAGTTTTCAAGGAGTCCGCTCCGAGTCCGTATTCCAAGGCAATGAGGAAGCGCTGGTTGAATCTGTACTGCAGGCAGTAAATGATTCCACCTCGACGCAAATTGCCGTTTTATTTGTCGCATCCTGCGAGGATGATATCAATTTTGCCGCTGCCCAAACACTCAGTGACTGGGGCATCGGTCAAGCAGGCAAAGACAATGGCGTGTTGGTGCTTATTGCCTTGGAGGATCGAAAGATGGCTATTTCGACGGGCTATGGTCTGGAGGCCAGTCTCACAGATTACCAGTGCAGTCGGCTAATCCAAGAGGTGCTGATTCCATCCTTTCGCGAGAAGGCCTATGAGGCCGGACTGAGCGAAATGGCCCGGCAAATCGCCCAAATCTTGAGCGGTCAATTTGATCCCGAAGCGTATTCATCCCCGCGCGACGACCGAAAAACGATTCGTCTACTCTTTCTTCTTTTCGCGGTTATTGCCTTGATTTTCTACTCAGCTCGCCATGGAGGCGGTCCGGGTTCAGGATTTGGAGGCCGACGGGGCTACTGGATGGGGCCGGCCGGCGGAGGCATGTATCGCGGCGGTTTTGGCGGTGGTTTTGGCGGTGGCGGAGGCTTCGGCGGGGGTGGATTTGGTGGCTTCGGCGGTGGCATGGGCGGCGGTGGCGGCGCAAGCGGCGGCTGGTAGGTACTTTCCGTTGTTTTTCCGACCTTTGCGTCAAATACTTTGCTATGAAAAATTGGGCTTCCTTGCTCGTGATGGCCGTTTTGATGAGCGCTTGTGCGACTCCTCAAGCGAGCATTTCTCAGAAATCTTCTACCCTTTACAATGTGCAAGTGCGCAAATCTGCCAACCAATTGATGGAAGTGGTCGATGTGCAATTGACGGATGGAAGCCAATGGGCCTCCGGCTCATTCCGATTAACTGACCCAAGCGGAAAGCGCAATGTCCTCAATACCAAAGGATACAGTGAATTTGCCATCCAAGTAGTCACGCCTTCCATGAGCTTTGCGCCCAATCAAGCCTTGATTTCCTACCGTCTAGAGACGGATGGCCCAGTGAAATCCATGCTTCTCGAATTGCAGTCCATGCCCGCCCCTGTAGAAGCCGAAACGCGTCCTACCCTGGCAGAATAATACCATCCATATGGTCTACATCCAACGTAGAGAGACGTTTAGTGCCTCCCACCGATTGCACAATGCAGATTGGTCGGATGCCCAGAATGAAGCCGTTTTTGGCAAGTGTTCCAATCGCTTTGGGCATGGTCACAACTTTCAACTTATTGTTACGGTAAAAGGCCACGTGGATCCTCAGACGGGCTTCGTCATGAATTTGGTCGACTTAAAAGCCATCATGATGGCCGAAGTGATTGACCATGTGGATCACCGCAACCTGAATGAGGATGTACCCTTTTTGGCCGGCATCATGCCCTCGACGGAAAATTTGGCCATGGCCTTTTGGAAGCGCCTATCCCCTGCCATTGAGGCCAAAGGAGCAGCGCTTCATTGCATCCGAATTATCGAAACTGAAAACAACTTTGTAGAATACTACGGCGAATGAAGGCATATATATTCCCTGGTCAAGGGGCTCAGAGCCCTGGTATGGCCCAAGATCTATACGAAGGCCATCAGGTCTTGTTTGATGAAGCGAATGCCATTTTAGGCTTTTCCTTGTCGGATATCATGTTCCATGGCAGCATGGAAGACTTGACTCAAACGAAAGTGACTCAACCTGCCATCTTTTTGCACTCTGTAGCCAAGGCCATGAGCCTAGGTGAGGACTTTCAGCCGGCCATGGTGGCAGGGCACTCACTTGGCGAGTTTTCGGCCTTAGTAGCTGCTGGGGCTATGACCTTTTCAGATGGCATGCGACTCGTTTCCCAACGTGCTCAAGGCATGCAAGCTGCGTGCGAAGCGGAGCCTTCCACGATGGCAGCTATTCTTGGCTTAGAGGATGCGGTGGTCGAAGATATCTGTGCCCAAAGCCCAGGTTTAGTGGTGCCGGCCAACTACAACACTCCGGGTCAATTGGTGATTTCAGGAGCCACCGCCGCGGTAGAAGCAGCGTGTGAACTGGCCAAGGAAGCCGGGGCAAAACGCGCTTTGATATTGCCCGTCGGAGGCGCTTTTCACAGCCCCTTGATGGCCTCGGCCGGGGAAGCCTTATCTGCCGCATTGGACGCGGTCAACATCCAAAAACCAACTTGCCCTATTTACCAAAACGTCGTGGCGGCTCCGGTACTCGATCCCGAAGAAATTCGCGCTAACCTGAAGGCGCAACTCACGGGCTCCGTCAAATGGACGCAGACCGTGCAAGCTATGGTGGCCGCAGGGGCAACCCATTTTTACGAGGTTGGACCTGGCCGCGCCCTGCAAGGGATGGTCAAGAAAATCGCCCCCGAAGCCGAAGCTGTTTCCGCATGAGCATGACCTTCGGTTGGCAGAGCCCATCCAACATTGCGTTGGTTAAATACTGGGGCAAGCGCGATCCACAGCTGCCCTCCAATCCGTCCATTAGTTTCACCTTAGATGCCTGCCATACACAGACGAAGGCTCATTTTGAGGCGGGCCAAGGGGTTCAGGTTCTTTTAGATGGCGTCGAAACGCCCAGTTTTGTCCCAAAAATTGAACAATTCATCGGTCGGATCCAACATCGCCATCCTTGGCTAGCCGACTACCGTCTGACCGTAGATACCTTCAACAGCTTTCCCCATTCGAGTGGGATAGCCTCGTCAGCCTCAGGCCTGAGCGCCTTAGCGCTCTGCGTAGTGGACGCTGCCCAAGCGGTAGGCCACGCGCTCCTCGAAGCAGATCCCCGGCGGGAAGCCTCTATTTTAGCCCGACTTGGCTCTGGTAGCGCGAGCCGTTCCGTGTATGGCGGTTTAGTCGTCTGGGGAGAGACCGCATCCATTCCTGGCAGCAGTGACCACTATGCCCTTCCTTTTCCGCACGTGGTACACCCCGTATTCAGTAACTTCTGTGACGTGGTCATCCTGGTAGATGTTGGTCAGAAAGCGGTGAGCAGCACCGCAGGGCATGCCCTGATGGAGAGCCATCCATTTGCGGAGCAACGATTTGCACAAGCCCATACCCATATGGCTGCCTTCAAGGAACTCTTGGCACAAGGCGATGTTTTTCCCTTTTTAGATTTGGTTGAACGTGAAGCGCTCACGCTTCACGGGCTTATGATGAGCTCCGAGCCGAGCTATATTCTCATGCGTCCCAACACCCTGCATATTTTGGAGGCCATCCGTCGATTCCGTCAGGAAACTGGCACCCCGATTGGCTTCACTCTGGATGCGGGCGCAAACGTACATGTGCTGTTTCCCAAGGAAGTAGAACAAAGCGCCATGCGTTTTGTTAACGAAGTATTGGCTCCCTATGCCAAAGATGGTCGGTTCATCGAAGACCGTGTTGGCCAGGGACCCCTATCTTTGTAACACCTACACCAAGCATGCGCCCAAATTACTTTGCCAAAATCCTACTCTTCGGAGAATATGGAATCATAAAAGATGCCATGGGGCTTTCCATTCCCTATCGCAATTACTCGGGCGCATTGCATGTACCAGAAGGGGCTGTGACCGTTTCTCAACGCCTTTCCAATGAAGCTCTTGCGCCTTTTGTAGACTACCTCCAAGAATTAGACTATCAAGGTGAGTTGAAGGCAGGGTTGGATATGAAACGCCTCCAAAAAGACCTTTCTGAAGGGTTATTTTTTGAATCGAGCATTCCTCAAGGCTACGGTGTGGGTTCATCGGGGGCTTTGGTTGCCGCGTTGTATGCGGAATATGCCAAGGAGCCTTTGGACTTGAGCCAAGAACTCCCCGCTCGGGGCATCGCACAACTCAAAGAAGCGCTCGGTCAAATGGAATGCTATTTTCATGGAAAGAGCTCAGGAATTGATCCGACCATTTGCTATCTGCAGCTTCCCTTACTGATCCGTTCAAAAGAAGATCTCGGCACCGTAGATATGCCCGCGACGGAAGTCGAGGGCAAAGGGGCTATTTTCTTGCTCAATTCCGGCAATCCAGGGGAAACACAGCCCATGGTGAACATCTTCATGGAAAAGCTCAAAGAAGAGGGTTTCCGCAAGGTGATGTCTGGGCAATTCAAGAAATACAACGACGCCTGCGTACAGGCCTTCCTCAATGGCGATTGGGACCCTCTTTTCTCCAATTTGAAAGGGCTTAGTCGCGTAGCCTTGGAGCACTTCAGTCCGATGATTCCAAGCGCATTTCATGCCTTATGGCAAAATGGTATTGACAGCAATGCCTACTACCTGAAGCTATGTGGTAGCGGGGGCGGGGGCTATATTCTGGGCTTTACCAAAGATTTGGATGCGGCCAAAGCGGAATTAGCACCGCACAAACTGGACGTCGTCCTGCGATTCTAAACGCCGTGCGCAGACGCAGCCGGCTCGTACATCGCTTTGTCGCCTTCCTTTCGTTGGTGCGCTGGACGCATTTAGCCTTTTTAGCTTGGGCGCAAAGTATGGCCTATTTCTTCTTATTTCAGGCAAGCCCTCGGGCGACCTCCTTTGCCGAGCCAAAATTTTTATTTGTGCTTTTGGCTACCGCCTTTATCGTGGCGGGAGGATCCCTAGTTAATAGCTTTTATGACATGGAGCGCGACTTGGTACAACGGCCATGGCGCACCCTTTTTGAACGTCCCGTTGCTAAAAAATATGGACTTCGCTTAGCCTCTATGTTCTATGCAGCTGGGCTTTTTTCTGTTTGGATTGGCCTTCCGTGGTGGATCGCATTGCCTTTCAGCTTATACGCTGTGCTCATCTGGCTGTATTCACACAAGCAATGGAGCCAACACCTTTTAGGGCCGTTAATGGCGACCTTGCTCGCCTATACCCCACTTCTTTTATTGGCCTTGGCTTACACGCCAGATTCAGAAGCTGGATTTTTGCGCTCCCTGCCTTTGGCAATGGTCATGATTGTTTTAGAATGGCGGCGACAATGGGAACGCAAAAGGCTTTTTCAGCTCGAATCCTCAAAGCGAAAGAATTGGCTTCGACGTCAATGGCTATACAAAGGGCTATTGATCATGGGCATTGCGTCCATTCCCTTTTTGTAGACTTGATTTTACCGAATCAATGTGAACGTACCGTGTTGCTCGGTCACGTTTCCAAAGGGCAAGAATATCATGAGTCGATACGAGTACACTCCTTCTGGTACCGGTTGGCCTCCAAAGGTGCCATCCCAAGATTCGGCCAAATCATCCGAAGAGTAGACTTTTAATCCCCATCGATTAAAGATTTCCCATTGCATCCCTTCGATGCCCAAGGCCTCGACTTTGATGCGGTCATTAATGATGTCCCCGTTGGGCGTAAAGGCGGTTGGGATATACACATAATAGTCCATGCGCAACTCGATGGGCACGGTAACGGAGTCCGCGCAGCCTAGGGAATCTGCCACGGCTAACGACACATAATAGGTGCCTGGCTTGGAGTATGAATGCACGGGATTGACATCGGCACTTTGATCTCCATCTCCGAAATACCACGCCACATAATTGGTGTCACTCGATTGATTGTTGAATTGCACATTCAACGGATTGCTCGGATTGGGCAGATATGTAAATGCGGCGGCAGGCGTTGGGGCGACACCTACCCACACGCTATCTCGGGTGATGAACCCACATTGATCTACCACTTTAAAGTTGTACCAGCGGCTCGAGGAGGGCGTCACGGTCCATAGGCTATCCGCTGGACCACCCGTCCACGTGATCGTATAGGGAGGCGTTCCATATCGCGCTTCCGCTTTGATTTCCACGCTTTCTCCTGGACATATCCATGTGGTGTCCGAATAGGTCATCACCGAATCATAGGGAAGAACATAAATAGTCACGGAATCCACGGCAGCACTGTCCATACACTCATCAATGCCATAGAAATAATACGTTTCCGTACCCAAAGGATTTACGGTGAGTTGGACTCCACCTGTCGTGTCTGTTCCCCACCATCCCGAGGTATTCCCCTCTCCTGCCGTGAATGTCCCCAGCAAGATGCTTTGTTGCCCTGGACATTGCAACGTGTCGTTTCCTTGGGCCACCGAAGCATTGACGGTAACCTCCACTTTGTCCCGGATTAAAAACGTCTTGTATTGTGCCGGATACACCGCACAATTGGTCGATACGGGCTGCATGACGACTTCAATGGTTTCTTGAGGCTCAGCTAGCCCATCATCATAGGCCCAAATTTGAATCGAGTCTCGGGTCACGCCGGGCAACAAGGTGACAGACGGTGGAAAAGGACTATAGTCTAGCCCTGATGTGGCCGTGCCCAGGATGTTAAAGTCTACAACCATCGTATCAAAGACCGCTCCTTGGCGTTCCAAGTATAACCACGAGGGGCTGCAGCCTTCTACGACGGTAGAGTCATTGAAACTATTTCCTTGATTCCATGCCTGGCTGAGAGAAATGGTCGGCAACTCAAAGCTTCGAGCCCCGATGAAAACGGCAGAATTCAAAGCCCCATCGCTCACGTCACATATAAACATTTTGATGGTGTAGAGCGCCCCACATGAGACCGAAGCTCGAGCAGTAAATACATCCGTAAAGCCCTCCATGTTGATGATCGAGGTGCCTCCTGAATTCGCGTTGTAATACACGGCGTTGGAGACATAGTTTGGGTTAGCCGTAAGGCAATTGCTCGCCGGCCAACTTCCTGAGGGAAAACCTTGGTTGATCGTATTCACCGCCACGGGGGTAGTGGTCCCCGGAATAACGGCCAAATTCACGGTGTCAATATTCGGGGTTCCATTGGAATTCCACATGGGGGCTCCGTTGATCCCTTGGCCGATCAGGAAAAAACCAAAAACATCATTGAACGAGGAGCACGTGTAGCTACTGTATTCTTTGGAGGCAAAGACATAATCAAACTTGACGGAATCGCCCGGGGCTACGAAACTGAATTGAATACCTGCCCGATCGTATTGCGTAGAGCTTGAAGAGCCAATAGCACTGAGCACGGTGGTCAAGTTGGCCGAAGGGGTTTGGGTCGGATACGATGTATATGTCCCTGACTGGCCGGGAACCACGTCAAAGGCATTCGAAGAGACCATCACAATACCACTATCCAAACCGAAGCTTGGGTTGTTGATATTGAATTTCCCCAATTGGACGGATGCTGGCTGGCTCAATGGCGTGCCCAAAGGGCCGATCGGACTGAACACCGTCATATTTGGCCCCACCATCACGTTCTGAACCAACCACATGGGCTGATCCATTGGCGATGTGGAATTCACGGTCATATTTTGAGCCGTGAGGGTCGGGAGCAGGGCCAAAAATGCCATACTTACCGCTAGTTTAAAGGACCAAATATTTCTCGCGCGCATAGGTCGCCCTAAGGTAGTACATCCTTCGGATGCTTCCTATATTGCCTCTATGGAAAACTACATTGCTCAAAATCGCCAACGCTTTCTAGATGAGTTGTTTGAAATTCTTCGCATGCCAAGTGTCAGTGCTGACCCGGCGTATGCTAAGGATGTTTTTGCTACCGCAGAAAGCACCGCAAAATTTCTAAAAGCGGCCGGAGCTCAGAATGTAGAAGTCTGTGAAACCCCAGGATTCCCCGTGGTGTATGGCGATTATCTCATTGACCCTAGCCGCCCTACGGTTCTGGTGTATGGGCATTATGACGTACAACCCGCTGACCCAGTGGAACTTTGGACCAGCCCCCCGTTTGAACCCGTGATTCGGACCAGCGAAATCCATCCGGAAGGCGCCATTTATGCGCGTGGGGCCTGCGATGACAAAGGCCAGTTTTTTATGCATGTCAAAGCCTTTGAGGCCATGGTCGCCACGGGCAATGTTCCATGTAACGTCAAATTCATGATCGAAGGCGAGGAAGAAGTGGGTTCAGCTAATTTGGCATGGTTTGTCAAGCGCAATCATGAACGACTTGCCTGCGATGTGATTTTAATTTCGGACACCGGCATGGTAGCCCCTGGCGTGCCTTCCTTGACCACTGGTCTTCGTGGGCTTGCGTATGTGGAAGTAGAAGTCACGGGCCCAAATCGCGATTTACACTCAGGCCTCTATGGGGGAGCCGTAGCCAATCCGATTAACGCCCTTACCGAGATGATTGCCCGTTTACACGACGATCAAAAGCGCGTCACCATCCCTGGTTTTTATGACAAAGTAGAGACCCTCAGTGAAAGCGAGCGCGCAGAGCTCGCTCTGGCCCCATTCTCATTAGAATCGTATAAAAAAGCCCTCGATCTGGTGGATGTGGCCGGCGAAGCGGGGTATTCGACGATGGAGCGCAACAGCATCCGCCCCACCTTGGATGTGAATGGAATTTGGGGTGGATACACCGGGGCTGGTGCCAAAACCGTCATTGCCTCCAAGGCCTATGCCAAGATCTCCATGCGCCTCGTTCCGCACCAAGACCCAGATGAGATTACCGCATTATTCACGTCCTATTTTGGCCAGATTGCCCCCGCAGGAGTTACTGTCAAGGTGACCCCGCATCATGGCGGACAACCCTACGTTTGCCCGACAGATCACCCAGGGTACAAAGCGGCCGTGGCAGCATTAACGGACTCCTTTGGCCAGAAAGCCGTGCCCGTGCGAAGCGGTGGATCCATTCCCATCGTCGCCCTTTTTGAGGCAGAATTGGGGGCCAAAAGCATCCTCATGGGATTTGGCTTGGATAGTGATGCGATTCACTCACCGAATGAACATTATGGCGTGGCGAATTACTTCAAAGGCATCGAGACGATTCCCTTGTTTTATCGGCATTTCTCGGCAAGCTGGGGCAAATAAGAAGAAAGGGTTTCCTGCTGAACCCCCTAAAGTCTTACCCGAAGTACACTTTATGCACTCGGTACGCCAGCGCTGCGATATCGCGTAATTCCAAAAGAAGCTTCGTTTGAAGATGGGTTTGACGTGTAGTCAACTCCCCTTGGCGGTAGCGTTGCACGTCCAATTCTAACGCCCGATTGATGTCCATCACGATGCGGCGCTTTGCATTGAGTAAGTCCGCATGCGCCTCCGCCTTGCCCGTTTCAAGCGCCGTCACGATGCGATACATGTAGGGATTGAACAACGCGAGCAAGTCAGCGTAAGCCAATAGGAATTGACCATGTGGCTCCTTGTGAAAATTTGCGAGATGAGCATATTGCTCTTCCACCATAATTCGGGCACTCTGACTCAAATCACAGATATAGTCGAAGGCCATCAAATGCACCGCAGCCTGACTTCCCTCATCGAGTTTCAGTTCCTTGAGCACGCGCGTCATCTTCAATTCCAAATTGCGTTGGCGCTTGACCACCGCTTCAATCTCTTTATTCAAACGCACCGAACTACGCTTTTGCTTGGCCACTAAGGCTTCACCGGCCATGGCAACAATGTTTGCCGAGCGGCGAATGTCTGCAGCCATCAAGTTTCGGCTCATGCTGACGGGATCATCACTCAAGGATAGATTGTATACCTCGTCATCAACGAGGTTTTCGGACTTCATCTTCTTGGCAAAGCCCATGTTGCTGCGAACAATCTGGCCAATCGCAAAGACGGTGAGGATCAATGCCGCGATGAACTCCCCATAGTGTAAGAAGGCCGCAAAGAGTGCGGCAGCAAGGAATGCCACGGCGGCCGTCAAGAGCCACCCACCAATGACGTTGAGTACTCCGGCTACGCGATAAACGGCGCTTTCACGACCCCAAGCACGGTCCGCGAGCGAAGATCCCATTCCTACCATGAAAACCACATAGGTCGTAGACAGCGGAAGGCCCAAGCTTGTGGCATAGGCGATGAGGGAACTAGCGACCATTAGGTCGACCGCAGCGCGCACTAAATCAAAGGCCGGAGCGTCTTTCGATTTGGATTCGGGCAGGGTCTGAAAGCGTACATCCGTCCACGTTTGGAAACGCGCTGAGCTCACTGTGGCCAGCCCTTGACTCAAGCCTCCGGCTGCAGACACGAGGAGGCGAGAAAGCGTGTTGGGCTTGAATTTTTCTGAACCTTCTCCTTGACGTGACAAACCAATTTGCGTGGCCGACACTTTGCGGGCCTTGGCGCTCGTCCACAGCGTGACAATCATAATCAGGCCCGCCAACACCAACAATAAGGTCGGCGTACCCACTTCTTTGGCCATACTATCCATGATCAACTCATGTGCATCCACCCCTGCAACCGCGAACATGCCATAGGCTTGATACGCCGCAACCGCCACACCGATAAAATTGACCAGATCATTCCCGGCAAAGGCCATCGCTAAGGAGAAGGTACCGAGCAAAACTACATAGCGAAGTGGGTTGACTTTGGCGAGGGTAATCATCCCTTGGGCAATCGCTGTGAATAGGAGGAAGAGCCCACCTAGAATTGCATTCTGGTGCTCTAGGAGTAGGTGCACCGTGTCCTTGGTCAAGAAGGAAGAGCCTTTCAGGCCTTTAAAAATCAAAAAGTTGATAATCAAGGTTGAGGCAATTCCACTGAAGATTCCTCCCCATTTGGACAGGCTCTCTTCCAACTTATAGGTAAAAGCAAGACGGGCAATCCACTGAATACTTATTCCTGCAACAAAGGCAATGCCCACGGAGGAAAAGATTCCCTGTACAATGTCTATCGTTGTATCCACATTGATGTACTCCGAGAAGGCAAAGGGATCTAACCCAGAATCAATGGCCGTGAGAAAGCCAATGGATGCACCAGCTCCAAAAAGAGTGAATACTAAGGAAACGGTCGTTGACGTGGGAAACCCGAGTGTATTGTAGATATCCAACAAGATCACATTCGTCAACATGACGGCGACGAAGATGAACATCAACGCATGAAAGCTGAAATAGCCTGGATTGAAGACGGATTTTCGAGCGACTTCCATCATGCCACTGGAGAACGTTGTGCCTAAAAGAACCCCTAAACTCGCGACAATGAGTATGGTTTTCATGCTTGCCACCTTGGAACCTAGGGAGGAATTTAAAAAGTTCACCGCGTCATTACTAACGCCAACGATTAATCCCAATGCGCTCAAGGAGAATAAGAGCACTACGAGGAGCAAGTATGAATCCATGAGCGCAAAAGTACCGCTTATGTCAGTCCACGAGTTAATTCCATGTTATTTTTCCATCCTGCTCGGACGGCGTATCCTTGTGTCGTGAACAACCTGGCTCAAAGTGATAGCGCTTACTTACAGCAGCATGCAAACAATCCGGTAGATTGGTGGCCATGGAATGCCGAGTCCTTGGAGGCCGCCGCCGCCCAAGGCCAATGGCTATTGGTCAGTATTGGCTATTCGGCTTGCCATTGGTGCCACGTCATGGAACGTGAAATTTTTGAGGATGCCGACTGTGCTTCCTACATGAATGCGCACTTTCGGAATATCAAAGTGGACCGGGAAGAGCGACCGGATATCGACCAAGCTTATATGGATGCGGCGCTGGCTCTATCTGGTCAAGGTGGTTGGCCATTGAATGTGGTTTGTTTGCCCGATGGACGTCCTATTTGGGCCTCCACCTATCTACCAAAGGAGCGATGGCTGGCCGCCTTGGAACGATTAGTCGGGATTCGTGAGGAACACGCGGATTTGCCCGGACCCTATGCACAACGACTCGTGGATGCGTTAGAGGCCTCCCTACTGCCAAGCTCTCAGATACTCCCTCTTCCACAATCGCTGGACGAGCTTCCCGCGTGGGATAGTGCTTGGGACCCTGACCATGGGGGCTTCCGTGGAGCGCCGAAGTTTCCATTGCCCGCGTTGTGGACGGAAGTAGCTCGACTCCCACGTGCGGGGAAGGACGGTCCTGATCATAGCTTGATGACTTTGCGTAGTATTCTTCGCTCAGGGAGCTATGATGCGCTACGCGGAGGACTCTTCCGCTATAGCACGGATCCCGTTTGGCAGGTTCCCCACTTTGAAAAAATGGCCTATGACAATGGGCTATGGATGCGTTGGGCCGCTGCTGCCTATGCGCGAAAGTCCGAACCCCTCTTTGCCGAAGCATTTAAGTCCACGGCCGAATGGCTCTTCAGAGAAATGCGTCTCCCCAGCGGCCTTTTTGCGGCCTCCCTCGATGCAGATTATGCCGGACAGGAAGGTCGATCCTACACATGGACCGAATCGGAACTTGAATCTTCGCTGGACGCCGATTGCGCCGCACGCGCCATTCAATTATTCAAGGCACAAGGCCCTGCCTGGGAAAATCAATGGATTCTGCATCGGCACCCGCAAGAAAATGATCTGAAGGTGCATCAAGCTTGGGAAGATCTCATGGTGGATTTGCGGCCACATGCGCTTCAACGATCCCTCCCCTTTCGAGATGACAAGTCTGTCCATGCATGGAACGCTTATATCGTGGTAGGCCTGGCAGAAGGCGCTCTGCATTTTCCCCCATGGAAAGCGCGTGCGGTCGAGTCGGCCAAGGCGCATTGGGAAGCTTTTGGTGCGGACCACGGGACGATAGGTCATGTTGTCTACCCTGGAAAAACAACACAGGGTCGAGCCTTTTTGGACGACTTAGCCGCCACCATGGCCTGTTGTATCGCGATGGCTCAACTTACCTTGGACCCGCTGTGGGTAGATCGGTGTGATGCCCTGATACAGCAGGCAAATTCAGGCCATTGGGATGGTCAAGCCTATACCTTTTCGCACCGAGATCAAGCGGAACCTGCGTTTATGAATCACTACGATTGGGAGGACGATGTCCTGCCCAGCGCACAAGCGGGCATAGCGAGAACATTGATATACCTAGGCCATCTGCGCCAACGATCAGATTATCTCCAACGGGCCAGGCATTTGATTGTTGCCGCGAATCTGAGTGAACGCGAAGTCCGGCAGTCATTGTCGTGGTGGAGTTTGATTCCTTGGGTTCAAGACCATGTGGAGCATCTAATCATAAAGCCGAAAGCCCATTTGATGCACGCCCTCCCTGCACATTTTTGGCTGTGGGGGCCCGGCGAAACGGTTAAAGGTCCCTTTGGACAGCTCTGCCACATGACCGCCTGTACTTTGGCTTTTGAAACAGACACAGACCTCCATGCCTACTTCCAAAAAGACTAAATGCGCGTGGTGCTTGACCGCCCCTGATTACGAAGCCTACCATGATGCGCATTGGGGACGTCCCATCTATGATGACCGTCAAATGTTCCAGTTCCTTCTCCTTGAGACTTTTCAGGCGGGCCTCAATTGGCTCATGGTGTGGCGTAAACGCGAGGCCTTTGCGCTCGCATTTCATCAATTTGACCCCCATCGTATAGCTCAAATGACGGAAGCAGATGTCGAGCGGCTCGCCATGGATCCAGGGATTATTCGAAATCGCGCGAAAATTCGCGCGGCCATTAAGAATGCTCAAGCTACACTTGCCCTTCAAGAAGAAGGCATAGGATTGGCTGCGTACTTCTGGTCATGGACGAAGGGACAAGTTCAGGAGCGCCCAAATGGACAACCTGTGCCATCTAAGAGTGCATTAAGCGATCAGATTTCGGCGGATTTGAAAAAGAGGGGGTTTTCCTTTGTAGGGAGCACCGTGATTTATGCCCATTTACAAGCCAGTGGGCTCATCAATGACCATGATTCAGACTGCTTTAGAGCTTCGGAAGTCCGAGCCTTGGCACACCCGCCCGAAAAGCCTTGAGGTAATTTGGGCTAAAGGCGGCCGCGTCCACTGCTTCACCCGCATTGAAGGCAGCTAGGGCCAGCTTCGCCCCATGCCTTGCGGAGGCATAGGGAATACCTAAGTCCTGAAGTCCGGGAAATCCTGGGATGGCCTTGGCCACACCATCCCCCACTCCATAGACCGTATGTTGGTTCGGCAATCCAGCAGGAATGGGCTCCTCCTCTAGGAGCTGGGGCGCATCATCACTTAAGCGCTGGCCATTCCCATCAAAGAGCGCGCTGTATACTTCCATGCGTCGGGCATCCATGGCGGCCCAAAAAGTAGCCTCCGAAGCGAATTCCCCTCGTGCCTCCATCCCTGCATGGGATAGCGCTTGCAGCGATGAGTACGCAATGAGCGGGAGATCATAGGGAGCCACTAAGCCCTTCGCAGAGGCGGCGCCAATGCGCAAACCGGTGTAGGATCCTGGGCCTGCAGATAGGGCTATGGCATCAAAGCTAGATACCGCATATCCCGTTTCTTGAATCAACCGCTGCAGATAGACATGCAGGACTTCAGCATGTTGAAATCCATTCGGATCGACCGATCCAACTTCATACACCAACTGGTCGCCCTCCATGAGCGCAACATCACAGCGGCGTGAGGCCGTTTCTAGTAAGAGGATTCGCGCCGACATGGCCGCAAGTTACTTCTTGATCGTAACCTTATCGCCGTCTTCAAGTTTGCGACTCACGGCATCAAATGGACCGCGGACTACCTTGACATCACTGAGGGCATCCAAACTTGTACCGATATCAATAAACTGCTCATCTTGAATGCCTGTGCTCACCTGATATTGACGCACGAGGTCACCTTCCACAACGAAGACCACTTCATTCATCTTTTTCTGGACAGAATCCTCGCGCGTTGTGACCGCTTCTATAGGCAAACAGCGTGCATTGGCTGATTTTTTGGTGCGGATATCGACCGTGGCTGTCATGCCGGAACGCAAAGGCTGGGCGCGACTTTCCGTTACCAGGTCGGCATAGCTTGCTGGCAGAATTCGTACCTCTACTTCAAAATTCGTCACTTGATTAGCGCTGAGCTGTTGGCCCTTTGCTGCATTGCTGATTTCTGTCACGATCGCCTTGAAGTCATGCCCCAAAAAGGCATCCACACGCACGATCGCCGTATCTCCCATATGGACTCGAACGATGTCATTTTCATTCACATCCACTACAACCTCCATGGTTTCCAGCTGCGAAACTCGCATCATCTCGGTGCCAGCCATTTGAGCTGTACCTACCACGCGTTCGCCCACTTCGACATTCAGGCCTGTGACCGTGCCATCCATAGGAGCCGTAATGACTGTACGCTTCAGGTTGTCCTTCGCTTCCTTCACCGAATTGAAGGCCGATTGCAATTGATATTCCGCCGATTCCACCGCGAGTTCAGCCACCGCGTACATGCGTTCCGCCGCATCCCATTCAGCTTGAGAAATCACATTCTGATTCTTCAACGTCATGTTGCGCTTGTACGTCTGCGTGGCTTCTAAAAATTGCGCTTGCGCTTGCGCCTTTCCAGAACGTGCCATATTGAGGGACGCCTCGGCCCGGCCAAGCATGGATTGATAAATGTCCGGGTTGATTTTTGCTAGAAGTTGGCCTTTTCTGACTTGTTGACCTTCAACCACGGGCAAAGCAATGATTTCACCACTGACTTCCGGTGAAATTTTGACATCAACTGCTGGCTGAATTTTGCCTGAGGCATTCACCGTTTCCACGATAGTATGCAAGCTTACTTCGGTCAATTCCACTTCCAAAACATCGCCGGTAGCGCCCCACCATCCCTGTTTCTTGCCGATGACACCCACGGTGCCCAAAACCGCCACGAAGGCGACTAAAATCCATAAACGTTTGTTCATTGTAGGGGGTTCTGAAGATAAAATTTGAGAATGTACGCCTTGAATTGGGCATCATATTTTGCTCGAAGCACATCGCTGACCGCAGCCAAGTACGTATTCTGCACCGCATTATAATCGTACACGGTCATCATGCCCTCGGTGCGTCGAACGTTCGCATCATCCATGGCTTTCTTTGAGGCCTCTAGGGACTTTTGCGCCGCTTGATATTGTGACCAAGCCGCACTCGCATCGGCGTGAGCGCGTTGAACTGATTGTTCAAAATTATCGCGCTCCTGCTGGTACTGTAGTTGGGCATTCTCCGCATTCAATTTGCTGCGAGTAATGCCATTTTGCACTTGGAAGCCGCTGAAAATAGGAATGCTCAAATTCAACCCCACATAACGGCGTTGGTTTTCATAAATCTGGTCACTAAAAGGCATAGACTCCGTGATTGGCAGCGAGTATTCGGTGTACACGGGCACTTGCGAACCCCCATTATCCCAATATCCGATAGGCACGATCACCGAACTTGACCCTGTGACTTTGCGTGCCAAATCGGAGTAGCTCGTTCCCCACTGTCCATTGACTGTCAAACGCGGTAGGCGACGAGCTTGCGCCACTTTTATGCCCAAGAGCGCACTCTCCACGCGAGCCGAAGCCGCTTTGATCGCTGGTTGGTCTTCGACTGAAGCCGCATAAATCGCATCCGGACGAAGGCTAATCACCGTAGGCTGACTATTGAACTCACTGTCCTTCATGTCGACAATGGTGAATGTCCCAACCGGTTTTCCCATGGATTGCGCCAAGATGAGGTAGGATAAGTTGGTTTGATTCTGTGCGGTCAAAAGGCGCTGTTCATCGCGGGCCAGCTGGGCATCTAACTGCAGCAATTCATTGGCCGGCGCTGCCCCCGCTTCCACAAGCTGCTTGGCACGGCGTTGCTGACCTTGAGTTACTTTCACCTGTTCCGCAGAGACTTTTTCAGCTTCTTGCGCGAGTAAAACTGCCAAATACTGTGAAGCGGTATTCAAAGCCACCGTATTGATCGCAGCGTCGTACTGGTATTGGCTCGCTAGAATATTGACCTTGGCCTGGCGCCAGGCATTGAAAGAGGCAAAGCCATCAAAAAGGGTCATGCCAAAACCTAGC
This sequence comes from Cryomorphaceae bacterium, assembly GCA_024639785.1. Lineage (GTDB taxonomy): Bacteria > Bacteroidota > Bacteroidia > Flavobacteriales > Schleiferiaceae > TMED14. The sequence goes on from JAHEGI010000020.1 coordinate 39,420, forward strand.
CCGCCATTGGCCGTAGAAAGGTTGTTGAACCGAACCTCATTGGTAACGGGGTCAATGGTTAAACCTGAGTTCCAAGCATTGCCCGCACTCCCGGAAATCTGAGGAAGCATGGCGCCAAAAGCGGGGGCTGCATCGGAATAAGCCCCTTTAACATTGTTGGCAGATTGACGTACCGAATAACTGTACTCAATAGCCATTTCTACGCATTCATTGAGCGACCACGTCTCCGGTGCCTCTTGGGCTTGGAGAACGAACGCGGAGAACAAGGTTAAAAAGAAAATGCGCGTTTTCACAGTGTATGGGTTTAGTGCTATCCGAGATCCGGCACTACAAGTTCGCAAATACCGTGCTAAAGTGCTCAGGCTTGCGTTTTTTGCTTTTGATGACGGTACCACATAAAGGCAACCGCACCAATCAGCAAATAAGGAAATGCCATCAAGTAGAGGATTCCTGTATTCAGGCCATCGGCAACGCCGCCGCCGCCCTCAAGGTCTGTCTGCGCCGCCGCTTTGCACATGGCACATTGAGCCCATGCCCCGGAGGAGAGGACCATCATCCATGCAAGGAGCATCCACTTTTTCATGCCACTGGGTAATAAGGCGCCATAAAGAGATAGACCATCACGCCAGTGATAGCCACGTACATCCAAATGGGGAAGGTCCATTTCACCAAAGCCTTGTGCGCTGCAATTTGGTTATTCCACGCCCGATAGATCGAAAGCATAGCCAACGGAAGCACGGGGACGCTCAAAAGAATGTGACTAATCAGGATGAAGAAATACACAGGACGTATCCAGCCTTCGCCGCCAAAATGGGCATCCGGATTGGAGAGATGCGAAATCACGTAGGAGATCAAAAAGATGGCAGAAAGGGCAAAAGCGCCCACATTGGCGAGGCGGTGAAGCGCCACATTCTTCGTTTTTATCATGCCATAGGCCACTGCAAGCAACACAGCGGTAGAACCATTTAAGACGGCATGAAAGAAGGGTAAACTGCGCACGTTGGCGGAACCCCATTGTAGTTTCCATGATTCTGGAAGGAGGAATAACAAAGCCACCGCAATGGGGACTGCAATGGACAAGGCGACAATCGCAGGGATGGCAAATCGGTCGTTAGGATGCGATTTTCCGTTGGCTTTCATTATTGACCCATTTTAATTTTTCGATGCTCCTTGACAAGGACGCGGACATCTTCGACCAGTTGATCTACGAGGTATGGTTCAGAAACATCATAGACCCCAAGAAGGTTTCCATCATCAGTAATTCGACTGCGTAGATGGCCATTCCAATCTAGAATCACGGCGGACTGCGAGTGTGTGTAGCCTCCGGCCGCCGAAGAATCTTGCATGGCCACTAGGTAATATGCATTGGCCAAGGCGTATAAGTCTTCCCTCTGACCTGTTATAAATTCCCATTTATTGGAGCCATCGACTCCAAGTCGCTCCTTGTAGGCATGAAGCACCACGGGAACATCCGTTTGCGGATCTACTGTGCAACTGATGAAAATCAAGTCTTTGAAGCCATAGAGGCGATCATGAGCTTCTTTCAGATGGAAATTCATGGCCGGACAAATCGTCGGACACGAAGTGAAAAAGAAACTGACTACGGCAATTTTTCCATCGAGAGAATCGACCGTCCACAGCTGCTCATCGGAGCGAGTGAATTGGATCGAGTCAGACCAATTGGCCTTGGCTAAGGGATCACCTAAATCTTCTAAACTTCGGAAGTTGACTGCTCCCGAAATCACGAGAGAGCCCAAATACATGGCCACCGGCAAGACCAGCAGCACACCCAAAAGAAGCCGCTTACTGGTCATGGAAGCCATCAGAATTCGTACGTAGCCTGACCTTCAAACAAGAGGATGAACGTCAAGTAGGGAATCAATACAAGTACAGGGAGGTAAATCGCTTTTTGCAAGCTGCCTAATTCGTACTTCAAGTGCATGAAGTATTGAACAATGTAGGCTGCCTTCACCAAGGTCAATCCGATAAAAATCAGGTTGAGGATACTGGTTCCTGCCACCATGGTGAGGAGAATTTCAGGCTTGATAATACCTAAAACCACTTCGACCGTCGTGATAGCTAAAAGAATCCAAAAGATTTTCCAAATCCAACCAGTTCCAGAAGGGGATGCGTGATCTGCCATGATGCGAATAATTAAACGAGGTAGAAGAAGGTGAATACGAATACCCAAACTAAATCGACGAAGTGCCAGTACAAACCAACTTTCTCGACCATGAGGTATGACTTACGACGCTCATACGTTCCGAGCAATACGTTCCAGAAAAGCAAGACATTCAAAACAACCCCTGAGAATACGTGGAAACCGTGGAATCCCGTAATGAAGAAGAAGAAATTAGCGAACTGCTGTGCGCCATATTCATTGTGGTGCATGTTTGCGCCTTGAATTACTTGGGCACCGCGTAAGGCCGACAATGACGCCTCACGGCTCATCGCCGGATGACCTTTGCCTGGGCTTTGGAGCACGATGTGCTCGTTCGCTTGGAACGCAGCAACTACTTCTTCTGTCGTGAAGGTTTCTTCGTGATTCGCGGCGTGGCCGTGTTCCATGCCGTGAACAAGTTGAGATAGGGAAAGGACTTCACCTTCCTCATTGGCTACTTTCCAAACTTCCGTATTGGCTAGCTCGATACCGCCCTTATCTCCCATGATGAAGTGGTACCACTCCCATGCTTGAGATCCAACGAAAATGGCACCACCGACAATAGTCGCTACCATCCACCAAGCAGTGGCTGTTTTCTTTAAGTGATGGCCCGCATTTACCGCTAATACCATCGTGACGGATGACATGATCAAAACGAAGGTCATGAAGGCCACATACAACAACGGCTGATCTCCCTCCAAACCGGGGAAGTGTGTGAAGACATCCTCGGCAATAGGCCAGGTGGAGTCATAACGGAAGCGCATGAAGCCATAGGCGGTCAAGAATCCAGAGAAAGTCAAAGCATCTGAGATGAGGAAAAACCACATCATCATCTTGCCGTATTCGGAATTCATCGGCTTATTTCCGCCCGCGGACCAAACATTGGTTTTTGCTGTCGTTGCCATTCGGTGTATTTCGTCTAGTTAAAGTGTTGCAAAATTAGCGAAGAAACGCTAAAAAGAGGAGTAAATAAATCCACAAGATGCCTAAGAAATGCCAGAACTGACCTGCCAGATCATATCCAAGATGAGAATCTGCAGTATAGCGGCCTTGATGTGCCCGCCAAGTCGTCAAAGACAAAACAATGACTCCAGCCAAGGCATGCATCCAGTGAAACCAGGTGATGACATACAACCAGCTCCCTGCCGGAGTGCTGTTAGGCCCTGTAAACCAAATATTTGCATTAGTCAGTGTGCGCCAACCCATCACTTGAAGAACCACAAAGGCCAACCCTAAAAGCAAGGCCAACTGAAGATAACGAAGGGGCGTCATGCCCGTTGATTTGGCAAATTGACGCTGGCCCGCAATCAATAAAACCGAGGACAATAAAATCGCGATCGTCGAGAAATAAAATGCCATAGGAAGGTCGATGCTCTGCCAAATGTTCTTGGCTTCCAAACTTCCTTTGGCGACCACATACCCAGAAGTCAGGCCGGCAAAGGCCATGCCGATGCTCGCCATTCCAATCCAGAGAAGAGGTTTTGCTGTTTTGTTTTCCTTGCTCATAGTCAAGCTAGATAATGATCAATTACGTAAGTGATTTGGAGTAGTGGGAGATAGCGAATCGTCGCAAACATGAGTTTGCGCGCACTTAGATCGCTTGGATTTTTATGATGCGTCCAGGCGTGGTAGAGGACATCCGCCCCAAGAACCAGCACCACCGCCGTGGCAGGTAAACTCAAACTTAAGCTTCCTGTGACTCCGAAGGCAGGTAAGACGGAAAGCAAGATCATCCATACGGTATAGACCACACTTACAAAGGTGGCTGTTCGATCTTTTTGACCCGTGGGAAGAAGGTAATAACCTGCCTTGGCGTAATCTTCATACCCCACCCATGCGATCGCCCAAAAGTGTGGAAATTGCCAAATAAATTGAATCGCAAATAGGCTGCCCGCTTCGATCCCAAAGTCACCCGTGACCGCCACCCAGCCCAAGAGAAATGGAATCGCTCCGGGAAATGCACCCACGAGTACAGCCCAGGGACTGTGCGCCTTCATTGGCGTGTATGCCAAGACGTAAATGAGCAAACTCAGCAAGCCAAATGCAGCCGTTGCCACATTCAGATATCCCAGCGCCAAAGTTCCAGCGATCCCCAAACTGATCGCCCACGCATAGGCCTCCGATTTTCGCATGCGTCCTGCGGGCAAGGGTCGATTCTTTGTCCGTTCCATGACGGCATCGCGTTCGATTTCCCAGATTTGGTTGAATGCATTGCTCGACCCCACAATGGCAAAACCGCCTAAAGTAAGCAGGAGAAATTCCGACCAAACAAAACTTGGCGCGCCGAGCAAATAGCCTGCAGCAGCTGAAAAAACTACCGTAAATGCCAACCGAAATTTGAGGAGTAGACCTACGTCACGCATGCCCACAAAGATAGGGCGCACCGCAGACTAAGAAGTATGGATTGAGTAGGTTTTCCTTGTTGTAAATCAAGGGCTCAGACCACGTTGGCATGCCATCAATGACCTCGATTTGGAACATGGAGCACTGTGCGCCCAAAGCGACCGCATGACCGGCCGCTGTATCCCATTCCATCGTGGGTGCAACCCGGGGATAGGCGTGAGCACGTCCTTCAGCCACCAGGCAAATCTTCAGGGAACTACCCATGCTTACGCGCTCAATACTCCCGTGCTTGGATTCCCATTGGGCAATCAAGGCTTCTGTGGCGGGACTGCCATGCGAACGACTCGCCACGATGGTCATCTTTTCGGGAAGCCGGCCAGGCAAGTGCATGCCTTGGGCCAAGAGTTCGTCCCAACCGACGCGCTGCAATGATTTGTAGGAGCCCATGCTGGGGCCACCAACGTATAACCAATTTAAAATGGGACTGTAGACCACCCCAAATACGGGAGCATTCCCTTTGACCAAGGCAATATTGATCGTGAATTCGCCATTCCCTTTGATGAACTCTTTGGTTCCATCTAAGGGGTCAACCACCCAGTAATAATCCCAGTCTTTTCGCTCTGCAAATGGAGCGTGCTTCCCTTCTTCGCTCATCACCGGCCAGCCACTCTTTTCCAAAACAGCTTGGATGATGTGGTGTGCCCGAATGTCGGCTTGCGTCACCGGGCTATTGTCAGACTTAGTTTCTGCGACAATGGCCTCCCGTTGATGGTAGACTTCGAGGATGGCATCCGCAGCCGCATAGGTTGCTTCTAGGATTTCGTCCGGATGCAGGTGGTCATTAGGAAAGGGGAGCATAGACATGGAGATAAAAAAAGCCCCGGCAGAACCGGGGCTTGAAGAACTTATTCATTCAAAGCAAGAGGCCCGATGGCTCGCTTACTGCAATTTCGCATTGATCGGCAAGCTGTAACGCATCCGCACGGAGCGTCCACCCACTTTGGCCGGAATCATCTTTGGCAGCTTGTTGACTACACGCATAGACTCATCGTCCAACAGTTTGTCCACGCCACGCTCGATAGTGATATCGGAAACTTTGCCGTCTTTTTCAATGATAAAAGAGACCCACACTTTTCCTTGGATACCCATTTGCTTCGCCATCTCAGGGAATTCAAAATTCTTTCCAACAAATTGACGAATCTTGATATTGAAACAGTTAAACCGCTCATCCTCCGTGGCGAGATCTTCACAACCAGGGAAAATGGGTTTGTTCTCTACGTTGACAAAATTGAAGACCTCATCTTGGTTTACGTCTACCTCGATGAGCTCAAAAATGTCGTCGTTATCGATCTCTGTAGACTCCATGGTGATCTCTTCGATGTCCATCTTCTCGTCATCCACAATGTTCAACACCTCGGGCGGTGCGGGAGGAGGAGGGGGAGGTGGAGGCGTATTGCGCTGAGTAATCAACACTTCTTCATCATCGATGACCATGTCCAAATCACCCAGTGAGCCTGGACCATTCTGGTAGGTCTTCCACTCAAAGGCGGTCCATACGCTAGCCAAAGCGAGCACTAAGCCTATCTGCAAGAAGAGTCCCTTCTTGTTCTCCAGATCAGCTAAAAATGTTTTGCGGTTCTGCATGAGGCAAATTTTACGGGTTAAAGATACGCTTCCCTAATCGTAGCGCAAGAAGCATTCCAAAAATTAAACCAACCGTATTGGCCAGCATATCAGAGTAACTAAAATGGCGTCCTACGGCCAGAATGGGTTGAAGAATTTCTAATCCAACGCCTAGGCCAAAAGAGAGGACCGCCGGTTTCCAAGGCCCTTTAGGTGACCGCGAGCCCATAGTCAAGAGGAAAGCCGCTACCGCATAGGCGACAAAATGCAAGATGAGATCTTTCGTATTCAAGAATAAATCAGGCAATCGACTTGGCGCCAACAAGCTGAAATAGATCACGACCAGACACCATAGGAATCCGGCACTCAACCAAAAAAAACGTGGGCTCTTAGGCACCAATCAAGGCGGCGTAGGCCGTGGCGTCCATCAAAGCATCTGCCTCGGAAGGGTCAGACATTTTGATTTTTACCATCCAGCCAGCGCCATACGCGTCACTATTCACGGTTTCCGGTGCGCCATCCAAATCTGGATTGACTTCCACAATCTCACCTCCGACCGGCAAGTACAAGTCACTCACGGTCTTGACCGCTTCGACAGAACCAAAAACCTCTTCGGCATCCATGGTTTCGCCTTCCGTGGGGATGTCCACAAAAACGATGTCACCCAATTCGCCTTGGGCGAAATCAGTAATGCCAATAGTGGCAAAATCACCTTCAATACGGAGCCACTCGTGGTCCTTGGAATAGCGGAGGTCAGCTGGAACGTTCATCATGCGTTGAATTAGAAGACAAAGATAGGGGAAGGCCTAGTTTCCGAGGTTAAGTCGGAAAGCAATTCCACTCTGCCATTGATTGGTCGGGAAGGCCATGGAAGTTTTGAACTCTGAGATCGTCTGATCATAGTAAAACTGTGCGGCTAGACGGCGACTGAGACGATAGTCTGCGGTGAACTTGATCGTCGTTCGTTTTTGGCCTGCGGTGGGCTGATTGAATCCTTCTAAAATGCGTCGGATGACGGTCTGGTTATCTGCGAGGCGCAAGTCCAACTTGAGTTCCAAATTAGATTTAATCTTATTCCGCGTTCCCGCCTCATCGACAATCGTGAATTGAACATCCCGAATAATGTAGCCCACTCCGATCGTCACATCGGTGCTTTTGCTTTCCGTGATTTGGTTGTTGGCCATGCTTAAAGCCACCTGGCGTTGCTTGCCTACTTCAAATTTGAAGGAGGTATTGGTCCGTGTGCGGATATCCACCCCAATGAGCGGAGAGAAGGATTCTGACATGGAAACCTGGCCCACTTGATTTTCAGAAATAATATCCAAATTGGCATTCCTTGGATAGCGAACCGTGGGATCATCCTGTAGACGCTGGGCCCGTAACATGTTGGTTTGAATCCCCTGTACCGTCAAATTGTTGGCGTAGGCGTGATTGACTGCAAACGCGGTAAATATTTTGCGCATCGGCTTAAGACGCATGAGCCCCGTGTAGTTGACTGTCCAGTTGGGCATCGGCGCAATGCCACCCAAGTCGTTGATGACCCAGGTATTGGCATCTCCCATACCATAGGTAGACAGGAAGCTATTGAGCAGAACATCCGTTTGTAGTACCGAATAGCCTTCAAAACCATACCGCGAAGAATCTGGAGAGGCAATAAAGCTTTTGACATACGTTGGGTCGTTTTGCCCCTGTAGGGTGGCCAATCGATCCGAAAGCACAATCCGATTATTCAAGAATCGCGTGTAGGCATCGCTATCGTAATCCGGTGCAGCCGACTTTTCAAAGGCAGAATTCCACGCGAGCCAGCTCGTTGTAAAGGTTTGCTGGTTTTGGGGGCTAAAGGCATGGAATCCTTCGGGGAACAAGCTATCACGACCTGTTCCACGACTATAGCGATACGTACTGCTTTGCTGGCTGCCGAACGTTTGGTTCGCTGTCACCGTAATTCTAAAATCCGTCAATGGCTCCAATTGGGCCCTTCCATTGATGGTACGGGTGCTTGTACGCATCATGCGGTTCGGTTGGTTTGGATTCTTGATGAGCCAATCATTGGCCGCGGCTAAGGGGCCGATGTCCACCGGCAATCCGGCCAGCATAGACCAACCAGGCGCCATGGCTTTGGAAGGATTTATTCCCGAATAGACTGGCGTGGGGGTGAATCCCGGAAGCAAGGTACCCGTATTGAGACTTCCAGAAACATTGACGCTTTTGACCAACGTGACCGCATCCACGGCAGCAATGAGTATTTGTTTGGCTATTCCGTTACTCTGCTCCTCTTCTTTGGCATCTTTCGGGCCATTAGCTCCCCTTGATACCGGACTGCGGGACGGCGCGCCTCCTCGGCTACGACTCGAACCTTGCTTTAGCTTTTTGTACCACGGAAACTTGTTGTAGAAGGTGGCAAAATTCAGGTTAGCCGTGGCATTCCACTTACCAGAGTTCTCAATGGTATTTCCATAATTCAGACTGTCAATCCCTTGCATGATTGCCAATAGCGAATTGGTACTCCAATCATAATCTGCCGTATACCGCAACTGAACCTGGGCAAAGTCCATATAGGGCAGCTTGTTGATTGGCACATTCCATGAAGTATTCACGGTATGGTGATAGGTGATGGGACGGCCCCCTGCTTGAATCCCCTGTAGCATGAAGGATTTGACCGAGTCCACCGTATTCGGCCCCGGCAATTCATCCACTCGAACGCGCATGCGCGCTGTGTAGTCAAACTTTAAGCCCTTGCTCAAGTCCCAGATCACATTATAGTTGCGATCCATGGTGAAATTCTTACTGAAGGTGCGAGGCAATTCAAACTTCGGATTGTCCACGTTGCGCATTTGCATGACTTGCACCGTGCGGTTGACCTCAGCCCGAGCACTCACTCGAGAAGGGGTCAAATTCACATTGAAGTCCTTGATGAGGGCGAGGTTTTTGTTCTTTATTTTTTTGAAAGGCTGGATATTAAATGGCGTCGTCTGGAACACATAGGCTAGGCTGCCTTTGTATTCTTGGAAATTGTCTACCAGCGTATTGGCATCGCGTTTAAGCACCTCATTAAAGGCATAAGAAGCGGTCCAATTGGCCAAATCAAAGGGAGTGGGGCCCATTCCCTTACCGCCTCCACTTCCGCCGCGGCCCGAGGGCCCAGGCAATCCCGGCATCCCCATGCCGCCTTTTCCATCTCCCGCATCCCCGCGGCCACCGCCCGGAGCGCCGCCTCGGCCGCCACCGCCACCGCCTGCGCGATCAAAGCGGACATTGGTAAAATTGAATCCCCTACGCTGGGTGAAATCACTCACCATAGAGCGCAAGGAGTCCCGCTCATCCGCCGTAGCCAAATTGCTCAGAGCCCGACTCATCTCGATGTCTGGATTCAACGGATTGAACATGGGCGTTTTCCAGTCCTGTGCATGGTTGATGAAGAAGGGTAATCGAAGTCGAGTTTGAAAAGGAAGAAACTTGGTGAGTTCCAAATTTGTCTGCAAATCGTACGTCGCAGAGGAGAACTTATTACGCTCTTGCGGATTCATTTCTAGAGAACCGAATCCTACCGTCGAATAACTTGTGCTTAGCGCTACCTGACCCAAATCGGCTAATTGCGCGGTGCTGCGGGCGATTGCAGCCAAGCCACCTCGATTGTCAAAGTCCGTCATGCGCAACTCATTCACCCATATTTCCGCACACTTATCCATGCCATCATCTGCACTGGCAGAACTCCGTTTTTTGGGATTTCGAATACCCATCATTACGGTGCGAACATTGCCCAAATTTGGAACGCCTACGACGCGAATCACCCCTTCCCCATAGGCCTTTTCAAAAGGCACATTGCTTTGAATGGCCGGATTGTCTCGGACCGCGGCATCGCGCTCTAACTTCAAGCTTGTCCACGCTTCAAAGGCAAGGTCTATCTCGTTTTCCAAGGGCCAAATCACCCCAGGATCGGTAGATCCGTAGGGGGTAACCTTGAGTGGCACCTCGAATTCGTAGTAATTCTGATTGTAGTCATTTCCCATCCGAATGAAGAGGCGAACATCCCCATCATTGAGTGGCTGCGAGGCATCGCCTGCCTCCGCATGGGCAAACAAACGCAATCGCTTGTTCATCCGCATGTCAATCGTCGTGTTTTTAAAGACGGCGCGTGCGTCTCCATCACGCAATCCACAGGCCTTCATGGAGAGAGACTGTTCGTTTTGCTGAACCAAGGAAGTGTTACCAAGGAGTACTTGACGTTCAATTCCAGGAGGTAGGACGTAGGGAATGGGCTGACGACCGCCATTTTCCTCCAGGTTCACTGCGTTCATGACAAAACTCGTCTCATCACTGGCATCCACGGGAATGAGCTCGCGAGACTCCTCCAGAGAAAAGCGATACCGCCTCCACTCTCCCCGGACAAGGTCTAATCGAGCGAAACGAAGGACCGTCGGATCTTCCCAACCTTTCAGAACCATTCGCAAGAAACGGATGGATCGAAAATCACTTGCCCCGTTCACCCGGTCATCGGGATCAAATACGGGTATTTTAAATTGAATCCAGCGCACCGGCTTTCGCGTTTGGTCTGGCAAGAGATCCGTGGTGGTTTCATAAATATCGGCAATGTGATTGCGGCCGATGACCAAGTCCTCCGGACGCATGGAAATGCGGTATTGAAAGTACTGTTCTGACTTGTTCAGTGTCGCGTCGCGATTGACGTCCTCTTTATCTGGAAGGTTGGTATAGGTCGCTGGCAAACCGTTGATCAAAGTCGTTTGAGAGTTGCCATCCGGATTATTCCAATACCGGTAACGACGCAGGATGTCTGCATCTGCACTGTCTTGACTTGGCCCACGATAATACTGGAAATTATCCGCTGCGGGATCTTGAGCGGCCACTGAGTAAATCGCCGAACTCGTGCCAAATACGGAGGCCAGGGAGGCCAAGTACGATTGGCCGCCCGTCCCAGGCCAGGTTGCTTCGGCCGCATCGGGAAGACCATCCAAACCGACATCTTGGAAAATCCGGGCATTCGGGTCATTGTCAAAAGCGTCCACGACCGGCTGGTATTTGGAAGTGTACCCCCAAATGCTCGAATCCACATCGAGGCGCAATCCGGCGGGAGAAAGTCCGTTTTCAAAACTTTGGCGACCGTCTTTCAAAATGTCCTCGGAGAGATTTCCAAGATGGAAATAGAGGTCACCACCTGCTGCGCTTGGATCGTCCAAGAAGGGATCCATGACCCAAAACTGAATGAACTCAATGTTCTGCTCTTCGAAATTATTGATCGTTAATTGGCGCATCAAACCGCCCCAGCGGCTTCGAGGATCCTTCAGGCTACCATCGTTTTCCAATCCCTTCGAGAGGCCAGGATAGCCCGCTACATCATAGTTGTACGGGCCACGTTCCAAGGGATCGAACTGGATGTCAAACATCGCAATGTTTCGAGCCATGCCCGGCTGCAGGGGAATGTTAGGAAATACCTCAGCCAAAGGAACCATCCGTTGGCGATGATCCGAAGTGGTTGACGGATTGTTTCGAATGTTATCCGGAGTCTGGGAAGTGGATGCAAAGAAGCTTGGATCAATAATATACCAGCTCAGTCGGGCGCGATTCGCGTTGTAAGCCCAGTCATTCGCCAGGGCCGCTTCGGGAAAAAGCTTGGATTGCCCCTCGGGGGTCGATGCGAGGGTCCACGTCGTGGTCCCGCGAAGATCGATCGTCGTTTGGCTCGTCTCAAAATCATCCAAATACGTCGTCGCCTCCCCATTGATCTTTATTCCTCGAGGGGACCCCGGAATGAGCTGGGCAAATTCAGCTTGAACCTGAACCCGTGAAGGCGCATTGGTACTGATGAAGGGCAATCCATCTAAGAAACGGGTAAGGCCTGGAAGGTTTTTCTGATACTGGGTATTGAGGCCCCAAATTCGATTCGAAATGGGTTCATCCCCTGCGTTGACTTTTTGGGTCAAGGGGCGCTCAGACAGCCTCAGCAAGGAGCCGCCAATGGTCCAATCACGTGAAAGCTTGTGTTCTACCGTGGTGCCCGCAAAGGTTTTGGCCTGCATATTAAAGAGCGTGTTGTTCTCAAAACTGACACGTATCGGCATACCTGAACTCAAGAGGCTCTCATTCAGGATACGCACTTGTCCGAGGGCATAATCGACGGTAAAATCTTGGTTTTCTATCAATTTACTTCCCCCCGCCGTCACAGATATTGAGCCCCGGGGAATATTGAAGGCATTCAGCTGAATCAAGGAACCTCCCGCGCTTTTGTAGCGTCCGCGAAGCACAAATTTGTTGAGCTGCGTTTGCTCTTGGGCCCGGAATAAAGTCGAATCATATAGTTGTTGATATACGTATCGCTTTTTCTCTGCGGCAGTAGGCAGCGCCCGATCCAATGCGGATCCAAAAGGCTCCAACACAGGCAGGATGACTCGGCCCGTTTGACTCAGGACCGTGACGCCTTCGATGTAGTCAAATAAGCCATCTGGAAAAGGATCATTGTTGCTATTTACATGGTCCAAATCCAAGACTTGGATGAGCAACTTGTCCTTTACCGAGCTCTTGGGCAGGAAAGGAATGGGAAGACCGGTCTCATCATTTCGATACAAAACCTCCAAGCGAAAATCTTCGGGGGATAATTGGAAAGCATTCAAGCTGTACACATTTTTCATCATCAAGTCCCAAATGGGTGACTTGACATTGAGCAAGGTGTGCTTCACCAGTTTGAGGATGAGCGACTTTGGAGCAACGATCCCATCATTGGAGAATTCCCCGACTTGGTAGGTGCGACCGTTGGCGGTGTATTGATAGGCCACGGCCAAGACTTCATCCTGGTTTAGGGCCGTGTTTAGGGTCATGTAACCCATTTGCGGATGGAAGCTATACTCGTTGGGTTGGAGTTTCCGCGCATTGGTCAATTCGGCATACTCCACATTGGCATCATACCCTGCGCTCGTCAAAGAGGTACCGGCTAATGCCCCATCGCGCACCCCGGAAAATCGTTGGGTCAAATCCTCTGGGTCCAATCGGTTGACTCGGTTGCTCGGCAATGGATCCGAGGTGGCGCCTGGGAAAATAGATTCTCCTGGACGATTGTTTGTGGGCGAACGCCAGGCCTTACTCGTTCCTTCGCCCAAATCCGTGAAGGCGATAATATTTCGAACCTCTGTGGGGGTGCTCCGACGATTGGTTACCCACACTTCCAGTCGAGTGATTTGGACAGGGGATTGAATCACGGGCAATGTGCTGAGCCATTGTTCGTAATGATCGCGGAAGTAGTGGCTTAAAAAGAAATGGCGATTCGCTTCATAGTTATCGCCCTGAATTAAAAACTCCTGCGTTGTCGCCCCTCCTTGAATGTTGAGATTTTGGCTTTGGCTGCGCTGTTCAGCCATAACCGTGGTGACCGTGGTGTTTCCGAATTGGAATTGTCCTTTGAGTCCAAACAAGCTCTGGGCCCCAGTAATCAAACTCCCCCCTGTTGGAAGACTCACGTTACCCATCTCCAGCGCCTTGACAATATCGTCCTCCGTGCCTTTGAAGTCGAGCTTCATTTTATTTTCAAAGGCAAACGTGGCCTCCGTGTCATAGTTGATTTGCATTTCCAATCGCTCACCGAGCTTCCCGGTGGCATTGACTTGCATTTTTTGATCAAAATCAAAGGCCAAAGTCTTCCGATTTCGCTCAGGGACAATGGGATTTTTAATGTGCTGGAATCGAAGCCCAAAGCGGATTTCCGCGGTTCCCTGGGGACGAAGCTCCAATTCATCCGAACCAAAAATGTCCTTTATCGTCGGGTTGGTGATGGTCATATCCGGCACGATACTCGCGCCTTCCCGCTGGTCGGAAGCACTCCCCTGCGACCATCGATTTTGCCAACCTTGTGCTTCTTGCTGTCCAAAAACCAATTGTCGATATGCTGCCGGTGTGTAATACATCGGACCACCCAAAGGCACCGTCCCGATGTATTTCTGCGCTACGTAGAATCCGGTGATGGGATCGTATGTGACTTCTGTATGGATGTTACTGGGCGTACTCAAGCCCGGCATGTTCCAGGTACTTGATGAATCCTGCACTTGGGCCGTCAGGGTCCCAGTACATAGTACGGCCACAGCCGCCAAGAGGAGGCGCTGACCGAAATGCATCAAAGTTGGGCTAGGGCCTGTCTGACGACGGATTCGACGGTAGAGCTTGGCTCTTTGGCCAAAATAGAAGCGACTACTTTTTCGACTGCGGGACGCGCGAAGCCCAATACAGTAAGCGCTTGAATGGATTCACCTCGGGCGGAACCAACTTCATCCAGCGGCATGGATGCGTCGACCTTGCCAACCTTATCACGTAAGTCAATGACGATGCGCTGAGCCGTCTTGGCCCCGATCCCCTTAATTTTCTGGAGGAGTCCACTATTGCCCGAAGCAATCGCCTGAACCGCTTCGGAAGGCTGGAGGGCTGACAAGATCATCCGCGCAGTGTTGGCTCCAACGCCTGATACTGAAAGGAGCAGCAAAAAAACATCTCTTTCGGCGGCCGTGGCAAAGCCAAATAGGAGCTGAGCATCTTCGCGGTAGACGGCATGTGCCAAGAGTTTGACCTCGGGACCTTCCGGCATTTGACCATAGGTGGTCAGCGAAATATGAAAGTAATAGCCCACTCCGCCGCATTCCACAATGGCATGGGCAGGGGATTTTTCGATGAGGCGACCTACAAAATGATGAAACATCCGAGTCCTAACGCCTGAATTGACGTCTTTGGTATGTTACTGGATGAGGACTTTCCCCACGTTTTCTTGCATTGTTCCTGTGGAACGTCGCAGGATGTAGATGCCTTTTGGGGCGTCGCCTACATTCCAAACCACCTTGTTCGCGTAGGCCGGTACTAAAACCTGAGCGCGCACGCGGCCCAACATGTCCAACACATCCACACGACCTGCTTGAGCCAAGGGGGCAAATTCAATGGTTACCCGCCCAGAATGACTCGGGTTCGGGTAAATCTTGTTTTTGATTTGCACGGGCTCTCCTTGTCCAAACGTTTGCGAAAAGGCAAAAATCATGGGCACATCCAAGAAGTCCGCTGTGTCCGCCACGTTTTCGAAGCGATACCACACCGTGTCTTGACCATTGGCTGCAGTATCCATCACATAGGCGTAGCCGCTAAAGTCATAGGCTACCGCTCCGGCATTCACTTGGACCGAGCCTTGGCTTTGATTCACCCAAGTTGGGTAGCAAAGGTCCCAGCAGAAATAGTTAGAATCCACAAGCCCTGTGTTTCCTACCTCAATACGCTTTAAAATATAGCTCTGCGTACTGCCACTTGTGTTCAATAAGGCAATATGTCCTTCTGCCAACGAACCGGTATGACTATTGACATAGGCTACAGAATCCATGGAGTGTACCGTCAAACTTTGAGCGCTCAATGATGCGGTGAATACACAGGCGAAGAATAAGAAAATGCGTTTCATAGGTTCGAATGATTCTTGGAAGAGTTCCAAAGGTACATAGACCGCAAGCATTCCTCGTAAGCGAATGAACATAAGAAGAACGCTTTTTCATTATCTTTCGGTTCTCTTTTAATCCCAAAAGGAGTTAATAACCCAATTTTAACCAAGCACCATGAAAAAACTTACGCTTGCTGTTGCCTTGATGCTAATCGGCGGAACCGCCTATGCTCAAGCAACTCGTCTGGTTTTGTTTGAGGAGTTTACCCAAGCGTCTTGTGGACCTTGCGCCTCTCAAAACCCTGCCTTCAACACCTTACTTTCGGGTAATACTTCAAAGGCGATCTCCATCAAATACCAGACTTCTTGGCCTGGTGTAGACCCTATGAATGCGGCTAACCCTACGGACGTCGCTACGCGTGTTTCATACTACGCCGTAAGTGGAGTGCCCTGGACGGCTATGGACGGGGTGGCCGCTACAGGCTCTTCGTACTCTGGTTCTCCATCCAACGCAACTCAAACCGCCATCGACGCGCGCTACGCAGTTTCATCTCCTTTGGCTGTTTCCGTATACCACCAGTTGAATGCTTCCTATGACTCGATCCAAATTGTTGTTTCGGTAAGCAATCCTGGCACCTCTTCCGTTACTTCAGGTTCTGCCAACTCTTTTAAGTTGCACACCGTGATTGTTGAAGAAGAGATTAACTACCCCACGGCTCCAGGTTCCAACGGAGAGACCGATTTCTACAGCGTCATGCGCAAAATGTTGCCTGACGCAGGCGGTACGACGTTGTCCGATACATGGGCTGCAGGCGCATCTTCTACCTTCACCTTCAATGTGGCACTTCCTTCCTACATCGCCAACTTGGGCGAGGTGGCCGTAGTAGCTTTCGTTCAGGACAACAGCAGCAAAGACGTGAAAAACGCCGCGTATTCTGCACCTCAAGCCGTTTCTGGCCTAGCCGATGCGGGCATCAATGCGTTGAATGCAAGCACCAATGGTTTGTGTGATGCCAATGTGACTCCTTCTGTCGTTTTCGAAAATGCAGGTTCTGTGGCGATCACTTCAGCTACTGTGGGATACAGCATCAATGGCGGTACGCCCGTTACTCAAAACTGGACAGGCAACTTGGCTAGCGGTCAGACAGCCACCGTCACCTTCCCACAAACGACCCTCCCTGGTGGAACAAGCTCGTTAGTGGCAACAGTTTCTAGCCCGAATGGATCTGGCGACTACAATGGCATGAACAATTCTTCAGCCCCTGTTAACATTGCTGTTCTTAGCTCTACTCCACAAGCTTCTCCCAAGACGGAAGACATGGAAGGTGCCACGATAGGTACTATCCCCTCGGATATGATCATGCAATTCAACACGGCTACTGCTCCTCGTTTATACGTTGTAGACAAGTCGGTTGCTGGCACAAGCTATGAATTGGGTGGTTGGGGTCAATCAGCGAAGTCACTTCGTTACGACTATTATGCGATTGCTGCGGGTGCAGTAATGTCTGTGACCACTCAGAAAATCAACGTGAGCACGTTGACCGCGCCTAAGTTGTACTTCCAGCACGCTTACTGCTCGTACGCAGGTGAAGCGGATGGCTTGAAAGTGTACGCATCTACGGACTGTGGTGTCACTTGGACCAACATCTTCGATAAATCAGGTACGAGCTTGGCTACTTCGGGCAACCAAACGGCTCGCTTCTATCCTCAAGCAAGTCAGTGGGTAACCAACCAAATTTCTTTGGCACAATTCGCGACTTCGAATGAATTGGTATTGAAGTTCGAAGGCACCTCGGCATACGGTAACAGCATGTATTTGGACAACATTTGGGTCGCTAACAACGCGTTGGGCGTAGACGAGCAAGCTGCTGCTTCCTTGGTAGCCTATCCAAATCCTGCAAGTGATGTCGCTACGTTGGACTTGAACTTGACCAACGAAGCCAATGTATCGGTGAGCCTCTACAACGTAGCGGGTCAGCAAATCATGAATCTTCCTGCAGAGCGCATGGCTGCCGGCCAGCACAGCTTGGAGATTCCTGTGGCTTCGTTGCCAAATGGTCTGTACACGGCTCAAGTGAATATGGACGGCGCGATCCAAACGGTGCGCATCTCTGTAGCTCACTAAGCTATATCGCCTATTTTTACAATCCGGAGGGCGTATGCTCTCCGGATTTTTCATTTCAACTGCTATGAAGAAACTAACTACCCTCCTTCTCTGCTTGGCAACTTCTGTCCTTATTGCGCAAGGACTGCCCAATGCCGAAATTCAAAATCTTCAGGGCCAAACCCTGGATGCTAGTAGCCTTAAAAGCGACGGGCATCCCATGATTGTGAGTTTCTGGGCCACATGGTGCAAGCCTTGCATCAGCGAGTTGAACGCCTTCCACGATTATTATATCGACCTGGCCGAAGAAACAGGCGTTAAAGTCTTGGCCATTTCCATCGATGATCCACGCACAATGAGCAAAGTAGCTCCTTTTGTAGCAGGCCAAGCCTGGGAATACAACATCTTCTTGGATCCTAACTCCAATTTGCGTCGCGCTATGGGGGTGAACAACGTACCTCACACCTTCTTGCTCGACGGGGAGGGCAACATTGTTTGGCAAGCCAACAAATACGTCCCCGGCGAAGAAGAAGAACTTGCGCATAAAGTGGAAGCCCTAGCGGCGGGACAACCCATTGAATAAGCCATGAAGAAACTGCTCCTCCTTGCCCTTTGTGCCAGCACCTGGTCTGCATGGGGGCAGCAATCCACCTTGCGCGCCATCCTACAGAGCGATGCCCAATGGTATTTGCGCGATGAGGTCTTGGACCCCAGCGGTGAATTCTACCCCGACGAGCGCTTGTTGGGTCAAGGCTTCGCGCTTTTTACTTACACGGACGGCGACTTCAGCGCCGGCATGCGCTACGAAAACTACCAAAACGTCATGCTGGGCTTCCCTCCGGGCTTCCGCGGGGAAGGCATCAGCTACCGCTACGCACGCCTCAATCGGGACCGTTGGAACATCACGGTCGGAAATTTCTATGAGCAGTTTGGTTCTGGGTTGATTTTCCGTTCCTATGAAGAGCGTGGCTTGGGATTGGACAACGCCATGGACGGCGTTCGCATCATCACGGACTTGGGCCATGGCCTCACCGTCAAGGGCGTTCTCGGTCGTCAGCGCCTCTACTTTGGCAAAGGGGAAGGTATTGTGCGTGGCCTCGACGGCGAATGGAGCCTCAACAAGGTCTTTCCCTCTCTGTCGGAAAAGCAACTCTACGCCACGGTAGGCGCCAGCTTTGTTTCCAAATTTCAAAAGAGCTTTGATCCCATCCTGAACCTCCCCAACAACGTCGGGGCATGGGCCACACGGGCGAACCTCACCTACAAGAACTTTGCGTGGAACACGGAATACGCCTACAAGATCAACGATCCGAGCTACGACAACGGCTATATCTACCGTCCGGGGACGGCCTTTCTGAGCACTTTGAGTTACAGCCAAAAAGGGTTAGGGATCTTGGCCTCGGTCAAGCGCATTGACAACATGAGCTTCCGCTCCAACCGGGATGGCCAGCAGTTTGACCTCTTCATCAACTTCTTGCCCCCCACGACCAAGCCCCATACCTACGCCCTAGCAGCCCTCTACCCCTATGCCACTCAAGTCAATGGCGAAATGGGTGGGCAGTTCGAAATCAACTACATGATTCCCCGCGGCAGCAAATTGGGCGGCAAGTATGGCACCCAGCTCAGCCTCAACACCTCCATGGCGAACAGCATCGACAAAGGCTTTTTGGAGGATGGCACCCGTGGCGAGAAAGGCACCCAAGGCTATACCTCCAATCCCTTCGCCTTTGGGCCGATTGTATACTTCCGCGACGTGAACGCCTCGGTCACACGCAAATTTTCGAAGAAATACAAGAGCCAACTCACCCTCTTCAATTTCCAATACAACAAAACGGTTTTGAACGACGGCGTCGGCGACATCACCCTCTTGGAAGCGCCAGGAACGGATTCCATCATCAACGTCCAGGCCGTCGTATGGGAGAACCAAATCAAGCTTCCCAAGGGCCAAACCTTGCGGACCGAATTCCAACTCGCCCTCGCCGATGGCTTCCGCGGCGACATGGCCATGGGCCTCGCCGAGTGGACCATTTCCCCTGACTGGACCATTGCCGTTCAGGACATTTACAACTACGGCCACCCCAGCGAAAGCCGCCGGATTCACTACCC
Organism: Cryomorphaceae bacterium; assembly: GCA_024639785.1. Lineage (GTDB taxonomy): Bacteria > Bacteroidota > Bacteroidia > Flavobacteriales > Schleiferiaceae > TMED14. The sequence goes on from JAHEGI010000020.1 coordinate 59,163, forward strand.
TATCATCTCTTTGATACACTTCAACGGCCCTACGCGCGTCCAAATCGGCTATGGCCGTCAGCAACAAGGCATTTTCTGTGTAGGCGGTGTCTGCCGCGTGGTCCCGCCCTCTAGTGGCTTAAGCTTCTCCTTAACTACGAGTCTATAATGCGCGTTCTGCTCCTCGTCGGTGCCCTCCTCGCCTACTCCCCGATTTTTGCGCATTCCGCGCAAGCGTTAGAGCCCGTAGGCCAGACCACGGCAGTGGAACTAGGAACTACACATGAGGTCGACGTGATGTTTAAACCCACAGAAACCGGGGGCGCTGAAGTCATTCGCTACAAAGCCAAATGCCGTTTGAACCGCTCGGACAAAGCGGATCTCAAAGTCGAAGTGTACCGAATCATTGCCGAACTCGATTTTACCACCGAAGAATGGTGGGATGGCTCTCAAGCGGGCCAAACCTACCAACTTCCCATTAACATTACGTTCCAGTGAAACACCTGATTTCTTTCCTCCTGCTCCTACTCATCTGGGCCATCGCTCCCAGCTGCGACGTCATCACAGAACCTTTCAAAGAAAACCCCAATCCGGTGGACACCAGTTCGGTGGTCCGCGGCGACACCCTGGTCCAAACCGCGCGCGCCGTCTTCATCGAAGACTTCACAGGTCACCGCTGCAAGAACTGCCCAAAAGCCTCCAAAGCCATCAAGGCACTGGATAGCATCTACGGGCCTACTCTCATCATTCCTGTCGCGCTGCACGCGGGCCCTTCCAACTTTACAGGCGTAAATACGGACTACCCCACGGACTTCACCACCGTTGAAGGGGACGATATCGCCACCCTGTTTGGCATCTTCGCGTTACCCATGGGCATGGTGCAACGCGCCGACTACCCCACCGCCCACCAAAAGACCTACACGGCATGGGCCGGCCTCGCTGCACAAGAAATTGCCTCCACACCTGAAGCCCTGTTCACGCTCTCCGCGGACTATGACTCTGTTTCCCGACAAGCCATCGTCCATTACAGTGCAGCCCTACAAAGTGCCCAAGCCAACGCCTTGGGGATAGCCGTCTACCTCAAGGAGTCTCACATCATTTCTCCGCAGTTGATGCCGAACAACACGCGCGACGAATTCTACATGCACAAAAACGTATTCCGCGCCGCGCCACTTGGTCCCACCGGGGTCGAAGTTTCTGCTACAGGTGGTTCGGCTGGACAAGTCTTTACCGGCAGTGCGACTAAAACCCTGGATCCCCTCTGGAACCCCAAGGAATGCGAGTGGGTGGTCATTCTCTACGACCGCAGCACGTATCGGGTACTTCAGCCGGCGCAGATCTTCGTGTGGTAGTGGGCTAGCGGGCGCTACGCGCTGTTTGCTCGTATGTTCGTTCGTTGGCTAGCGGGCTAGCGCTTGGCAAAACAACGGAAAGTCCCGGCGCGCAGCGAAGGTCCACCAAAGAGTTTAAGGGTAAAAGAGAATAAGCGTTTAAGCGTTGACGCTTCATATCACCCAACAGACGATCTAGCGAACAAACACAGCGAGCGTGAAGCGCGAGCCCCCAAGCTACCTCGCCCCCAAATTCCTCTGAATCCCTTCCAATCCTCGACGTGTGAGCGCGGATTTCCCAAACACGCGATCAAACGTTTCTTCCGTGAGTTCGCGCCAGTCTTCGGAGGTCCAATCAGGCCACTCATTCGCTACGAATTTGGGCTCCGCATGCGCTTTGGCATGTCGGTTCCATGGACATATATCTTGGCATACATCGCAACCAAAAACCCACGGGGCAATCGCCTCCTTATGCGCCTCAGGCAACGCCCCATGCAGCTCTATGGTCATATGCGAAATGCAGCGCGAACTATCCACCACCTCAGGCGCGATGATAGCGCCCGTCGGGCATGCATCAAGGCAACGGGTGCAGGTACCACAGTGATCAGCCACGGGGGAATCTGGCGCAAAATCGTAGTCGACAATGAGTTCCGCGAGGAAGAAAAAGCTGCCTTCATTTTTGCGCAATAGCAGGCTGTTTTTTCCGACCCAGCCTAGTCCGCTTCGTTTGGCCCAAGCACGCTCCATGACAGGGGCTGAATCCACAAAGCAGCGCCCTTGGATGGCACCGAGGGATTCGCGGAGACTGTCTAGAAGTTCGAAGAGTTTGTCTTTGACCACGCGGTGGTAATCTTCGCCGTAGGCATATTTCGCAATGCGCGGTTTTTCGCCGTCTGCGAGGTCCTTTTCAGGAAAATAGTTGTAGGCCAAGCTGATCACTGATTTGGCGCCAGGAACGAGCTTTCGGGGGTCTAAGCGTTTATCGTAGTGGTTTTCCATGTAGGCCATGGATCCATGATAGCCTTTGGCGAGCCAGGCATCGAGGGCCGGTGCTTCCTCCGCTAGGAAATCCGCCCGTGCCACGCGACAGGCATCAAAGCCTAGGCGTTCGGCATGCTGCAGGAGATATTTTCGCGAGAGATCTGCGTTCATCCTTGATCAAAGAGACCCGTTTGGCTCGGTGCCTTTCGGCCTAAGTGTACAAATGCCTTATCCATTGCGACTCGACCGCGGGGGGTGCGCGCCAAATAGCCTTCTTGGATCAGATAGGGTTCATATACTTCTTCCAAGGTTTCAGCTTGCTCCGAAACGGCCGTCGCAAGCGTATTCAAACCCACGGGGCCCCCTTTGAACTTGTCGATAAGGGCTGATAAAATCTTATTGTCCATTTCATCCAAGCCATGCTCATCCACATCCAACGCATCCATCCCAAAACGGGCAATCTCTAGGTCCACATGCCCTTTGCCCTTGACTTGGGCAAAGTCGCGCAATCGCCGAAGTAGCGCATTCGCGATCCGAGGGGTTCCACGACTTCGCCGAGCCACCTCAATCGCGGCATTTGGTTCGACTTCAATATGTAAAATACCGGATGAGCGCTCGACAATGGTGCTCAGGAGTTCCACCTTGTAGTACTCCAGGCGGGCAGAAATGCCAAAACGTGCACGTAAAGGCGCAGTAAGCATCCCAGAACGCGTTGTCGCACCGACCAGGGTGAATGGCTTCAGTTTAATCTGCACTGAACGGGCAGATGGGCCGCTCTCGATCATGATATCGATGGAAAAATCCTCCATCGCTGAATACAAATACTCCTCTACCACCGGACTTAAACGATGAATTTCATCGATGAATAACACATCATTTTCTTCCAAACTGGTTAATAGACCAGCCAGATCTCCTGGCTTATCTAACACCGGGCCCGAGGTCATGCGCAAGGCACTGCCCAATTCGTTGGCGAGAATGTGCGCCAGGGTGGTTTTGCCTAGCCCAGGGGGACCGTGCAATAGGACGTGGTCCATGGCCTCCCCGCGTTGACGTGCCGCTTGAACGAAGATTTTGAGATTCTCAAGCACTTTGTCTTGTCCCGCAAAGTCATCAAAGCGCGCCGGCCGTAGGCGCTGATCTGCGTCGGCTTCAGGGGCCATGCCCTCATCATCAACAAAGCGTGTCATAAAACAAATTTAAACGGAAAGGGCCGCCCTGTGGGGCGGCCCTTTGAAAGTCTTTCAACAATTCGCTTAGTGTCCTACTTCACCCTCTTTGAGCGGAGTGGATTGCGGCACGAAATCCTCTTCATACCCAGGCTTGCTATAGTCGTAGGCCCAGCGATGCACTTCGGGGATTTCTCCAGGCCAGTTTCCGTGCATGTGCTCGACCGGCGTGGTCCACTCCAAGGTGTTTGAACGCCATGGGTTTTGGGGAGCCTTTGGTCCGCGCCACATGGAGTAGAAGAAGTTGAAAATGAAAATCAACTGCGCAATACCACCTAGGATGGCGAACATCGTAATGATCACGTTGATATCCTGCAACTCATCGAAGATGGGGAATTCCGCATTGCTGTAATAGCGACGTGGCAGACCAGCCAATCCGGTGAAGTGCATCGGGAAGAATACTCCATAGGCGGATACAAACGTCAACCAGAAATGTAGATATCCCAACCCCTTGTTCATCATGCGACGGTACATTTTAGGGAACCAATGGTAAACCCCAGCAAACATTCCAAAGATCGCCGAGAGGCCCATAACAATGTGGAAGTGAGCTACCACGAAGTAGGTATCATGCACGTTGATATCCAAGGCGGAGTCACCCAAAATGATACCGGTCAAACCTCCTGCAACGAACGTGCTTACCAAGCCAATGGAAAACAACATCGCAGGGGTGAATTGGATATTTCCTTTCCACAAGGTGGTGATGTAGTTAAAGGCCTTCACCGCGGAAGGGATGGCGATCAACAGCGTCGTGAAGGTGAATACCGATCCCAAGAAGGGGTTCATACCAGTGATGAACATATGGTGACCCCAAACGATAAAGGACAAGAAAGCGATAGCCAGAATGGAACCAATCATCGCACGATAACCAAAGATGGGCTTACGTGAATTGGTCGCAATGACTTCGGAGGTGATACCCAAAGCGGGCAACAAGATGATGTAGACCTCAGGGTGACCTAAGAACCAGAACAAGTGCTCATACAATACTGGGCTACCACCTTCGTTGTGAAGCAATTCACCCGCCACCATGATGTCAGACAAATAGAAGCTCGTACCCAATAGGCGATCGAACATCAAAAGCAACGCAGCTGAAAGCAATACAGGGAAGGACAATACCCCCAGGATGGCGGTCACTAGGAACGCCCAAATGGTCAAAGGAAGGCGCGTCATGGCCATCCCCTTGGTACGCAAGTTGATGATGGTCACGATGTAGTTCAAAGAACCCAGCAACGAACCTGCAATGAACAAAGTCATTGAGACCAACCAAAGGGTCATACCTGTTCCCGAGCCGGGCATGGCCTGCGGCAGAGCACTCAAAGGAGGATAGACCGTCCATCCACCCGAAGCGGGACCTGTCTCCACAAAGAGGGACACTAACATCACGACAGAAGAAGCGGCAAAGAACCAGTATGAAAGCATGTTCAGGAAGCCTGATGCCATGTCTCGTGCGCCAATTTGCAATGGAATTAGGAGGTTCGAGAAGGTTCCGGAAAGACCTGCGGTCAATACAAAGAATACCATGATGGTTCCGTGGATAGTCACCAATGCCAGGTACATATTTGGATCCATTTGGCCTTCAGGTGCCCATTTGCCCAAGAAGGTCTCGAGGATGGCAAATTTTTGATCAGGCCATGCCAACTGCAAGCGGAAGAGCATGGACATAAAGACACCCACAATGCCCATGAACATACCCGTGATGAGGAATTGCTTCCCGATCATTTTATGGTCCATGGAGAAGATGTACTTCGACCAGAAGTTTTCTACGTGATGCTCGTGATCGTGATCGTGAGCGTGGTCGTTACCGTGTTCGTGCGAAGCCATAGGGTTTCCCTTTTTAACGTCCTTGATTAGAGAGTTTCAGCAATTGTCTTTTGTTCTTTCACCCAAGCATCATATTCTGCTTGCGTTTCGACAACAATGTTCATTTGCATGTTATAGTGGGCAGAGCCACAAATTTTATTACAAAGCAAGATGTAGTCATATGCATAGAGCTCTAGCCCTTTGGCCGAGCGGATGGCATTGATGCGCTCTACCTTTCCTTGAACATCCGCGTCTTGACGAATTTCTGCAGTGGTAATGGTCGGAGTGAATTGGAAATGGGTTTCCATCCCTGGGACACAGTTCATCTGAGCGCGGAAGTGCGGCATATACGCCGAGTGAATTACATCCTGTGAGCGGAATTTGAACAACACGGGGCGTCCAACAGGAAGGTGAATTTCCGTAGCCAAGAAGTCATCTCCCGCATTTGTATGCGTCGTATCCACCCCTACTGTGTTGGCACCGCCAATGAGACGAACGTTGGCATAGCCCAAGGTATTGTCGTCGCCAGAATAACGAGCGGTCCATTTGAACTGCTGAGCATAGAGCTCCACAACCATGGGCTCCTCCTCATTCTCTGGATTCATCACGTTGGACCAGGTCGTCAAACCATAAATGATCAGGACAGCCAACGCAATTGCTGGAACGATGGTCCAGATAAATTCTAGGCGGTCGTTGTGCTCGTAGAATGTGGCTTTGCCATCCTTACGGCCTCGGTATTTGTAGGCGAAGTAGAACATCACCGGTTGAACCAAGACAAACATGAACACAATCAGTCCCATGGAAATGTCCCATAGGCGATCCACTTCGACTCCGTGCATGGACGACGGCTTGGGCAACATGACCTCGCTCCAAGCAGCTACCATCCAGAAGAAGGAAACAATTAGGCCGATTCCAAACAACAACATCAGGCGACCCTGGGTATTGTTGTCCTTGTCTGTCACCTCATATTCGCGCTCTTGGCGAGCTTTGGCCGAAAGCTCATAGATGCGCATGATTTGTGCTGCGGCAAATACCGCAAGTGCAAGCACAATAACCATCAAAAGACCGGTCATATCAGAGAATATTATTGGTGGAACAATTTACTTTCATGAATCAGGGCATGGTTCTTCATGCGCAATGGCGCGGCGGCCAAATTGCGTTGAACCACATAAAGGAGTAATCCTGCATAGAACAAGAATCCGCCAATTTCAACCCAGCCAAAACCATAATGGTATCCTACGCTACCTGGCATGATCATGATGTAGTGATCCATCCAGTGACCAGCCAGTACAAAAACGGCCGCCATTAAGATGAATCCCATGATCCGCTTGGAGTCACGCGACATCAAAACCAAAACTGGCATGATGAAGTTTAAGACCAACATGGTGATGAAAAGAGTCTTGTACTCGCCAAAACGAGCCAAGTAATAGGGAGTCTCTTCCGGAATGTTCGAGTACCAAATCAACATGTACTGTGAGAACCATAGGTAGGTCCAGAACACGGAGAAAGCGAACATGAATTTACCCAAATCATGCTGGTGGTTGTCATTTACCCATGGCAAGTAGTTGTTGACGCGGAGGTACATAACCAACACGTTCAATACCGTCAGAGCCGTTACGAACATGCCCGCAAACGTATACCAACCAAATAGGGTAGAGAACCAGTGTGTGTCGATGGACATGATCCAATCCCATGCGCTCGTTGAGCTCGTTACCGCATAAAGCACGATGAACGTAGCCGCCAATTTGCGTTGAGTGAAGAACATGGTTTGACCTTCAGGAAGTGCATCTTCTTTCAGACTATTACGGCGCAACAAGAATGCGGCACCCGCCCAGATGACCAAATAGGCCACTGTACGCAACGTAAAGAACGTATCATTGAGATAACCTTCTTTGCCCGCTATGATGGCATCGTAATTTGGACTTGTTTCATCCATAATCCCATCTTGCATCCAATGCCAGATATGGTGCATATCCATGTTCCCCGTGATGGCCAAGAACAGCATCCCCAACAAGGGAATACCTACAAACAAGGCAACGGATTCCATCACACGAAGGATTCCCGCAGACCAACCGGCTTGTGCGGCATACTGGATTGCCAAGAAGAACAGTGTACCAATACCAATCCCCAAAAAGAAGATGGTATTTACCAAGAATGCTGACCATGGGCGATTGGCCGCACCATGATCTTCATGACCTCCGTGACCATCAGCATGGGCTTCTTCTCCGTGTGCTTCTGCCCCGTGCTCTGCGTGGGCTGCCTCCGCCTCTTCAGCATGAGGGGCGTCCATCGCTTCGTCGTGCGCCTCTTCAGCATGTGCAACGTGTGCCTCTTCTGCATGCTCCGCATGCGTTTCTGTCGCGTGCATTTCCGTAGCATGCGCATCGTGGCTTTCTGCCTCGTGACCGCTAGTATTGAACCCAATCACCATCATGACCAAACCCACCAGGGTGAGCGTCATAGCGAAGAGTTTAGCCTTTTTAGTAAATACAAACATCGTAGTCGGCATTTGAAATTAGGCAGCGGGCTCCGCAGGAGCAGCCGTTGCGGATTGATCTTCACGAAGTTTCATCACATACTTGATGATTTTCCAACGCTCTTCATAGGTCAACTGGGATGCGTGTGATCCCATGTTGTTCTTTCCATGCATGATCACATGGTAGATAGTTCCCGGCGTAATGTCTGGCAAGCGGCTAGTGCTGTACCCTGGAACACCTAAAATCTTTTCACGTTCCATCAAGATGCCATTTCCATCGCCCTTTAAGCCATGGCAATGCGAACAGAAAGTGCCATAGAGCTCTTTACCCGGTTCAGCATCCAGCGCTGCGAAATAGGATGGTACCGCAGAGTTATTCTTTGACGCCTCATACCCTTCGTTGCTATTTGGCAGGTCATAGGGCACATAACCGCGAGCCACTGTTCCTTCGACGGGCAACTGAGCTGCAGTTCCTTGCGCTGTATTCGCAGCGGCAGAATACGTTTCCAATGAAGGGGAACGATACATATCGTCCATGTACGTATAGCCTGGGGTCGATTTGTCCGAATTGCAGCCGGTCACTAGACCAAGCACAACAACGGAGGAGAGTAGAATTCCTTTTTTCATGGGATTAGGCTTCTGCAATTTCAATGGCACCCGTCGCTTTCAGCGCGTCAAGAACCCCTTCGCCAGCAGCTACCTCAATCATGAAGTGGTGATCTGTCGTGCGGGGATCTGGATTCTGAGGGGCGGCGCCTGGGTACAACTTATTGATGATCATAAACGTCCATACCATCAAGTGCGCCGCGAAGAACACGGTTAATTCGAACATGATGGGCACGAATGCGGGCATATTTTTTCCCCATGTCATGGATGGCTTACCGCCAATGTTCTGCGGCCAATCCAAATTCATCATATAGGAAGTGATCAAGATGGCTACAGTCAAACCGATCAAACCATACATGAAAGCTGCCATCGCAATGCGCGTTTCTTTTAGACCCATGGCTTTATCCAAACCGTGGATCGGGAAAGGAGAGTAAACCTCCTTGACCTTAATGCCTTTTCCGCGCAGGTCTTTGACCGCATCCAAGACGACATCATCGTCTAGATAAAGCGCGCGTACAACCGGGGTATGCTCAGTGTGCGCCATGGGGATCGTGGTGTTTTTTCTGGGATTCTCCAGATGATTTAAGGATAGTCTTCAATTCGGCTTGGGCAATGACCGGGAAGGTACGTGCGTAGAGAAGGAACAATACGAAGAAGAACCCGATCGTTCCGATGAAGATGCCGATATCTACAAAGGTGGGAGAGAACATGCTCCAGCTTGAGGGCAAGTAATCGCGGTGCAAGGAGGTCACAATGATGACAAAACGCTCAAACCACATACCAATATTCACCACGATGGAGATCAAGAAAGTGAAAATCAAATTGGTCCGTAACTTCTTGAACCACATGAACTGTGGGGAGAACACGTTACATGTCATCATCGACCAGTAGGCCCACCAATAAGGGCCGGTGGCGCGATTCAAGAAGGCATACTGTTCATATTCGACACCTGAATACCATGCAATGAAGAGCTCTGTGATGTACGCAACACCCACGATCGAACCCGTAACCATGATGACGATATTCATCATCTCAATGTGTTGAATCGTGATGTAGTCCTCCATCTTAAAGATCTTGCGAACGATCAACAACAAGGTTTGCACCATCGCAAAACCGGAGAAGATTGCGCCTGCAACGAAGTAGGGAGGGAATATGGTCGTGTGCCAACCTGGAATCACCGAGGTAGCAAAGTCCATGGATACAATCGTGTGTACGGAGAGTACCAAAGGCGTAGCCAAACCGGCTAAAACCAGGGATACCTCTTCGAAACGCTGCCATGCTTTGGCCTTACCACCCCAACCGAAGGAGAGGATGCGATAGATATGCTTTTGAACTGGATTGATCGCACGGTCGCGAATCATCGCGAAGTCCGGAATCAAGCCCGTGTACCAAAAGACCGTAGATACCGTCAAGTAGGTCGAGATAGCAAAAACGTCCCACAACAAGGGAGAATTGAAGTTTACCCAAAGTGAACCGTACTGGTTAGGAAATGGGAACACCCAATAGCCCATCCAAATACGACCCATGTGAATCAAGGGGAACAATCCCGCTTGAATGACCGAGAAGATGGTCATGGCTTCCGCTGAACGGTTGATGGCCATACGCCACTTTTGACGGAATAAGAGGAGAACGGCCGAAATCAAGGTCCCCGCGTGACCGATACCTACCCACCATACAAAGTTGGTGATATCCCAGGCCCAGCCTACGGTTTTATTCAAGCCCCATACGCCGATACCCGTTCCGATCGTGTACAAGATGCAGCCCACGCCCCAAAGGAACATGACCAATGAAATGGAGAAAACGATCCACCAAGCTCTGGGGGCCGCTGTTTCTACAGGACGAGCCACATCCACGGTGATGTCCTTGTAGGACTTATCCCCGAGAATAAGTGGTTCGCGTACGTTGGATTCGTAATGCATAATTCGCTAGAGTATTAGGCGCGGGTGTTGCGAACTTTAGTTTGATAGAATACAGAAGGTTGCGTTCCTACTTCCTCGAGGAGGTGGTACGAGCGAGCGTCATTTTTGGCCACTTGCACTGCACTACCTGCCGTGTTGACATCACCAAATGTGATGGCTCCACTGTCACATGCTTGGGCACAGGCGGTGGTAAAGGCTCCATCGGCCACAGGCTGACCAGCTTTCTTCGCTTCAAGCTTGCCGTATTGGATACGCTGGATACACATCGTACACTTCTCCATCACGCCACGTGCACGCACAGTAACATCCGGATTGAGGACCATGCGACCGTAGTCATCCTGGGCGGGGTTCACCGAAGTGAAGCGCTCATTTTTCTGGTAATTAAACCAGTTGAAACGGCGCACTTTATACGGACAGTTGTTTGCACAGTAACGCGTACCGATACAGCGGTTGTACGCCATGTGGTTGAGGCCTTCGCGAGAGTGAACCGTTGCGCCCACAGGACATACTGTCTCACACGGGGCGTGGTTACAGTGCTGACACATAACGGGCTGGAAGACCACCTCAGGGCTCTCCCCTGGCACTTCCATTTGCGCATACATGTCGATGCCACCAATGTTTTCTTCGTCCGCACGATCCTTGGTCATGTCTGACGAATAGTAGCGGTCAATACGCAACCAATGCATATCGCGGAAGTTGCGAATCTCTTGCTTGCCTACAACGGGAACGTTGTTTTCCATGTGACAGGCAATGACGCACGCACCGCAGCCAGTACAGCTGTTCAAATCAATGCTCATGTTCCACATGTGCATCGTCTCGTGGTCATGATTGGCCCACAAGTTGGCTTCGCTCGACGTTTTGCTTCCTTCCAAGGTGTGGAACGTTGGCTTTTCGTTCCAGGTCGCTCCCGTCGGATCCGCCACATAGTCAGCCAAGCTGACTTCATTGACGATCTTGCGACCCATCATGGTGTTACCCAACTGCGTAGACGCAAATTCATGTTCGCCTTCTTCCAGGGTGATGGAAACCGCGGCAAATCCTTGGGCGATATTCAAACTGTAGGCATTGACTCCAAGGCCATCCGCCACACGGCCAGCCGCAGTGCGACCATAGCCCACGGCCAGACCAACGGTGCCTTGAGCTTGTCCTGGTTGAATCAACGCGGGCACGTTAGCCAAGGTCTTATCCCCTACTGTCAAGGTAACCAAGCTGCCATTCAATGCGCCGTTACTTTGAGTTTCATTGAGAATACCCAAGGCCAACGCATCTTTTGCGCTTACCGTCAAGTAATTGTCCCATGCTGCACGGGAAATAGGATCTGGTAATTCGTGCAACCATGGGTTGTTCGATTGGTTACCTGCACCTGCTGTTTTTTGATACAAAGCAATTTCAAAGTCACCTGACTTGGTGGATGCTGCCGTACTTGCCGCTTCAGAAGCTCCCACCATTGCGCGAGAAGCTACTTCGGAAGCAGAAATGCTGCTATTTGAATCGAGTTTCGCTCCACCATCATGCAACGTCTGAGACCAGCTCAGCCCGTTCAAGGCTACAGTTGATTTAACCCAATCCTTGGAGGATTGTGCATCACCCACTAACGAAGCAAGCACTTCAATGGCCGGCTTACTATTAAACAATGGGCGAATGGTTGGTTGCGCCACGGCCAATTCAGAGGCAGTAGGCATGAAGTCAGCCCAAGACTCTAGATAATGAGGTACTGGAGCCGAAGCCGAGCAGAGCGCGGCGGTTTCGTCCAAGCGGTCACATAGACTCAAGCTGTATTCCACTTTGGCCATCGCATCCGCAAAACCTGGGCGAGAATACACGGGGTTGGATCCCACGAATACTACGGCACCTACCGCATCAGCTGTCATATCCGCCATGGCATTCACCAAGGCACGATCATTTCCTGAACGGATGAAAATAGGTTGGTCCACACGCACGGTGCGGCCCATATTGTTTAGGGCTGCATTCAATGCTGCGGCTAAATGTGCATTGGCACCTGAGTTGCCTCCTACCAGGACAAGAGAGTGTCCCTTCTGAGCCAATAACTCTGTGGCGATTCCTTTCAATTGGGTCTTCAAGGTGTCATCCATTGAACCCACCGAAAGGGATGTATTGCTTACCTCGTTCAATAGGAAAGCCAAGGCTGATCCGACCTGCGAAGGCTTGATTTTTACCCGCTTGTCCGCATTAGACCCCGTTAGGCTGAGGTTAGACTCTACCTGGATGTGGCGCAACATCGACTCCCCTGGCTTGCGGCTTTCCGCATAGGCTTTCGACATTTGTTGAGCGTTTCCGGCAGACAAAAAGTCATCGCCAAAGGAAACGAGCAATTTGGCCGCTGAGAGGTCCATTGTGGGTAACGCACGCACACCAGTCAATGCTTCCCAAACATCCAATACTTCGGAAGATGATACCGCATCGACCTCAACGTGGACAAAATTGTTATGAGCTTGGCGCAGCTTTGCGATCAACCCTTTGAAGGATGGGCTGAATACGCTACCTGTGATCAAAACAAATTGCTTGCCTGATGCCATCGATGCATCAACCGCCGCCTTAAGATCCGCTTCAATCGTAGACCAATCTGTCTCTGCACCCCCCTTAACCGGTTGACGCAAACGCGCGGAGTCATACAATGAAAGGACGCTTGCTTGCGCGCGGCCGTTAGTTCCGCGGTTAAAGCGACCCTCATCTCCTGGTTCTATTTTGATCGGACGGCCTTCGCGCGTCTTCACCAACACAGAAGCAAAGTCTTGACCATCCGTGTAGGCGGTCGCATAATAGGTCGGCATACCTGGAGTCAAGCTATCAGGCTTGACGACATAAGGAATGCTTTCAACAATAGGAGATTCACAAGCTGCCAAGGTCGCGGCGGCTGTCGAGAAACCTAGATACTTCAAGAAATCTCGACGGGAAGTTTGGGCACTCCCCATGAGTTTTTCGTCACCTAAAAACTGCTCCACAGGAATCTCGGTCGCAAACTCATTTTGAGCCATGCGCTGAGAGACCTCTGTGTTTGCCAGCTGGTCAAACCCTTTCCAATAGACTTTATCCGTTGCCATTTGCTTCAATTAATAGTGGCACTTGCCGCATTCTAGACCACCGATTTTCTCGACTGTGATCTTCTCGTCGTGGAATTTTGCAGCAAGGCGCTCATTGATGGTTTGAGTGCCTTCTTCTGCATTGGCATAATAGCCATTTGTTTTCTTCACTTCAGTCTCACGGTGGCAGTTGATACACCATCCCATAGTAAGCTCTGAATACTGGTACATCACATCCATTTCTTCCACTGGACCGTGGCATGTTTGGCATGCTACCTGCCCTGCGGTGACGTGCTGAGCGTGATTGAAGTAGGCCAAATCTGGCAAATTGTGCAAGCGAATCCATTTCACTGGCTTCTGCTCGTAGTTCTCGATGTACGTACGGTTCTCTGCATCCCAACCAATGGCGGCGTAGATTTTCGCAATTTCAGGAGAGCGATCACCGCCATATTTTAAGGCGCCGGCCTCGTTCACGATTTCAGATCCATCGATGTACATGTGACAGTTCATACACACATTCGTTGACGGAATGCCCGAATGCTTTGAAGAACGCGCACTGCTATGGCAATAATTACAATCTACTTGGTTGTCTCCAGCGTGAATCTTGTGAGAGAACGCGATGGGTTGCGCTGGTTGATAATTCTGCTCTACACCAATTCCCATCAAAAACCAAAAGAGTTGATAGAGGAATGCCACAGTGACGACAATGGTCATGGCGGTCATAAAACGCTTATTGCTCACTAACCAGCGAGTCAGTGCATTCGCGTCTTGAATGACCGTAGTGGCCGAGTCGCCGTTCACTTCCTTCAACGTGTTGCGAATGCGCAACAATAGGATGACGAAAAGGAACAAGAATGCGCCTAAGATGTACAATAGGGTGCTGTGGTCTTCGACTGGAGCGTCCGATTGCGGCACGGGCACGAGATCCTTCCCTGGAGCAGGCATTGCTGCGGGGGCCTCTGTGTAAGCTAAAATGCTCTTGATGTCCTCATCCGACAAATTCTCAAATGCCGTCATAACAGAGCCACCATATTCTTCAAAAATGGCAATGGCATCTGCATCGCCACTCGCACGGAGCTCGGCATTGTTGCGAATCCATGCCAATAACCACTCCTCTGAACGACGCTCAGTCACTCCTGCAAGCGCAGGACCGACGAGTTTTTTGTCCAATTTGTGGCATGAAGCACAGTTGGCTTTGAAGAGTTTTTTGCCGAGTTCCGCATCCACTTCTGCGTGGATAGGATTGGCTAAGGCGCTAACCATCAATGCGATAGTTAGAACGCGGAGTACTTTGGTTGCGAAGAAGCGCATGCGAATAGGCGTTTTACTGCGGTTCATAGGAGCTTTTTAAGGCATCGCAAAAATACAACACAGCGCTTCGGGGCATTGAACTTTCCCTGATCGTTATTACTAATTTAAAATCGGTCTAAATAAGCGATGATTGCCTAGTTTTTTTCACCTTTGCCCTATGCGAAGAATGCTCATTGTACTTAGTCTCATCGCCGCGATGGGCTGGTCCTTTCCTATGACCCCTCGGCAAGCCATGGAACCTCATGTTGACAGCGTTCAGGATTCTATTTTCTTGGAGGAGGGGCAAGCCTTGGATTCTGCCTGGAGTGCGCATCGACGGGCACTCGCAGCCGGGGTCAATCAAGGCCGCTCGATGGATATGGAGCGCTATACCATTCAAGTGTTCAGCGGCAGGCGAATGGAAGCCAACCAGTGGTACGGTCGCCTGCAAGACTCCTTAGGCCCGCAGCAAGTCATGCTACATTTTGACGAGCCCAATTTTAAAGTTTCCGTGGGACTTTATCCCATTCGACTCGCTGCCGAACATGACTTGCGCCTCTGGCGCAGGAACTTCCCTCAAGCTTTTGTGGTTCGAGCACCAGACGTTCAGCCCGGAAAGTGATTTTGAACTTCGGCGATAATCGCTGATGCGGGCAATACCCCGGACTGACGCCATAGGATTTTACCGTCTTTGAAGAGCGCTAGTGTCGGCACCCCTTGAACTTGGTAGGCCTGAGAAATAGACGGGTTTCGGTCCACATCAATTTTGACCACACGAACCCTCCCATCCAAACTTTTTGCGACGTCCTGAAGGATAGGCGCTAAGGCCTTGCACGGGCCACACCAGGTGGCAAAAAAGTCGACCAACACAGGCTGTTCGCCCGTGACGAGGTCTTTGAACTTGGCAATTTCGGCCATGACTCAATGGCAATTATGGCTTGACAAACGGCTCGCTTGCGCTCCAGGCCATGAAACCGCCCACCAAGTGGTGCACATTGGTAAAACCGGCTTGCTTGAGCTGGTTCAAGGCCTTGCCGCTGCGTCCGCCCGAACGGCAGTAGAGATAGATCGCTTGGTCCTTGTCTTGGCCGTAGGTGGCTTCCATTTGGGCCGCGAAGTCCGCGCTGTAGAAGTCGACATGTGCGGCGCCTTCGATCATGCCTTCTGCGACTTCCGCATCGGTCCGAACGTCCACCAACACATGTCCCGCCTGCGCCGCTTTGAAGCTAGCCACATCCAGATTTTCAGGCTGAGTGGCAGGCGCTTCTGAGGCAACCGGAGCAGATTCTGTCGCTTGACCACAGGCCGTGGTCGTTGTGAAGGTCAAGCCCAAGAGCGCGGCACCCACGAGGGTGCGCAATTTGGTCCAGGAGCCGGCGTTGATCACTTTGGTGTATCCCATTTTTTCGAGGTTTTGTTTGGCTGCCGAGGCACGCATGCCGCTGGCGCAGCAGAGCACGATTTCGGCATTCCTGTCCTTAATTTTCTTGGGTAAGGTCGCAATACTGTTCAAGGGGATGTTGATGGCTTTGGCCGGGTGGCCACTAGCGAACTCCCCTGGGGTGCGGACATCCACGATTTTGGCACCGCGAGCGACCCATTCCTTAGGGTCTTGTTTGGGTCCAAAAAGCTTCGTGAAGAATCCCATGATTATAGCTTGTGAATCAAGACCTCCCCGTAGCCGCCGCCGTTGTAGAGGCCCTCAATGCCTTGCGCTTGCAAGAACATCAACGCTTGGCCCGAACGGTTGCCGGACATGCAACAAAGCACCACAGGCTGCGACATGGTCTTGAAGTCCTCTACGTGATCGGGAACGGTGTGCAAAGGAATATTGATCGATCCTGGGACATTGCCGCCGGCAAATTCACCTTCAGAACGAACGTCTACGATGGTAGCGTTGGGGTGGTTAATGGCTTCGTTAATGGTCATTTTGTAGAGTTTTAGTGCGACAAATTTCGAACAACACCAATAAATCATTGTGACGGAGGTCACCACAGGGCTGGCTATTTTCCATTGACGGGCTTCTCCGTGATCGGGCGTCCTTGGGCCATCCAATCCGGCTGTGGGGCCCCTTTGAGGTAGTGGTCAAAGAACTCGCCCATGCGCTGGGAGAGGTCTTTTCGGTTCGCTCGGCGCATCAAATTGTGCTCCTCGTCGTTGTAGACCAGCATCCATACGGGCTTCTCTAAACGCTTCAGGGCCATGAAATACTCAATGCCTTGCGTGTAGGGCACCGCACCGTCATTGTCGTTGTGCATGATGAGCAAGGGCGTGTTTACCTGATCGGCGAAGAAAACGGGGGAATTTTCGCGGTAGAGCTTTTCCTTTTCCCAAGGCGTAGCACCGATGCGCGATTGGGTCTTTTCGTACTGGAACTGGCGGGACATGCCGCTGCCGTAACGAATGCCACCATAAGCCGAAAACATATTGCTCACCGGCGCCCCGGCCATTCCACAGATGTAGCGGTCGGTTTGGGTCACCAAGTAGGCCGTTTGATAGCCGCCCCAGCTCTGCCCTTGCAAGCCCATGCGCGATTCGTCTAAGCGGTCGTCGGACTTCAATGCCGCGTCGACCCCTTTGTTGATGCAGGCCAGTGCGCTCTTGCCCGGATGTCCGTCACGATAAATAATGTCCGGGATGAAGACCGCGTACCCGTTGCTGCAGAACCAGGATACATTCACAGTGGATGCCGATGGTGCAGGCGTTTTGTAGTCGTGCAATTGGTCCGAATACGTCTCGTAGAAATACACCACCACGGGCAAACTCGCCTTCCCTGATGCGCCTTCGGGCGTGTAGAGCAAGCCCTGCAAATCGCGGCCCAAGGCCTTGTACGAGATCAGCTGCACTTCGGGCCAAACAAACGAATCCTGCTGCGGATTCACGTCCGTGAGTGACTTCACATCAAACTCCGAGGACGAGCCCTTTTCCTTGCCAAAATTGTAGACGTACAGATTGGGCGAAGATTGGACCGTTTCGCGCGTGAAGAGGAGCTTAGTGCCATAACGCGAGTACGTGTAGCCCGACTCAGAAAAATCCCCGGACGTCACGGGCTCCACCATGACATTGCTGCCCATGATGCCCATGGTGCCACGCAAGCCCCTGGGGCCGCCCTCTGAGGTAGCCGTATAGGCGTTGAACATATCCTTGAATCGCAGCACCTGCAGGCCGGTCTTCTTGGTGGGCTCATGGAAAAGGCGCACTACCAGGCTTTCATCCTGGCCATCCACGCAGGGGGAAGAACGGTATTCGGGCGAAACGACCCGCATGCGCGTTTGTGATTTTCGGCCGTATTCCGTGAGCTGCCGTAGTTCTCCACTGGGCGAATAGCCCCAAATGTCAAACGCGTCATACACGACGAAGTAGCCCGTTCGGGTCCATCCAGGCGCGCCGTAGGGATAGGGATGTGCGGGGCTGTCATGCTCCTCATCGTAGACGGGATGCGGAATCGGAATCTGTACGGGATCGCCGAGGGTCAAGCCCACCACGCCGGGAAGCGTATCCGCTACCGCCACAAAAATCTGCTGCATGAACCAGGCACGCTTTACGAGGTCGTAGTAGGTCAAGGCATCGCCGTTTGGACTCAGCTGGGGGGCACCTGCCGAGGTCATTTTCGTGCCAACGGGAACCGACAAGCCGGTGGCTACATGCACCAACTCCACGTCGTAGGGTAGCTGAACGTCCCAGCTGTACTGGGATTCGTAGGCTTCTTGCGAATAGCGAACCGTCAAGCCCCCCGTATTGTGCGAAGGCAAATTGGCCTCCGGGTAGGCCGGCGTCGTTACGGGGCGCAGCCCTTCGTTCGGGCTCCAGGCCATCCAAAGGGTAGGATTCTCCAAACTCCGTTTCCGCTTGGCTTGCAAGGACTGAATTTGGGCGTCGTGGTAGGTCCAAACGTCCAACTTGGCCCGCTCTTCCGGCAAGGTGGTCGAATCGTTCCACTCCGGAGCCTTCACCGTCTGGGTGATTTGGAAGGGGTAGGGATAGTCCGCCTCTCCGGTGGCACTATTAGCTAGGTAGGTATGCATTCGACCACCTGCATACGGCCCATAGCCAGGCGGCAACCCTGGACTATTGAACTCCGCAATGAGCATCGGGGTGCGGCGCTCAGGATGCACATCCCGGTACCACAGCGAGGGATAGGCTTGGTCTTTTCGGTCCTTTTTCTGGTAGATGATGCCGTTGAACGCAAAGGTGACGTTGGAGAACTCCACCGCGGTTTCAGCGACCTCCGGACGGTCCCAATGCAACTCGGCCAACTTGCTGTCTTTGTGCTCTGTGATGATGTACCAGGTGGCGTAGAGGTTTTGCTCCTCTTTGGGGAAGCCCCAGTCCAGCACGCGGTCGAAGGCCATCAACGTATCCACCACAGGCGGATAAAATTTCCAGCCAACCTCCCCTGTCTCTTCGTTGACCAGCTCTTCGTAGTCCATCCACACCGTCAAGAAATCGGCATGGGGCTTTTCCTTGTCTTTGGCGGGACGTTCCAAAATAAGTTCGTCCGAGATGACTTCATTTTCATTGTAGCTCCCTTGAATCCCCCAGCGTGTGATGGCGCCCAAGGTATCCGTCCGCGCAATGCCTGTTGCGGCACCGGGCTCAAAGTAGAGCAAATAGGCCTGGGAGGTGGGAAGGTCGTCCTTCTTCGTTTTTTTCAGCTTGAGGCGGCGCATTTCCTCCTCGGCGGGATCCTGCTTAACGAGGAGCATGCCCGTGTTAGGAAGCCATTCGGCCCGGGAAACACGGGGAATGCGCGCAATCTCTTCGCCCGAAGCCAGCTGGTACACCGTGAGGTAGCCATCGCCTTCTTGAGGCGCTACGATCGCATAGGCCAAGTCGCCCATGCCATCCATGCCATAGGATTTTAGGCTTTCCCAGCGGTCATAGTCCGCATGCGCGAGGGGGTGTTTTTCAGGTGTAGCTACCGTCGCTTCTTGGCCATGCAAGGTGATGGCCAAAATCAATCCAAAGAGCGCTCCCCAAATCCTCATCCCGCCATGGTATGATAGACGGCTTGGACGTCGTCATCCTCTTCGAGTTTTTCGATGAGTTTCTCGACCTCAGCTTGCTGCTCTTCGTTCAATTCTTTGGTTTCCATTGGGATACGCTCAAAGCCGGAGTTCAAAATTTCAAATCCTTTTTCCTCCAATGCTTTGGTGATCGCCCCATATTCGGTAAATGGGCCATAAATCATCAAAAGATCAAGCCCTTTTTCTTCGTCGTGCTCCTCGAAAATCTCTTCTACGCCGAAGTCAATCATTTCAAATTCGAACTCCTCCAAGTCCGTCGTGCCTTTTGCCATTTTGAAAAAGCACTTGCGATCAAAGAGGAACTCCACGCTACCACTCGTGCCAAGGCTACCGTTGCACTTGTTGAAATATGAACGGACATTTCCAACTGTACGCGTCGTATTATCTGTCGCAGTCTCTACTAACACGGCAATGCCGTTGGGGCCATAGCCTTCGTAGACCATTTCCTTGTAATCCGCTTGATCCTTACTCGAAGCACGCTTGATGGCGCGTTCGACGTTTTCCTTGGGCATGTTCGCATCGCGCGCGTTTTGCATCAAGGCCTTCAAGCGGCTGTTCGCATCCGGACTAGGACCGCTCTCTTTCACGGCCATAATGATGTCTTTGGTAATGCGGGTGAACACTTTGGCCATGGACGACCAACGTTTCATTTTGCGTGCTTTCCGGTATTCAAATGCGCGTCCCATGCAGGGGAAAGAGTTAAGGGGTTAACGAGTAAAAAGGCTAGCGAGCAAAAGGATTTAAGGGAATAGGATTGTTGGATTCAACGCTTTTACCTTCGGGTCTTTGTGTGCTTCTGGCCTTTCGATGAAGTACAAATGTAGGGTATGGTGGGCTCACTGATTTGCAGAAAGCATGTAAAGACCCGTAGCACTGGGAAGGGCTGGGTTTACGAGACGGTCCAGGTCCTTCCCATCGCCAAGACGTCCTCAAAACTTCGAGTGTCCTTATGGGCTAAATGCACCTGTTGCTCAAATACGGGTCGATCCTCTCGGTAGAGGATTCCAAAGGGACGCAGATCTTCGGTCATTCGTGCTAAGGCATAGGCCTTCATCGGGTCGCGCTCATCATGAATCCAACATTCACTTGCGGATCGCTCAGCGAGCGAAACGACTTTGACTTGACTTCCCTCTAGAATCAAACCGCGATCCAATTCTGCACCGAAGGTGATTGGTTCGCCATGGTGTAAAAAAATGGCATGATCGCTCTGGCTCTTTTTGTCCGTGAACTGCTCAAACGCTCCATCATGGAATACGTTGCAGTTTTGATAGATTTCGACCAATGCCGATCCTTCATGCGCTTTGGAAGCGGCCAAGACTTCTCGAAGATGGGCTGGATGTCGATCCATGCTTCGGGCCAAGAACGTGGCGCCCGCGCCTAAAGCCAAAGTTTGTGGATTCACCGGATGGTCAACACTCCCAAGCGGAGTAGACTTTGACACAGATCCTGATCGACTTGTCGGCGAATACTGGCCCTTGGTTAGGCCATAGATCTCGTTGTTAAAAAGCAAAATAGGCACCCCTACATTCCGACGCAAGGCATGAATCAGATGATTCCCTCCAATACTCAACGCATCCCCATCTCCGGTGATCAACCACACATCCAAGGAGGGGTTTGCCAATTTTATCCCCGTCGCCACGGCGGGCGCTCTTCCATGAAGGCTATGCATCCCATAGGCGTGGACATAATAGGGTAAACGGCTTGCGCAGCCAATTCCAGATATCACTACGGTTTGGCTCGGATCCGCTCCAATTAGCGCGAGCACCTCGGTGAACTGCTTCAAGACGGAGTAATCTCCACAGCCAGGGCACCAGCGGACCTCTTGATCGGATAAATAGTCTTTACCTGTTCTCATGAGGCGGATATATAAGGGACAATACGCGCTTGAAGCTCGCTTGCCGTGAACGGCTGACCACTCGTTTTTCCAAGAAAATGGAGGTCCTGCTGTGTTTGACTTCTGAGCACTTGAACCAATTGCCCTTCGTTCATTTCGGCCACCACCACCTGACTAAAGCCCGTCATAAAGGAGATCACCTCAGGATGAAGCGGGAACAAATGTTTTAGGTGCAAATGCGTGATGGAATGGCCTTGATCTCGAAGGTTTTCGACTGCTGTCCGAATCGCCCCGTAGGTGCTGCCCCAACCAATAAGCAAAACCTCTCCTTTAGACTCCCCTACTTCGACGCAAAGCGGACCATAGAAGCGGGTAACTGCTTGTACTTTGGCCGCGCGTTGTTGAATCATCGATTGGTGATTCTTCGGATCATACGAGACATGACCAGTCTGGTCCTCGGTTTCTAAGCCCCCCACGCGGTGCATCCCTTCTGGAGTCCCTGGGATAATCCACGGCCGGACCCCATGGGCATCTCGGGCATAGGGTGCCCGGTGTATATCCGATTTGGGCGCTTCAATGCGTCGCATTTGCTCAGGATCGGGGAGTCGAAATGGCTCGGCGCTATTGGCGATATAGGCATCGGAAAGTAGCATGACTGGGGTCATAGACTCCACGGCCATTTTTGCCGCTAATAAGACATCATCAAGGGCTTCCCCCGTGCGCTTAATGGCCATAACGGGCATGGGGGCTTCTCCATGGCGACCATACAGGGCCTGTAGCAGGTCGGACTGCTCCATTTTCGTGGGCAATCCCGTACTCGGGCCTCCGCGTTGCACGTTGATGACTAAGAGGGGCAATTCCATCATGACGGCCAACCCTAACCCTTCTCCTTTGAGACTGATTCCCGGACCCGAAGAAGCTGTTGCTCCAAGGTTACCTGCATAGGAAGCGCCTATGGCTGCCGTGATGGATGCAATTTCATCCTCTGCCTGAAAAGGCAGCACGCCTGCAGGGCGAATCCGAGCTAATTCATGGAGGATGTCAGAGGCCGGGGTAATCGGGTAGCCGGCATACAAGACCTGACGGCCCAGCTGGCGAGCGACGGCAGCCAATCCGAGCGCCATGGCTTGACTTCCAGAAAGTGTTTTATACGTACCCGGCAGCGCTTTGCGCTGAGGCACTTCTCGCTTGTAGGCGGTCCATTCCGCCGTTTCGCCGAGGTGGTACCCCGCGCGAAATGCCAAAACATTCGCTGCGCCTAGATCCCCCTGAAATTGACGCTGAAGATCCGCCTCCATAGCCGGCGCCGATTGTCCGTAGAGCCACGTGAGCAGCCCCAAGATGGTCATGTTCTTGGCTCGGGACTTCTCTTTGCCCGACAAGCTCTGATCCTTAAGCGCTTCTGAAGTGATTTTTTTAAAGTCCACCTCCAGCACTTGAAAGTTGGATTTGGCTTGTTCCAGCGGATCCTCATTCGCATCGACGCCCGCAATGGCTTTGGAACGCGCATCAAATCCATCAATGGACGCGAGGAGCAAGCCTCCGGACTTGAGCTTGTGTTGATGCTTAATCCACCCGGCCACGTTGAAAGCAACAAATACATCCGCCGCATCGCCCGGGTCAAAGATGGCTTCACTCGCCATCTGGAATTGGAAGCCTGACACCCCAGAGATGGTCCCTTGAGGGGCGCGAATCTCTGCTGGAAAATCGCTCAAGGTGCGAACGTCCTGTCCACTCTGAGCCGCGGCACGAATCAGTTGCGAACCCAGCAACTGGATCCCATCACCGGAGTCGCCTGCCATGAGTACGACCAAGTGGGAAAGTACTTTAGTCATGGCTATGAATCACCGCGATAACTTCGGGCGCGTATTTCTTAATCGTGGTTTCTACCCCGTTTTTGAGGGTCATTTGATTCACGGAACAGCCAGCACAGGCACCTAGCAGTCGTACTTTAACTTCATGGCATTCGGTGATTTCCGCCAATTGGATGTCACCCCCATCATTCTGAAGGAAGGGGCGTATTTCATCCAATGCGCGGTGCACGCGATCCAAGAGGTCACTCATACTTTTCGAGGGCGGGTTTTGCAGCCAGCCATGGTCGTGATTCGAACGGCTTCGGTGGGTGGTAAATTTTCAATGCGATCTGCTAAGGAGGAAATCATATTCTGAGCCACGTGCGTGAACGCCTCAACGGTTGGTCCGGCCGGCTGCAATGCAGCGGGATGGCCGACATCTCCTGCCTCGCGGATGCTCTGAACTAAGGGGATTTCTCCGAGGAAAGGAACCTCTAATTGATGGGCCAATTGCTGAGCTCCTTCTTTTCCAAAAAGGTAGTACTTCATTTCGGGTAGCTCAGCCGGGGTGAAGTAAGCCATGTTTTCGACCATACCAAGAACGGGAATCTGGATGGCCTCCATTTGGAACATCCCTACCCCCTTTCGCGCATCGGCGAGCGCCACATGCTGAGGGGTCGAAACGACGACTGCCCCGGTGATGGGCAAGGCTTGAACCATACTCAAATGAATGTCTCCCGTTCCAGGAGGCAAATCAATGAGCAAGAAGTCCAATTCGCCCCAATGGGTTTCCTGCAGCATTTGGTTGAGCGCCTTGGTGGCCATGGGGCCGCGCCAGACAACGGCTTGGTCTGTACCGGCAAAAAAACCGATCGACATGACTTTTACTCCATAAGATTCGACGGGTTCCATTTTGCGAACCCCCTCTACTTCAATCCCTCCTGGTCGGTCACTCATCACGTCAAACATGAGCGGCATGGAGGGGCCGTAGATGTCTGCATCAAGGATGCCTACCTTGAATCCCATGCCCGCTAGGGTTACCCCTAGGTTCGCTGTCAGGGTGGATTTACCTACCCCTCCTTTGCCCGAGGCAATCGCGACAACATGCGAAATACCTGGAATAGCCTTACCTCGAAGGACCGTACTTTCCGGGGTTTCGGGAGCTTCTACAATGAGATGAATCTTCACCTGAAGTTTGGGGTCAATCCGCGCATGCAATGCTTGGAGCACCTCTACTTCTAATTTTTTCTTTTGGTGCAACACGGGGCTGTCACAAATGACATCCACCATTACTTCGTTCCCCATGATTTGAACATTGCGCAAACCATTAGACGCCATGAGGAGTCCCTTGCCTGAAGCATTGGATACGGCAGATAGGGCTTCTTCCACTTGTTTTCGTGTGACCATAGCGCAAAATTACGGCGGAAGGTCGGGAAGCCCGTGACTTTTATCAGGTAATCTACTCGACCACCGCTTCCAAGCCTTCGGGCAAAGTCTTATTCGCCAGCTGACCGCAGGCGGCATCGATGTCCTTCCCGCGAGAGCGACGCACTTTGGCCGTCACACCAATTCGATCCAACGCGCGGACATACGCCTCGAGGACTTCGGGGTCCGCTTGCTGAAACCGCTCATCCCCAATGGCATTGTACTCGATGAGATTCACCTTGCACGGGATGCGTTTGCACAATTGTACCAAGGCGTCGATGTCTTCGACCGCATCATTTACCCCTTTCCAAACCACATACTCAAACGTGATTCTCCGCTTGGTCATGCGGTACCAATAATCCAAAGATTCTTGAAGCACGGCAATTGGAGCCGCATCATTAATGGGCATAATCTGCGAACGCACCACATCGCGGGCGGAGTGCAAACTCACCGCCAAATTGAACTTCACGCCATCATCCGCTAATCGCTTGATCATTTTGGGCAATCCCACGGTGGATAAGGTGATCCGACGAGGCGATAGTCCGAGACCCTCCGGTTGGGTAATTTTCTCAATCGCGGTCAACACATTCGCATAGTTCATCAGCGGCTCGCCCATCCCCATGAAGACAATGTTGGTCAAAGGGCGACCAAAGTGCTCCAAGCCCTGCTGGTGAATGGATCGAACTTGGTCATAAATTTCATCCGGCTCCAGATTCCGCATGCGCTTGAGTCGGGCCGTCGCGCAGAAGGCACAATTCAAGGAGCAACCCACTTGAGAGCTCACACAGGCGGTGATCCGCTTTTCGGTAGGAATGAGGACCGATTCAACAATCAGTCCATCGGGGAGTTTCACGGCATTTTTGATGGTGCCATCTTCCGAGTGCTGTGCTTTTGCCAACGCATTGGGCCGAATGGCATAGGAAGATTCCAAGCGTTCCACGAGACTGCGCGGGATATTCCGCATGTCCGAAATATGATGCACGCCTTTGGCCCAAATCCAATCATAGACTTGCGCGGCCCGAAAACCAGGCTCGCCCCATTCGGAAAACAAGGCTTCCAAATCTGCCTTACTCAGGCTTCGCAAATTTTTCAATGCCATTATTGTGCTCGCTGTAAGGAGCCAAACTGCACCTTGTTATTTCGGTAAGAGTAAAACACCGCTTCTCCCTGAATGAGCTCACTGGATGCACTGCGGCGCGGCAGGGTCTGAACCTTGTCCTTTCCGTTATTGTATAAAACCGTGTACGTCATTTCCGCCTCCGGAGTGATGGTCACAGCAACCACATTAGATGTGCGCGGGTTGCGCATCAGGTTTGGTCGGCGGGTGCCAAATCGCTTGGCATTCGCCTTGTGGTCATTGAAAAACACATGCAATTGCTTGCCATCCACCAAAGGCAAGTAGCCCGATGCACGCCCTCCGTCATTTTTGGAAAACTGACGTTTTGGAATGTGGCCTGACCATTCGATTTCGCCCTTGTCAGATATTCCAAAAGCGATGATATCGTAGTAATAGTAATAGTAATTCGTGACGGATCCGCTGCGGGTTTGGGTAGTCACTACCTGCATTTCATAATCTTCAGCAATCACAAAGGACCCGCCATCTTCCCGGTGTAAGAAATGTCTAAAAACAAAGTCTTCGCGGATTTCGCCCCCACGATTGGCGCGACCGGTACTCATGAATTCATCCAAAAACTCCGCCGAAAAGGGGGAAAGGTGGGTGGATACTACCTCGGCTTCCGCTTGGTCCAGGGTGATATAAAACATCCCTTTCATGGAAGTGCGGTTATAGCCTTGCTCCGAATAAAAACCTGCTACTGCCATGGTGTTATTCCCAAAGTCCAATTCCATCCCCATATTGGTGACGAAGATCAAATTCAACCCGAGATCAATTTCGAAAACACGATCGTCCTGTCCGCTGAGGCGGTAGACAATAAACTCTTCGTTCGATTGGCCCCAAACCCATCGTTCGCCCTTGTTCCGTTCTGGCGTCTTTTTTCCAATAAAGTAGACCTCCCCTGCATTGGTCACATCTGAACGGTATAGACTGAAATAGCGGTCTAAAATGTCCAACTCGATATCCTTCGCCCAGAGCAACTCTAGATTCAAATTATAGACCGCCACGGAAAACTTTTCGTTGTCACGGATACTATAGTCTGGATTCGAGAAGATCATGAACTTCTGACGGTCCTGGGAAAAGCTAATCTTGAAGCTGCCTTTATACTTCCTGCGGGCATCCAATTTCTCGACAATCTTTAGCTCTTTTGGATCCCCTTGGCTGTCCAAAATCTGAAGTAAAAGAATCTTTTGATCCAGCTGTCGGTCGTAGGCTTCGAGGAAAATGTAGAATTCCCCTTGAACTACATGCGCCGAGATTAATTCCGTACGGGCACCTTGGTAGACAATTTGATCAATCTCTGATTGCCATACCTGCTTAGATGAATGGCGGTCATATTTGGCAAAATACCAGCGGTTCGCGGTCATGAGTGCGAAGCGACTCCCATAGGTGTAGAACGCATCCGCATCCATATCGAGGATGTCTTGAGTTTGGACATCCCGGTATTTATAAGCAGCTCCCCACTGCAGCTCATAGGCGGGTAATTGCGCCTGCATTTCCAGCCCAAAAGCAGAAAAAAGAAGAAAAAAATATTTAAATGACCGCATTGTGGCAGGGTTTTGGAATATTTGCAAAGAAACGATGCAACGATGAAGACGCGCCTTTTTTCCTTTTTTTCCTTTTTGACCCTTATGGCTTTTCTAGCTCCTGAGGCCTCGGGACAAGCCGTAGTGGTCAAAAAACGCAATGTGGAAACTGGCGAGATCTACAGTTCTAGTTCAAGCAAAAGCAATACCAATTCTTCCTTCAACCAGGCAATTAAATATAATTTTCTTCCATTTTTCATTGGAGAGATGCCTTTAGGCTATGAAGTAAAGATTAACGACTACCTCAGTGCGGAAGCTGGCTTGGGCATTACCACGAATAATTCGTTGGACGAGTTGTTGTACTCCGGGTACACGGATTTTTATGATTTAGCGGATCGCAACTTGATCAATTTGAGCCATTATGCGTCATTGAAAGTATTCCCAGAGGGAAACGCCTTTAATGACGGCTACTATTTGGGTTTTGATTACCACTATCGCCCCTATTCCAAAGGGTTTACCGTCGATGGTGCCACACGGCGCGCTACTAAACGCTTCACCGACATTGGACTCGTTTTTGGTTTCCAAGGCCGTCCATCTGAGCACGTTATGCTTGATGTCTATGCGGGAATAGCCCAGCGACACATCAATTGGGACAAGCCCACCTTGACCCAAATCATTGATCCTGTATCAGGAAACGTGGTGGCAAACCTAGATATTACCAATGATCGCTATCCCACACTTGGCGGCCTGTTGGGATTCAAATTGAGTTACCTCTTTGGGCAAAGCATTATTCAAGGAGTTTCCAATGATTCCTCCACCGCGAGCAAAGCCAAAACGAAGAAAAAACGCAGTAAGCGCCGCCGTCGGCGTCGGCGCTAGACCACAAAAAAAGCCCGGGCAGATTGCCCGGGCTTTTTTTTGCTTTGACTTGCTTTTCAGCCAGCCATTAAATGATCAATAAAGCGTCGCCGTAACAAAGGAAACGGTACCCTTCTTTCACAGCGAGGTTGTAGATGTCCATGGTCAAATCATGGCCCGCAAATGCGCTCGTCAACATCAACATCGTGCTCTGAGGTCCATGGAAGTTGGTAATCAAGGCATCCGCCGTGGTGAACTCATAGGGAGGGAAGATGAACTTGCTCGTCCACCCGTTGGTCGGCTTCACGCGATTATCTGTGATGGTGGAACTTTCCATAGAGCGAATCACCGACGTGCCTACAGCCACTACGCGCTTCTTATTCGCCTTGGCGTGGTTGATCTTATCCGCCGTATCGTCATACAGCCAGAATTGCTCGGATTCCATCTTGTGTTTAGACAAATCTTCTACCTCCACGAGGCGGAAGGTGCCTAAACCGACGTGCATAGTCATTTCAGCCGTTTCGATTCCTTTGATCTCCATGCGCTTCAACAAATGCTTGGAGAAGTGCAAGGAGGCAACCGGTGCAGCAACCGCACCCTCCACTTTAGCAAAAATGCTTTGGTATCGATCTGCATCTTCCGGCTCAAGCGGACGCTGCACATAATTAGGCAATGGAGTCTCCCCCATCTGATTCAATTTTTCGCGAAACTCTTCGTAGCTGCCATCGTACAAGAAACGAAGGGTACGACCGCGGGAAGTGGTATTATCAATGACTTCAGCGACAAGGCTATCGTCGTCTCCAAAATAAAGTTTGTTGCCAATTCGGATTTTTCGGGCAGGATCTACCAACACATCCCAAAGGCGGCTCTCGGCATTCAATTCACGAAGCAAAAAGACCTCGATAAGGGCCCCGGTCTTTTCTTTGTTTCCCCACATACGGGCAGGAAACACTTTGGTATTATTCATCACCATGAGGTCCCCCTCATCGAAGTAATCCAGAATGTCTTTGAATTGACGGTGCTCTACTTTTCCGGTTTCGCGGTGAACGACCATCATGCGTGCATCATCGCGATAATCGGTAGGGTATTGCGCAATCTGCGACTCGGGCAAATCATACGCAAAATGGGAGAGCTTCATTTTCATAGGCGGCAAAGATACCCTTTTGAATAGGGGGTTGTCAAGTGTTTAGCCAAACTTCCTAGAATATGGGAAGCTGGGTGGGCCAGAAAGAGCCCTCAAGAGACCACCGCCAGGGCGGAAAGGACCTCCTCCATGGAATGACTTTCCTCCAGCGTAAAATCCCCCACGCGATGACGGACCAAGCCGGATAAATAGGCACCACAGCCCAATTCAGTCCCGAAATCATGCGCCAAACTGCGGATATAGGTGCCCTTACTACATGCCACTTCCACTAGCCAGGGATTGCTTTTGGTTTCCAAAAATTTTAATTCATGGATAGTCACTTTACGGCTTGGCATCTCGACTTCTTTGCCTTTGCGCGCTTCGGCATACGCACGCTTTCCATCGACGCGAACGGCGGAAAAAACCGGCGGAATTTGGTCGATTTCCCCTGTGAATTTGGCCGTGAGGCGCTCTGCCCAAAGGGCTGACCAAGCTGGTATTGGCTGGCCCGAGGGGATCGCTTCGGTTTCGGCATCATAGCTCGCCGTGGTAGCGCCGAGTTGGATGCTCGCTCGGTAGCCTTTGGGCGTATCCACCCAATGGGGAATGGTCTTGGTCGCCCGACCCGCACAGAGCACAAGTACTCCCGTGGCCAGGGGATCTAACGTTCCAGCATGTCCGATTTTCACTTTGGCTCCATAGCGACGTTTGAGCGCATTGCGCACCTTGGCTACGACATCAAAAGAGGTCCAGCCGAGCGGCTTGTCAACCGAAAGAATCCACCCTTCTTGGAGCGTTTCTAAATCAGGGGGAATGTTCATCCGAGAAGCGTCCAGGCTCCCGCTAAGGCTCCAATGGCCAAACAATAGATTGCGAATCCAGATAATTTGGCGCGCTTCACCAAAGAAATCATCAGCTTACAGGCCCATAGACCGGTCACAAACGCGGCCAAAAAGCCTACGAGTAGGGGCATTAAATGCTGGTCTTGTTCTATTTGACTCATGCCAAAAAGCTCTTTGGTGTCCATCAGCATTTTGCCTAAAATCAAGGGGACAACCATCAAAAAACTGAATCGCGCTGCCTGCTCCCGATCAATGCCTAACAGCACCGAAGTAGAAATCGTGGCACCCGAACGGCTGATCCCCGGCAAAATGGCAATCGCCTGAGAAATGCCAATCACCAAAGCATCCACGTAGGTCACTTTTTTATGGGTTTTTTTGGCCCGATCCGCTAAGAATAAAAGAAGACCGGTAATGATGAGCATGATCCCAACCATGAGTACGTTCCCGGCAAAGAGCATTTCAATCACGTCGTTATAGAACAAGCCAACAATCCCAGCGGGAACCATCGAAAGCAACAAAGCGAGCGCGAAACGACGCTCCTCCGTATTTCCCTTAAAAAAGCCGGAGATGATATTTCGGATGTCTTTTTGGAAGGTGACCACCGTGGCCAAGGCAGTCGCCCCATGCACGGTCACCGTGAACATCATATTGCTAGACGTATCCCATGTGGTGCCAAGAATGGTCCGTCCTAACTCTAAATGACCCGAAGAGCTCACGGGCAAAAATTCTGTTAAACCTTGTATAATGCCCAAAATAAGGGCGTTCCAAAAGTCTGCATTCATGACTTGGGTCGGCGTAAAATCGCAAATACTTCTACCACAAATCCAATCACAATGAGCAAGGGCGCCCAGGTGATGCGACGTGCACTAAATAATTCTTCATTGTAGACATTCGGATCCTCTGACCCACCACCAGACATTAGAATAAAACCGAGCACAATAAAGGCTAGGCCAATGGCAAAAAGGAGGTAGTTCTTCTTGTCGAAGAGAAAGGAATTCTGGCTCATTATTCGTAGAGTTGATTCGTTTTTAAAGCAAGATAGCGCCGGACCGCAAAGGCCGTACTTGAGGCCGTCAAAATGAGTCCTACGGTCGTCATAGCTAGGACCTCCATGGCCCAAAGGGTCCAAGGAAGTGACGTGGCTAATTCCGGATAGAATTGACGGATGACCTGGAATAAAATGGCCAATAAAACCGCGGCAAAAATACCTCCCATGAGGCCCAAGCGAAGACCCTGACGCAAGAATGGGCGGTGAATAAAATTCTTTGTAGCTCCCACCAGCTGCATGGTTTTGATGGAAAAGCGGCGGGCATAAATAGCCAAACGAATGGAGCTGTTTATCAAGGCCATGGACACGAGCAAAAGCACGAATGCTGCGGCCAACATGGCGGAGGTGATCCGACCGATGTTCTTGTGGATCGCTGAAATCAAGTCGCGGTCATAAACCATGTCCTCTACAATGACTTCCTTCATCAAACGCGTTTTTAAATCACTAAGCACCTCAGGGGTGACGAAGTCCGCATTCAATTTGAGATCTAAGGCATCACTCAAGGGATTGTAATCCAAAAAGTCGACGAAGTCTTCGCCCAATTCCGCTTGAAATTTAGCCGCCGCATCTTCTTTGCTGATGTAAAGAATTTGACGGACTTCAGGGGCCATCGCCCACGTGCTTTCCAACGCTTCGCGCTGAGCCACGGTGGTTTCTGGCTGAAGAAATAGCGTGAAAGTGAAGTTCTCCTTTAGTTCGTTTGTCAGGGTTCGTGCCTGATACAACAAAGTCATCATGACGCCTAGAACAAAAAGCACCAAGCCAATGCTCACAATCACAGAGAGGTAGGAATAGCGAAGACGCTTCCGATTAAATTGATCTTCTCCTTTGGCACGGCTCATACTGCAAATCTAACGAATTGCGTGGGTACTTGACTTCTGTTATTCCCGCCAATTCCTATGCTCAAAGCACTGCTGAATCTCACGAGTCGGCGTACTTTTGCCCTCATGGAGTACCGCCCCGCCGAATTGGATGCCAAATGGCAACACTATTGGAGAGAAAAGCAAACCTTTTCAGCTGATTTCCCGAGTGATAAGCCCAAGTTTTATGTCTTGGATATGTTTCCCTACCCCTCCGGCGCGGGGCTCCATGTAGGCCATCCTTTGGGATATATCGCGAGTGATATTGTCGCTCGTTTTAAACGCCATCAAGGATTTAATGTACTGCATCCAATGGGCTATGACGCCTTTGGACTGCCCGCTGAACAATATGCCATTCAAACCGGTCAGCACCCCGAGCGGACCACCGAAAAAAATATCGAGCGCTACCGGGAACAACTGGATCGCATTGGCTTTAGTTTCGATTGGAGCCGGGAGGTCCGCACCTGCCGATCGGATTATTACCATTGGACCCAATGGATTTTTATCCAACTTTTTCACAGCTGGTTCAATGAAGAGAGCCAAAAAGCTGAACCCATTTCTACCCTAGAGGAACAGCTTGCGGCGCATGGTACCGCGGGCGTCAGAGGAAGTCATCACGGGGAACCCCTTTGTAGTGCCAGCGATTGGGCGGCCTTTGGCCCCGGAGAACGCGAGGCACTTCTCCAGCACTACCGCCTGGCTTTTCGCTCCGAATCCGTGGTGAATTGGTGTCCGGCTCTAGGCACCGTACTCGCCAATGACGAAGTAATCGATGGACGCTCCGAGCGCGGAGGCCACCCGGTAGTACAAAAACCCATGCTCCAATGGAGCCTGCGAATTTCGGCCTATGCGGAGCGCCTGCTGATTGGATTGGACGGGCTCGACTGGTCGGATTCAATTAAGGAAACCCAACGAAATTGGATTGGACGAAGCCAAGGAGCCCGAGTGCGCTTTGAACTGCCCGATCTGCCGGAAACCTCCTTAGAAATCTTTACTACCCGACCCGACACACTGTATGGTGTCACCTTCATGGTCGTCGCCCCGGAGCATCCTTTCCTTGACGCCTTGACAACGCAGGATCAAAAATCCGAGGTGACAGCCTACCAAGAAATGGCTTCCCGCCGCAGCGAGCGGGAACGCCAAGCGGACACCAAAAGCATTTCGGGCGCATTTACCGGCTCTTATGCCCGGCATCCATTCTCTGGTGCGCTGATCCCCATTTGGACGAGTGATTACGTGTTAATGGGCTATGGCACCGGCGCGATTATGGCTGTTCCTGCGCATGACAGTCGAGATTATGCCTTTGCACGCCACTTTGACCTTCCTATGGTCGAAGTTGTTGGCGGGGGTGACCTCCAGGTCTCCTCTCACGACGCCAAGGAAGGCCAGCTGATTAATTCTGACTTCCTCAACGGATTGGACGTAAAAGATGCCATTGACCGCGCCATCCAAGAAGTAGAATCCCGAGGACTAGGGGAACGACGAATTCAATACCGACTCCGCGACGCCGTCTTTGGCCGTCAACGCTATTGGGGGGAACCCATTCCCGTGCACTATCGGAACGGCATTCCCGAAACCCTCCCCGAAAGTGAATTGCCCTTGATTCTTCCCGTAGTCGATGCCTATTTGCCCACCGAAGATGGGGAACCGCCATTGGCTCGAGCCGCCACATGGGAATCCCGCGAAGGGCTGCCTCTTGAGACGACGACGATGCCTGGATGGGCCGCCAGTAGCTGGTATTTCCTTCGCTATATGGACCCGAAGAATGACCAGTCTTTTGCTCGCCGAGAAGCCTTAGACTATTGGGGCCAGGTGGACTTGTACGTAGGAGGTAGCGAACACGGTACGGGTCACTTGCTCTATGCACGTTTTTGGGGACAATTCCTGTTTGACCGGGGGCTCATCCCATTTGCAGAACCCTTCCAAAAGCTCGTGAACCAAGGTATGATTCAAGGCCTATCCGCCTTTGTTCACCGCGTTGAGGGCAGCCAAACCTATGTTTCGGCTGAGGCAGCAGATCAGCACGCGTGCCAAGCCATCCATGTGGATGTTTCGCTCGTGAATGAAAAAGACGAATTGAATCTTGACGCATTCCGTCAATGGATGCCCGCCTATGCACAGGCCGAATTTGACCCCCCCCAGGGACCCATCAAGGTGCGCCGTGAAGTAGAAAAAATGTCCAAGACCAAGCACAATGTGATCAATCCTGATTCCATCTGTGAGCTCCATGGGGCCGATGCCCTGCGGCTGTATGAGATGTTCTTGGGACCGTTGGAGCAATCCAAGCCATGGGATACCAACGGCCTAAGTGGCGTGACAGGATTTCTGCGCAAAGTGAGCCGACTCATGGACAAGCGTCACGCCGGGGCCGCGAGCAAAGAAGAATTGAAGACCCTCCATAAGCTGATTGACAAAATTCAACGCGACATGGAGAGCCTCTCTTTCAATACCAGCGTGAGCGCTATGATGATTGCGGTAAATGAATGGGGTGCCATGTCCCACCTAGCGGATCAAACTTTAGCAGATTTTGCCGTCCTACTCTCCCCTTCTGCCCCGCATTTGGCCGAGGAACTTTGGAATCAACTGGGCCATTCCGAGAGTATAGCCTACGCCCCCTTCCCCGTGCTCGACCCCGCTTTGTTGATTGAAGACCATCAGCAATATCCTGTCCAATTCAATGGCAAGACGCGGTTTATGGTGGAGGTTCCTCAAGGTACTCCAGCAGCAGAGGTAGAGGCCCTCGTTCGCGGCCACGAAAAGACGGCGGGCTATGTGGAAGACAAGCAAATTCGCAAAGTGATCGTAGTACCAGGCCGAATTGTGAACGTGGTCATCGGCTAGGCTGGAAGACCTCCCTACATCAATCTAGTGCAGCGACTGAGTCGATTTGCGCTTTGAGTGGGGCCATTTGAGCCTCAAAAGTAGCCCAGAGCTTCGATGGCAATGGCTCCGTGCGTTGCATCGGTTCGCGCAAGGGATCCACTTGCTTTCCATTTTTCCAGAAGCGGTAACAGACGTGCGGTCCGGTAGCTAATCCCGTCGAGCCCACATAGCCAATGACCTGTCCTTGTTCCACATGGACGTTGGGACGAATCCCCTTGGCGATTCGGCTCATGTGCAAGTATTGCGTGGTGTAGGTCCCGTTGTGTCGCACCTTGACATAATTGCCATTGGCACTGGTGTAGGTCGCTGCAATCACGGTTCCTGCCGCAGTAGATAAAATCGGCGTGCCCGAGGGCGCGGCATAATCTGTTCCCAAATGCGCTTTCCATCGCTTCTGAACAGGATGGAATCGCTTCATCGTGTACCGTGAGGTAATCCGCGCAAACTCCAAGGGCGCCTTCAAAAACATCCGCTTAAGTCCCTCCCCCGATTCAGAGTAAAAGTCTCGGATGCCGGAAGCCTCATCCTCAAATCGGAAGGCATAATACTCCTTTCCGCTGTGCACGAAGCGCGCGCCTAAGATGCGTCCAGTCCCCACAAAGGAAGTGTCGTCAACAAAGCGCTCTTCAAATATCACTTCGAAGCGATCGCCTTTTTGCAAACGGAAAAAGTCAATGGTCCAGGCATACACTTCACTCAGACGAACCGCGACAGCGGGACTGACATTTTCATTGGACAAGGTTTCATACAAGGAACTTTCTATGCTCCCAGCGACGGTCCGCTGAACCACTTTTGTTGGGCGTTCTACGCGCTGAACATATAAGCTATCGAGGCCAAAAACGAGATATTCTGTTTGCGACGATTCATAGATGAAATAATGGGCGGCTTCGGAACTATCCGTGCTCCGGAACACCCAATAGGCATCTCCAGCGCGCCAACGACGTGGGTTGAAACTGCCTTTGGAAAGGTTGAGCAATTCGGCCACGGCCGGGTAGGGCACGCCCAATTCGTCCATGACCGAGCCGAAGGCCTGGCCATCCTTCACGAGGTAGCGCGATGGGGAATAATCTGCCAGAGAAATACCATACATGTTTCCTGGATCGACCGCTTCACCTTGATCTCCAAGCGCATCTAGGCTGCTGTCTCCCGAACAGGCACGGACTAAAAAATACAAGAGGGTCACGGCCAATAAACCTATACCGCCCGCTTTGGCGCGGCGAATAAGTTGCTTCTTTGATTTCTTAGGAGAGGTCATATGGCCTTTGGGCAAAGGTCAAAACTACGGATGCCTTTCGGGAAAGCCATGGCGTTGGGACAATAATATCCGTTAACCTGGGCGAAACATGGGACATGAACTAATAGCAATCTGATAATTAGCGCATAACATCTGACTGAACTGCAAGAATTTCTTTTGGTGAAACTAAGACAAGCAGCTCCATGGGAGAT
>JAHEGI010000020.1:95687-119108 GCA_024639785.1 Cryomorphaceae bacterium
ACATAGCGATCCACGAAGGACTTTCCCCATTCTTCTTGTTCCGCTTCGGACCATAAAAAGGGAAAGAAAATGCGCTTTTGGAACCGCGGCGGGAGATATTTCTGCCAGTTGGTCCCTCCGGTTGCCCGCGCGTCGGAAGGCTGTTTTGCGAGATAGCGCACGGCGGAACGATAGTGTTGCAAGGGCCATAGCACATTGACATACTGATCATATGCGCGAAGTTCCTTGCGCAAATCATCTTGAAGTTCTCCCGATTGTAGAAGCTGGAAAGCCTGGTCTGCAATGGAATTTCCTTGGGCTTTTCTGGCGCGCTTGAGGAAGATCTCCCCATACTGTTTTTCAAACTGCTCTAGGGTGAGGGTTTTTTGACCGCTTTGTTCCAAGGTCGCCCCACGCAGCCAATAAATATGGGCCATCAGGGTTTCGACATCCGTTTCTTTTTGGAATTGCTCACGTTGGTCCAAATGGACTAAATCATTGAGTTTTGCGCTAGCGATTTCAATCATGCGGTACTGCCCCGACTGAAAGCCGCTCGCCGGAATTAAGGCCATTCGAAAACGCAAAAATTGCGTTCGATCCATGCCATCCACCATCACCCCAAAGCTGTGCTCTAAGGCCCCAAAGTAGCGGTTCGCTCTGCGAATGGCTTCCATCAAAACTCCTTGGCTTGCCGCCCCAGATTCTACCACAGGGTCGAGCTCATGAAGCACCAACTTAAAATAGAGTTCTGTAATCTGATGATACATGATGAAGATGGGCTCATCATGGTGGCCCGTACGCGGCTGTTGTAAACTCAACAAACTATCCAAGCGGATGTAATCCCAATACGTGAGATATTCCGCTTCGAGTAAGCCATCTAAAAAGTCCAGGAGCTCTTGACCTGAAGCCGCGTATTTTTCCTTGAGGGCTGCAATGCGCCCATTGATCGCTTCATCCATACGTGAAAGGTACGAAGGCAGGGCCTTAGACGGCCAGAGACTTGCTGATCGTAAAGGAAAAAGCACTGCCTTGACCCGGGGCACTCGTCACCTTGATAGAATGTCCATGTGCCTCAATGATGTGCTTGACAATTGCGAGTCCTAACCCTGTGCCGCCCACTTTTTTGGTGTGCGTTCGGCTGCGGTCAGCTCGGTAAAAGCGCTCAAAAACACGCGTTTGATCTTCTTTTTGGATGCCAATTCCATTGTCTTCAATCACAATCAAGTAATTCTTATCCGCATCTTGGATAGAGACCTTGACCGAAGCGCCTTTCTCTTCTCTCGAATATTTGATGCTGTTACTGATCAAATTCAGCAACACTTGATCTATCCGCTCTGGGTCGGCATTAACCTCATAAGACTGACTGAGGTCATAGTCGCGAATGACTCGAATTTCTCCCTGGTTCAGCCGGTCGGACATTTGCTCTAAGGCATCTTCAATTTGCTCCGTGAGACTATAATTTTCTTTGCTCAGATTGAGTCGATTCGATTCGAGCCGGGCCAAAACATCCATGTCCTGCACCAAGCGAATCATCCGCTCTACATTTCGATTGGCTTTTTTAAGGTACTCCTTCCGGACCTTGCCATCCTTGACCCCATCAATCAACGTGAGGAGATAGCCTTGAATATTAAAAATAGGGGTGCGTAGCTCATGAGAAAGATTGGCGATGAACTCGCGGCGAACATCATCACGGGCTTGAAGATTTACCACCTCTGTGGAGGTGCGCTGGGCCCAGCTCCGCACTTCCATTTCTACTTTGCCAATCTCTTCGGCATCCGCCAACAACGCATTTCGATATTTGTCCGGATTCGAAATCACCTTATAAATTTTGAGCAGGCGATTGTACAAAAATTGCCGCACCAGGGCTTCGACTAGAAAGGCAACCGCACTAGCGATAAAAATGCTCAATAAGGTGATTTCTAAATAGGGAATCTCGGCGACGGGCAAAGGCAGTCCTCCGGATGGACTTTGAACCAGGACAAATAGGGCAAACATAACTCCCCAAACTACTGGGCCTAGGCAGGCCGCTACGAAAAAAGCAATTCGCTCGGGGCGGTCTAACATAGAGGATTATTCTTCAAACTTATATCCGACACCCTTGATGGTCTTTATGCGATCCTCCCCAATTTTTTCTCGGATTTTACGAATGTGCACATCGATGGTTCTCCCACCAACGACCACTTCGGTACCCCATACACGATCCATGATGGTGTCACGACTGAATACTTTACCAGGTTTGCTCGCTAGGAGTTGGAGGAGCTCAAATTCCTTTCTTGGCATGTCAAGGATTCGCTCGCCTTTGAACACCTGATATTTTTCTAAATCAATGCGCAAGTCTCCTAACTCCATGATGGACTGGGCCACCTCATCTGTTTTTAGATTCCGACGCAACAACGCTTTGATTCGACTAACCAACACTTTCGGACGAATGGGCTTTGTGATATAATCATCCCCACCCGAATCAAACCCAGCCACTTGAGAGTAGTCCTCTCCTCGAGCACTTAAGAATGCCACCAAAGTATGGGAGATTTCTGGGGTGGCTCGAATGGCCTCACAGGCTTCCATGCCATCCATCCCTGGCATCATGACATCCAATAAGACGAGATCCGGCTTATGCTTCTTACATGCCTCCACTCCATCCAAGCCATTTTTGGCCGTGTACACCCGGAAACCCTCCCTTTCAAGATTGAACGAAATGAATTCGCGAATGTCTGGATCGTCGTCAACGAGTAGGATACTATGCTGGCTCATAATTACACTGGAATAGAGGTTGTGCGTTTCAAATTTACCACGAGCATACGGTCCAAAAGGAACTTTACAAATCCATAAAGCGAATTCTCGCTTTGGCTAACATCAACCACTTCAATGTTAGGATAATATTACGAAAAGCTTAGGAAGCCTCGCGAATTTATTTCTTCATGTATACTTAAAACTACCATAACATACCCCGGATACGTTTGCAGCATCAATCATAAAGATGAAACAAACCATGAGAATATTTTACCAGATGGCAGCTGTGGCTACGATGGCTGCATTCACCCTGACCTCGTGCGATCCAACCACAACTCCTGTGGACCCAAATCCTGGGGATAACACGACCAAAATTATCACTGAAAACATTACAGCCAACGAAACATGGTATGCGGATACAACTTATCAATTAGGTGGCCGAATCACTGTGACCGCTGGTGCGACACTTACCATTGAGCCTGGCACGGTGATCAAAGGCGAAGCGGGTACCGGTGCAAACGCTACGGCTTTATTGATTGCGCGCGGTGGAAAATTGATGGCCGTTGGTACTCCCTCGATGCCTATCATCTTCACTACGGTTGCCGATGAAATCTCTCATGAGCAGTTGATGACGGGCGATTTCAAAGGACCAAACCTTGACCCGAACGTAAGTGGTTTGTGGGGTGGTGTGATCATCCTTGGTAACGCAGTCATTTCCGCTTCCAACTCAGCAGGAGATGTGTCTGAGGTTCAAATCGAAGGCATCCCAACTTCGGATCAAAACGGCTTGTACGGAGGTTCTGACAACTCAGACAACTCTGGTCACCTTGCCTATGTGTCCATTCGTCACGGCGGAACCAACATCGGTGCTGGTAACGAAATCAACGGTCTAACCTTGGGCGGTGTTGGTTCTGGAACAACCATTGAAAACATCGAAATTGTTTCCAACCAAGACGACGGAATCGAGTGGTTCGGTGGAATGGTAAACGTTACCAACGCCATCTCTTGGAACGCAGGTGATGACGCTTTTGACACAGACCAAGCATGGGGCGGTACTTTGGACAACTTTGTCGTCATTACCCCTTCAGATCATTGCTTCGAGTTGGATGGCCCAGAAGGTTCCTACAGCGCTTCTCATACCATCAAAAATGGTAACGTTCAGGCTTCCAGTGCGGATCAGACCTCTCACGATTTGATCAACACCGATGCAAACACTCCGGTTAGCCTCGAACACATCTACATCACGGACATCATGCCTGGTCAAATCATCAACCGCGTGGATGCCCCCGGTGTATTTTTCACCGACATCGTATTGAATGTGGATACCGTTCAGAATTACATCAAAGGTGGCGTGACGGTTCCTGGCATTACTGCGGGAACGACCCCAAAAGCCAACACCTCTGTGTTCTCTTGGACTTGGGCCGCTCAGTCTGGAACGATCAAGTAAGTTTCTAAACCATTAACAAATGGTTAAACAAGTGCCCGCACGAAAGTGCGGGCATTTTTTATTAGGACTTTTGCGGCAATAAATCGAACATCTATGCGCACTATTTTAGCTATTGCATTGTTTATCAGTTCATTAAGTGGCTTTGGGCAAAGTGGGACTATCCGCGGGATCGTCCTTGATAGTGAATCAGGCGAAACCATCATTGGTGCAGCCGTCAATTGCGCCACCTGTGGAAGTGGAAACACCGCCACGGACTTAGATGGCAACTTTAGCCTCAAAGCCACTCCTGGTGCGCACGTCATTGAGATTTCTTACTTCACCTTTCAGACCATGCGACTGACTGGGGTACAAGTCAAAGCCAATGAGGTAACCGTTTTGGGAGAACTCGCCCTCAAACCAGAAGACAATCTCAAATTAGATGAGGTCTTGATTGTCGCAGAAGTTCAACGCAACAATGAAATTGCGCTCCTAACACTCAAGAAAAAATCCACCGCCATGGTCGACGGCATCTCGGCCGCGCGCATCAGCCAAATTGGAGATGGCACCGCAGTAGAAGCCGCTAAACGAGTGACTGGCGTGACCGTTGAAGGCGGTAAGTACGTGTACATTCGCGGCCTTGGGGATCGCTATTCAAAAACCACACTGAACGGCATGGATATTCCTGGATTGGATCCAGACAAGAACACCATCCAGATGGACATTTTCCCAACGGATTTGATCAGCAACATTGTGGTTAGCAAGTCTTTTACTGCGGAGCAACCAGCGGACTTCACCGGTGGACTACTAAATATTGAGACCAAGGCGTTCCCAGACAAAAAAATTGGTTCATTTTCTATCAGCACGAGCTACAATCCGGCGATGAATCTCAATCCAAATTACTTGACTTACCAAGGAGGAAAATTGGATTTCCTGGGTTTCGATGATGGCACCCGACGTTTGCCTGCTGGAGCGCGCGGCTCAAGCATACCTACGCCCATTTTCTATCCGACAAGTGAAGTAAATTCTTTTGTACAAAGTTTTAATCCGACCCTCGGGGCGATGAAGCAGATGTCCCTTTTAGATCTCAGCTTGGGCTACTCTACAGGAAATCAATGGGAAGGAAAAAAGACGACCAAATCAGGCGAAACGCCCAAGTTGGGCTATATCCTCTCCCTCAGCTATAAGAGCAACTACAACTTCTACGATGATGTTTTCTACGGGGAATATCAACGTTACATCGACCCTGCGTCCTATGAACTTCGCTATGCCACGAAGCAGCAAGGCCAGATCGGTGAAAAAAGCACACTCTTGGGCGGTATCCTTGGATTTGCCTACAAAACGAATTTGAAGAAATTTCGCATGACACTCATGCACCTTCAAAATGGCGAAAGTCGTGCGGGCCAGTTTTGGATTGACAATGACGCCGAAGCCGTAGGTCAATCTGGATACCTCGCTCTCTCTAACAACCTAGAATATAACCAGCGCTCCTTGACCAATATCTTGTTCAATGGAACTACAGTGATTCCAGAGAAAAACGTGGAAATTGATTGGCGCATCGCCCCCACGTTATCCCTCTCAACGGATCCGGACATTCGCAAAACAGCCTTTACCTATGGCACGGACACCTTCTTTTCTGCCGGTGCGGGTGGCAATCCCTCCAGAATCTGGCGCTACCTCCAAGAGGTGAATGTTCCCTTCCGATATGATATCACCAAGAAATATACCTTCCTGGATGAGCCTGCCAAATTGCTTTATGGGGTAGGCAATGCGTTCAAGTTCCGTCACTATGAGATTCTCTTCTATGACATGCAATTTTTTGGAGGTCAGAGCTGGTCTGACGATGATCCCAACCAAGTTTTGAATCCGGCGAACATCTATCCCAACTTCCCAAATCGGATCTATTACCAAACCGGTAACAACGATCCAAATCCCAACGAATATTCCTCTAATTCAAACACGGCAAGCGCCTATGTTAGCACGGAGTTTTCACTGAATATTCGGACGAAAGCAACCCTTGGTCTGCGCGCAGAACACTACATTCAACGCTACACAGGACGTGATCAAGCCTATGCCAGTGGCAATGTTGCCAACGGGAAAAATTTGACGAATGATATCGTTTTGAATTCGCTCGATCTCTTCCCATCGCTGAATGTGATTTACTCGCTGAATGAATCTCAAAACCTCCGCTTATCTGCCACGCGTACCATTGCACGCCCCTCGTTCAA
This sequence comes from Cryomorphaceae bacterium, assembly GCA_024639785.1. Taxonomy (GTDB): domain Bacteria; phylum Bacteroidota; class Bacteroidia; order Flavobacteriales; family Schleiferiaceae; genus TMED14. The sequence continues at coordinate 102,048 of JAHEGI010000020.1, forward strand.
GGAGTTGAGCTTTGCCCAGATTATCGACCCTTTAACCAACCGGATTTTCAACGGCTCATTCTTTGAATACTCCGCATGGTCGGGCCAATTGGTGGAAACACGCATCAATAATGCAGACTTGCGTTGGGAGAAGTTCTGGGAGCGTGGCCAAATGTTTTCCCTAAGTGGCTTTTTCAAAGACTTCAACAACCCCATCGAAATGGTGCGCATCGCTGAGCAGCAAACCTCTACGGAATTCCAACCCCGAAACGTTGGGCGCGGCACCATGTTTGGCGCTGAGCTCGAGTGGAATGCCAGCTTTGCAGCGCTGAACCAAAAATTGGAGAACCTCTTCTTCAACGGAAACGTGACTTTGATTGACTCCCGCATTACTATGAGTGATGTCGAGTTCAATTCACGCAAAAGCTATGAGCGCACGGGCCAAACGATTACCAACACCCGCGCCATGGCCGGTCAGAGCCCGTATGTATTGAATGGCGGCTTTAGTTACACGGCTCCCGAAAGCCAGACCAACTTTGGCGTGTATTACAACGTGAAAGGCCCAACGCTACAGATTGTGGGATTGGGCTTGTTCCCCGATGTGTATTCAGAGCCCTTCCACAGTTTGAATTTTAGCTTCAGCACCAAATTGGGTAAGGAAAAGGGAATCGGCCTCAAGTTGCGCGCAAGCAACTTGCTCAACGACGATGTCCTCAGCGTGTACAAATCCTACCAAGCCGCAGACCAAATTTACAGTCGCTATTTGCCTGGCTGGGGACTTAGCGGAGGGCTCACCTTCCAACTCTAACTTATAGAATGCGGGCCCTGCCCGCATTCTTTTTTTGCCCCCTTGTGGACTACCTTTGACGGCTATGCGCAGACCCAGCTCCATATGGTTATTTTCTTGGTTTACATGCTTTTTACTAGCGGGCTCTGCGTTGTTTGCTCAAGCGCCGGAACGCCTGCGTATCATGACGTATAACTTGCTGAATTATCGCAATTTCACAAGTTACTGCCCAAGCTCGAGTAACAACCCAGTCAACAAGGAGGGCTATTTAGCCGAAATCATCGCGTACAGCCAACCAGATCTCCTAGTTTGCAATGAAATCAATGGGGACAATACCACTGCGCACGGTCGAGTATTGAATTACTCCCTCAATGTCAACGGCGAAACTCGTTGGGAAAAGACGGATTTTTTTTCCAACGGATCTTCCTTGATGAATGGGATTTACTATGACCAAAACAAGCTGGGTCTCTTGAACCAAGACTTGATTTCCAAGGATGTCAACAATCAGAACTTGGTGCGGGGCATTGATGTGAAGACCTTTTATTATAAAGACTCCTTGTTGTCAATTAACCCAGACACCGTGATTTTTACGGTATTTGCGGCGCACCTCAAGGCGGGATCTACCGCTTCGGACATTGCGGACCGCGGGCGCGAAACCGCGGCGCTGATGGCGTATTTGGCCTCACACAATGTCGGCCCCAACTACTTTTTGGCTGGAGATTTGAACATGCCCAAAAGTCAAGAGGCAGGCTTTCAAAATCTTCTGAATTATTCTACCGCCGCGCTGCGCTTTTATGATCCCGAGAATCAACCAGGCAACTGGAATAATAATTACACCTTCCGGAATCTCCACACCCAGAGCACGCGAGATGGAGCTACCAACAATGGATGTTTTTCAGGGGGCGGATTGGATGATCGATTTGACCATGTGCTGTTTAGTGATGATGTGGCGGATGGCACAGCCAAAATGACCTATGTCTCGGGCTCTTTGACCCCCGTTGGAAATGACGGACTGCATTTCAACTCTTCCATTAATTCACCGACCAACAATTCCGTCCCATCAAATATCCTGACGGCTTTGTATGAAATGAGTGATCACCTTCCGGTCTATGTCGACATTGATGTGGAGCGATTGCAGATTTCCATCCATGAGCAACAGGCGCTTCCCATGCGCATCCTCGGCAACCGCTTAGATGGCTATTGGGTCGAAGTATCTCAAAGCGCCATGGGAGCTCCTTGGCGCTGCAGCGATGTGTTGGGCCGGACCTTGGCCCAAGGCCGGGTGGAGTCCCTTCGCTTTCCCCTTCCCCTCATGGGCGCTAGCCCGGGCCTTCGTGTATTTACGCTGAGCCCCGAAGGGCGACAAGCTTCAAGCCAAAAACTGCCATGAATATGAAATGGACTTCGATCCTTCTATGCCTGGCATGCACATCTACGGTCTACGCCCAAAATTTCGTGGAGCGCATGACGAATGCCAGTAACGTCCGCATGACCGTGACGAATGTGGGCACGTTTGGCAATGCTTTTCGCGGCTACAAGGACGGCACGGGAAATCCATCCGGCGAGTATCCCGCAGGATCTGGCACGGAGCATGTCTTTGAGTCCGGTATTTGGATTGGTGGAGTAGACGGCAGCGGCACAGTTCGAGTGAGCACTTCGGCTTATGACGCCCCGCAAGGCTATGCGCCTGGACGAGGAGGATTTGAATTCACCAATTCACTCGGAGGCATGGATGAAGTTTCCTCCCTCCGCGACAATCCAAACTTTCGTCCCGATGCCATTTCGCATCAAGATTTCCAGAGCACCTTCACCGATGCCAACTTGCTTATCCCTGGAACCTCCATTCCCATTAGTGGACACACTAACCCCATGGGCCTCGAAGTGAACATGGAGACCTATAATTGGAACTATCGCTTTTCGGACTTCTTCGTTATTGCCAATATGACCATCAAAAATGTTGGCCTAGAAACCTACGACGATCTGCATGTCGCCTTGTGGGCCAATACGGTCGTCCGCAATATTAATGCAACCCCAGCGGGAGCCGGGGGATCCGTGTTCTACTCTCAAGGTGGAAATGGCTTTTTGGACAGTTTGCACATGGCTTATTGTTACGATGCCACGGGAGATGTGGGCATGACGGATTCTTATGTGGGCCAAAAATTCTTGGGCGCAGAAGACAAGGAGGGCTTCAAGCATCCCGATATCACGGCAGGTTTCCTTGACCACTACAATGCTTGGGTATTTAATAATTCCGGGCAGGCGCTCTTCTTTTTTCCTACCTCTGATCCGCAGCGCTATGTCAAGATGACCCAAGGCCTGAATCAAAGCCCTTGCTGGAATGACCCCACGGGGGTGGATTGTCAAAATGGGGTAGGTATGGACATTCAGGCCCTGCTTAACGCGTCTGGCAACCGTTCGGACCTCTTGAGTGTGGGGCCATTTTCTGCCTTTGCTCCGGGCGATGAAATCACCTTAGCCTTTGCTTTTGTTTTTGGTAAAAAGGTAGATGACGGCCAAGCCAACGCGGCCAACACCGCGGCGCAGAAAGAGCGCTTTATCAGCAACGCCGAATGGGCTCAAGTGGCCTATAACGGCGAAGACATCAACTTTAATGGCCTCCTCGATGCGGGGGAAGACCGAGACGGAAATGGAAAGATTACCCGCTTCATCTTGCCGAGCCCTCCGGATGCCCCGCGCATGCGTGCCGTTCCGGGCGACCACCGAATTGATCTCTTTTGGTCTAAGAACGCAGAAGAAAGTGTAGATCCCATCACCCAAAAGAAAGACTTCGAGGGCTACCGGGTATATCTCAGCCGGCTAGGTTTTGATGTGGGTGGCAGTCAGAATCTTTCGGAAGACTTTGTGCGAGCCGCCGAATATGACATGGCAGGTAATGGGCTGTTTTACGAAACCGGCTTAGCGGACATCGCCTTGCCCGAACCCATCTTCTTTGCCGGAGATACCACCGAATATGCCTACCATTATGCACTCGAAAATCTTCCAAACGGCTGGCAACACGCCGTAGCCGTGACGGCATTTGATCAGGGCAATCCAGACACGCAATTAGAATCCTTAGAGTCTAGCTTTTTGGCGAACGATGTTCGAGCCTTTGCGGGTACGGTCGCCAATTTGAGCATGAAGTCTAACCCGCCTTTTGTCTATCCCAACCCCTACTACGCTGGGGCTGCATGGGAGGGACAATCTAATTTCCAAGAAGAAAGTCGCAAGCTGGTTTTTGCGAACCTTCCCGCGCATTGCCGCATCACCATCACTTCACCGGCGGGCGATGTCATGGATCAATTTGAGCACAGCGGTACGTATGTGGGCAATGACATCCGTTGGTTCCAAACCTTTGCGGGCGAGCGCCCAGAAGACCGGGTCTTTTCGGGCGGTGAACACGCCTGGGACCTGTTGACAGACCAAAGTCAAATTTTGGCGCGCGGTGTGTATTTCTTCTCCGTTCAAGACCTTGATTCCGGTGATTTCTTCACGGGACAATTCACCATTTTAAAATGATCCAACCCCCCAACACTATGAAACGCTTCGCATTATTCTTGAGCCTCAGTTTCGGCATGGCTCTGCAAGCCCAAAACCTTCCTTATACCTCCATTACTGACATCCAGTATGTGTCTCCGGCCAATTTGGCGGCATGTAATGACACTTCTGCATTCTTGGGGGACACCGTCATGACCTACGGCATTGTGGTCACCCCAGGGAATGTGTCCGAGGTGGCTTCAGGATCTGTCCAAGGGGGCAATCGTCCATTTTTCTTTTTGGTCGATACCGTAGCTCAAGGGGCGGCCGGGTCCTTCCGGGGCATGGAATGCATGGGCGTCTATACGAATGCGCAAGGTCAACTCTTACCCCTTCCTAACGTCGAATTTCTTCTTCCAGGGGACCTAGTGAAGTTCACCGGCCGCGTAGGCGTGTACAACAATGGCACCCAGCTCGAAGCGATTGATGGCAATTCCTTGCAGGTCATCGGCTCTCGCCCTGCCCCCACTCCCGCGCAAATCACCATCGGTGATCTCAACGATCCGCTTCGTGTCAATATTTTGACCACTGGCGAGCAATGGGAAAACAGCTTTGTTGAATTCAACAACGTGACGGTCACGGAGGTCATTCCCTTTAGCGGAAACCGCGTCAGCTTCAATGCAGTCGATGGCAACGGAAATAAAATCAACGTTTCGGATCGCTTTTTGGCGCAAAAACTCCCTTCATGGCAGACGGTTAATCCCTATTCACCTCAATCGACGGGTTCTTTTGTCACCCCTGTGCCAGGAACCTTTTACTCTAGTCTCAAAGGTGTGGTTCGTCACGATGGCAATGGTTGTTTGGTGGGTTCTGGCTCCCGCGGGTACGAATTGAACCCCTTTGACTCTACCCATTACATTGTAGCCTACGCACCCCCATACATTGCCAACTTTGAGCGCGACCCGATGGTCCCGACGCCTAACCAGTCCGTAGATCTCGTCTGCAACATCACGGATTTCGATGGGACGGTGGATTCGGTTTTTGTCTATTACTCTGCCGATACATCCCTTTTGCCTAGCCAATTCACCCAAATGAACATGAACTTGGCCGCGGGAACTACGGACGAATATGAAGCAACCCTGCCTAATCAGCCCTTGGGTACGTTAGTGCGTTACTACATTCAAGCATGGGATAATGAGGGCAACGTATCCTATTATCCAACCACCCCAGTAGGCCAAGCGGAGCCCAATGTGGATTACTACACGGTGCGCAACAACGGGGCGATTATCAAAGACTTACAATTCACCTTAGCGAGCAATGGCAATTCGCCTTACATGGGCCAAAATGTTACCGTGAAAGGCATTGTAACGGCTTCGACCAAACAGCATGACTTAGGATTTCTCTACATTCAAGATGAAGGGGGCGGTCCTTGGAGCGGCATTTGGTGTGTTGGCTCAGGCATTACCCAGTTCTTCCGCGAAGAAGAAGTGCAAGTAAGCGGAACCGTAGAAGAATACTACGGCATGACCCGATTGAATGTTTCCTCCATCAGCAAAACTGGCAATCGCCAATTGCCCGTGGCCTCTGTAGTCAATCCTTCGGATAGCGCAGAGAAATATGGGTATGCATGGGAAAAGTGGGAAGGGTGTTACGTCCGCCTTCAAGACCCTGCCCAACAGCCTTTGGTCATCGCACAAACCAATTTGGGTTATGGCGACTATGCCGTCTCTTCGATCCCAAATGCCGGCTACTGGAACCGCGCTTTGGTACTTGCCGGACGCCAATCAGCCACTGCGTTTAGCTCCTTGTATGTCCAATTGGTCACCGACCCCATCTATGACACTCTGGATGGAATGATGGAAGTCACACCTATCGTCGTGAGCGACACCATGTCCATGACTGCGGTAGAAGGCATTTGTTTCTATGGCTTCAGTAATTTCCGCGTGATGCCACGAAATAATGATGACTTCATCGGCATCAATGTGAGCCTAGACACGACGGACTTACCTCAAAGCACCGTGGGCATTTCGCATCCAGATGCTTTAAATGTTCGTGCCTACCCCAATCCTGCCAATGATTACCTGCTAGTTGAAGCCCCCCAAGGGGCAAATTACCAAGTGCATGACGCCTTAGGTCGTCCGCTAACTTCGGGCCAATCCACGTCGGAGCGATTCCGCCTCAACACGAGTGCTTGGGCTCCTGGAAGCTACCTTCTCAAGGTGGTGCACCAGGGACAGCAGCAAGTGATCCGCATTATCCTCGCCCACTAACGGTTCGGTATGCGCGGCATTCAGTTTTCATCTTTCTACCTGGCACTTCTAGGGCTCGGCCTCCTCGCGGTGGCGAGCCCCAGTTGTGACCGGGGCGAAGCCATTGACAACCGAGCGCCCGAAACCCACTTGGCCGTTAAGTCTATTGAGCGCAGCGGCCCAGATCGGCTGAATTCAAAAGTCAATATGTCCTGGTATGGCACGGACATCGATGGATACGTTACGGGATACGAATTGTCTTTAGATGGACAAAACTGGAAATACAGTCAGTCTCAGGATAGCACCTTTTTATTTGCCATTCCCGCGGGGAGTGATACAGCCGACATCACGTTATATGTGCGGGCTATTGACAACCTAGGCGCTAAAGATGAAAGTCCTGCTTCGCTCGTTTTTCCGCTTAAGAATGCGCCCCCCATCGCGGAAATTGAACACAGCAGTCAATCCCTTGGCAATGCCCTAGGCGTTTTGACCTATCGCTGGTCGGCCAGCGATCCAGATGGAAATGAGACCATCGCTGGGGCTGAAATTCGATTCAACAACGGCACTTGGTATCCTATTGACCCCAAGCAGTCCATGCTCACCTTCGTCTTAGAGCCCGATCAAGGTGGCGGAATGGGCACCACGGCTTCCTTGTTTTACGGGAATGCCCTGCAGGCAACACAGAGCGGCCTCGATGGCTTGGTAGAAAATGCCGCGAATATCCTGCAAGTGCGTATTCAGGATATCGCTGGGGCGCAAAGCGCTGTGGATTCCGCATTGTCCGTTCAAGTAAGCCGTCCAAGCTCGGACCTTCTTTTCGTGAGCGGGCAAACTTCTGCAGTGACTGCACAGTACAAAGGCTGGCTAGATGCCTTGAGTTTAACCTATGATGTGTTAGACCTAAATGCTAATAGTGGGGAGTCTCGTCCCTATTTCTGGAATCCCACCTTTCGACATATCCTTTCTCAGTACAGCCGAGTCTTAACGGTCACGAATTCAGACAATGCCTTAGATCCGGTTACGGGGGCCACCCAGCCGCTGCTTGCCCACATGGCTCAGGCCTTACAGAGTTTTACGAGCCAAGGCGGAAAGTTGATGACGAGCACAGCATTTGGCCCCAATACAGATTTTAGTCCATTTGTCGGTTCGTTTCCCATGGATGGCATCGTAACCTCATCAGGGCAAGTTCGTCTGGTCCCCGATTCTGCCCTCGTGCCTCAAGTTTCAGGATCTTACCCCGATTTACATCCCGCCAGCATTTTAATTGGAATTAGCCCCTTGGTCCCTTCGGCTGACGCGGAATTATTCTATCGTGCTCAACTCACGAAGCTGAGCGGGTGGCAGGGCGATAACGTCGTCGGAGTGCGTCGAAAATATCTGGGCAACCCTGCCCACATCAACGAAGTCTTCTTTTCTATCGAACTGCATCGCGTGGCTTCCAGCAGCAGCGATATGGAAGATCTCTTAGAACAAATTCTCGTGTATGACTTCAACTGGTAAGCGTTTTTATTGGCTTGTCTTACTGATGTTGTGCGCCGTCACGGGCTTCGCACAAAAGTCGGGTATGCTTCGCGGAGTAGTCAGTGACAGCGAAACCGGGGAAACCCTGCCCAACGTGGGAATTACCATTGTGGGAACCTACCTCAGCGCCGTAACAGACTTTGACGGCCGCTACCAATTCCCTTCGGTACCCGCAGGAGATTACAGCATCAAGGTGCAAGTCCTTGGCTACGGGACTCAGGTGATCAATGGCCTACGCATTCAAGGTGGGGCCGTGGTGCAGCGAAATATCAAACTGAGCTCCTCAGTGGATGTCTTGCAAACGGTCACCGTGTTGGGACAGCGCGCACAAGTAGATCTCGAATCCGCCAAAAGTGAGCGTTCGATCACCGGGGATGACATTGCCCAAATGAACGTACGCTCCGTGGAAGAGGTTGTCTCTCTCCAAGCCGGTGTCGCTAAAACCAATGACGGAATTCAAATTCGTGGAGCTCGCGTCTATGAGACCGAGTACCTCGTGGATGGAATTTCCGCCCAAGACCCCTTGGCGGGTACTGGATTTGGAGTTCGAGTCCAGTCCTCTGCGATCCAGAGTGTCAAGGTTACCACAGGAGGTGCCTCGGCTGAATTTGGAGGGGGATCATCCGGGGTAATCAGCACAAAAATTCGAGAAGGAGGTGACCGTTTGGAAGTCTCGGGGCGTTACATCCGCGACTACCTGGGTTCCGAGCGTCCAAACAGTAGTTTCAACACGGACCAAGCTGAACTCAATGTGTCCTTTCCTCTCCCTGGGACCAAGCAAAAAGTGACCGTCTTCAACTCAGCGACCATGGATATTACCGATGACTATTTCCCATCGGTAGCCAGTCAACTACACTCTTCGCTTTTCCCAAAAAATCCAGAACGCTACGCTCCCCGGCAAAGCAACAGCTGGACTCATACCGCCAAGATCGGTTGGCAAGTAAAGCAGGGCACTAAGCTGACCGTCACAAATCAGCACTCCTTGAACATTAACCAGAATTCTCGGACCCTTCAAATTGTTGGGTTTGATGCGATTTTGGCCCCGGGCTATCAATACGCCCGTTCCCGCAATCTCGACAATGCGACGACCTACACCCACCACAGCAATTTGACGGCTCTCAATCTCACACACGTCATCAACAGTCATTGGGGTTTGACCCTGAGCGCAGGCCGAATGTTTACCAATCTCCGTGCAGATGCGAATGGACGGCCCTTCCGCACAGCCACCGTGGATGGTATTTTGGATGAAGACAATATTGCTTCCTACCCTCTAGAGGTTTTCAATCCCTACGATCCAAGTGGTATTTTTTACATCCGACCAGGCGATGGTTTGATCAACAATGGCGGAATTAGTTCCACGTGGCATGATCACTACGCCCAAGAATACACGCTCCGAGGAAAAATCAATTACTACCCGGAGAATCAAGTCCATCAAATAGCTACAGGTTGGGAACATCAGTGGAACGAATATCAATGGGTAGACGTCACCGCTCCCTGGGTCGGTGCCCCAATTCAAATCAATGACACGCTGAGTACCCCAAGTATTAGCATTGGCTCGAGCAATGACATTTGGAAAGTCAATCCTCAAAAAGGAGGCGCCTTCTTTGAAGACCAAATCAGCTACAAAGGCATTCAAGCCAGCCTCGGTATGCGTTTTAACTATTGGGCTCCAGGCACTTTTGCCGACCAAGCCGTCGCAGATTCTACGGCGCCCGTGATCCCAGCGATCCGGAGCGACTACATGGATAAGACGGTAGCCTTAGGTGGCCTGCGCTGGAAAGCCCGGTTGTTGCCCCGGATTAACGTGTCCTTTCCGGTTACACCAAACAATGTTTTGTATTTCAATTATGGACATAGCATGCGCTTGCCACACCCGCGCTTCTTGTATGCAGGCTTAGACCCTGTCTACCAGGATCGCAGCTTCTTAAGTTTCTTGGGCAACCCTGACCTTGATCCCGAGGTGAACGTTTCATATGAAGTGGGATATAAGGCGGCGCTAACTCGAGATTTGGCCATTACGGTGGGTGCCTACAATAACAACCGCTTCGACTACATCGTCTCTCGCCGCGTGATTGTGAAAGATCAAACAGGCCGTCCGGTGACCAAAACGATGTACATCAATCAGGATTACGCCAAAATTCAAGGACTCGAATTGGGCGTGGATTACCGATTTGCCCGCTACTTCCGACTCTTTGGCAACGGTAGTTTCCAAATTGCGCGGGGCAAATCCAACTCCGCACGCGAGTCTGCCTTGCAAATTGAACAAAACGGTGAAGTCTCCTTGACCAAAGAGAACTTCCTCGCGTGGGATCGCCCGTGGAGCACGAATTGGGGCGTCTTTTTTAGTCCCGATACGACCTTCCGAATTGGGCGGCTCTCCCTGGCTGGGCTCAGTGGCTACGTGCAGTACAATGCATCTTCTGGCTATCGGTATACGCCCTATGAATATACCGGAGTCAATAATCTTGGGCGTCCTGAATACCGCCCACTCATTGATCAATATCTACAAGCCTTGGCACAACCATGGCACAACTTTGATAGCAAGTGGTCCTACACGCTTTCACGCGGCAAATACCAACGTGGGTTAACGCTTTCGATCGAAATCAAAAACATATTCAATCGCCGAAATTCTCAAATCATCAATCCCATTACGGGACGCGCGTATGAATATGGAGATGATGTTCCCAATGAATGGCGGGATCCTCGTCCAGAATACAATGGACCCCAAGAAAGTGGGTTGGACCCTCGGGATCCTTCGCGCTACCAAGCCCCTCGTCAAATTCTTTATGGCCTGACCTTTAAGCTATGAGGACTTTCTGGACATACACCGCCGTTTTGGCCCTCACGCTTGGCATGAATGCACAATTGCTGCCTTCCTATGGCGGTGAGCGTGCAGGACAGTCCGCCTTCCCCTTCCTAAAAAATGATTTGAATGTGCGTTCCGCCGGGCTTGCTGGCGCTTCCGTAGCCTTAGCTGGCGATGCGTATTCGATGGGCACAAACCCCGCGGGAATGGCTTCCTTGAAGAATTCCTCCTTGGCACTCAGCCAACTAAGTTTGGCTGGGGGTAGCCAAAATATGGGCCTCATGGTAACCCTTCCACGTAAAGGGCGAGATGCAGCATGGGGAATTGCCATCAACCATCTACAAACTCCTGGATTTTCTGAGCGCACAGAATTCCAACCCGGCGGCACCGGCTACCAGCTGTATTCTTCGCAAAGCGCGATCGGCTTGAGCTATGCCCAACGCCTAAGCGAGCAATTCCAATTAGGCGTGACCCTCAAAGGCATTGGGGAAGTGTATACCACGGGAAGCCAAACCGGAGCCTATTCCGCCTACACGGCAGCGGCGGATGTCGGTTTCTTGTATACCACGGATGTCAAAGATTTACGCTTTGCCGTTGTCCTAAGGAATTTTGGCGGTTCCTCTGCTTTATCTGGGCAGTTCTTACCCGTTTCATATAATCGTACGCCTGTAGAAGGCTTAGAGTCGAATACCCTACCGACGGAGTTTGCCATGGGCCTCAGTCTCGTGCCTTGGGCTTCAGGAGAACGTCAGTTGCTCCTTGCGGCGCAATTAGTTCACCCCAATGACAATGCCGAGAACTACCGGATTGGCTTGGAATATCAATTTAACCGCAAGCTCAAAGCCCGATTGGGCAGTCGACTCAATCAACGCGGGCAAGCCTGGCCTATGGGCGGTATGTCTTATGAAGGCGGAAAAGTGGGGCCATTCGCCCTGCGAATAGATGTAGCGGCCCAACGAAGTGATGCTATGGGCTGGCGCAACACCATAGGATTGGTTTTCACCCCTCAATTTGCCAAGCCATGAAAAAGGTACTTGTAATGATTCTCGCCGCGGCCACCTTGGTAGGCTGTGAAGGTTATTTCGGCAACAAAACGGATTTGAGCTTTATCGATGTTCCGACCTATAGTGTCCGAGATATCGCTTATGTGCCAATCCAGCCCGCTTTTGGAGGCTTTGTGCACCCGTCAGATCTGTGCATCGGCTATGATGAACTGCTCTATGTCGTGGATGAAGCCACGGAGGAAATTATTTGCCTCAATGAATCTGGCGCTGAGCAAGGAAGAATTACCATCCCCGGGGTGCAGAGCGTTCGACAAGACCGGCAATTGGACTTGTTAGCCATCGGAAGCTATGACACGTTAGTCAATGGAGTGAATTACTCTTTGGCCTGTCTGTATCGCATTCGTCAAATTGGCCCGGGTGGCCAATACGGATTGCCATTTGCTCAGGTGATTCATAAAACCATACACCCGTTTTATTTTAAAAACACCTTCTCGGCCTCCGATGCCCTCGTCCGCTTTGGACAAGTAGCAATTTTAGCCAATTCGGATGCCGATAAAAACAACCGCTACTATGTGACCCGAACAGGGCCAAGTTCAAACAATGCCAACCAAGGACCTGATGATGCAGTCATTTTATTCAGCCATGACGACGTGTATATTTCTCCTTTAAGCATCAGCACTTCCTCCGGCTTGTTTACGAATTACTTCCAAGACCCGAGAGGCATCGTATCCTTTGCCCAACCTCCTCAATACACCGCCGCCGCGGGGGATGATTTTTGGTTCACCTCGCAGGACCCTGATCAGGCCCTTCAGGTTCAGCACATTAGCTTTATAGAAACGGAATTTGGTGCAGATTATCGGCCCGTGATCTACGCAGGGAATAGCGGTTTGGCAGACCGAAGTATCAACATGGCAAACCGTTTCACAGATCCATGTGCTCTAACCATGGCGGGAGACAATACCCGTTACCTTTTTATCGTCGATCGGGAACGTGATTCTGTGTACCAATTTACCGCAAGCGGACTTGAGGGCATTCCACCTCCTCCGGCGAGTGGCGAGACGCGCTATACCCAAGTTTCTTTTGGCGGCGAGGGACAAGGCCCCATGCAGTTCATCGAGCCTTGCGCCGTAGCCCATTGGAAAAAAATCCTCTATGTCGTGGATGCAGGCAACGGTCGCATCTCTCGATTTAAATGCACATTAGATTTTGAATAACCACAGCTAACCTTCATTTAACGCCCAACGAATCTTTGCGCCGTAATTTTGATGTAATGAATGAATTGATGATGAAAAAACTCTACGCTTTTGCCTTCATGGCGCTTTCAACCCTGGCCTTCGCCACAAACCATGCGATCTCGGTCGTCAACATGAGCTTTTCTCCCTCTAGTTTGACGGTGATTCAAGGGGACACGGTAACCTGGACTCAAGTCAATGGCACACATAATGTCAATGGCTCTATGAGCACCTTCTCGAGCAACCCTGCCAGTTTTGGCAATGGGGCCGCTGCGGGAGGCAGCTGGTCTTACCAATATGTCTTTGCAACTGCGGGCGTATACCAGTATCAATGTGATCCTCATGCGTCCAGCATGCAGGGAACCATTACGGTGACGGCAGCGGCTACCTCGGTCAGCCCCTGTACGGAGTTCTTTATTTCCGAATACGTGGAAGGTTCGAGCAACAACAAGGCCTTGGAGATTTACAATCCGACGGCTTCGGCCAAGAGCATTGCCGGCTACACCTTGGCCCTCTTCTCCAACGGCGCAACCAGCACGACCAACACCTTTGTTTTCCCCGCTGGAACAACGATTCCTTCTCATGGTACTTACGTCATTGCGCATGCTCAAGGCGCAGCTGGACTCTTGGCTGTGGCGGACACGAGTTATGGCTACCCCAACGTAGTTAGCTACAACGGCAACGATGCAGTCGTGCTTTTAAATCCTAACAACGACACGCTCGATATCATTGGCATCGTGGGCGTGGATCCCGGTAGTAACTGGACGGTTGGCACGGGTGCCACCAAAGAATACACCTTGGAGCGCATGGCGTCTATCACCCAAGGTCAATTGGACTGGGCCATCGGCGCAACCGAATGGACCGTGTATCCCCAAAACACCTTCACGCAATTAGGTGCACATACCTCTACGTGTGCAAGCACCCCACCCGCATATGACATGATTGGGGATTACACCTCGGTGGATGCCAACGGCGTGGCTGACAGCTTAACGTCTTATGCCCACTTCATCGGCACCATCTTCACGATCGACTACGACGGCAATGCCGGCTACAGTTTCTACATGCACGATGGAACAGGCGGAATTAACGTCTACAAATCCAGCGATTTGGGAAGCTACACCGCTCCTCAGCGCGGTGATTCCATCGAAGTCTATGGTACGATCATTCAGTTCAATGGACTGACGGAAATCGCTCCGGATACCATCAACGTTCTAGCCACGGGCGCAGCCACCCAAAACGCGACCGTCACGACCACCTTGGACGAGCCTCAAGAGTCCGAGTTGATTCGCATCAACAACGTCAGCTTGGTGACCCCATCGCAATGGACCAACAGCGGTTCAGGATTCAACGTGGACGTTACCAACGGCACGAGCACCTATGTCGTGCGCATTGACGCCGATTGCAACCTCTACGGCACCGCAGCTCCTACCGGCACTTTTGACGTGGTAGGCGTTGGAAGCCAGTACGACAATAGCAGCCCCTACACGAGTGGTTACCAGCTCTTCCCACGCGATACCAACGACATTATTTACGGCGGTACCGTTTCCAACCTCGACGCGATTGGCGACTACAACAACGTGGACGCTTCCGGTGTGGCCGATAGCCTCGGCAGTACCGCACGTTTCCAGGGCACGGTCTTTACGATTGACTTCGATGGCAACGCCGGTTATAGTTTGTACCTCCACGACGGTACGGGCGGTATCAACATCTATAAGTCCACTGACATCGGCAGCTACACTGCTCCGATGATGGGCGATGTGATTGAGGTCTATGGCACCATTGCGCAGTTCAATGGCTTGACCGAACTCATTCCTGACAGCTTAACCCTTGTAAGCACCGGCGCTACGATCCAAACGCCCACCCTGGCAAGTGGCCTCGGCGAGGCAGAGGAGTCTGAACTCGTTCGCTTCAATAACATGTCTTTGGTCACGCCTTCGCAGTGGACCAACAGCGGATCGGGCTTCAACGTGGACATCACTGACGGCTCCAACACCTACGCCATGCGCATAGACGCGGATTGTAACCTATATGGAACGGCAGCACCCGCGGGCTTGTTTGACGTCATCGGGGTAGGTAGTCAATACGACAACAGCAGCCCTTACACGAGTGGATACCAACTTTTTCCACGTGATACCAATGACATTATTCCCGTTGTAGCTACCAACCCAAGCATTCGTTTTGCGTCGGGCGCCCAATCTGCTTTGGAAGGCAATGTGACTGAAACAATTCACTTGGTGATCAATCCGACCTATGCTTCGGCTTCTACCGTGACCATCCGTCACAATGCAGGAGCAGGATTTATTGTAGGCACCGATGCCAGCTTCAACCCGAGCATTTCTGCCACTGGTACGAGCATTACCGTGCCGGCTAATGCCGACACCTTGAGCTTGTCCATCACATTAATTGATGATGCATTGACCGAAGCCAATGAATACATTGACCTCATCATTGATGCTGCTGGAGCGGGGCTCCAAGTCGGATCCATCGACTCTATGCGCTTCACGATCATTGACAACGACATTATCATCCCCACCTACACCATTCCCCAAATTAAGGGTCAGGACGCCAACGGCGTGAACGACTCCAACGGGGTCTACTGTAAGGTGATTGGGACCGTTCTCGGCGTGAACACGCAGAGTGCAAGCACAGGCAACGTTGCCTTTACCATCCACGACGGTAGCGTAGGTTTTGGCGTATTCTCCCCCGCGAGTGCAAACCACAATTACAGCGTCAATGAAGGTGATGTCGTGCGCATCATTGGCACGATTGGCCAATTTAATGGCTTAGCCCAAGTGAATGCAGACTCCATTGCCGTGGTGAGCACAGGCGCTGCCTTGCCCACACCAACGGTCATGGTTGCGTTGGATGAGAGCACCGAAAGCGACTTACTCCGCATGAACAATGTGACCATCGTAAACCCAGCTCAGTGGACCAACGCCGGCTCTGGCTTCAACGTGGACATCACAGACGGCACCAACACTATCCAGTTGCGCATTGACGCCGATGTGGACCTCTACAGCCAGCCATGCCCTGTGGGAACCTTTGACGTGGTTGGTATTGGTGGCCAGTACGACAACAGCAGCCCCTACACTAGCGGCTACCAGATGCTTCCTCGCTACATCGCCGACGTGATCTTCCCCACGCCGATGTCCTACGACTTGGCCGTCACCGAAATCATGGCAGGCTCTAACGACCCTAACAGTAACGTGAGCGACGACTGGTTTGAAATCCTCAACTACGGCACGACCGCGGTGAATTTGGACGGTTTCTCATGGGATGACAACAGCTTGGCTCCTGGTACCTCCACCTTCCAGAACGTAACCATCGCTCCAGGCGAGGCCATTGTAGTTTGGGCTGGTACCCAAGCCAATGAAGCTGACTTCGCTGCGGCATGGAGCCTTACGAATACCAATGTGCAGATCATTTCTTCGGATGAATTGGTCAATGGTGCCTATCCCTCTTTGAGCTCAAGCAGCGATGTGGTAGTTCTTTTCGACACCTCATCGAACCCCATTGAAATCTGTAAGGCCGAATACACCAGTACGCAGGCGGGCCACTCTGTAGAGTTCGACACGAACTGCACTTACTTAGGCAATGCGACGGTCGGTGTTCGTGGAGCCTACACCTCTACGGGAACGGACGTGGGCTCTCCAGGCAACCAGACCATCAGTGTTGGGGAGAATACCCTCGAGAACGTGCGCCTCTATCCTAACCCTGCTGGTACGGTAGCCACCTTGAAGCTTCCAATGGACGGCGGCAAGACCGTCACCGTGCTAAACACCTTGGGTCAGCCGGTATGGAACCAGCGCACGAATTCGCATGAAGTCCAATTGAACGTTGCATCCATGAAGTCAGGGATCTACATGGTCCGTATCCAAAGTGAAGCCGGTCAGCGCACCTTGCGCTTGGTCGTTCAGCACTAAGGGTATTACGCCCAACAAAACAAAAGCCGGTCCGCGAGGGCCGGCTTTTTGCTTTTGATGCCCTTGCTTCTGCTGGAGCAAGCTCC
>JAHEGI010000020.1:119208-166259 GCA_024639785.1 Cryomorphaceae bacterium
GTCAGCGCACCTTGCGCTTGGTCGTTCAGCACTAAGGGTATTACGCCCAACAAAACAAAAGCCGGTCCGCGAGGGCCGGCTTTTTGCTTTTGATGCCCTTGCTTCTGCTGGAGCAAGCTCCGCAGCTGAGCGGGATAACCCTCCCCTTGGTCGGGTGATCCCTGGGCGGGGGTGCCTCACCCAAAAACAAAAGCAAGCCCCTGCGGCTTGCTTTTTGCATTTTTATTTCTCCGCCGCATGCATGTAAACATGCCGCGGCAAGAAATAAAAAAACCAGCGCCATAGGTGCTGGTTTTTTGAGTGGAGCGAAAGACGGGATTCGAACCCGCGACCCCGACCTTGGCAAGGTCGTGCTCTACCAACTGAGCTACTTTCGCAGTAGGGCGACAAAAATAGAAAGAAAAGTTCTCTGAACAAGCACTTTTAGCAGGAAAATTTAGCCCTTCCCGAAGCGTTCTTTCCAACGTTGAAGAAGCAATAAGGCCTCCATAGGGGTTAAGCTGTTGGGATCCACCTGAATCAACTCTGATTTCCAAGCTTCGGCTTCAGGATCTTCCCATTGAATAAAGGACAATTGCATGGCTGAATCACCTCCCGAGCCCTCTAGTGGCTCGGTTGACGAGTGCTCCCCATGCAATCGCTCGAGATCATTGAGTACCTCTTGGGCTCGCAAGACTACGGGTTTGGGCATGCCCGCCATGCGTGCCACATGAATTCCAAAGGAGTGATTCGATCCTCCGGGAGCTAAGGTGCGCAAGAAGACCACTTGGCCTTCCTCTTCCAAAATTGAGACATGTCGATTGGCAATGCGTTCCCATTTCGACTCCAACGCATTGAGCTCGTGGTAGTGCGTAGCAAACAACGTGAGCGGTCGGAATGGATGCTGGTGCAGGTATTCTGCGATGGACTGAGCGATACTCAGTCCGTCGTATGTCGCCGTGCCTCGCCCTATTTCATCCAATAATACCAGGCTTCGTTCCGTCAAGCCATGTAAAATGCTCGCGGTTTCCGCCATTTCTACCATGAAGGTTGATTCCCCTTCGCTCAAATTGTCACTGGCTCCAACGCGAACAAAGAGTCGATCCAAGAGTGGCAATTCGGCTGAATCCGCGGGCACATAGGACCCCATTTGGGCCAAAATAGCCTGCAGGGCCGTCTGCCTCAAAAGCGCCGACTTACCGCTCATATTTGGTCCAGTAATAATCCACATTTGTTCCTTCGAGGCATTCAGGGCCACGTCGTTTGGGATGTAGGAATCCGACTCAGACAAGCGCTGCTCAATCACGGGATGCCTTCCTCCAAGGACTTTCCAGGTCAATTCTTGATTGAACGATGGCCGGCACCACCGGTGTTTTTGAGCCAGATGGGCAAAAGTCAAAAGCACATCGACGGCAGCCATACTTCGGGCCGTCGCTAGGAGGGTAGTGAGATGCTGCTGGGATCCGGTAACCAATTCCAAATACAAGCGCTGCTCTAAGTCATGTACCTTTTCATCCGCTTGGAGAATCTCTGTTTCGAGCGTTTTCAGCTCCTCCGTGATGTAACGCTCTGCATTCACCAGGGTTTGTTTTCGGATCCATGTTTCGGGGACGCGATCCTTTTGGCTATTGCGAACCTCCAAGTAATATCCAAAAACCGAATTAAAGGCCACTTTTAAGCCCTGTATGCCTGTTTCTTCTGTTTCCCGCGCCAAGATGTTGTCTAGAACTTGCTTGGCGTCCCGCTTTAAATTTTTGTACTTGTCCAATTCCACATGAAAACCCGGGCGAAACAGCCCGCCTTTGGTCGCCACAGCTGGGGGTTCCTCAGCCAAGGCTTGTAAAGTGGCATCTCTCCAGCCGGTCATCGGGTCAAGTTTCTCGAGATAAGGCATCCAAGCCGCCTCGCCGTTCAGTTCGGCACCTAGGGCTTCGACGGCATATAGCGATTGAGCCAAGCGCTGAAGTTCTCTGGGTCCAATGCGGCCGGTGGAAAGCCGCGTAGCCATGCGCTCCATGTCCCCCATCTGGCCCAAGAGTTGACGCAAGGCGATGCGCTGAGCCTCTTCTGCAAGACCGGAGGTGACCGCAGACTGGCGTTCCATGATGGCCTTTTCATCGACCAAAGGCAGGGCAAGCCAACGGCGCAACCATCGCCCCCCCATCGGGCTGGAAGTTTGATCCAAGACATCGAGTAAGCTCGTTCCCCCTCCATGGGCGGTGGAAAAAAGCTCCAAATTTCGGAGGGTGAATTTATCCATCCACAAGTGCGTTGCGGGGCGCAGACGCTGCAATGTTTGTATATGCTGCGTGGACGTATACTGGGACTGATGGAGGTAATGCAGGAGTGCTCCAGCGGCAATAACGGCCATCGGGGCGTCCTCCAAGCCAAAACCTTTGATACTTGCGCTTCCAAATTGCTTCTGGACTGCTTCTTTGGTATAGTCCTCCTGAAAGACCCAATCTTCCATGCTGCTCGGGCTTCGTTGCCCTAAGAGCGCCTGGGCTTGTTCTCCGCGATTTCGGCGATTGTACAGCACTTCGGAGGGATCAAAGGTCTGCATCCATTTAAGCGCTTCTGCCGGAGGGCTTTGCGCCACAAAAAATTCACCCGTGGACACATCCAGGAAGGCCAAGCCAATCGCACCCTCTCCTTCGTGAAAACAAGCCAAATAATTATTTGCCTTTGCAGGCAATAAACTTTCTTGATGCGCAATGCCCGGCGTAACAACCTCTGTCACCCCTCGCTTTACGATGCCTTTGACCGATTTAGGATCTTCGAGCTGCTCACAGACGGCCACTTTGAATCCTGCCTTCACCAAGCGCGGCATGTATGTGTCTAAGGAATGATGGGGGAATCCCGCCAATTCCATATCGGCTGCGGCCCCATTGCTTCGCTTAGTCAGGGTGATTTCTAAGGCTTTTGAAGCTTTAATGGCGTCCTCCCCAAAGGTTTCATAGAAGTCGCCCACTCGAAACAAAAGCAATGCCTCCGGATACTCCGCCTTGAGGGCATTGTATTGGCGCATGAGTGGAGTTTCTTTGGACGATGAAGCCATAAATGGGCAGGAAATTGGGGGTTACCTTTGCGAAGATAACCATGCAAAAACGTCTTACATCGGAACTCGGGCGGATGTCCACCGAAGAATATGCTTCTTCGACCAAAACACCCGTTTGGATCATTTTAGAGAATCTCCGCAGTGCGCACAACGTAGGGAGTTTTTTCCGGACTGCGGATGCTTTTGGATGCGCCGGAATTTCCATTTGCGGCTACAGTGCACGGCCACCACATAAGCAACTAGACAAAGTGGCCTTGGGTTCCACAGAAAGTGTTCCTTGGATCGGATTTGACCACGCGACGGAAGCGATTGCCCACGCGAAAGAACAAGGTTTTTTCGTCCTAGCGATTGAACAAGTTCACGATGCGCTCGGATTGGAAGATCTTCCCTGTCCAGCGGCTGGTATTGCACTCGTTTTTGGCAATGAAGTGGATGGGGTGGAACCTTCGACGCTGGAAGCCTGTGACCAAGCGATTGAAATCCCTCAATTTGGCATGAAGCACAGCCTAAACGTCAGCGTATGTGGCGGTGCAGTCTTGTGGGAGGCTACCCGCCGTTACCGATTTGGCGCGTAGAGTTCACTTCGTAATCCAGGCCCAAAAGCGCTGATGCAACTTGGGCAGTACCACCCCCATCAATGGCACCAAAATCAACGTAAAGACCAACGTTTTCGCCAGCTGGGGCAGATCCGATAGCAAAGGGAATAATAGCGCAAACATGACGTTTACTACGGGGTAGACAAATAGCCAAGAGATGAAGATCATCTTCCAGCGCTTCGGTCGGGCATTTGCGCTCATACATGTTTAGGTAAAAAAAAGAGGGGCCGAGGCCCCTCTTCTAGAATGAATCCAGAATTACTGAATGAATTGGAATTCTACGCGGCGGTTGTGAACATTCTTCTTGCTGAGAAGCTCAGACTCGCCTTTAGAAACAACCTCGAAGCGAGCCTCAGAGATACCAAAGGTGGTGGTCAATACGCGAACTACGGCTTTCGCACGGCGCTCACCTACTTTTAAGTTTACACGCTCAGAGCCAGTAGCATCAGCATGACCGACTACACGCAAGCGCAAGCTTGGGTTCGTCTTCATCATCTTGGCAACGACCGCCAATTTTGCCTCGTCTTCCGTGCTCACGGTCGCAGAGTTTGTCGTAAAGTGAACTTCTGGGATGAACGCCTCCGCCACTTGCGTGGTTACTGTGCCTTCAATTTTCTTTCCCTGGAAGTTTACCAAAGCGCCTGCTGGAGTATTGGGCTCCATGTCTTTTGAATCCAAAACACCGTCTCCGTCGCTATCCAATTCGCGGCCTGAAGCATCTACGCGCGCTCCACGCTGAGTGAAAGGATCGGTATCCAACTCGTGGCGGATCCCGTCACCGTCCAAGTCCAAGGCACGGCCAGAACCGTCAACCAAGGCACCTTTGGGAGTGTTTGCTTCTAAGTCAAATGCATCCGAGACGCCGTCTCCGTCTGCATCCGCTTGAACTTTTGCCAAGTCGCCCTTCAAGGTGCCTACTTGCTCTTCGAGTTCTTTGATTTGTCCGCAGGAGGCCAACGCCAAGGCAGCAACTCCCAAAACTGCATATTTCATGTGTGTCAATTTTCAATTGTTTGCTGCAAATGTATCAAATTTTCGTCGCTGCAACGGTCCAAGAGCTCCGCAACGGTCATATTTAAGGTGGGATGATTCCAATTCCCCCAATGTTCAGCTAAAGGTTGGAGCACAAAGCGTCTAAATTCCATCCTTGGATGTGGAACTATCACAGAATCAGATTGGTACTCCCCCTTAGACCACAAGATGATATCGATATCCATCCGGCGGTTTTCATACCCTTGTGCTTGTGGGTTGCGCAAACGACCCATGGCACGCTCTACCGCGAGGCAGCGCTCCATCAAGTTGTCCAAGGGAAAGGCCCAGCGCACCTCGACGGCTTGATTCAAAAAGTCTGGACCTTCAAAGCCCCATGCGGCCGTTTGCCATATCGATCCCTTCCTTTCTAGGTGCATTTCTTCCCCCAGCATGGCCATGGCCTCTTGCAGGGCTACCCCGGCATCGGAAGAATTGCTTCCCAACAACAGTATGGCCCGGTTTTCGTGGACTGAAGTCCCTAACTTGGTTTCTTGATTTTTCACTTGAACGCAAATCTCCGATGAAAATATTCTTCTCCAGCTTTTTTGGCGTGCTTGCGGCATTCCTCTTTATGATTTTGGTGGTCGTTGGGCTCGCCAGCATCCCGACCGAAGAGGTCGGCATCGAATCCAATACGACCCTGGTTTTGCACCTCGACGGCCTGATCCAAGACCGTCCAACTAATTCTATGGTCTTCTTGAACGAACTCCTCGACCAACCCCGCACCCTCTCGCTCACGGAAACCTTATTAGCTCTGGATGCCGCTGCGGAAGATGGGCGCATTGAGGCCGTCCGCATCGAAATGGGGCTCATGGACATGGGGTACGCCAGCATTCAGGAGCTGCGTTCTGCCATCCATCACCTCGAAGCCCAGGGCAAGCCGGTACAGGTGTACGCCAAGGTCTACACGCAAAAAATGCTC
This sequence comes from Cryomorphaceae bacterium, assembly GCA_024639785.1. GTDB lineage: Bacteria > Bacteroidota > Bacteroidia > Flavobacteriales > Schleiferiaceae > TMED14. The sequence continues at coordinate 124,796 of JAHEGI010000020.1, forward strand.
TACTTAGCGCGCGCTGCTTCGCGGGTCTACATCGCTCCTGCCGGTGTGGTGGAATTTTCCGGCTTGAGCGCCTCGCCCCTCTACTTCAAAGGCGCCTTGGACAAGTTGGGCGTTCAGGCGCACTTGATCCGCGGTTCGGACAACATCTACAAAAGTGCAGGCGAACCCTTTATTGCCGAGGAGATGTCCGAAGCAAATCGCCGCCAAATTCAGGAGCGCCTCCAGTCCATCTACGCCGGCATTCTGGCCGATCTTGAAGGCGATGGCATCGATACGGCTGCCTTGGATGCCCGAATTGAAACCAACCCCCTCTTCCACGCCGAAGATGCCCTTGCCCTCGGCCTGGTCGACGAAATCAGCTACGGTTGGCCCGCGGACGAAGCAGAGGATTGGTTGGACCTTTCCGACTACTACAGCGCCCTCGAGGAGCCCTCTGGCAAGCAAAAAATCGCTGTGATCGTAGCGGAAGGCGATGTGCAGGACGGAAGCGGCAGCGATGGCGTCATTACCGATGGCAGCCTAGTAGCCGCCCTGGACAAGGTGCGTGACCAAAAGCGCATCGGCGCCGTCGTCCTGCGGATTAACTCGCCCGGAGGATCGGCCTTGGCCTCAGACATGATTTGGACCGCTGTGGCCGAACTAGCTGCCAAGAAGCCTGTCATCGTCTCTATGGGCGACGTAGCGGCTTCCGGCGGGTACTACATTGCCGCTCCCGGCCAAGAAATCTATGCCAGCCCCTCAACCATCACCGGTTCCATCGGGGTCTTTGGCCTTTTGTTCAGCGCCGAAGACCTCATGCACAACACCTTGGGCATTAAGAGCCAGCCGGTAGGCACCCATCCACTGGCCTCCGCCTTGCAACTGGATCAAGCTCCTAGCCCCGCCATGATGGCCATCCTCCAGCAGAACGTGGACCGCACCTACGGTCGATTCAAGGACATTGTTGCCGCCGGCCGCCAATTGGACCGTTTGCAAGTGGACAGCGTCGCGCGCGGTCACGTGTACACAGGTTCAGACGCCCTCTCGCTGGGCCTGGTGGACCAAGAAGGGGGCTTCCTAGACGCCTTGAAGCGCGCCCATGAATTGGCCGGCTACAGCGAACCCGCCCGCATCGTCTTCTACCCCGATGATTTGGAACCTTTTGAAGAAGCATTGGCCGCCATAGGAGCCAAAACTCAAAGCGCCTGGCAGTCTTGGACTTGGGGCACGTCCGCCCAATGGCTCCAAAAAATCCAGTCCGAATGGAACGCCCTCCAAGGCTACCAAGGCGTCCAAATGCGTGCCCAATCCCTCAACCTCTAGTCCGGCATGGACCTCAGCCTTTCCCCTAAAAAGCAGCACGATGCCCTTTGGCTGTACATGCTGCTGGCCGGCCTGTTTACCGCAGCCCTTGTCGTCTGTAACCTAGTGGCCAACAAATTCATCTCGATTGATTTAGGCTTTCACACCTTCGTGATTTCCGCAGGGGTCCTTCCCTATCCCTTGACATTTTTGGTCACCGATTTACTGTCCGAATTCTACGGCAAACGCCGCACCAACATCGTCGTACTCAGCGGCTTTGCGATTCTCCTCTTTGTCTTAGGCGTATTGTGGCTTGGTGCCCAATTTTCAGCCATCGACAGCTCTCCGGTAAGCGACTCCGCCTACACCCAAGTCTTTGGGAACTCTCAACGCGTCATCCTGGCCTCGATGGCGGCCTACCTGGTGGCGCAGTTGGTCGACGTTCGGCTCTTTCACTTCTGGAAGAATTTGACCAAAGGCAAGCACCTATGGGTCCGAAACAACTTTTCCACCATGCTCTCCCAATTCGTGGATACCATCCTCGTCGTGGGCATCATCTTCTACGACCGCGAATCTTTGGGCACCATAAGCTCTATGGTCCTTGACGGCTGGCTTTTCAAAGTACTCTGCGCCGCGCTGGATACGCCCCTCATGTATGCCGGTGTTTGGGCATTCAAGCGCTACTTCGGGAAGGGGGAGCTGGAATCTCAGACTTAAGGGGTCAAGGGTAAAAGGGTTTAAGGGTTTAAGGGTTTAAGGGAAAGCGCATAGCGTCAACAAACCAACTAGCCAACTTACCGACAAACCAACTAGCCAACTTACCGACAAACCAACTAGCCAACAAACCAAGCGAGGGCGAAGCCCGAGCTTTCTAGCCAAGCGTCCACCGCACATGCGCCCCTTCATGGGCTCGAATGTTGATCACTCGGCCATCCGATAAGAGGAGGTACTGCCCACGAATCCCCGCCAAAACGCCTTCTAAGACTTGATCCGCCTCCAATTTGACCGAGGTGACTTTCGGCACTCCGACAGACGGGTAGGTAAGGGTGACCTCTTCGCCGTTCGGCACAAAAAAGTGGGCCACGTCTTCGGGGAAAAACTTGGAGGCACGCAGGGCTTCTTCAGCGAGGTTTTCGCCGCTCTGCACCCCAGCCAACATGTGGCGCCAAGAGGTTTTATCGCTGTAATGATTTTTGAGGGCGACTTCAATGACGCCGGCTTCATAACGGTTCGTGGTTTCGGCAATTATCCGAACGCGTGATGCGCCCTGGTCCATCCAACGAGTATGACGCTGCGCATGCCTGGTCACCCCCACTTTGAGGCCACCGGAATCGGCCAAATAGACCACATGGGGCTGCAGTTGGTAACGGGCTTCATAGTCCAGATCCCGGTCCGCTTGCCCGAGGTGGGCGGTCGATAATTCGGGGCGTAAAATGGAATCGCCGGCGAGGGGGCTTTCGAAGAAGCAGCGCTTGCAGCAGCCCATTCGAAAGAGCGAGGTGAAAATTCCCTGGCAGGCTTTGCAGCTCCAAAGGCCCAGGGATTCTAATCGTATTGCTTTTCCCAGGTGCGCATTGAGATGCAAAATATGTGCGCCGGCTTCAGCATAGACTTGAATAGGGTCCTGATACGCCAAAAGCATCTTGGAAATGGGTCCTTCTGTTTGCATGAAAAATGTACCTTTCTCATTCAAAGGTAGTTTTTGATTCATGGCCTTCTCCCCTATAACCGATTTGATTGTTTGGCGCCTCAAAGGTCGCTTGCCAAGAATGCGTCGGATGATCGAAGATCCGCTGAGCGTTCAAGAAGAACAATGGAAGTATCTCCTGTCTCGTGGACTAAAGACAGAATATGGAAAAAGTCATGGCTTGGAAATGGGCATGACCGTCCACGATTATTCCCAGCGGCTACCCATCATGAATTATGAATCTTTGACCCCCTGGATCGAGCGAACGATGCATGGCGAACAAGGGGTGCTTTGGGATGGTCCAATTTCTTGGTTCGCCAAAAGCAGTGGCACTACCAATGCCCGAAGCAAATTTATTCCGGTCAGCCGCGAATCCCTGGATGACAATCACTTAGCGGGCGGACGAGATCTTCTTGCCCTTTATACGGCACAGCGAGAGGATTCAAGTCTCTTTGATGGACTTTCATTGCGCCTTGGGGGTTCGACCAAAATCAATGAATTGCGGGGCATTTCATACTCAGGGGATCTCTCCGCCATCATGATCGAAAATTTGCCTTTTTGGGCAGAATGGCGATCTACCCCCTCCCATGACATTGCCCTTCTCGAAGAGTGGGAAGAAAAAATCGAAAAGATTGCCGCACAAATTCTCAAGCAAAATGTAACGTCGCTCTTTGGCGTGCCCTCATGGATGCTGGTCCTGATGCGGCGCGTACTCGAATTGACGGAAGCCCAAAACCTCGAAGAAATATGGCCAAAACTGGAGCTATTTGTCCACGGGGGAGTGAGCTACACCCCCTACCGGCAGGCCTTCGAAGCCCTATTCCCTTCCCAGGGGGTCAAGCGCATGGAGACCTACAATGCCTCAGAAGGCTTTTTTGCCATTCAAGATCGATTGGACGTCCCTGGGCTATTGCTTCTGCTTGACCATGGCATCTATTATGAGTTCATACCCATGACCGAATTCCATGGCCGCCAATCTGAAACAGTCCTGCCACTTAGTGACGTCGTCCTTGGAGTGGACTATGCCATGCTCATCAGCACCGTGGGTGGCCTCTGGCGCTATATTGTCGGGGATACCATTCGCTTTGTCTCTTTGTTGCCTTATCGCATCGAAATTTCTGGCCGCACCCGACTCTTCATTAATGCTTTTGGGGAAGAACTCATCATGGAAAATGCGGAACGTGCCATGGATCGGGCCTGTGCCGCGACGGGCGCCGAAGTAAGTGACTACACCGCTGGCCCTTACTTTATGGATCAAGGACGCTCAGGGGCACACGAATGGCTGATCGAGTTTCATCAGAGTCCCTCTAGTCTCGAAGCCTTCGCCCAGGTATTGGATGCAGCGCTGCAGGAATTGAATTCGGACTATCAAGCGAAGCGACATAAGGATCTTATTTTACAAGCCCCTAGATTGCGCGTCTTGCCCACTCATTGCTTTCATAACTGGCTCAAATCCAAAGGAAAATTAGGCGGTCAAAACAAAGTCCCGCGACTTTCGAACGACCGAAAACTATTGGATGAAATCCTTCAATTTCAGGCTGACAAAGTGTAAATTTGAAGGATATGCACATTGCCATTGCCGGAAACATCGGCTCAGGGAAAACAACCCTCACGACTCTGCTCTCCAAGCATTATGGATGGGAGGCTCACTTCGAAGAAGTTGACCACAATCCTTACTTGGATGACTTTTATAGCGATATGATGCGCTGGTCCTTCAACTTGCAGATATTTTTCTTGCATAGTCGATTTCATCAGATCCATGAGATTCGCAAATCAGGCAAAACGGTCATCCAAGACCGAACTATTTATGAAGATTCGACCATCTTCGCGCCGAACCTCCACGACATGGGATTGATGTCCTCGAGAGACTTTGATGCGTATATGCGTTTATTCGACCTCATGGAGGAATTTATTAGTCCACCCGATCTATTGATTTATCTCAATGCTTCGGTTCCCACCTTGGTGGAGCAGATCCAAAAGCGCGGTCGCCCCTATGAAAATTCCATCCGCCTTGATTATCTGCAGCGTTTGAATGAACGCTACCAAGAGTGGATTAAAGGGTATGATAAGGGCAAACTCCTTATCATCGATGTGGACAACAACCGCTTCCCAGAAAATCCGGAAGACCTTGGCAGCATTATTTCTCGTATCGACGGGGAACTCAACGGGCTGTTTTAGCCTATGATGACACACAAAAAAACCCGCGGCTTGCGCCGCGGGTTTTTTGTTTCGTATCGTTTGAAATTAGCTGTGATGCGTGCATTCTGCGCCTTCCTTTTTGCAAGCAGGGCTGCATGAATGTGCCGCAGCCGTTTCCATGCCTTCGGCGGCCTCCCCTTCGTGGGCTGCGTGCATCGGGCAAGTTTCTGGATTGCTATGGCAAGCTTCGCTGCACTCGTGTGCGGCCTCTTCGGATTGCGCGTGCATTGGGCAATTACCTGAAGACATACACTCCGCAGAGCACTGATGCTCCACCATCTCGGTAGCATGTCCTGCCGCATTGCCGTGACCTTCGCCACCTACCGAAATAAACGGCGCAATGATCAATGCCACGATGGACGTCAACTTAATCAAGATATTCATCGATGGACCCGAGGTATCCTTGAAGGGATCGCCTACCGTATCGCCCGTGACAGAAGCCTTGTGCGCATCAGATCCTTTGAATTCCATTTTGCCATCGATATCCACCCCTTTCTCAAAAGACTTCTTGGCATTGTCCCATGCACCACCGGCATTGTTTTGGAACATACCCATCAATACTCCGCTTACGGTGATACCGGCCAAAAGACCACCCAAGGCTTCGGGGCCAAAAGCAAAGCCCACCACAATTGGTGAAAGCAAAGCCAAGGCACCAGGGGCGACCATTTCACGAATTGAGGCTGCCGTGGAAATCTCTACGCACTTCTCGTATTCTGGCTTGCCCGTTCCTTCCATGATACCTGGAATCTCTTTGAACTGGCGGCGAACTTCCTTCACCATTTCCATGGCCGCTTTGCCTACGGCAGAGATTGCCAAGGAACTAAAGAAGAAAGGAATCATCGCGCCCACGAAGAGCATCGCCAAAACATCCGCTTTGTAGATATCAATGCTGGTGATTCCAGCCAAACCGACATAGGCGGCAAACAAAGCCAACGCGGTCAATGCGGCCGAGGCAATGGCAAAACCTTTACCCGTCGCTGCGGTCGTGTTACCTACCGCATCCAAATTATCTGTGCGCTCACGAACCTCGCTAGGAAGTCCGCTCATTTCAGCAATACCACCTGCGTTATCCGCAATGGGACCGAAGGCATCAATAGCCAACTGCATCGCTGTCGTCGCCATCATACCTGCCGCTGCAATGGCCACACCATATAAACCTGCCAACAAGAAAGAACCGTAAATACCTCCTGCCAAAATCAAAATTGGCAATACCGTCGATTCCATGCCAATTGCCAAACCACCAATCACATTGGTGCCATGGCCTGTGGCTGATTTCTGGACGATACTATTCACTGGACGGCGACCCATCGACGTATAGTACTCCGTCACTAAGCTCATCAAAGTGCCCACAACGAGGCCCAGGATGATGGCCCAGAAAACATCCATTTGGGTGATATCCAAAACCACCTCGCCTCGCGTGAAGGTCATCACTTCGGGCAGCATGTATTGGATTAAGAAATAAGATGAAATGGCTGTCAAAACCATAGAACTCCAGTTGCCCAGGTTCAATGCATTCATGACGCTATCGCTGTCCGATTTGATGCGAACAAAGAAGGTTCCTACGATGGAATAGACAATGCCTAAACCAGCGATTACCATGGGAAGCAAAATGGGGGCGAGGCCTCCATAATTGTCCACGCTGACTACTTCACGTCCAAGAACCATCGTGGCCAACATCGTGGCTACATAGGAACCAAACAAGTCAGCACCCATTCCAGCAACGTCTCCTACGTTGTCCCCCACGTTGTCCGCAATGGTCGCAGGGTTACGAGGATCATCCTCAGGAATTCCAGCTTCAACTTTACCGACCAAGTCTGCACCGACGTCAGCCGCTTTGGTGTAGATACCTCCGCCAACACGTGCAAAAAGTGCGATAGATTCGGCTCCCAATGAGAATCCAGCAAGAACCTCCAACGCTTGAGCTACGTCGCTGTACATTCCAGAGAAGACGATGTAAAGGGTGCCAAGACCTAGTACGGCCAAACCAGCTACACCAAGTCCCATCACCGCGCCGCCGTTAAACGAAACAGAAAGTGCTTTGGCCAAGGAAGTTCGCGCCGCCTGCGTAGTGCGGACATTCGCTTTGGTGGCAATATTCATTCCGATCCAGCCTGCAAAGGCAGAGAAAACGGCACCGATAACAAAGGCGATCGCGATGACCCAATCCGTGTGTGCGGCAACTGCTTCGAGCTCAGCGGACCAACCCAAAAGGGCCGCCGCAATCACTACAAATACACCTAAAACGCGCCACTCAGCATGCAGAAATGCTAAGGCGCCGCGGGAGATGTGTCCAGCGAGTTCAACCATGTTCTCATCGCCAGCATCTTGCTTGCTTACCCAGATGGCTTTGCCAATCATAACGACCAAACCCAAGAGGCCTAGTACGGGGACGATCCATTCAATTTGATTCATAAGAGTATAGATAGATGTGTGTTCGGTGTTTTATTCAAAGGGGGGCAAAAATAGCCTATTTCGACCAAGTCCAAAAATGGGTGCTTAGTCGCGGTAGAGTACTTGCTTAACAGCTTGGATTAATTGCTCCTTATTGGGGAGGAAGGCTTCCAACAAAGTGGGCGCATAGGCCGCCGGCGTATCCGCGGTGGTCAAGCGAATAATCGGCGCATCGAGGTAGTCGAAGGCCCGCTTTTGAACCATGTACGTAATCTCTGTGGAAATGCTACCCAAAGGCCAAGCCTCTTCTAAGCACACCAGGCGGTTGGTCTTTTTCACGGACTCGATAACCGTATCGTAATCGATCGGGCGAACGGTGCGCAAATCGATGACCTCCAAAGAAATGCCCTCTGCAGCTAATTCTTCAGCCGCTTGCAACGCCACCTTGATGATCTTACCAAAAGAAACAACGGTCACGTCCGTGCCTTCACGCTTGATATCCGCGACTCCGATGGGAATGGTGTATTCCTCCTCGGGAACTTCGCCCTTATCGCCATACATCTGCTCAGATTCCATAAAAATGACGGGATCTTCATCGCGGATGGCAGACTTCAACAGTCCTTTTAAATCATAGGGATTCGAAGGCACAACCACCTTTAAGCCCGGACAGTTGGCATACCATGACTCGAAAGCCTGGCTATGCGTAGCCGCCAACTGACCGGCAGAAGCCGTCGGACCACGGAAGACAATCGGAATATTGAATTGACCACCACTCATCTGACGCATTTTGGCGGCATTGTTGATGATTTGGTCAATCGCCACCATAGAGAAGTTGAACGTCATGAATTCAACGATCGGGCGCAGTCCATTCATGGCCGCACCGACGGCAATCCCGGCAAAACCGAGTTCCGCAATCGGAGTGTCGAGGACCCGCTTGGGGCCAAATTCATCGAGCATTCCTTTCGAAGCTTTGTAGGCTCCATTGTACTCAGCAACCTCTTCACCCATGAGGATGACATTGGGGTCGTGGCGCATTTCTTCGCTCATGGCCTCGGCCACAGCTTCACGGAATTGGATCTGACGCATCGTTTCTAAATGATTAGGGCCGCAAAAATAAGGACTTCAGCCCTATTTTTGTGGCACTTCCTGCGTTAAATGGGGAAGCAAAAAGGCTCAACATGAAGATTTTGGTTTGTATCAGCCACGTGCCAGACACCACCGCAAAGATTAATTTCACTGCAGGCGGGGCTGCACTGGACCCCAATGGCGTTCAATTCGTCATCAATCCGTACGATGAATTCGGCCTGACAAAGGCCCTTCATCTCAAAGAAAAACACGGTGGTCAAGTGACCGTCATCACCTTTGGTGACGCCACGGTAGAGGCCACCCTGCGAAAGGCCTTGGCCATTGGCGCAGATGATGCCGTGCGTCTTGACGGGGTTCCTACTGACCCTATGCAAGTAGCTGGAGAGCTCGCTGCCTACGCCAAGGATCAAGGGTTTGACCTCATCATTTGTGGCCAAGAATCGATTGATTACAATGGAGGCATCGTTCCCGGAGCACTCGCCGCACTCATGAACCTTCCCTTTGTCAATGCCTGCATCGGTCTTGAAGTAGATGGATCCAACGCTCAGCTCTTGCGCGAAATTGATGGGGGCAAAGAGCAAATTTCCGCTGCGCTTCCAATCGTCATTGGAGGTAAAAAAGGCCTGGTTGAAGAAAGTGAGTTGCGCATTCCAAACATGCGTGGCATCATGACGGCACGCACGAAGCCCTTGGCCGTCACCCCCCTGAGCGGAAGTGCTGCCCTCACTGCGGCCAGCGGATTTACCAAACCAGCCGCCAAAGCGGCTGTTCAACTAATTGATTCATCTAATCTCGACGAGCTGGTTCGCCGCTTGCACGAAGAAGCTAAAGTCATTTAATATGGTCCTCATTTTTGCCGAAACGTGGAATGGCGCGTTCAAGAAATCAACCTTCGAAGCAGTTCAATACGGCGCAGCCTGCGCGGATGCGCAAGGCTCAACGGCCGTAGCCGTTGTTTTTGGGCCCTGCACGCCTCCGGTAGAATCTCTCGGTGCCTATGGCGCATCCAAAGTGATCCATCTTCACGGAAGTGATCGCTTCGAGCCGAGTGCATTTGCCCAAGCCTTGGCAGACCTGGCCAAAGAACTTCAGGCAAGTCAGATCATTGTCAGTGGCACGGCCAACGGAAAATCCCTTGCGGGAGTTCTTGCGGCTACCTCCGGCGCTGCAGCCGTCAGCAATGTGACCGCTTTGCCGAGCAGTTACAGTCCTCTGACGGTTGAGCGCTCTGCGTTTTCTTCGAAAGGCATTGAGCAATGTACTTCTACCGCGTCTTGCACGGTGTTGGTCCTAATCCCTAATGCCCTGGGTCTCAAGCCTAGTTCTGACGCACGTGCCGCTTTTGAGGACCGGAATATCAGCCTCGCCCCGAAAAGTCACGTAGGGGAGGCGCACGTCGCCAGTGGGAAGATCCCCTTGCCTGAAGCCGAGCGGGTAGTTTCCGCAGGTCGCGGCATGAAAGCACCAGAAAACTGGAATCTCGTGGAGGAACTCGCTGCCGTACTGAATGCAGGCACGGCCTGTTCTAAGCCTGTTTCCGACATTGGATGGCGCCCGCACTCCGAACACGTCGGTCAAACGGGAATTCAAATCAATCCACAACTCTATATCGCTATCGGTATCTCGGGGGCCATACAGCACCTCGCAGGTGTGAGTGGATCCAAGACCATTGTCGTCATCAACAATGACCCCGAAGCCCCCTTCTTTAAGGCTGCCGATTACGGGATTGTGGGCGATGCCTTTGATGTCCTTCCACGCCTCACCGCGGCGCTCAAGGCGCACCTAAGCTAAATGAGCGATAAAGTCCGTCTCCATGTGAAAGGCCTCACCTACAGTGAGCGGCCTACAGGCGCCTATGCGCTGCTCTTGGAATCGGAAGAAGACAAGCGCAAGCTCCCCATCGTCATAGGGGCATTTGAAGCGCAAAGCATCGCCATTGCCTTGGATAAAATGACTCGGCCGCCTCGACCCATGACCCATGACTTGTTTGCCGCCGTTATGGAATCCCATCAAATCGAGCTCACCGAAGTAGTCATTCGCGATTTGCAGGATGGCGTTTTTTACGCCATTCTGGTCTTTTCTAAAGGGGGAGATGTTCGCGTTACGGATGCCCGCCCATCGGATGCAATTGCCTTGGCTTTGCGCTCCGATTGTCCCATTTATGCGCATCGCTCCGTGATGGAGAAGGCGAGCATGGCGGAAAGTGAAGCAAAAATTGCCGCCGTCAAAGAAGAGGAGGAGGATACGGTAGAAGAACCAAGTGATTCCTCTGAAACGGCCTTGGAAACAGCCGAAACCCAACGAGCATTAGGACAGGCTTCTACAGAAACACTCGAAGATTTATTGAATCGTGCATTAGAGCACGAAGATTACGAACTTGCTGCGCGAATTCGCGACGAACTCAACAAACGATAAGCATGGAAATTTTTCGCGCCTTAGGCAGCTTGGTCCTCATTTTGGGCATTCTATTTCTCGCCAGCGCCAACCGCCGGGCAATTTCTTGGCCGTTGGTCCTCAAAGGCATGCTCATTCAGTTTGGTTTGGCCTATCTCATTTTAGAAGTTGACAGTATTTCATCTGCTTTTGATTCGATCGGCAAAGGGTTTGTCGCCTTGCTTGGTTTTGCGCGCGAAGGCAGCCTCTTTCTATTCGGTGATCTCGTCGGACGGGTGGATAGTTTCGGCTACATTTTTGCCTTTCAGGTCCTTCCAACGATCGTATTCTTCAGTGCCATTACAAGTTTGCTCTTCCACTTTGGCATTCTCCAAAAAGTGGTTTGGGTCTTTGCATGGTTCATGAAGCGCACCTTGAAGCTCTCTGGGGCTGAATCCTTATCTGCCGCAGCGAACGTCTTTGTGGGTCAAACCGAAGCGCCACTCCTGGTCAAGCCCTACATCGCCGGCATGACCCGCTCGGAGCTCTTGTGCCTCATGTCAGGGGGCATGTCAACCATCGCCGGCGCGGTCTTGGCCGCCTACATCAATTATTTAGGCGGAACCGACGAAGTGCGCCAAGTTTTCTTTGCGCGACACCTTCTTGCTGCCTCAGTGATGAGCGCCCCAGCAGCCATTATTGCTGCCAAGATGCTCATGCCCGAAACAGAAAACTTCGTGGACACCGCAGATGTCAAAATTGAAAAGCAAGGCAACTGGCTTGAAGCGATTGCCCACGGGACCGGCGATGGCCTCAAAATGGCGGTCAATGTAGGGGTTATGCTCTTGGTCTTTACGGCATTGATTGCCCTGGCAAATGCGCTCTTAAGCGGTGCCATTGGCGAATGGACAGGTCTGAACGCCTGGATCGCATCCGCAACCGATGGACGCTTTACCGAATTTAATTTACAAGCCATCTTTGGCATCACCCTCGCCCCGTTAACCTGGATGATGGGCGTTCCTTGGAGTGACGCCGCGGCCGTGGGACAACTACTTGGTGAAAAGACCGTACTCAACGAATTCTATGCCTATGTTTCCATGGGCAAGTTGATGGAAGGTGGTCAACTCTCCTCAGAAAAAGCGCAAATCCTATCGACCTATATCCTATGTGGTTTTGCCAATTTTGCGTCCATTGGCATTCAAATTGGTGGAATTGGTGCCCTCGCCCCGAACCGTCGCAAAGACTTGAGCCAACTTGGATTACGAGCCTTACTTGCGGGTACAGCCGCTTCGCTCTTTACGGCTATCTTAGTGGGCATATTGTATTAAAGGATCGCCCTTCCGGGGGCCCACAAGTCGATGAAGCCTTACCACGATCTAATTGAACGCGTCCTCGCGGAGGGCCTCCACAAAGAGGACCGCACCGGTACGGGAACCATTTCTGTATTTGGGCATCAAATGCGATTCAACTTGCAGGAAGGCTTCCCGATGATGACCACCAAGAAGCTTCACCTCAAGAGCATTCTTCACGAGTTGATCTGGTTTATTCGGGGTGAAACGAACATTCGCTACCTCTGCCAGCACGGGGTGCGGATTTGGGATGATTGGCCCTATGCCAAATACAAAGCGTCCAAGGAATTTCAAGGGGAAGACATTCGCGCATTTGCCGCACGCATCGCCGAGGATGCCTCTTTTGCCTCCCAATGGGGTGAGCTCGGACCCGTCTATGGGCACCAGTGGCGTTCCTGGCCTGGCCCAAACGGCGCGGTGGACCAACTCAAAAATGTGTTAGAAGACCTTCGTCGCAATCCGGATTCACGCCGTCACATAGTGAGTGCATGGAACCCGGGATACATCGATCAAATGGCCCTTCCTCCCTGCCATGCCTTTTTCCAATTTTATGTTGCGGACGGCAAGTTGAGTTGCCAGCTCTATCAGCGCTCTGCCGACATTTTCCTAGGGGTTCCATTCAATATTGCCTCCTATGCCTTGCTCGTGCACTTCATGGCGCGTGATTTGGGCCTTGCCGTCGGAGACTTTGTGCATACCCTCGGGGATGCGCATATTTACAGCAATCACATCGACCAGGTAAAGCTTCAAATTAGCCGCGATCTGCGCCCTTTGCCAAACCTGTTGCTGAATCCCGAGATTACCTCACTCTTCGATTTCACCTATGATGATGTGCGTTTAGATGGATATGATCCCCATCCGCACATTGCAGGCGCTGTTGCCGTTTAATCGACCCTCCGTGCTGACCATCATCGTTGCCCACGACCAAAATCGCCTCATTGGAGGGGGCAATGCGCTCTTATGGCATTTGCCTGAAGACCTCAAGCGCTTCAAGGCTTTAACCACGGGTCATCCCATTCTTATGGGGCGTAAAACGTTTGAATCCATTGGACGTCCCCTGCCTAACCGAAGCAATATTGTCATCACCCGCAATCCACAATGGAAACATGAAGGAGTCCTCACCGCAGAAAGCCTGGAAGAGGCCATCGGCATGGCTTCGATGCAGGATTCAGAGATTTTTCTAATTGGCGGGGGTGAATTGTACCGTCAGGGGCTTCCCTATGCCGACATTCTCGAAATCACCGAGGTGGAGGGCCAATATGAAGGCGATACGTGGTTTCCGGAATACGAGGAGGGCTTCAAGGAAATTTCGCGAGAAGTGCATCACCCCACGATTGAGCAAGCCATCGGCTATGCGTTCGTGCGCTGGGTGAAAAACAAATAAGGGCTTAGGCGGCCTTGAGTCCGTCTGCTTTAGATAGCTGACGCTCCACCATCGCTGCAGTGACCACAACCGATTCCGGTAATTCGTACATGGCGTCCGTCAAGATGGCTTCGCAAATACTGCGCAGGCCACGAGCCCCCAACTTGAACTCAAGCGCCTTATCTGCAATGGCTTCGAGCGCCTCAGGCTCAAATGTCAACGCAATGCCATCCATTTGAAATAAGTGGCCATATTGCTTCACCAAGGCATTTTTGGGCTCCGTTAAAATGGCCAACAAGGTCTCTCGTGTGAGCGGCTCCAAATAGGTCAAAACAGGCATCCGGCCAATCAATTCGGGAATCAACCCAAAAGCTTTCAAGTCTTGGGGCGCCACCGCGCTCAAGAAGTTCTCTTCCTGTACCTCCCCACGGCGGACGCTTCCTCCGTAGCCAACGACTTGGGTGTTTAAGCGACGTGCAATATGACGGTTGATGCCATCAAAGGCACCGCCAGCGACGAAAAGAATATCGCGCGTATCCACCTCGACGAATTTCTGATCCGGATGCTTACGCCCACCCTTCGGAGGAACATTCACTTTGGTGCCTTCCAAAAGCTTCAAAAGGGCCTGCTGAACGCCCTCACCTGAAACATCGCGAGTGATAGAGGGGTTGTCCGACTTGCGGGCAATTTTATCAATTTCATCAATGAACACAATTCCGCGTTGCGCAGATTCAACATTGTAGTCTGCCGCTTGCAAGAGACGCGTTAAAATGCTTTCTACATCCTCGCCTACGTAACCTGCCTCTGTGAGGACCGTGGCATCGACAATCGCAAAAGGAACATTTAGCATACGCGCAATCGTGCGCGCTAGAAGGGTTTTGCCCGTACCCGTTTCGCCCACAAGGATGACATTTGACTTTTCGATCTCAAAATCATCTACTCCTCCCTGAAGGACGCGCTTGTAGTGATTGTACACCGCCACACTGAGGGTTTTCTTCGCGGCTTCTTGACCAATCACGTACTGGTCCAAATGGGCGCGTATATCCTTGGGCTTCGGCAGTTCAAAATCTTTCGCTTCAGCATGATCGCCCTGACGTGCCTCTTCCAACACAATTTCATGGGCCTGTTCAATACATGATTCGCAAATGTGCGCATCGAGGCCTGCGATGAGCAGCCCAGCATCCCCTTTGGGACGACCACAAAATGAACACTGCGAACCTTCTGACATGCTTAGGCGCGTTTCTTGCCTTCCAGCACTTCGTCAATCATGCCGTAGGCCTTGGCCTCTTCTGACGTCATCCAGTAGTCACGGTCTGAATCCTTTTCTACTTTGTCAAACGGCTGGCCTGAGTGGTTGGCAATGATTTCGTAGAGCTCTTTTTTCAACTTGAGGATCTCCGTGAGGGTGATCTCCATGTCACTTGCTTGGCCTTGCGCCCCGCCCATAGGCTGGTGAATCATCACACGAGAATGCTTAAGAGCTGAACGCTTGCCTTTGGTGCCAGCACACATCAAAACCGCCCCCATCGAGGCAGCCATGCCCGTACAAATCGTGGCCACATCCGGGCTTACCACTTGCATGGTATCATAGATCCCTAGGCCCGCATAGACGGATCCCCCAGGACTGTTGAGGTAAATCTGAATATCTTTTTTGCTGTCAGCAGATTCCAAAAAGAGCAACTGCGCTTGCACAATGTTCGCCACTTGATCATTGATGCCGGTACCCAAGAAAATGATGCGGTCCATCATCAAACGGGAGAACACGTCCATTTGGGCCACGTTCAATTGACGCTCCTCAATGATGTACGGAGTCAATGAACTGTCCACATAATGCTGCATCGTCAAGCTACTGATGCCCTTGTCAAGCATCGCATAGCGCTGAAACTCTTTACCTAAATCCATGACGGAAAATTATTTGTTGCTATTGGCCAATTTAAGGAAATCCGCATAGTTGCTCTTGCTCGTTTTCAGGCTAAATGCGCCTTTAAAGAAGGCCATCATCTTGTCTTGCAAAAGCTGTTCCGAAAGTTGCTCTGATTGCTCACGGTTTTGAAGGACCGACATAGCCAATTGCTCTGCCTGTTGATCGTCCATGGCTTGGCCGAACTGAGCCATCCGACTCTTGACCATTTCCACCGCATGCGCCACGAGCTCTTCCTTGTGCACATGCAGGTGATGCTCACGCACTAGCTTTCCTTCGATCAATTGCCAGCGCATTGCTTTTTCTGTGTTGGGCCATTGCTCCTCCACTTCTTCCATGCTTGGCGCCTTTTCACCTTGTTGGGTGATCCACTTCTTCATGAAAGCCTCAGGCATATTCATCTTGGTCTTCATCAAGTGATCGGTCACCGTATTGAAGAAATGGGTGTCCGAGTCACGCTGATATAGCCCTTTCAAATCCTCTTCGATTTTGCTGCGCATTTCCGCTTCACTGCTCACCGCACCTTCACCAAACAACTTGTCAAATAACTCTTGATTGACTTCGGCAGGCTCTAAGTGATAAATCGTCTTCAGGGTCAACACAAACAAACCCGTTGACGCGGCTTGCTCGATTTCAGTCAATCCCAGAACATCTTCTAATTTGAAGGTGTCCGCAAAATGCTTTGACGCATTCAATTCTAGGGTCTCCCCCACCTTCATAGCTTGTGCAGCTTTGGCTACTTTTTTATCGCTGATGGACTTGATGCCCACACGACCTTCTTTCGCCTCATTGCCTTCTACCGCTTGGCCTTTTTTGTCCACCATTTGGAATGAGCCAAAGAGAATGTCTTCAGCACCCACTGCATCGACCTCCGACATCTTCCCGTAGCGGTTGCGGATGTTCTCGACTTCCTCGTCAATCACCGCCTTCGTCGGCTCGATTTCCACGTAAGGAAGCTTCACTTTTTCACTGATTTCCAGATCAAATTGTGGTGCGACACCAATTTCAAACTGCACTTGGAAACTCTCCGCGGCAAAATCCACTTGGCTAGGCATGGGCAAGGGTTGGCCCAAAATTTCCAATTTTTCAGACTCTAAATAATTGTACAATCCGTCTTGAAGCATCTTGTTGACTTCATCCACGCGGACAGAAGATTCATATTGCTTGCGAATCATTGCCATTGGAGCCATGCCTGGACGAAATCCAGGGACACTCGCGCGTTTGCGGTAATCTGTCAGCGCCTTTTCTACTTTGTCAGCAAAATCAGCCTGGGCAATTTCAACGGTAATGACCCCATTGTTCTTGGCGTCGATTGTGTGGGAAACATTCATAGTTCAGAGTCTTTGAAAAAAGGACGGCAAAGGTACGCGTTTTGCCCCGTAACATCATGATCTTGTTGGGACCGGAGGGTGTTCCAAATATGCGCCGAAGAGAAAGATAAAATCCCCGCCTGTATAGGGCGGGGATCCTGTGGTGCGCGAAGGGGGAATGCCCGCTACCCGGGCGGACCTGAGAGGGTAGCTGCAACCCAGTATCCCTTGGCCTCCGGCCAAGGTTTTTACTACCTGATGGTCTTTCAAAGTGAACATTAGCGCCCATCAGGTAGTAAAAATCCCCGCCCTTTTTGGGGCGGGGATCCTGTGGTGCGCGAAGGGGGACTCGAACCCCCACATCCTACGGACACTAGATCCTGAGTCTAGCCTGTCTACCAATTTCAGCACTCGCGCCCTTAAACCATTTAGAGCCACTCATGGGACTCGAACCCACGACCCTCGCATTACGAATGCGATGCTCTACCAACTGAGCTAAAGTGGCAAAGGGGGGCAAAGGTAAATGGCCGGTTACAGAAATTCAACTAGTCCCGGCCTTCTTTCTGCCGAGCTTGAATTTTTGATTCCGCCATCCCTCCGTTGGATTGAATGAGGATGTAAATCCAGCCTTTGGATTCAATTTTTACCGCCGTATACCGATCATCACCGTAGGTGTCTAGGATGCGCAAGGCTTGATCCCGATTGGGTTGATAGATCCGACGAACCACTTCCATATAGTCTTCGGCATAGCGACCAGAGACTTCATACCACGTGCGAACCTGATCTCCTTGCTCAAGGAAAGTCTTGAACCGTATCCCCGCGAATGCCTGCGGTATTTCAACTGCGACTGACTGTGCCCAAACGATAGTACAAGAGTTCAGGCAAATGAGCAGTGCTACCAGTTTCCACTTCCGTGATAACACAGAATAAGACAATTGTTAAATCTTGATAGGTAAAGCGTAGACAACATTCAGGCCGACTCCAGCGTAGCTACTGAAGTCAAGTCCAAACGAAATTCCATTATAAACGTCAAACGTCGCTCCCAAAGCCTTTCTTCCAGATCCAACAATACTGTTGTTGTTTCCTACTGAACGAAAGAAACCATATTTTCCAAACAGGTCCATCTGGGCATAGATTGTTAGTGGCCCAATGGTATAGGTAGGTCCAAAAATGAATCGAGAGTAACGGTCAGAAAGAACGCTTGGATCATTTTCAAAGTACGGGACATCTGCTTTACGCCATTCGTATGTGCCGAGTAAGCCGATTCCTTTGTATAAGTCCACAGCACCCAAAACAATACGTATTGGCGGCTTCACAAAATCCAATTTCACCAATTCATGTCGTGGCAAAACACCGAACCCAAAAACAAGATTCAAAGGAGCCTTGACCGAGTCAGCCTCTACGTCATTGGTAACTTCTTGCGTCTCTAGACTGTCAGAGGTCGAACCGACATCAGGAGAAACCACTTGGCAATACGCCCCAAATCCAGAAAAGACGAAAATTAAGAGAATCAGACGCTTCATGACTTTTTTTTTCAAAGTTACACAGATTCTTTTAAACAACTCACAGATTCTTAAGCACAATTGACCGCTTCATACTAGTTAACGCCCATTTTAAACCCCCGTGTGATTTGATGAAATTTTGAAATAATTGGGAAAGTGCCTCATCATCTTTTGAAGAAATATACGCTCTCGAGTGCAAATCAGTGTCAGAAAACATATAGACCATCCATATCGGAAAGATGTTTTCCGTACAAAGCTGCTTATCCATTTTGCGTTTTTTTAGGTACCAAATCCCAAGATCAAAAAAGATGTGATTCTTTCCACACAGTGCTGATGCCTCAAGCGTCGAGCCTTTGTTTACCCATCGGGTTTTATAATCTAAGGCCTGCTGCATGTCTCGCAAGACATTGTATTTTAAAACTGAGATAAAGCCCCGCTTTTTGTACTCAATCAATAACTCACTACTCTTGTCATGTAAATCTTTTAAAGCCCCTACAAAGTTCTCCGAGAATTGATATTTCTTTAAAAAAAGATCTTGCGCTTCCCTCTCTTCTTCAATTATTCGATCCAACTTCCCAAAAATGGCATCAGAGTCTATGGATTTTCCTGACTCCACACCCATTTCAATAATTTTTACATACTTCTTTCTCGAATCTTGAGGTAAGTCATGCAAAAAAATTAAAATCCGAATATTCTCTTCTGTCTTATCAAATCCCAAAATATCTCCATATCTCAGAAAAAACTCAGAAATAATGTAATCTCTCATCAGAAAAAGTATTTTTTTCGTTTGTACTCTATGTCCATTACAGCCATTTTTTTCGCTTCCTTATTCAATATTTTCAAAAACCTCAGAAGACTACGACGTTTAAACCAAAATGTTCCATCTTCAGACCTATATACCCTGGATTCTTTATCGAAAATCAATTTTGGAACATTAGGGAGAAAAAGTGGCTGTTCATCTTTGAAGCATGATTTAATATGGCATTCCAAATAAAGGATAAAATTCCTTACATCACGAGCGCCGGAAACAACAATAACGACCTTGTTTGTGCTGTCGGGGTCTAATTTTAAAATGAACTCCGTCCAAAGTTCTTTTTCGTCCTTTCGATATTCATAAATAAAATTTGAATTTACTTTTTCAGCAAATACCTTTTGGATTAGCTGTGCTGAACAGGTGAATTGAACACATGCTATGAGAACAATTGCCCAATTATTCTTGCTTGAAAGTGCCAAAACTCAGACCAACATTAACATTCAAACCATTTGAACCCGAATACACATAGGGAGTTCCTCCTGAAAATCTCGGAATATTTAAGGGATTGTTAATTCCAACGCTCAACCTTGTCCATGGACTAATGAGTGCCCGAAAAGACAAACTTGGATTCAGGATCCCATATTCAAGTAAATAGGTGAAGCCGTAATTCACATGAAACCATTTAGAATCAGTGTCTTCGAGGAATACTCCACTAAAAGTTCGTGTCATTAAATAGTCTTTCTTTCGCTGCACAAACCATAGCATCTCTTTATTATTACCTCGGCGAACACGCGCATACAAGATTAGATCTACATTTCCCGATAGATTCCAATTTCCGCTGCCTTCTGTAATTGTAGGCAATATTGACGTCACGTCCAAGCTGGAAACATCCTCAAAAATAGCAGTCATACTATCCACACCAAGCTGGTAATTTACCCCTTCAAAATCATAGCCACCTTCATAGGTAATCTCATAGATGTCATTAATGGCTGGAATCAGAGTGAAATTGGAAACTCCCAACCCCACACTAAGCTTTGAACTAAGCTTTCGTTCAACACCAAAATTCAATGAAGGAGTGAATTTATTAGGTCTTAAACTCCCAAGAGAAAATCCATTTTGAAGAATGCCATCTATTATCTCCCTCCCAAAATGCTGAGCTCGTGCTCTATACTTGAAAGCAATAAAATTCGTATCCGCGCTGAACTCACGATTCAATTGGCATTCGTCAGTTACAAATCGAAATCCAGCTAGGGGAGCATCAAAATTGATCCGGAAGGAAATACTGAGATTTTCCGATTTTGAATGTCTCCCATAAAAGAGCCTTTCCTTTAGAATCGAAGACACATAAACACCAGAATTTGAGTTGGCATATTGCCCCAGAGGATTTAGCGTGATGCCCTCTGTGATAAGCTGTAAAAAGTCACTGTCTATTGAAAGTGTATTGGATTGTATAACTTCAATCCCCAAAGTTTCAACGAAGGATGATTTTGAACGTAATATGCCAATTGGCCTCAATACCACATCTCCATTTAGATTTATTAAATCATTCGCACGTGCTAGCTGCATCAAATTTGAACCGACATCTCCCCCTAGGATTTGTCCAAAATTGAAATTCGTTGCCAGGTTCAATCCCACGCCTCCAAACTCCAAATAGAATTTTGGACTATTCCCAAAGGCCGGCATTGTTTCCAATCTTGAAATAGGATTCAAAACACCAAAAGAGGTCAGTTGTGCTTCCCCCCTTGTGGTTAATACTAATGATAGTATTAACGTGAAGTATTTAAAGCTCCAGTTCATAGTTGACAATGGCATCTAATGAAAGTGAGCACTCTAAATAATCGTCGGGCTTAAGGATGACTTGTTCCGGGAAATCTGTACTGCTAATCCCTAAATTCAAAACAATTGCCTCTACTTCAGGCAAGCTCTGAATTTGATTGAAATCCAAATGAAGTTCGGAAATGATTTCGCCAAAACTTAAAACAAGGGTGTCATTGAATTGAACAATACCCTGACTATCTATAAAGTCCAATGTTAAATCAATATCCAATGGGATTATCGAAAGACCTGAAAGGGTTATCCGAACATCCTCCAAGAGGTCTACCAATGTAGTATCGACTAATTGACCTGTTTGAATAGTGTCCGTAATTATTAGATTACTCAGAGCAAACTTGCTTCTCTGCAAAATGGTGATGTCTGCGTTTAAGTCATCGCCTTTTTTAATAAAATTGGGTACCCCATTAGACTGGAGAGAGGTTGAGGCGACCGTAGCATCAATTTCAATCCCAAAAATATTTCCAGGAATTTCAATGAAAGGGTCACTTGGGTTTGGGGACACCATCAGCAATGATTCCCTATTTCTCGGAAAGGCTTTTGTTTGAGGATAGTCTATTCCGAAATTTTGAACATCAGCATGAAAGGCCCCTTGAGAATTATAACTATTAAGATCTAGGTTTACAAATATGGGTACACCTATGCTGTTGTTAAAATCCAAACTTACTTCGGGCTCAAAAAATAAAAGTGTTGCTCCAGGTAGGACTTCAATGCCATCTAAATCAACAGTATCTGTTACCCCAAAAGAAAATTCTCCGAAGAAACCCGTGGCACTTTTTAATTGTACCTCTTCAAAGCTAAATGTAATAGATACAGACTCTTGGAAATTGAATCCAATACAATTTGAAATATCTGCTATTTCCACCAACACACTCAATGGGAATGTATTTGGAGCGCCTCCGCTTACTAAGTCGACTGCCACATCTTGGATGATTATAGTACCGGTATCTGGCAAGAAAGGTCCTGTGTTAATCTGAAATCCAAACTCCCCAAACCCATCGAATGAATTAGGAATTAGAACATTCGTAGTTACGATCTCATCTAGTGGAGTTGTTATCTCATACTTAACTTTCCCAAATTCAATTTCGATTTCATGAAGTGATAGCCCTGAAGGCAAGTTCAAAGTCTCTTCGTACTGGGTCGAAAATAATTGACTCTGTGGAAAAACCACATTCCCCTCTTGAACTTCAATACCATTCGTACTTAAACTCATGTTGATTGCATCTGCTGTATTTATATACACCAGCTGCCCACCACTGCCGAGTGTCGACATGGAAATGACCTGAAGCGTAAGTGAGCTTCCAAGTTGTTTACCTACTAATGATTTAGTCTGAGTAGCCGTTTGTCCAGGCGAAACACTCAAAAAATTAAAATTAGCCAATTGAGATCCAGTCCCAGCATTAACTAAGGCTACAACCATGGAAATCGGAGTTGGCCATCCATTAGTGATTGTTAATTCGCATGTCCCCTGGTTGATTGTTGCAGAACAAATTGGAGAACTACCCTGAAGAGGGTAAGAGCCTCCATTTATCGGGCCTAGTTGAGGAAATACTTGAGTAGTCCCATTAAGCCCTTGAATTATCGTATTTGTAGTCCCACCTGCAGCCGCACCAAATTGCGAAAGTGTCATGGAATTCGATATAGTGAAGTTTGGCAAATTAATGGCACCAATTTCAAATGAATCCGATAGTCCAAAGTTCGGAAGTCTTGGCAATAAAGAATCCGCATATATAGTTACAGCAGAGTCAATGCTTTGCTCAAAAAAGAAAGAAGAAGTATCCGATTGTAAATCACTAGTCATATTGGATACTCCATCTTCTAATACCATAGATATGGTCCCAATAGGAACGCTTAGATTGGGCTGAAATGTTCCGCTTAAAGTATTGAGAGAAATATACTCCCCTGTGCATGCACTGAAAAGTGCTGACAATACAAGTATTAGTGGCTTTAGAATCTGTTTCATTGAATAGAGTACAAGAGAATGTCTGAACTCTTGTTTTTTCGCAATACCCTAGCGAGAAGGATGTTCTTTGTGTCTACTACAATTAAATTAAAATCGTCTCCTTCCGTATTAAAAGGCCCGGGTAGCGCTTGCGGCACTGTGCTATTTTTCACCAAACAAAATATTTCTAAACCTCGACCTTCCACATACCTAGAAAAATAAATGTTCCCAAATGAGTCAACACTTGGAAATAATTCGTCCCCCGGCGTATTTACTCTTTCTAAGTTTTGCGGTTCTCCCCAAAGGTGTTCACCTCTCCGCACCACATAGTAAATATCATATCCTCCCTTACCCCCAGGTTGATTACTTACAAAGAAGAGTACATTTTGGCGAGTGTCAAAAAACGGCTGTTGATAGCTGAAGTCAGGATTAATAAATGGGAGCAAGCTGCATTCTGAGGATTGTTCATTAATGTCGACTTGCAATAGCTCAAATGGTAAAATCCCCCCGAAATTCTTGTCAAAGCGATTTCTGCTAATAAACATCGTTTTTAAATCCCCTGAAAAAGAAACCGAGCCGATGTTATACTTGACAGATTCTAATTCACACAAACCTGTTTTATCGAATTCTGATACCTCATCATTCTTTAGATTATAAAGGAAAAGATCCACCTTGTCTTCTCGCAGAACCCTGGATAACCCCTTTCTGCCATTAGAACAAAATACAATGTAATCCCTGGTCATCGGCGCCAAACCAAAGTCATTACTTTTTGTGGTAATCAATGGCTTGGCAATATAATTTGAACGCAGATAGTCTGGGAACTCTTGGGCCCAAGCATACCCTAGAATTCCCCACATTAGAATAGTAGCCTTAATTAAGGAAGAATACGGGTGTTTCAATTTTTGACTTTTCATTGATAAAATCCACACTCAAACCAACTGTATGAGATTGCTTTGAGAAATAACGCATCGAGTTTGCTGGATAGGAGTACTTGTAGAAAAGCTTAAACCCTCTTGACTCGAAAAAAGCATTAAACCCATAGTCATTTGAATGCCTATGCAGCCCTACCCTTAGTTCAGGTGTGACAAAATATTGGCCATAAAGGTTAACCACATTTGGTGAACCTTGTTCTACAACCAGCATCCCTGAGTATGCTATTTTCAATGTTGGACTGAATTGCGCTTCAGATCCACCGTAGAAACAGATACTTCTCGAGGTGTAATTGTCAATCAGAAATTGTCCTTTTACGACATTGAGCAAACTCAAACCTGCATAACTCTCTTCATTGTAGTACATTCCACTTATGTCCAAGTTGTAGTAGAAGGTATTGTACACCGCTGTATTAATACTGATGTCCGCAAGATCAATGAACTTCTCATTATTCAGATTCATATTGAAATTGTGGAAACCATGTTTCATCCCAAAAGAAAAATACTCTGCTCTAGAAATTTGAAGGTGATAGGCCGTCGATAAACTAAAACTATTACTCTTTATAGGGCCAATTTCATCACTTATTATGGCCGCAGACAAACCAAGGTTTAAATCAATAAGCTTATAATCAAATGATGTTATTGAAGACCTTGGCGCACCTTCAATGCCCAGATATCGATAATCAGTTAGAAATGAAACTGTTCCACTATACATACCCGAAAAACTCGGCGCCAATACTATTGGATTAAAAATATACGTGTTCAAGGAGGGGTTTTCCTGAGCACGAAGTTGGGGGGAAGCAAATAATGCCATTCCTAGAACTAGTAGTATGCTACGCCTCATCGTTGAATATATATATAACCAATGTGACGGATTCCAATCGAAGGAATTTCAACCGTGAAATAATAGGTGCCTGTAGGTAAGAACCCATCGGGATTCTGTATGATTGTTGTCCGAGAGGACTCACCATCAAATGAATTATCATAAGGAGCCATTCGGAATACAAGTTCTCCATTTCGGTTGTAAATACTCAGGGTATTATCTGGATATGCTTCAATTCCAGGAATTTCTAGATAATCATTTACGCCATCCCCATTGGGAGTAAATACTGTGGGTATGAACAGATCGCAATAATCTATATCCAAGAAGTTCGGGAATCCATCATCATCGCAATCATCGTAAACAATACCATCTCGGTCATAATCCCTCTCTAAGAAGTCAGAAAGTCCATCACCGTCTGAATCTGTGTCTAGGTAATTTGGGATGCCGTCAAAATCAAAATCATCAAAGCCATCGTCCGTGTCTGGAATCGAGTCACAATCCGCATCTGTAGTGGGAATAATAACTACATCTGTGTAAACACAATTATTGGAATCGGTAATAGTATACTCATAAACGAGACCACTCAAACCTGAAATACTCGTAAGGGTATCTCCAGTATCCCATAGAATTCCAAATGGTGCAGTTCCACCTGCAATAACAACCTCTGCGGCACCTGTTGTGTCAAATTGACAATTCACCCCGGACAAGATTGTCGACGTTCCAACCAAAAGATTTGGTTCGGTAACGATCACCTGATTTGACGTTGAGTATTGACCAATACACCCTGCAGTGTCTGTCACCTGCATGTAGTAACTACCTGCGGTGAGGTTGCCAAACTTCGCCGTATCCTGATACGTAGTTCCACTATCAATAGAATAACGCAGCATGTTACCTCCAAATGCCGAGATAATAATTTCACCAGTGGCATTCCCGAAACAGTCGACATTCTTCACTAATGCACTAGAAACATAGAATGAATCTGGTTCATCGATGTAGAACTGACCCCAATTATTCGGGAATGCTGTACATCCGTTAACATCTGTTACATGATAGGTATACAGACCAGTATCGAGGTTTGTAAATAACGTTTGGCTCAGCATCGTTGCCCCTGAGTCAATACTAACTAAAGGACCAACTCCTCCATCAATGTCAAATTCTATGAAGCCATCGATCGAACGGAAGCACTTCGAATCAGCAAATTTGATTTGATTAACTAAAAGGGAATCAGGTTCTTTTACTGTAGAGAATACCGTCAACAAGCATGCATTATCATCCCGGATGTCTACGGTATAATAGTCCGCGGATAAGGAGTCCACCATATCGCCAGTACCAATGATATTTGAACTACCATCAAACCACTTAATGTCATACGTTGAAGTAGTGGCCAAAGTTCCACCACTAATTGCCAGGGAAACCGCCCCTAGCTCATCATCTTTACAGACATTATGAGTAACCGTACTAATGGCCGATAGTGCAGGAGGGTTAGTTACCACATAATTGAATGTTGTTACGGACTGAGAGTTCACTACCACTGGACATGCATTTGAATCGGTCGCCGTTACGACATATGACCCAGCAAGGAGTGAATCAAACAAGGGGTTCAAACTATATGAAATACCGTTGTTGATGGAATATAGTGTGGGCGTATTGCCACCGGACACAGTTAATGCTAACTCTGCATCATTAAAATTGAAACACGTTATATCTTTTTTGGACACTTCTCGTATGACCAAAGGATCCGGCTCGAACAACGAAACATACCTAGACAATCCATCTACAACTTTAAGCGGGCATGCATTCGTATCAAATACATTAATTAAGTAGTTGCCTCCTTCCAGGGAGCCAAATGCAGCTGCGGTTTGTGTAACTGAAGATGTCCCTGAAATAGCATACGTCAAAGGCCAATTGCCTCCTGTGGCCGTCACTTGGATTAATCCGTCATTATCACCATTACACGTAACCTGTGTGGTAATAATATTTCTCAATGTCAATGAGTCTGGTTCCGTAATCTGAATTGAAACAGGGACTCGAGAATATGTGGGACAAGCATTTACATCCTGAATTCCGACACTATAGGTGCCCGGGAATAACCCCGTAAAGGTATTATTCTGAACATAGAACCCTTTAGATGCATCAATAGAATATGAAATTGGTGCATTGCCCCCGCTTGCATGCAATACAATTTCCCCATTCTCAAAATCTTTACACGTCACATCTAAAACAGTCACACTATCAATGAATAGGGAGTCAGGGGCAGTGACCACTACAGACGTAGCAACCTTCTTCAACAAAGCACAATTCTTGTTGTCTTTTACTTTGATAGAATAGTTTCCATCACTCAGATTTGTAAATACTGGTGAACTCTGGAATATTGCACCACCATTGACACTGTAAGAGCGTGTATTACCTCCAGATGCAGTGAGTTCAATAGATCCATTCGTGTAATTCGCACAACTTGGGTCTACAATTTTTACTTCCCACAGTGTCAAACTATCGGGCTCGGTAAGCGTTTGAATCGATGTAAGACCAGCTTCAAAGTATATATCACAATTCTTACTATCCTCGAGTTCTACGAAGTATGTACCTGCCGCTAAGTTGTTGAATACACTCGTGATTCCAAATCCTTGACTTGGATCGATCCTGTAGCTCAGGATATTTCCACCGGTTGCGTCTATTTCAATTTTTCCATCTTGAGAGTTCTTACAATCAAGGTTCCGAGTCGTTATTGATTCAACACGTACAGAGTCAGGCTCATTTACATAGACTGAAGGAACATAGGCATAAACTGGGTTACATCCTTTATTATCCGACACAGCTATTGAATAGGATCCTGCTGTTAATCCAGTAAAGTTGCTATCCAACTGATACGAAGCACCACCATTTATGCTGTACTTCCGCGTATTGCCTCCAGTTGCAAGAATCTCTATGCTTCCATCAGCACCATCCTTACATGACACGGGATTTACCACATAAGATGAAACATACAATTGATCAGGTTCTGTAAGTACAATTGAACGGTTTGTTAGATAGAAAACCTGACAGTTATTTATATCACGAACTCTAATCGTATAAGCTCCTGGCGACAGATTAGTAAATGTATAAGTCGAAGACCATGTTACACCGTTATTGATAGAATATTCCAATTCATTACCCCCACCCGCAGTAATCTCAATATTTCCATCATCACTATCATAACAGCTTGAATTTTCAAACGAAACGTTTGAAACAATGACAGAATCTGGTTCCGTCAATTCAAAAACCTTGTTTGTATTGTAAGTAACCTCACAACCTTTTGAATCCTGGACATCAATTCGATATTCTCCTGCTCCAAGTCCATTAAATAAAGTTTGTTGAGAATAGGTCGAACCATTATTGATCGAATATGAAAGTGAATTACCTCCAGTTGCACTGATTTCAATACTGCCATTCAATGAGCCGTGACAAAGAGGCTCCACTGCGGTAATGTCCTCAACAAGAACTGAGTCTGGCTTAACCAAAGTGAGGTTCCTGTTGATATTATATGTAACAGGACAAAGGTTAATATCTCGCACTGTAACATAGTAGGTGCCCGCAGACAGTTCACTGAATAATGGATCAGTCTGATAGGTGGTTCCACCATCCAAATTATACTGACGTGTACGTCCACCAGAAGCGACTATTGTTATCTCCCCATTTGTGCTATCAAAACACGTGGGATTTGATTTGAGTGTGTTTGAAACGATAAGTTTGTTCGGCTTACCAACAATTACTGCCGAACTGTAGCTGTTAAAGTTTGCAGGGCAATTATTATTGTCTGTCACATCAAGTGTATACGTGCCACTAGAGAGGTTACCAAAGATTCCATTCGTTGAATATGTAACCCCTCCATTGATAGAGTATTTTACATTCGTTCCTCCAGAAGCACTCAAGCTAATACCCCCATCTGCGTACTCAAAACACGTTGTTGAGTCCACTGTGACATCCTGAAGGATTATTTCATTTGGCTGTGTCAATGTTTGACTTTGGCTCACTGAATAGTACACCGGGCATGCCTTCGTATCGGAGACGACGACTGAATAAACTCCTGCATCCAATCCTGTAAAGTTGCCCGAAGCCGCCGTGACTGAACCATTGTCAATACTGTATGATTTAACATTACCACCAACCGCGGTAACTGTCAAACTACCTGTGGAATCATTGTAACAGGTTAGATTTTGCTTCGCTATGGATGTGACCTTTAAAGAGTCTGGAGATGTTACAGATTTACTGAAGGAACGTGAACAGCCTACGGCATCATAAACAGTCACTTGGAACGTTCCGGCAGCTAAACCTGTGGCAGTGGCATTGGTTTGCAAATTCGGATCGTTCCACTGGTAGCTATACCCCGAAGTAGATGGTGTGCCTCCAGAGGCTGCAACTGCAAGTTCTCCATCCTGACTTTCATAACATGACGTAGGCGTTGAGGTAATTGTTGCCGCTATAGCCGTCGCCTGGGTTAATGTTACTGCAGTAGCTGAGGTCACCTCACAATCTTTGGAGTCCTTAACTCGAAGCGTATACTGACCAAACGGAAGGGATTTTGTATTCGAAGACTGGTATGTCACCCCGTTGTTAAATGAGTATACATAAGGCGGTGTGCCTCCTCCAGCTGTAATTGTAATGGAACCATTGTCGCCATAACATTGTGGATCTTGCTTTGTATTCGAAAGCGATAATTGTGTTGGTTCCGTGATTTCAGCGGTTGAAGAGTCCTGACAGCCCCGATTATCCGTTACAACAACACGGTAAATATCAGCCTCTAATCCAACGATATAGGACTGCGTTCCAATGGAGATATTAGAACCGTTTTTCTTCCATGAGTATGCATAGGGAACCAATCCATTCGATGCTGCAATTGATAATTGACCATTATTCCCTCCATTACAACTCACATTTTGCACAACCGTAATCGCAGTCACAGGTGAATAAACAATAACCTTCACCTCTTCGAGCAGGCTTTCGCATCCACTTGAGGGATTGTATTCAGAGACAAAATAGGTTTTCGTTCCAGGGTTGCCTGTATTCGGAATTGGAGCGCCAGGCAGCAATGTGATTCCATCTGAATCGTACCACCTTAAGAGATTACCTACAACATTCGGTGATGCTGAGAGTGCTACATTATTGGCAGATCCTAAACATCTAAAGGTAGAAGCCGCTACAATGGGTGTATTGGGAAGTGCGCTGACCGTAACCTTAATCCGCACTCTTCCGCTTTCGCATCCAGTTGAATTGTTCACCTGTGAAACGTACATGTAAGACTGACCTACAGTTTGTGCTGTAACAGTTGGCGCAACGGTTGATCCTACGCCTCCAACTTGGGTGCCATACCAATAGAGTGTGTTGCCATTTGCTGCGGCCACGAGATTTAAAGCCGAGAAAGGAGGTTCACCTTGGCAAAGGATGGTATCAGAAACTATGGGGTTAGCCGGATTTGCGGATACCGTTACAGTTACAACATTGGTAGGTTTAGATACACCATTGTCCGTCACGACTCTACGGTAATATTTAGTGACTGTGGAAGGTGTTGGGGTGTAACCGAGACTAATTGCCCCTGGAATATTAACCCATGTAGCGTTTACCGTGCTGTCTTGCCATTGGTACGTAAAGGCCTCTGATCCGCCTGAGGCCGTCGTCTGAGAAACCAAAGCTACAGGTTGGTATCCCGAGCAAACCACCTGGTTTGAGCTTATAGAACCAGGATTTAATGGACGGGCAAAAATTCGGATTGTATCCTCTTCTGAACAGCCATTTCCATCGGTTCCCACTACCTTAAAAATGGTTGTTGAATTCAATGTCCCAGAAACGGTTCGCGTTGTAGTCGTGGCCAGGACGTTGGTAGGAGTCCAAGAATAACTAACCAAACCTGAAGTTGCGTTTAAGTTTACTGTAGCGCCAGGCGGAAGGTACCTCCCATTTAAAGGTATGGCCTGTACAAGTGGCTTTGGATTAACACTAATTAAGACAGGTGTTGAGTAGCCATCGATACCATTGTCCACCACTTTTCTTCTGAAGTATTTTGGTGTTGAAATGATCCCTGAATAAATCAACGTCTTACCGTTTTGATTAGGAATTGTAGTGTAATTGACATTGTCATTACTTATCTCCCACGAATAGGCGAAAATACCCGAGCCGCCAGAAGCAAGTGCAATATTTCCAATGGAGTCTAGTAGCTCTCCTTCACAAAGACTCGTGGGATAGCCTGCAATTGACCCCGAATTAATGGGTACAACTTTGACCTCTATTGTATCTGTATTTTGACAGCCATTGGGATCAGTACCGGTCAGAATGTATTCTGTAGTGACAGATGGAGAAACTGTGATAAATGATGCCGTACCGACCTGAGTCCCCAAAGCGGACCAAGCATAACCTCCACCAGGAGCCAATCCTGTTCCTGAAAGGTTTACTGAGGCACCAGGTGGGATGGCACTCAGATTGGACGTAGCCAGTACGGTTGGTTTGTTCAGTACAGTTATAGTAGCTACGTTAGAAGCCTGTTTAACGCCCATATTTACCGCGTTCCTTCGATAGAATACAGTCGAATATGCCGGCGAAGTTGGCAGTAAGTTAGTAGAGTTCGCACCGGGAATCGCAGTCCAATTTACCCCATCCGTGCTCTTTTCCCATTCATAAGTGAAATTACCTGAACCACCCGAAGCAAGTGCAGTACTAAAAATCTGAGGAGGCACCTGACCTACACAAACATCATTCGTTCCATTAATGGTACCTCCATCAATGGGGACAACGATCACTTTTACTTTCCCTGTGTCTTGACAACCATTGGCATCCGCACCATTCACTATGTACGTACTAGTTGTATTGATTTGACCGGTGATTGGTGCGCCAGTTGTTGAACTCAAATAAGCAGTATTAGCTCCAGTCCAAGTATAAATCGCACCCCCGGTAGCATTTAAAGTCACAGTCGCGCCAGGCGGCACTTGCTTGTGGCTCGTGACTGCAGAAACTTGAGGATTAGAATAGACCGTGATCTGCATGTAGGGTGAAAGCGTGTCTACTCCAGAATCAAAGACTCTGCGTCGGAAGTACACCGTTTGATTTCGTATTCCTGGTGAGTAGAACAATTGCGTTGCATTTGCAATCGTATTCCAGTTTACCCCATCTAAAGACTCTTCCCATTGAAGGGTGTATTGACCGCTACCACCTGAAGGTGAAGTAAGGTTTTGAACAGGATTAAAGCTAGAACCCTGACAATTTGCCTGGTTTGGTCCAATTGCTCCCGGGAGAAGCTTTGAAATAGTAACCGTTACAAATCCCGTATCAGAACATGAATTGGCATCCGTACCAATCACATTAAATGTCGATGTCGTATAGACATTGTTTGTATAGGGTAAAGTGGAGCCGATAGCTCCATTTGGACCGCTTAACACATAGGTAGAAGCTCCGGCTGCGCTCAAAGTGACAATTCCACCTCTTGGGACCGTTGTCTTATTAGTTGTCAAAGAAACGGTAGGACGCTGTATGGGTTCCACCGCACAACTGTTCGAATAGGCTGTCACCCCAAGGTTTGTCACCTTCCGGCGGAAGTATACCGTCTGCGTGACTTTATCCGAAATAGTTGGTGATTTAGCTGTAACATTTGCAACGATGGTCCAATTCACATTGTCAATGCTTTTCTCCCATTCATAAGTAAAGCCCGTACCTGTTCCTCCATTACTGGCGGTGCTTTCAGTCAATAAACCAACTTGATCACCTTTACAAACATTCTTGGATGCTTGAATGGTCCCACCGCTCAAGGGTAAAACTTTTATCAGTACGGACATAGTATCCGAACAACCTTGTGCATTCAAACCAGTTGCTATATAACGCGTTGTTGAAATCGGTGTTGCAACCACAGGAGAACCACTCACCGAGCTTAACCCCGTACCAGGTGTCCAAGAATAAGATATTGCGCCAGTCGCACTCAGGTTTACTTGAGCGCCAGGAGGAATTTGAGAATAATCTGAGGTAACTAAAACAACCGGTGCAGGGGATACCGAAACTGTTATGGTGTAGGTATTTGACACGCATCCCAAGGATGAAGTTCCAACTACTGAATAAACGGTAGATATTGTTGGCTGTTGAACCGTGCTTGAAGTAGTTGCCAGTGTGCCACCTGACTGGGTCGACCAATTATAGGTTGAAGCACCCAAGGCATTCAAGGTAATTGACTCGCCCTGGCATATAGCATTATTTACTTTATTGGAACCAACCGTTAATACTGGACTTGGATTGACCGTTATGGTAACCACATTCGAATTTGACTCAATGGATTGGTCAATTGTCTTTCTACGGTAATACGTAGACGTAGATAATGGTGTGGACAAGGATAGGTTAACTGCTGTTTCCCCTTGAATATCCGTAAATGTTACGTTATCAGTTGAGCTTTGCCACTGGTATGAGAAATTACCACTGCCACCTGTGGAAGCTACTCCTGAAATTGGGTTGGGCAATGCGCCGGAACAAATCGTTTGGTTTATGCTAATAGCCCCAGCAACAATGTTCCGAACATAGATGTCCAACGTGTCACTTCCTTCGCAACCATTCCCATCCGTACCAGTCACCGTGTACGTAGTTTTGCCTGCTCCAGAACCCACAATGCTGACTAAGCTATTTGCAGTGTTCTGCGATGTCACCGTTGGTGTCCAGGTGTAGGTCGAAGCACCAGATGCACTTAAGTTCATGGTTCCACCTGGTGGCATGTATCTATTCGCTGTACTTGCTGATACCACAGGGTTAGGCAAGACATTGATTGTAATGACGTTGGACTCTTTGGAAATTTCCGAATCCGTAACGCGGCGCTTGTAGTAGGTCGTTTGACTTACACTGGGTGGCGTATAGGACTCTTGATTCGCGCCTGAAATTGCTGTGTAGCCCAATGCCAAATCTGTAGTTTCAAACCACTGATAGATGTACGAGCCTGAACCGCCTGAAGCAGATTGCAAGTTGTTTATCGGTTGGATAGAATTTCCAATACACAAACTTTGATCAGAACCAATCTGACCTGGCGCTAGCGCAAGTGTTTGAATACTCAACCAAGAAGAATCTTTACAGCCATTTGACCCCACGCCGTATGCTACGTAATTACCATTACTTGGAATATTCAAATCCAATGGAGATCCGGTACCAACTTGCGTAGGTATCAACTTTCGCTTGTACCACGTGTATGAATTTGCATTCGCTCCACCTGTTGCTGTGAGCGTTACTTTGCCCCCTGGCGGCACTGTGTATTTGTTCGCAGAAACGTTTATTGTTGGGTCTGGCTTGATTGAAATGTTAATGGAATTTGAATAAGCCGAAACTCCCATGTCTGTCACTTTTCTACGATAGAACCTAGCGACATTTAATGTGTCATTTGAATTCGGTTCGTAAGTAACATTGACAGATGTAGGGTTGAAGGACGTAGTTATGTCAGTCCATGTAATATTATCACGACTTCGCTGCCACTTGTAATCATACGTTCCTGACCCTCCTGAAATAACCTGTCCACTTACAGACTGCATATCACTAGGCTTATCCCCAAAACATACGGCCTGGTTAGGTGTGGAATTTATACTGGCCTCAATAGAGCCCGGATTAAGGTTTGATACATCAACCGTAATCGTCCCTTGTGCTTGACAGTTTGAAGTAGATGTACCTACTACTGTATATGTCGTAGAAGCACTTGGTGTTGCCGTTACAGATGTGCCAGTTGAGGCACTAAGTGAGGTATACGGCGACCACGTATACGTTGAAATTGGCTGCCCACTTGGTGAGCTTGCATTCAATTGGATAGATGCTCCATTGGGTATGTAAACTGTTGTTCCCGTTTGCCCACTTGCCTGGATGACAATAGAAGGGTTCTGAACGAGAGATACTGTGACAATATTGGAAGAAGATGTCTTACCTGCGTTTGCAACATTTCTTCGATAGTAGTGATTGGTTGTAATCCCTGCTCCATAGGTGGGCGTATAAGTCGCACTGTTCGCTCCAGTGATATCCGTCCAGGTTCCTGTCAAACCAATCCGCTCCTGCCATTGATAATTATAAGAGCCTTGAGTTCCTCCAGTTGCTCCTGAAGTTGAAGTTATTTCTGTTCCTGAAGTCGCGCCCTCACAGATCGTCTGGTCCCCATTAATGACTCCTGCTACTAATGGCGAAACGTAGATGGTCTTAGAGAACGTATTCGAGCAGTTTGCATCGCTACCACGCAAGACATAGGTAGTCTGGTTATTTTGCGCATTCAAAGCAATGCTATACGTGGTTCCCGTCGCTGGGCTGGCCCCAATGGAGCCGATATGCCATTCATAGCTCGCATAAGTGCCTGCTCCACCACCACTTGCAGTCAACACATTGGTTCCTCCGGGAGGAATTGTATCACTTTGTGAAGTGATAAGAACACTCGGACGCGTGTATACCCCCAATTGAATTGAGTTGCCATCCTTATTAACGCCCGTGTTCGTCACGCGACGTCTGTAATAGCGCGTGGTACTCACATTATCAAACGTCGAGTTCAATACATACGTGGCCAAATTAAAGGACGTATTCTGTGCGCTTGTTATAGACGTCCATGTTACTTGATCCAAACTATACTGCCACTGGTACAGGTACGTGCCACTTCCTCCTGCAGGATCTCCCCCCGTCGTTTTAGGACGAATTACACTTCCTGAAGGCGCTGGGTCCCCGGGGCAAATACTCAAACTCGCAGATGTGCTAGTACCATTGTAAATCTCTACCTCTCCTGCAGTTAAAGTATTGACTCGAACCTTCATGTGGATCGTGTCCTGACAACCATCTGTAGTGGTGCCCGTAATAATGTAGTTTCTAGTCTGTGCAGGTGAAGCCGAAACACTTACACCTGAAGCAGATGATAACCCTGAACTAGGAGACCAAGCATAGGTCATGCCTGTAGGTCCGCTACCCGTCAAGGTTATAGTAGCACCCTCCGGAATGACAGGATCATTAGGGTCTAATGCCGTGTTGAACGTACTAGACGCCGTGACACCTACCGTTGGATTAGGAATAACCGTCACGGTAGAAGTATTTGAATAGGATGCAACTCCTGCATTCGTAACCTTCCGGCGATAATATCTGTCTTGAGTAAGGCCCGAAGTGAAAATGGGCGTCAAAGTAGGATCATTCGCATTCGTTACATCTGTCCATGTTGATTGATCTGAACTCTCCTGCCATTGATACAAGTATGATCCCTGAGTTCCTCCCGATGCCACAGAAGTTGAAGTTAACGTGGTTCCAGAAGTCGCGCCCTCACAGATCGTCTGGTCCCCATTAATGACTCCTGCTACTAATGGCGAAACGTAGATGGTCTTAGAGAACGTATTCGAGCAGTTTGCATCGCTACCACGCAAGACATAGGTAGTCTGGTTATTTTGCGCATTCAAAGCAATGCTATACGTGGTTCCCGTCGCTGGGCTGGCCCCAATGGAGCCGATATGCCATTCATAGCTCGCATAAGTGCCTGCTCCACCACCACTTGCAGTCAACACATTGGTTCCTCCGGGAGGAATTGTATCACTTTGTGAAGTGATAAGAACACTCGGACGCGTGTATACCCCCAATTGAATTGAGTTGCCATCCTTATTAACGCCCGTGTTCGTCACGCGACGTCTGTAATAGCGCGTGGTACTCACATTATCAAACGTCGAGTTCAATACATACGTGGCCAAATTAAAGGACGTATTCTGTGCGCTTGTTATAGACGTCCATGTTACTTGATCCAAACTATACTGCCACTGGTACAGGTACGTGCCACTTCCTCCTGCAGGATCTCCCCCCGTCGTTTTAGGACGAATTACACTTCCTGAAGGCGCTGGGTCCCCGGGGCAAATACTCAAACTCGCAGATGTGCTAGTACCATTGTAAATCTCTACCTCTCCTGCAGTTAAAGTATTGACTCGAACCTTCATGTGGATCGTGTCCTGACAACCATCTGTAGTGGTGCCCGTAATAATGTAGTTTCTAGTCTGTGCAGGTGAAGCCGAAACACTTACACCTGAAGCAGATGATAACCCTGAACTAGGAGACCAAGCATAGGTCATGCCTGTAGGTCCGCTACCCGTCAAGGTTATAGTAGCACCCTCCGGAATGACAGGATCATTAGGGTCTAATGCCGTGTTGAACGTACTAGACGCCGTGACACCTACCGTTGGATTAGGAATAACCGTCACGGTAGAAGTATTTGAATAGGATGCAACTCCTGCATTCGTAACCTTCCGGCGATAATATCTGTCTTGAGTAAGGCCCGAAGTGAAAATGGGCGTCAAAGTAGGATCATTCGCATTCGTTACATCTGTCCATGTTGATTGATCTGAACTCTCCTGCCATTGATACAAGTATGATCCCTGAGTTCCTCCCGATGCCACAGAAGTTGAAGTTAACGTGGTTCCAGAAGTCGCGCCCTCACAGATTGACTGACTATTTGCTACTACTCCCCCCTCTAAGCCATCTATGTATATAACTTTTGAAGCATTCGTTACACAAGTGCCATCTGTGTATTTGAGATAGTATGTTGTGGCTGTGGATGTTACTGTTGGGCTAAATGTGCTTACACCAGTTGCTGCAACAGTTGAACTCAAACTTCCCTCGTACCATTCAAATGTGGATGGTGTTCCACCTGCGACGGTCAATTGGTTTCCAACACCATTGGGAGGGATAGTATCATACGTTGAAGTAATCTGTAATTGAGTAGGTGCAATGACCGAATACTTCAAAGAAGGTGTGTACTTCTTTACGCCGTATGGCTTCACGTTTACGCCCGGGTCTAGGATTTCAACACGATACCATATGTTCGTATACGTTGGAGTAGTTGGAGCAAATGTGTTTGCATTTGCGCCAGTTATGTAATTCCATGTAATGTTATCTGTAGAATATTGCCAACGAAGCGTATATGAACCGCTACCCGAACTTGGTAGTGTGGCAAAATTCATGGGACTCGGAGTAGTCCCTGGGCAAATTGTCGTTGCTCCTGTTGATTGAATAGCGCCAGGAAGACGCTCGTATACTTGAATTTCAACTTCGTCACTCGAAGAGCATCCATTCGCAATGCTGCCAACAACAGTGAATGTTGCCGTCGCCGAGGGCTTTACGTTTACTGTTGCTCCACTACCGGGAGTAATAACATAACTGCTGGGCGAATATGTATACGTGTTAGCACCTGTTACGGAAAGAGTTGTCGTATCCCCTTTGGCAATTGTGGTTCTAACTGCTGTAACCTCGGTTGTTGGGCCTTGAAGGACAGTTACGTGAACGACATTGCTCCAATATATTACTCCATTGTTACTCGCACGACGTTTATACCAGCGGTCTTGGTTTAATGGGCCCGGTTGAATTGACTTTTGCCCTCCATAACCTAAACCATTCCAATTAGATCCATCGTTTGAATACCACCATTCATAATATATCGCACCTACACCACCGGAGGCATCCGTTTTTGAACTAATTATCGGGGATTCTCCCGAACATATTACTGTATCCTGTTCAATCTCACCAGGGTCAAATGCACTAATACTGATCACACTTGATGCCGCATTTTGACAACCATTAATATCCGTACCTGTCACGGTATATGTAGTTGGACTTACCGTTGGGGATGCATCATAGAATCCATCAGAACTAACTTTTACAACTTGCGTGCCGTCGCTCCAAGAATAGTTATTTGCGCCAGAAGCATAAATTCTAACCGATCCACCTGTTGTAATAGTAGCAGTCGGCTTATCTACCGTGACATTTGGAACAGGGGCTACAATTACTGTTGCAGTACTCGTTTTAGAGACACCATTATCAGTTATGGTCCGTCTATAGTACGTCGTTTGCGTAGGTGCAGGTGATGGGGTGTAAGATGACGAAGTTGCGCCGCTTATTAAAGAGAAGTTTTGGTTGTCCGTGCTTGATTCCCATGTAAACGAATATGAGTTTGAACCTCCTCCATCTCCAGTTGCTGCAATTGCACTTAAAGTTGAGTTACCACAAATTGATTGGTTATTCAAGGTACCTGGAAGTAGTTCTTGAATCTGAACTAATATTGAAGCCGTATTTTCGCACCCGTTCGCATCTTCCACGGTTAAGTTGTATGTGGTCGAGGTTATTGGATTCACCACAATAGAAGAAGTGCTGCCCGTTATTGGAGTCCAAGAATATGAGCTAAGTCCAGCTGTTGCAGATAAAGTCATTGAAATTCCATCTGGCCACTTACCTGAACTTGTTGTTTGCGGAGACTGTGAAATAGTGACAGCAGGCTTTGGATTAACTGTCACAAGTATCACATTACTCGCTAATTCATATTGCTGATCTATCGTTAACCTTCTAAAATACTTCGATTGAGTCAAAGGCAACTGATAGTGATAATTTTGAGAAGTCGCGTTGCCGATATTGCTCCAATTGATATTATTAGAACTTTCTTGCCATTGATATGACTGGGTGCCAGAACCACCACTTGCAGCAGTTCCTGTGAAGGCACTTGAAAGTGTTGAACCTTCGCAAATTGCCGAATTCGGGTTTGCGATACTTCCCACGACTAGCGTATTTGCTTTAACATTTACTGTATCCGTTGAAATACAACCATCAGCCGATCTACCATAGACTGTGATGGTTGTGGCATTTGTATTTGTCGGGGTGTACGCATACGTAGTTTGCCATGTTGCACCATATCCGAAAAGGTTTACACTCCCTTCCATCCACTTATAGGTATTTGCACCGCTGGTAGATATTGTAATATTCGAAGTTGCTCCAAAAGCTATGGGTCGAGTCTTATTAACAGCCACTACAAGATTTGGACTAGGGAGCATGGTTCTAGTCACTGGGTCTGAATAAACAACATTGTTCGAATTATTCTGATCCGAAATCTGGACTTTATAATAGGTCGTAGAATTCTTCACTCCAGGGGCATATGTAGCCGTAGTTGCGCCTGAGCCGCCACTTACATTAGAATAGGATACTCCATCTGTGCTTGACATCCACTGGTAGGTAAACTGATTAGAACCCCCAGATGTGCCTGATAATGTCATTGAAGATGGTGCCGTTCCCTCACAAAAATCACTCGAGCCAGAGATCGTTCCTGGAGTGATCTGAACCACATTTATATCTATACTGTCTTTGTTTTCACATCCATTACCATCTGTAACTGTTAGAATGTACCTAGATGTTGACGTTGGCGCAACGGTAATTGATGACGTCGATTGGCCCGATGACCAGCTGTAGCTGCTTAAAGTAGACGGAGTGCTACTCATTGTCACACTAGTTCCAGACGAAATGGTCGTCGCAGTGGCTGAAACTTGGATTGAAGGCTTAGGTGAAATTGTAAATGTTACGGGCAACGTTTCCTCATATACTCCAGCATTTAAAGCTCTTCTTTTGAAGTAGGTGGTCTGATTTATAGCAGTTGTTGGCGTGAACGTTGAACCCGTTGCGCCTGTCATCAATGTATAGGTGCCCGAACCAATTTTCTTGTACCAAGAGTAGGTATAACCTGAACCTGTTCCCCCAGATGCAAGTGATGAACTTGTAATGGCTGCAGGTATGCCATTTTCGCAAACCGTAGAATTAGATGTTGAAATCGCACCTGCGATGATTGGAGTTATTGTAATGGATTCTTGAGCGTTCGTCTCACAACCAAATGCATCTTGGCCCGTCACAGAAATTGTGGCGGAAGTTATGCCCGTTATGACTTGACTTACAGGATTTTGGGTAGAGTTAAATGACCAATTATAATTTCCTGCAGATCCTGCTCCAGATGCCGTAAACTGCACACTTGCTCCAGATGGTATTGCTCCACTTGGATTTCTAGCTATACTAATTGTTGGTAAGGCCTTTAATTCCTTGTATATGGATGTTGTGTAAACCCAGGTCCCTGATAAAGCTGGGTCACTTACCCCTCTTCGATAATGAGTTGACGCAGAAATTGGCGCAGGTGAATACGTTTCATTATTGGAGTTATTAATGTCCGTCCAATTTTGATTATCTGTTGATAATTGCCATTTATATGTATACGAACCGCTTGACCCCCCACTCGCCGCAGTGGTAGAGGTAATGGTCGAAGGCGTAGCCCCCACACACACATCCTGTGCTCCGCTGATCGTACCGGCGTTCAACGTCGCAATGTTCACCGTTACATCATCGCTGGCGATACAGCCATTGGCATCCGTTCCTGTGACTGTATAGGTGGTCTGTACCGTGGGGTTCGCCGTCACTGAGTTGCCCGTAGTAGCGTTGAGCGTACTACTGCCCGTCTCGGTCCATGCATACGTAGAAGCACCCGTAGCCGACAGTGTCGTCGTACCTCCAGAAGGAACCGTCGAAGGAGAGGCCGTTACCGTTACCGTAGGTAAGGCATCAATGCTATACGTGATTACGTTCGAATACCCTGCAATCCCCGCATTGGTCACCTTGCGGCGGAAATACGTCTGCTGCGTAATGGCCTGCACAGGAGAATAGGTCGTCTGATCCGCACCCGTGATATCCGTAAAGCCCGTGGTCGTACTGGTCGTACTCTTCTGCCACTGATACGTGTAGTTAGAGCCCGTACCTCCGCTCGCTGCCGACGTACTAGTTAGCGCCGTAGGCACAGAACCTGAACAAATCGTGTTATCCGTCGTAGCAATCACTCCACCCACCAAAGGATCTACCGTTACCGTCACCGCCGTAGACGTGGCCGAACAACTGTACTGGTCCGTCGCCGTGACCGTATAGTTGGTCGTAGCCGTAGGCGTTACCGTCGTGGG
>JAHEGI010000020.1:166359-204804 GCA_024639785.1 Cryomorphaceae bacterium
TCACTCCACCCACCAAAGGATCTACCGTTACCGTCACCGCCGTAGACGTGGCCGAACAACTGTACTGGTCCGTCGCCGTGACCGTATAGTTGGTCGTAGCCGTAGGCGTTACCGTCGTGGGACTTCCTGTAGCGGTATTGCTCCAGGTATAGGTGTTACCTCCCGATCCTGTAGCTGAAGCCGTCAACGTGACAGAGGCTCCCGCCGGAATGTTCGTAGAGGGGTTGGCCGATGCCGTAACCGTAGGCAACGCACGAGCCGTCTTTAAAACACCTGTCGTCCATGCTACCGTGTTGTTGGGATCCGTGTTATCACGCACCCCACGACGGTAGTACAACGTGCCCCCTGCTTGCATAGTTGCAGAGAACGAAAGCGTCGTGCCTGTCTCTCCTGTAAGAGCAGTCGCCGACGTAAAGTCTGCATTAGCCGAAGACTGCCAACTGTATATATAGTTACCGCTAATGCCCGACCCCCCACTCGCCGCAGTGGTAGAGGTAATGGTCGAAGGCGTAGCCCCCACACACACATCCTGTGCTCCGCTGATCGTACCGGCGTTCAACGTCGCAATGTTCACCGTTACATCATCGCTGGCGATACAGCCATTGGCATCCGTTCCTGTGACTGTATAGGTGGTCTGTACCGTGGGGTTCGCCGTCACTGAGTTGCCCGTAGTAGCGTTGAGCGTAC
Organism: Cryomorphaceae bacterium; assembly: GCA_024639785.1. Lineage (GTDB taxonomy): Bacteria > Bacteroidota > Bacteroidia > Flavobacteriales > Schleiferiaceae > TMED14. The sequence goes on from JAHEGI010000020.1 coordinate 167,047, forward strand.
TACTGCCCGTCTCGGTCCATGCATACGTAGAAGCACCCGTAGCCGACAGTGTCGTCGTACCTCCAGAAGGAACCGTCGAAGGAGAGGCCGTTACCGTTACCGTAGGTAAGGCATCAATGCTATACGTGATTACGTTCGAATACCCTGCAATCCCCGCATTGGTCACCTTGCGGCGGAAATACGTCTGCTGCGTAATGGCCTGCACAGGAGAATAGGTCGTCTGATCCGCACCCGTGATATCCGTAAAGCCCGTGGTCGTACTGGTCGTACTCTTCTGCCACTGATACGTGTAGTTAGAGCCCGTACCTCCGCTCGCTGCCGACGTACTAGTTAGCGCCGTAGGCACAGAACCTGAACAAATCGTGTTATCCGTCGTAGCAATCACTCCACCCACCAAAGGATCTACCGTTACCGTCACCGCCGTAGACGTGGCCGAACAACTGTACTGGTCCGTCGCCGTGACCGTATAGTTGGTCGTAGCCGTAGGCGTTACCGTCGTGGGGTTCGCAGTGGCACTATTTGACCAAACGTATGAATAAGTGTAGTTGGCAGGTGCATTCGAAAGCAGTGCAGAAAGTGAAACAGTAGCGCCAGAAGGGACTGTTAAACCAGGGGTTGCAGAAATCGTTACCGTTGGTAATTCATGGACAGAAACTAAAAACGAACTGGTTTCAACAGCTGTATTTACACCGTCAGAAATACTAACCTTATAGTAGGTATCAACACTCGTATTGGAGGTACTTGTATATGTTAGACCGTTTGCCGAAGTGATGTTGGAGTAAGTGACATCATCCGTTGACGACATCCACTGGTAGGAACAACCACCTGAACAGCCTGAAGCGGCAGTAACAGTAAGTGTTCCATGTACAGTTCCAGGACAAATGGTTTGATTGCCAGAAATTGAGATTGTTCCCGGTGCTATTTGACCTTTCGCAGCAAGTGCAAAGGCAACTAATACCAAAAGGAATAATCTTTTCAACGGCATGTAAAATCCTGATTAATAGTGCACAATCACATCAACCCGACGATTCAGTGCCATGTTTGCAGCAATGGCTACACCTGAATCATCACGATTTGGTTTCAATGGAAAAGAATCTGCATGACCGATGGCTCGAACAATTTTATTGTTAAGGCCCAGATCTGTGAATTCTTTTACCACAGAAGCTGAACGTGACGACGATAGCTCCCAGTTGGAGGGAAATTTGAACGTATTGATAGGCACATCATCCGTATGCCCTTCCACATCTATAATCAAGGAATAAATCTTCAATCGCTCTCCTAATTCTTTACCAAGTGAATTCACAATACCCATTCCTTCCGGCTTAAGTTTTGCCTCACCTGATTCAAAAAGTGATCCTGACCCCATGGAAATAACAATCCCCTTGGACTCAAAGTCAATAGTCAGGTCTGGATTATCATTTTTTGGATTATCGTATTTCGCCTCTAAAGCATTGTATAAATCTGCCAAAGGAGTTGGATTTTCAACATTCATGACATCACTTTCAATACCACCTTTAAGTTGTTCCCATTTCGACTGGGAAGGTTCGCTTGCAGAATACATAATCACAAAAAAGCACATAAGCAAGGTGATCATGTCCGCATAAGTAGTGATCCAGCCACCACCAGATGAAGACTCTTGTTCTTTATTAGCCATGACTGTGCTTATTTTTTATCATCACCAGAACTACCCTTACCGATCAAAGAATACAGCTGGTCTTTAATCATGAGAGCCGAACGGCCATCTTTTACCATTAAGATGCCCTCAAGTACGAGTTGCTCACGCGCAGAATTCAATACTGAATTAAAGCGGATTTTTTTAGCCAGAGGAGCAAAAAGCAAGTTCGCAAATGCAGTACCGTAAAGTGTAGTCAACAATGCCAAGGATAGACCTGGTCCGATAGCACTTGGATCATCCAAATTCTGAAGCATTACTATGAGTCCCAAAACGGTTCCGAACATCCCGAATGCTGGACTCGTGATGGCCATCATATCCAAAACATCGGCCTTTTTGATTTCCTCTGTGCTCCGCTTATCAATGTAAACCTCACCAATTTCACGAACCTCATGGGTGGTGTAGTTTGTAGACACTAACTCAAACAAATACTTTGTCAATTTATCTGAATTAGCCTTCGAAACGCGTTCAATAAATCCATTTTTATCAGCGACAAACTCTTCCTTGTACTTCAGAATGTTTTCAATCTCTTTTTCCAAGATTTCCAATTTGCCATCGTAGTGTGAAAACATGCTTTTGATAGCACCTATTGCTTTAAAAACGGTGAAAGCAGGGTACATAACAAATAAACCACAGAGCATGCCTCCAATTACCACAAAGAAGGAGGCGAAGTCTAAAAATGGAATTTTCAAAAATTCTGGAAGGCTGTCAGTGAATTTTACTACACCAACAGTGTCTGCCGAACCAGTCAATAGCACTATAAGGGACACGATGAACCCTATGAATGAAGAAAGTGTGAATTTCATTAGTTTGATTGTTTAGGTGAATTGTTAAGGCCATTGATGGAATCAACTACCCATTGGGCACGATCCCAGTATTTTTGAGCACTCGTTGTGTCACTTTGAAGGAAATACAAAGTCCCTCTCAGGTCCAAGAATTCTGGAATCTCGGCAAGCCGTAAAATTTCATTAGTGTGGAATTCTGCCATCTTTAGATTTCCCGCTCCGATGTTTTCCTGGATCAATTTGTAGTATACTAGAATTCGATTAAGCTCGCTCATTGAGAATCTCGATTCATCCGTCTCCAACTCTGCGATTCTTCCACTGAAATTTAAATCCAATTCCGAATCTGCTAGGTCAAAATTCATCTTTACTTCCGAGCCATTATTGGCGTATTTAACTTCAATTGGGTTCACATAAGTGCGCTCAATGGTTGGCAATGTTGCTTTTTGAGCTTCTACGAAGTTGGTCACAGTTGGATCATTTGGGACACCGCCACATCCAGCTATAATAATCAATGTAAACGCTGATATAATTTGTGCTGTTCTTTTCACTTTAGTCCAAATTGACATTTATTCCCAATCCAAAATTCAGGGTATTCAGCTCTATTCTCGTGTCTCTTCCAATATAACTTCCCTTTGGATTGTATTCGAGCTTTAAGAAAAGCCCAATGTTATCTGTTGGATATAAATACAGATTCGTGGAAGAGTTGATAAAAACTCCTGAATTCAAACGAACATTCGCATCCGCAGAAAGTTTCACAGTAACCCAGTTGGTAGTATTGTAGCCGGCACCTTTCGGTAAAAACCCCAAATACGTATCAAGTCCTACCCTCGGACAGATGATAGCCTGAGCACTATTTAGTCCTGGCAAAATCCCATAAACATATCGCAAGCCTCCATGCAAGCCAATCATAAATGTATTTTTCATTGAGCTGGACTGTTGCCAAGAATACTCAATATCACCGCCATAAAAATTCACACCATCAATACGAAGTGAGTCCAAACCACCCGTGGAGTTACTCACTTTGACATCTACACTTGAATTATTTAGGAAAACCAAGGCTAAATCCGTCCTGTAGAAAGGAGCTGGCGAACCTAATCCGCGTTCATTTGAAATGTAGGTTTTTGACCATGTAGCAGAAATCGTTTTGGCATCATAGATAGTTACGCCCATGATGTATCCAAAGAACTTATCGTAATCCAAGCGGATAGATACATACTGATTGATCCGGTATTTATTAACCACCGATTGGACCGAATCAAAATTGTATCTGTACTCCTTACTCGGATCGCGATTCACCAACCTGAATGTGCTATCTGTACTGTAAATTGATGAAATAATGCGTCGCTCAAATTCAGGGATTTCAACGTAATCAAATGACGACCGGCTCAAACTCTCTTCGAAAAAGCTCCGAATCATGCTTACTTCCCAAGAGCGAATATCTTCACTTTTTAACTCCACTGATCGTATGCCAATTCGACCGCGATCTACTGTAACAAAAGGCAAATCCTGTCCAAAGCGGTTGAAAATCACCTTAAGTTGTTGGATTTTCAATTCACGCTCAGCCTCATATGTAGTAGCATTTCCTCGATTTTTTTGTCCCTGGCCCAAGGCCACGGGAATGGCAAATAGCAACGCGAGTAAAACTAAAAATGCTCTCATGATTAAAGGAACTTTCTAACCGATGTGAGTATGCGCTTGCGCGTAGCAATTTGCTCCGCCTGAGCAACTCCCGTTATTGCTTGAATTTCTGCCTTGATTAATTCGCGCTCCCTTGGAGGTCTTGCTTGAAGAACATGATCTATTAACTCTTGGTCCAGACCATACAAAGACTTAATCATAGCTTCAGTTTCAATCTCACTCAAAGCGTTCCGTAAAACGTCCTGAGAAATATCTTTTAACCCTGACATACCAATGAAGATTTTCTCCAATCGATCCCCTTTCTCCAAATCATTGGCCCTCATGGTATCCACAATCTCAACTTGTTTCGAAAGATCCAATTCGTCTAAGGTCTCAACCAAAGCCAGCAAGCCATCGATGTTGATATCCTCAAGGCCAGCAACTTCTCGGGCTTTCTTACTATAACGAATGCCTATCTCCTTAATAACACTTAACGGCATTTTCTTTATGTCCGAAAGTGCAATCAACAAATTGTTCCGAAAATCCACATCTAAAGAATTCAGAACACTTAATTTTCGGTCTTTATTAAGTTGTGCAAATACCACGCTTGCTATCTCGGGCTTGTCCCTAGACAGCAGGCTAGAAATTTGAGGGTCACTTAATTGCTCCAAAAATCCAAAGACTCTTCCACCCTTGAATTCTACCTCATTATCCTCTTTTTTCGAGAGAACCTTGATAGCTGAATTGAATGTGACTAAAAACTTGTCTATGCTTTGAGGATCAATCTTTTCATCTAAGGGTGAATCAATTTTAGAAAGCACCGTCAAAAAACTGTTGTAGGCCATGTAGGGCTTTGTCAGCGCCACAAGGTCTGGGTAAGGCTTTGCTAAATGTGAAAAGACAGTTAACGCCTCATCATTGTTTTGGTCAATTGTAGAACTCAGAAATGCTGCCACTGCTTCCGGGCTCTCTAACAAGTGAACCTTAAATTCATCTTTTTTCAAAGATGGCCTATTATCCTCAAAAGCTCCTTCGGCAATTTTTTTCAAACCCATGTTAGTAACTTCTATGGGTTCTTCATCTACTTTAATTGGCTTTTGATTTTTACTGCGCAGCAACAACATAACAACCACAATGATTGCGATTAGAAGTAGGCTGCCTAAAATGACCACGAGCCAAGGAAACTCGCTTTTTTCCTCGCTCTCTTCCTTGGGAGACAAGGCTTCTGTATCAGCTGGCTGACTTGTGTCCAGCGCTCGGTCTTCATCCAAACGAGATAATAGCTCTTCTAACAAGAGCCCATCGCCATTATCAGGCTTGGATGCTGAATCTCGAGGACCACTAGTTTCATTAAGGCCCCTCGGGATATTCTTCACTTTCGCAATCGTTTCCCTCGCTGAGTTTGGAAATACCCAAAACTTTATGTCCACAATGTCATCCTCGTTGATATTGACAACTGAGCTAACTAAGTTTCTAAAAAAAGCATAGTTTCCCTGGGACGTTGCAGTGTCGATATCTAAGGTTATTTCTTTTCTTTCCGATACAACTTGGGGCAATTGTTTCTTTACCACATTCAACACCCCAGGGAGCGAATTATTAGCAATGTTATAATTCTCAGTAAATCCAGTAATCTTTCTTACACTCACTGAAAAACTAGTAGGCTTCAAATACTTCTCGATAGCCTTTTCAATCCGACGTTTTTCTTCATTAAGAACTGTTGTTCGATATTGAATCTCAGATTGCATGGCAATGCCAGGTAAACCAATGGCAGTCTTTCTTCCTGCCTTTGAGACCTTCATCGGATTGACACTGGTATCAAGACTCTCGGGTGACACAGAAGTATCCGCTACAACTAATGTAGAAGAATCGATTGGCTCGTCAGGGTTATTAAATAATGACAGGAATCCTGGACGTGTCTGCTGGGGTGCAATTAAACCCGAATCCGGAGTCCCGGCACCACCTATTGGTGTTTGGGCAAAGACCAAAAGTGGCCAGCAGAATACTAAAAAAGATAATTTTTTGCTCAAAACTTAAGGTAAACTAGTCCATCAACGAATAATCTTTAGGAAACTACAATTTAAAAGCCAGAAATCCTCATATAAGGTTCCAAATCTTTTACCGACAGGTTCCTTGCAAGCACTTTATTCCCTGATGACAGCACATAGATAGCAGGTGTACTCGGGATGAAGTATTTACTCCTAAACGTATCAACTGAACCCGATCCTGGAAAGGCTACAGTCAAGTTTTTCGATATTCCATTGTCTGCTATAAATTCGAGTAACTCATCTTCATTTTCGGACAAACTGATAGCAAAACCTGCTAAACCTTTATCAATATTTGCATCACAAAAACTAACTAAATCCGGCCAAGCTTCTTGACAATGATGGCAATCTGGATCAAAGAAGAATAGTATTTTGATAATGCCTTCAGTTTTGTGCAGTTCGAAATCTTCCTTATCTAAACCTTTAATCGTGAAATTATTAGCAATACTACCTACCATATTAACGCTCAAACTGCGCGCCTTTCCTATGATTTTATAATCCGTCGTATCCAGGGGGATTTCATGCTGAAGATACTCCAAACCTACATGCACAAATACATTCTCGAACCCAACTACTTTATGATTTTCATATTTACTTAAGATTTTATATTCCAATTGGCGTCTATACTTGCCTGGTACTTTGCTCATTAATAAGTCTATTGAACTTTCAATTGAATCTGAGGAATTGAATTGTAGTTTGTCAAAATAATAGTCAAACATTTCGTTAAAAAATGGAGAATTCACAATGAAGTCCCAATTCAAACTTGGGAAAGACCAATATTTTGAATGAATTTTCCTCGTAGACATGTCTGCTGAGTCAATTCTAACCATTTGAGGAAACGCCACCTTAAAAATCTGGGGAATTGATTCTCTTTCACCCCCTGCTATGAGCTCCATCCATTTTGAGTTGTCACTAATGAACGCTTCATTATATGGGTCTTTGTAGACAAGACTCGAATCCGTGAAACTCAATGTTATTGGTGAATCGAACAGCACAAAGTCACCTATAATCCTGCCGGAATTAACTAAACTATAAAGCCCTGGTTCCAGCATAAGTATAGTCCCAACACCAAACAAAGTATCCACGGAGTAAAACTTCTCATCTCCTTGCCTTTTTGCCACCAATACTTCTTTCCCTTTGTACTTATCAAAGTCTTTAAATTCAACTTTCAGTACTTGCCCTTTCAAGGAGTGAACCGATAAAAATACGATTATTAATATTAAGATATTTTTCATTTTAATTTTAACAATAAATCCACACAAATACCATCACAATAAGTTTTGTGATTTTTCAAATAATGTTTTAAAATTATTAATTTATGATCCTTCAAATAATAGTATTCAATATCATTTATTGATACAACTTTATACAATTTTATTGATTTTTCATTCACTATTTCATGCCTCGACTTTTCCGGCAATATTGAATAAAAGGTGTCATCACTGACATCAACGCTCTTAAATTTTGATAACGAATGAATTGAAATTCTCTCATCCCTAGATCTCCCCACATAAACGTAGATAAGTGGAAACTCAAGCTTTGATTCAGACAAAAACTTGATATAGTCGTAGTTCGACATTTGATTTAATCCTTTCCAACCACTCAATTCAGGATAGTCGAATGACTCTATCCCAAAATTCTTAAATTCAATTGGCTCACGTTCTGAATTAGGCGTACAAGCCCATATCCCCGCCAGGGCATATAGGCAGATATTCAGAATTCTTGGGACGAGGTTCTTCATTCAACTTCTAAAATAAAAAAGCCGGCTCATCGCCGGCTTTTTTATTTTGAGTAAATTACTTCTGCTTTTCCTCCAATGTCTTGATTCGGTCTTCAAGCTTACCGATCCATGTTTTCATGAGATTCAGCATCATGAAGAGAAAGAGCACTAACAAACCGCTGATTACAGCGAAAACCATCGATGTCGACATTGCGTTCAAATTTTAGTGCGGATGAAGGGAATCGAACCCCCACGCCTCACGGCGCCAGATCCTAAGTCTGGTGCGTCTACCAATTTCGCCACATCCGCAGTTTTAGGATGGCGCAAAGATAGGTGCGAAATCTTTAGCTCCTTTCGGAATTCCATGTCGAATATCAACTTTGCTCTATTCGCGTCAAAGCAGATTTGGATCCATTCCCGTAGTTGGTCATTTCCACGCGACTGCACGTTTGACACACATCCGGAAAACGCGACATCCATGGCACGGGTCGGTGCCAGTTCTAAGTACAAGACCAAGCAGCCAAGCCCATTTTGTTCAGTTTATCGTGCTTCCCTCAGCCTACTTATCAGTCTGTCGTTTGCTTTCAGACCCCTGTAGTGTCATCCAAAAAGTTGTCAACAAGCACGTGGCTTTTATCCCAAATTCAGGGGTGTCCCAAGCCAATTTCGTACCTTTAGAGGGTCGGATAAAACGCACATGATACACCTGAAACCAGAGGATCTCAGTATCCCAGATTTGCAACGCACCTTGCAGTTTGCCGTGGGGCCTCGCCCCATTGCATTGGCCTCTACCGTTGACCGCGAAGGGCGGGTCAATTTGAGCCCTTTCAGCTTTTTCAATGTATTCAGTACCAATCCTCCCATCTTGATTTTTTCACCCGCCAACCGCGGCCGAGATGGAAGCACGAAGGACACATTAAACAATGTCCTGGCTGTTCCACAGGTGGTGATTCACAGTGTGAGCCACTCCATGGTGGAGCAAACCAGTCTGTCGAGCACAGAATACGCCACGGGCGTCAACGAATTCGTCAAAGCCGGATTCACCGCCACTGCCAGTGATCTTGTGCAACCGCCTCGTGTGACTGAGGCCCCTGTGGCCATGGAATGTGAAGTACTTGAGGTCAAAGCCCTCGGGGATGGCCCCGGCGCAGGCAACTTGGTCATTTGTGAGGTCAAGCTTATTCATATCCACGAGCGCGTTCTCGATGAAGAAGGTCGACTGGACCAAGATGAGCTCGACTTGGTTGGACGCTTGGGCGGCGACTGGTATGTCCGCGCGAATGGAGACGCTTTATTCGAAGTGGAAAAGCCCATCGCCACGAAAGGCATTGGCGTCGACGCACTTCCTCCCTCCATCCGAAGTTCCACCATTCTTTCTGGCAATGATTTGGGCCGTCTCGGCAATGTGGAAATGGTTCCGAGTGAAGAGGAAGTCAGCGAATTTGCAACGCATCGTCGGATCCGTGAAATTTTTGAACAAACAACCGACCGCATCGAACGTCGCGAACATCTTCACCACTACGCCAAAGAGGCTCTGGAAGCCAACAAGGTGAAGAAGGCATGGAAAATTCTTTTGACGGACCGGCTCAACGCTCCGAAAGGAAGCGCTAATTTGTAATCTCAATTCTTCTTTCAATATCTACGCATGGAAATCACAGGCACCGTAAAAAAAATCATGGAGGTTCAACAAGTGAGCCCCACCTTCCGAAAGCGCGAACTCGTTGTTCAAACGGATGAGCAATATCCTCAGCCTATCCTGGTTGAATTCACGCAAGATCGTTCCGACCTTCTCAACCGAGTGCAAGAAGGCCAAAAAGTGACCGTTTCAATCAACATTCGCGGACGCGAGTGGACCTCTAAAGAAGGTGAAACACGCTATTATGTATCCATCCAAGGCTGGCGCATTCAAAATGCAGATGCCCCCGCTCCTGCGGCCAATAACGGCCCAACTTATGGCGGAGGCGCCCCAGTAGCTTCAGCTCCAGCCGCTCCCAATACCAATGCCTTTGACGGAGGAGATGACGATTTACCCTTCTGATCACAGCATATAATTACCAGAAATCCGGCGCCTCACGGCGCCGGATTTTTTTTTGCCCGAGAACATTCAACGCTAGGCACGGACGTCCAAGACATCGCGTAAAGCCGTGCCTAAGGACATAAAGGCCAGTACCAGGCTCGCGAGCGCCATCCCTGGAATCAATGCCAGATGGGCTTGGCCTGTGAGCAAATAGGCGTAGTGATCTTTTATCATACCTCCCCAAGAAGGCATCGGCGGCTGGGCTCCAATCCCCAAGAAACTCAATCCCGATTCGAGAAGAATGGCCGAGGCAAATTGACTTGCTGCCAGGACTATCAGCGCGGGAATCACCTGAGGGACAATATGTTTGGTCAAAATGCGCCAAGGCGAATAGCCCAGGACCTCCGCCGCCTGCACAAACTCCGCCTCTTTGATAGAAAGCACTTGCCCACGGACCAAACGAGCTACCTCTACCCAGGCCGTCAAGCCCACAGCGATAAACACTTGCCAAAATCCCTTCCCGAGTACAAAACTCAAGGCTATCACCATCAAAAAGGTGGGAATACTCCAAAAAATCTGAATGACCGATTGCAGAATTCGGTCCAACCAACCGCCATAGTAACCAGCTAATGCGCCTAAAGGGAGTCCAATGAGCAAGGAGATAAACACAGAAATAAGCCCAACACTCAACGAAATGCGTGCGCCCAGGATCAAACGACTCCATACATCCCGTCCATAGCGATCGGTCCCAAGCCACATCCGAAGGTGCCCTTCTTCTGAAGCCAGCCAGGGAGGGGCGGATTCATCCCCTACAAGCCACCAATTCCAATGGCGTGATTGGACTCGTTCTCCGGGTGTCAAGGGCAGCTCGCTCCCCATGGATTGCGCCGCAAAAGCCAAGTTCATGCGATTTGCATTTGGACTGTCATCCGTAGCCAAAACGTAGGCACCTAGGGCCAAGAGCAACCAAAAGCCCATGATTAAAAGTCCCCACTTCCCCAATCCATGCCGCCAGAGACGACGCAAAAGCGATTGACGAGGGGTTGCGTCCATTCCCTTGAGCGAGGTGTTTAGCGAAGTGGCATTGACTGAACGATGCGCATCGCTTCGCCCAAATAGATATCGGTCGACAAGTTTTTGAACCAGCGGCTGTATTCGGTCACCTTCCCACTGTCCAAGGTGGATTCCTGGCCGGGGTAAGCGAAGGTCACGTCGAGCGTTTCCTTTGACTTGAGCAAATCATCAAAAGCCTCTGCTTCTGCATCTGCCTTTATTTCACGCTCAAAATAAGCCGTGTAATTCAAGGGAATCAACGTCTGATCTTGCTGTGATTTAAGCCATTTGGCGTATTCGTTGATGCGAGCAAATTCTGGATTGTCCGAAATGCGCTGCTGGGCCGCTTTGAGGTAGGACTTCGATAATTGGGGCTCAAATTGTACCGCGGCGTCCACGTAGTCCACCGCTAAGGGGTAGTCCAACTCACGCTCACCATAAGGGATCTCTTGGTATGGATGGGGCAGCACCACGTCGCTTTCCACGCCTTGCAATTGGGTAGTTCCGCCCGTCACGCGGTAATATTTCTGTATCGTGAGTTTGAGGGCGCCCAAAGGCTTGTCTCCGTGGAAGGGCCCTGCGGCGCGGTCCAAATCTAGCATGTTCTGCACGGTGCCCTTGCCAAACGTTTGACGCGTGCCCACAATGATAGCCTTGTCATAATCTTGCAGGGCCGCGGCCACAATTTCGGAGGCTGAAGCGGTCCCCTCATTCACCATGACCAACAAAGGACCTTCCCAAACCGCGCCGGCGGCCCGATCATCGTAGGATCGAACGCGCTGCCCACTGGTCTTTACTTGCACCACAGGGCCCTTGTCGAAGAAGAGGCCGGCAATATCCACCGCCGCAGGCAGCGAACCTCCGCCATTGCCACGAAGGTCAAAAATCAAGCGCTCCATTCCCTGCGCTTTGAGGATTTCAATTTCTTTTTTCACATCGTCCGCACAATTGCGGTTGTTGTCGTCATAGAAATCGACATAGAACTTAGGTAAACGGATATAGCCCGTCTTCCCATCTTCCCCTATGCGTGCTGAGCGGGCAAATGTGGCTTCAATTTCCACGATGTCGCGAATAATGGGAATGACTTTCTCCGTGCCGTCCTTCTTGCGGACGGTCAGGCGAACCTCTGTACCCTTCTTGCCGCGAACCTTAGTGACCACTTTGTTCGTGCTCATGCCTACGATGTCTTCGGGCTCTGCCGCTCCTTGAGCCACTTTGAGAATCTTATCCCCTACTTCGAGCTCCCCTTGGCGCCAGCAGGCCGACCCCGTCACGATGGAAGCTACCGTGGTAAACTCCCCATCTTGTTGTAGCGAAGCACCAATGCCTTCCAATTGGCCCGTCATTTCAATTTCAAAGTTCTCTTGCTGACGGGGCGGAAAGTACTGGGTGTGTGGGTCGTAGACGCCGGTGTAGGCATTCATATAGAGGCCAAACCAATCCCCGCGCTCCATATCCTTCATGCTGCTGAACCACTCATCGTGGATCTCTAGCTCCTTTTCGCGGGCTTTCTTCTCCTCTTCTGCAAAGCCTGCATCGCCCAAATTAAACTTCGCTTGACCCGCTGAATCCGCCGCCAAGGAGCGATCATACAAACGGCTCAAAACCCGAAAAGTCAAATAGTCCGTCCAGTATTGGCGCATGGCTTGGGCATCCGCTGGGAAAGGGCGCTTTTCCGAATCCGTTTCAAATGCACGCTCCGAACGGTAGTCCAGAGGGGAGGCCAAAATGTCTTTATACAGGGCTTGGGATTCCTTGAAACGCTTTTGCCATATATTCTGACTCAGGTTAAAAAAAGTCAAATCACTTGTACGCAGGGCATCGTCTAAGAGGTCATTGTATGCCATCAAGGCCTGCACATCCTCGCCTAAAAGGAAGCGCTTTTCCGAATCCATGGACTCCAAGAAGAAGGCCATCACTTCGCGCGACAAGGCATCATCTATGGGCTTGGGCTGATAGTGAACCCCAGAGAGCGCATCATGGACTAATAGCATCACTACTTTTTCTTGGTCGTCCGAAGGGACCTTCCACGTAAAACTTAGGCCAAGGGCAGCGATCAATGCCAATGCAGGCAAGGTGAATTTCAGATTCTTCTTCATGAATAGGATGCGTATGAAAGCGAGCATGCGCCGAAAGTACATAAATCATGCCCCGTTTAGAGGCTTGGCACGGCATTTGTCCCATGGGGGTTGAACCTGCGGCCCCTTTGAGGGTTATAGCGTTACAAGTTATGCGCCAAATCACACTTTTCCTCGCCTTCTTTGGCTTTTTTACCTCCGCCATCGCCCAATCCGCCATTACCGTTAGTGGGAATATCAGCGAAGCCGCGACAGGAGAGACCTTGCCCTCCGCCTTGGTAATTCTTCAATCAAAAGACGGAAGCTTCAGCGCGACCACCAACCCGTACGGATTCTATTCGCTTACCGTGCCCAGTGGGGCGAGCTATCGGCTCAGAGTAAACCTCATTGGCTACGCGCAAATTGAGCAAAACCTTGGCGCTCTAACCGCTAATCGCAAAGTCAATGTAGCCCTCAAAGAAGAGGCTACCCAGCTGGGTGAAGTCGACGTCGTTTCACAGCGTCTCAACGCCAACGTGACCACGACCGAAATGAGCGTCAGTGCCCTGAGCGCGAAAGAAATTAAAAAGGTTCCGCAACTTTTAGGTGAAACCGATATCATCCGCACCCTGACCCTCTTACCCGGAGTCTCGACGGTGGGTGAAGGAGCAAGCGGATTCAATGTGCGTGGAGGAAACGCCGACCAAAACCTCATCCTTTTGGACGAAGCCCCGGTCTACAATTCTTCGCACCTCTTTGGCTTCTTCAGCATTTTTAACGCAGATGCCGTCAAGGATGTAAAGCTTTACAAAGGGGGGATGCCGGCAAATTATGGCGGTCGTCTTTCATCCGTGCTGGACGTGCGTCAAAAAGAGGGCAACAGCCAAAAATTCAGTGGTACAGGGGGCATTGGACTGCTCTCCAGCCGACTACTTCTTGAGGGGCCCATCGTCAAAGACAAAGTGAATTTCATGGTGGCCGGTCGCCGCTCCTACTTTGACTTATTCTTCCCCTTATTCGATTCGCCCGAATTAGACAATACCACCATCTACTTCTATGACTTAAATGTCAAAATCAACGCAAAAGTATCCGACAAAGACCGCGTCTTTTTGAGCTCTTACTTTGGTCGCGATCAATTTGGAGCCTCGGACTTATTTGATTTTGGTTGGGGCAACTGGACAAGCACGCTACGCTGGAACCGGCTAATTAACCCACGTCTTTTTTTCAATGCCACGGCGGTGTATTCGGACTATACCTACCAATTGGGCACCCCCAAGGATGCCGATCCCGCCTTTATCTGGGACTCGCGGATTCAGAACTACGTGAGCAATCTGGGTTGGACTTGGTATGCGAATACAGCACACACGGTAGATTTTGGGATCCAAAACACAGCCTATGTCTTTCATCCGGGTCAAATATCTGGGATATTTAGCCTTGAGCTGCAGCAAGAATATGCGACGGAGCCCGCCTTGTATGTCAGCGATGACTGGCGTATCACCGATGCACTCACGGCAACCTATGGCCTGCGTTACAGCACCTTCTTCAATCTGGGTGGGCGCGACATCCAAACCTACAGCAATCCGCTCAATCCGAAAGAAATTGAAGCCACGGGAATCACCACCTATGCCCCAGGGGAGATCATTGCTTCATTCACGGGGCTGGCCGGTTTAGAGCCTCGACTGGCGCTGAACTATCAGCTCGGCCCACGTTCTGCGCTCAAAGCGAGCTACAACCGCTCACGGCAATATCTGCACTTGATTAGCAATAATACCACGGCCACACCGGTCAATGTCTGGCGCCCTGCCGGACAGTTTATTCAGCCAGCCACAGTGGACCAAGTCGCCCTCGGATGGGCCCAAAATTTTGGGGAACAAGGCATCCGACTGAGCCTCGAAGCGTATTACAAAGAATTCCAAGACTTATTGGATTATAAAGACGGGGCAGATTTAGTCTTTACAGAATACATTGAAACCCAGCTATTGCGTGGCGATGGCCGGGCCTATGGGGCAGAATTCTTGCTCGAAAAGAAGCAAGGCGCGGTGACCGGCTGGCTAGGATACACCCTTTCCAGGACCGAACGCATTGTCGATGGAGGCACCCGAGAAACCCGAATTAACAATGGCCAATGGTACCCCGCCAATTATGACAAGTTGCATGATTTGAACTTGGTTGCCAATTGGTCCATATCGAAAGCGTGGGAAGTTGGTGGCAATTTTGCTTTTCAATCAGGCCGGCCCATCACTTATCCAGATTCCCGAGCTGAGTTTGAAGGAATGTATTTCCCCGTCTACACGAACCGAAATGGCGCGCGCACTCCGGCGAGTCATCGATTAGATCTCTCAGCAACCTATACCATGGGGACGAAGAAGGCCAAAAAAGCTTGGGAGTCTTCTTTGGCCTTTGGTGCCTACAATGTCTATGGCCGTCGCAATCCCTATAGTATTTTCTTCCGTGCGGACTTCAGCCAACCCACCAATGTGCAGGCCTACCGCTTGTCCATCTTTGGTTCGGTTATCCCATACTTCACCTACAATTTCAATTTCTGATGCGTCCGTTCACTACCATTTTTCTTGGCCTTCTGACCGCATCGGGCATCGTCCTTTCATGTCAGGACCCCATCGACCTCACCTTGCCTGACGGCGAAACCCGTTTAATCGTCAATGGCTCTGTGGGAGATAGCACTTCGGTCTATGCAGACTTGAGTTGGAGTGTGAATTACCTCAGTGACGGACTGAACCCACCCGTCGAAAATGCCACCGTCATTTTGTTCGAAAATGGACTCCCCGTTGATACCCTAAGCCACCTCCAAGGGGGACATTACGAAGGGGAATTTCGCGGGGACTTCGCTCAAACCTATGCCATCCAAGTCCAGATTCCCGAAAGTGCCAATTTGCCCTCGGGCACATGGCGCTCCTCCGGTGAAGCCCTAGGTCGTTGCAATCCCTTCGACTCGGTGTATTCCGCTTTTGTACCTCGGGCACCCTTCGTGCGAGAGGGCTATTACGTCTATGCGCACTGGACCGAAGCCGCCGGATTTGGCGATCACTACCGCGCGCGGATTTGGCGCAATGACACGCTGGAAAATGCCCCATTCAACCTGCAAGTCTTCGACGATGGCTTTTTGGATGGCCGCTCCAACAATGATCTTGACCTTCCCGCCATTGAAGTGGCGGGTCCTGACCAAATTGGTGTGACCTACACGTTAGAAATTGGCAGTATCCCCTTGGGACTTTTCAGTTATCTCCAATTGCTTCGGGAACAGACCTTGCAAGTTGGCGGCTTATTTGACCCCCCTCCGGCCCCCATCATTGGGAATATCTACCGCGAGGGAGATCCCGAAGATTTTGCACTGGGCTACTTCTATCCTTCCGCTCGTCGAAAAATCACCTGGACCATTACGGAATAGACGGCATCCCGAACGCATCCGTTACCTTTGTCGTCATGGATCCTTCAAGCATCAATCCGGGCCACTGGACCCGAAAATTATTGGAAGCCCAAGGCCTTTCCGATTCTGTCGTCGCAGCTTTGACGATCTCTGTCGATTTTATCGTGCTCGTTTTAGCCAGTCTTTTGGCTGACTTTGTCGCGCGCAGTATCCTGATGCGGTTGATCCGTCGCTTTGTCCTTCGCACGAAGGTCACGTGGGATGACCATTTTTTGAAGGAAAAGGTATTTGAAGCGCTAGTACACCTGCTTCCAACCATTTTGATTCGAGCCTTTATTCCCTTGGTGTTTGAGCATGCCGAAAATTGGATCGCCCCCTTGCAAAATATTTTGAGCTTCTTGCTCATTTATCAGGTGGCCATCTTGGTAAACCGCAGCGCCCGAGCAACAAGCCATGTCTTGGAGGATCAAGAGCAATTCAAGGACAAGCCCATCCGCACCCTCTTATCTGTGGTGCAATTCCTTACGTGGTTCATCGCCATATTGGCCGTTATTTCGCAAGCTTCCGGCACCCCCTTGGGCAGCCTCATGGCAGGAATGGCGGGCGCCACGGCGATCATCATCTTGATTTTCCAAGATGCCATCAATGGACTCTTAGCCAACTTTCAAATTGCGATGTACGACCTCCTGCGGAAAGGCGACTGGATCACTTTTGAGCGCTTTGGGGTGGATGGCGACGTCATCTCTGTGGATTTGACCACGGTGAAAATCAAAAACTTTGACAACACCATCAGCAGCGTCCCCGCCAAAGCATTCGTTACCGAGAGCTTCGTCAATTGGCGCGGAATGCAAATGGCCAATGTTCGCCGGATCAAGCGCAACCTCGTCATCGATTTAGACTCGATCCAATTCTGTAGTGATGAATTGCTAGACAAGCTGAGTGGGATCGAACGTGTCAGGGAATACATCGGCGAGCGCAAAACTGAAATTGCTCAACACAACCTCAGTGTTGGAGCCGACAAATCTCAGCCTTTGAATGGAAGGCACATGACCAACTTGGGCGTCTTCCGGATGTATGCTAGTCAGTATTTGAAAGAGCATGCGCAAATCTCCGATGAGCATTCCTTGATGGTACGCCAATTACAGCCTTTAGGTACTGGCGTTCCTTTGGAGGTCTATTGTTTTGCCAAAGAGATAAGCTGGGTGCCCTACGAAGGAATTGTATCGGACATCTTCGATCACCTGATCGCTGCAGCTCCCGCATTTGGACTGCGTCTTTACCAAGCCCCTACCTCACGAAGCGGATACATGGGCACTAACGCGGGACAAGCCTAAGGCATGATTGTCCTTGGCGTAGACCCAGGAACCGTTGTATTAGGTTACGGCATTATTCGGATTGAAGGAAAAAAATTGACCTGCATCACCTTGGATGCAGTCAAACTTGACGCCAAAAAGGATCCCTTTGAGCGCTTGCGCGACATTCATGGTGTGATTGCTGAGCTGTTCAAAACCTATCAGCCCGACCAAATGGCCATGGAGGCTCCGTTTTTTGGCAAGAATATCCAATCTATGCTCAAGCTAGGGCGGGCACAGGGAGTAATCATGTCCGCGGGACTCGCGGCAGGAATCCCTGTTCTTGAATATTCCCCGCGAAAGGTCAAGCAGTCCATTACTGGCAATGGCGCCGCAAGCAAAGAACAAGTGAGCGGCATGCTGCAACACATCTATGGACTGGAAGAGATGCCGAAGCTTTTTGACGCCACCGACGGCCTGGCGGTAGCTACGTGCCACGCCTATGCCCTTAGTTCCCCGGTTCAGAGCACTAGCTCTGCCAATCAACTAAAAAAGGCTCCCAAAGGAGCCGGAAAAGGGTCGTGGTCGCAATTCTTAACTCAGAATCCAGACCGACTCAAATAAGATTGTATTCGGGCACCTCATTCGCGATGCCCGCAGCAATTTCTTCCATCACCTCCGCCGAAAGTTGAAGCTTTGGTTGCGCAAAATTGAGGTCACCTTCTGTACGCATAGGCACAAGATGGATGTGTGCATGTGGGACTTCAAATCCCAAAACTGCTACCCCTACGCGATTGCATGGGACTGAAGCTTCGATGCCCTTGGCCACTTTATGGCTAAATGCCCACAGCGCTTGAAAATCCTCTTCGGGTAAATCGAATAAACGGTCTACCTCCATCTTCGGAACCACTAGCGTATGTCCCTTGGAAAGGGGGCGAATATCCAAAAACGCAATCGCGTGCTCGCACTCCGCTACCTTATAGCAGGGAATGTCACCACGGATGATCTTTGAGAATATACTGGACATGCTTTGGTGAACTTAACGCGAAATTTCTAATATCTCGAGTTTCATTGTCCCATTGGGCACCTGAATGTCCACTATTTCTCCCGCACTCCGGCCGAGGAGACCTTTGCCTATGGGGCTGTTGACAGAGATTTTACCTGCCTTTAGGTCGGCCTCCTGCTCCGCCACGAGCGTGTAATTGAACTCCATCTTATTTACCGGGTTGCGCAATTTCACCTTCGAGAGAATAAGCACCTTGCTCATGTCCAATTGGCTTTCGTCCACGACCCGGGCATTCGCCATGACCTCTTCCATCTTGGCAATTTTCAACTCAAGCAAACCTTGCGCTTCCTTGGCTGCATCATATTCCGCATTCTCGCTGAGGTCCCCTTTATCTCGCGCCTCTGCGATTTGAGCAGAAATGCGTGCACGCTCTACAGAACGAAGTTGTTCGAGATCTTCTTTGAGCTTTTTAAAGCCCTCCGGGGTGAGGTAGGAAACAGACATAAAAGACTAAGTTTTAAACGAGAATGAGATCCCTGGCTGGGGATCTCATTCCATGAAAGGTAATAAAAATTGCCTTACAACACCAAGGTCGCGCCTAGGGTGTGCACCCCAGCAAACGCAGAATTGGTTAGGCGGTAAGCATAGCTGATATTCAACTTCGAGGTTCCACCGGTAGGCGCATTGACGCTAAAGCCCATCGCTGGACCTGTAAATGCCTCTGAGGCCAAACCATCGTAACGGTTGTCAAAGGCAGCATAGGAAGCGCGAACTTGGAAGATATCATTGTGGTCAAATTCAATGCCCGCGGTAAACTGATCCTTCTTAAATGAATTGGAAATGAAGTTTCCAGCCAAGTGAAGGCGGTTCTTTGCATCGAGGTCAAAACGCTTGGAAGCACCAATGGCCAACTGCGTAGGCAATTCGAACTGCTCCGTACGGCTATCAAACGTCGTGGTGTGCGAGCCCGTGGGCACGGGCAGGACAATGGCCATACCGTCGCCGTTGTACCCAAAGGAAGGGCCAATGTTGCGCAAAGTAATCCCAAAACGGAAGTCACGTTCCTGTCCTGTCACATATTGGACCCCCGCATCAAAACACACACCCGTAGCGGTCAAATTGCTAATGGTGGAGTTATACAGCTTGATGTTAATTCCACCGTAGATACTTTGGGTGAACTTCTTGGCATAGGCCATGCCGATGATCGTTGACGTAGGACTAAAGTAGCCCGCTCCGCCATCCGGCAATTCGGTCGTGGTCACCTCAATTTGGCCATAATTCATATTGGTCACGTGAATGCCCAATACCCCATCGTTTCCTGAAGGAGTCGCAAAAGAAGCCGAATTCAACTGAATCCCACTGCCGACAAGCCATTGGCTGTTGGCAAACCCCGCCTGTAAGCCCGTGGTAAATGCCATACCTGCGATGTTGCCATACATCGCCTCAAGGCCCATGACATTCGCGGTATTGCCCTCTGACCAGCCTGCGGTGCGTGCCCAAGGGTTAATGAGAAGCTCCGAGGCTCCAGCGGAACCCGAACGAACTGGGTTACCCGCGTAGAGGGCCGTTCCTG
This sequence comes from Cryomorphaceae bacterium, assembly GCA_024639785.1. Taxonomy (GTDB): domain Bacteria; phylum Bacteroidota; class Bacteroidia; order Flavobacteriales; family Schleiferiaceae; genus TMED14. The sequence continues at coordinate 187,266 of JAHEGI010000020.1, forward strand.
CGGCAATCAGAGCGATACTTGCAATTACTTTTTTCATCATAATCCTTTACTTAGAAACCAGTTGGGTCAAATGGACGGAGGGTTCCGAAGAACTTGATCACCTTCTCACCAATACCTGGGGCATCGATGTGAATGAGGTATACCCCACTTGCGATAGGTACCCCGTAGTTATTCTTCAAATCCCAATACATCCAGGTATCTGTATTTGACTTTTTCAAGGTGCGCACCAATGCGCCTTCTACCGTGTAAATGCTGACCGTACAATTCTCGGGCAAGTTGGTCACCTTGACCAAATTATCCAACTGAGATTGCTCGTACGCAGACAAGCTGAAGTATGGGTTAGGCACAACGCGGATTATATCCAATGCGCTTGAAGCGACATCCGTGATGCCTTTTTCCGTAGCGACATTATTCGTATTGAACTGGTACATCGGATTGCTATTATTCGTGCCATCCGTTTCGTACTTCTCGTATGGACGAGCCATGCGAATCCGCACGCGGGCATCCGAAGGCATGTCGGTGTACAAGTCACGGCCATCAAAACGCGGATCCATCAAAGGAATGCTGGTCCACATCAAGCTCTTTGTGACTTTGTTTCGGTTCAGGATCTGACCCATATTGTTCAATTCCGTGTACAATGGGTTGTTCAACTCATCGCTGCCCGCATAATCCAATGGAACTTTCGACAAGCCTTGCTGGAAGTATGGTCCAAATACATAGATGTAGTGCTGACCACCGAACTTAAAGCCACCCGTGACCGGATCTGCCGGGAAGGTAGAAAGTCGTGACGTGGGGTTGAACAACATGTCTTTACCATTATCGCCTACCATCCATGAATTCTCACCGAAGGCGATGTTCAAACGAGTGCCTGTTTCTACGTCAATGGCATAGCCAGGGAACCAAGACCAACCAGTGCTCGTGCTACTGCGCACCAATTCACCATTGTTGTTTTTGTCCCAGCTCGCGCCTGCACGTAAGCGCCACTTGCGCACGGCGCCTTCTGTCAAATCTTGGTCCTCACCCATTTCCAATACAGGCACACGAGTCCACTTCGTATGATCACTTGTGAATACGATATCCACAGAATGGAGGTCACGTGGATTCATCCGAGCAGAGAACGCGGACTGCGAAGAGTCTGCTGGGCCCATACCATAGATGTTGTTCCCCGCATCATATCCACGGCCGATGTAGCTCACATACGGGAATGGTCCCCAGGTTCCACCGACGATATTGGTGAAGAGTGACTTCGGATCGTTTGGATAATCGCGGTAATACGATGCGGGCTTGGTGCTCAAGTCATTCTGACCTGCCAAAATCCAGTTCCGTGGTCCGTAACTATCATCGTCCTTCACGCCAGACAACCATGTTTGGGTTGGATCAGCATAGATCACTTCTGACTCGATAATACCCGCATTCCGCGCGTTATCTGGGTCATTTCCAGGATTCTCTTGGTCGCGAATTTCTACGCTCAAGCCCAATTCCGGAATGATTTGCTCGTTGATGAATGAAATAGCGGTCATCGAAGAAGCAATGACATTACCGGTTCCATCTTCAACCTGCCAGTTTGCACTTGGGCCGATGCCATCAAAGCGAAGAACAAAGTTGCCTGCAGGTACATTCAGTGGATCAACCACTTTCACATTGACCGGGCCGTAGCCTGACTTGTACGTCGGGTGGCTCAAGTAGAAGTTGTTGACAATCGCGTCATGGGAAGCTGAATCAAGCTCCAAGGCCGTTCCACCGTTACCCATACCTTCAATACGCGTAATAATGGGGCTGAAACCGTAGGCCGAATTTTGAATCGTTCCGCCCGCCTCCGAAGAAACGATATGAGGAATTCCTTCGTACTTCTTCACATTGTTCCGACCAGCCAAGAAAGGCTTGCGTTGTCCGTTGGGGTGAAGCACTTGATCAAATGGCTCATACTCGTTATATGCGTAGGCTACTACGGTGAAGTAGTATGAACTATGGTTCACCAGGCGGCGATCCGTACCCGTGGCAAAGGCATCTTCCTTTACCAAGAAGCTCATCTGAATGCCCGCATCATTATACTCCAAGGTCATGTCCTGAGGGATCAACAGCTCCAAGTCTGGATCCAATTCCCAGTTAATCAAACGCTCTACGCCATTCTTGATATCACATTGTGCAATCAAACGGGCTTGGTTGGGGTCATACCGATCACCGACCGACGCATTGGCATTCGCCATTTGGAAAATTTGGAAACCTTCGAACTTGTACGTGTTGTCCGTAAATGGAATCAATGGATCCGCTTCTTGGTAGTCCAAATTCTGATTGTTTTGACCATCACGATAGCTTAACATGATCACCAACTCGCGGTCCAATTCCTGGATCTCCATGTCCGGTGCATCCGGGCCATTAAGGATTTGGAAGCAGTTGTCAAACAAGCTTTGGGCTTTGTCGTCTGCAATCAAAATTTTCTCTACCGAAGCAAACAAGTCTGCTTTGTTATAGTCGCGTTCCCAAACTACCCCCGTGGTGATAAAGTTCAAAGCTCCTGGAGCCAAAGAGAAAGGTCCCGCGTTGTGCAGACCGCGCTTGTCCTCCGAGTTGTTTGGAGATTCGTACCAATCCTGTGAAGCTGTTGGAGCACTATTTCCTGTAGTATCGTAGGTGTCCCCTGGATAGGCAAACAAGGTCTGCAAACCTGAACCATCGGCGGTGAAACCATCACCATTCGCTGGGTTACCTGGGCCAGAAGGGGTCTCTACCACCAATGGGTTACCATTCTTCCAGCGCGATTGCATGAAATTATAGTACTCCGCCGCGGTGTTCGGGTTGCCTGAGAAGGCTGATCCCGTGTTGTTGTAGTACATGAAACCGGACATGATGATCCGCTCGTTCACACCGGTCACAGGGTTTTCTGCCTGGCAATCGCCATTGTCATCACGAACGCCATCAATACAGCCATCCCGGTCATTGTCAAGACCATCAAAATAATCGGCAAAGGGACCTTGGAAGAAGTCAAAGCCCACGGCAGGTGGGTTGAGGCCGTATCCAAGCGGTCCTTCGTCATTCAAATCAGAGTTATAGCAATAACCCAATCCACGTGGGATATCACAACCAATGATATCATCCAAGTAGTTCCCCAAATCTGGGTCAAACCACGTAGAGAAATACGTATTCGTCAGACGGAAAGTAGACTTGTTGACAATTCGGTAGTTGTTGAATGTCATATTGTTGATCTCGTCGTTCGTGGCAAACGCAAAGGCTTGTGCACGAATCTCAAATCCCAACGCACCTGCAGAGGTCTCTGTGTGGATGTTTCCCCGGTCGTTGTATACCCACCAGATTGTCTGGTCACCATATAACACATCGGTTTCTTTGCGGCGGCAATCGAACTGACGATCCAAGTCATACGCAGGATAGTCCTCCAATGGGTCGTAGCGTTGGTCCCCATCCAAATCAATGAATGGTGCTAGGGTATAAGGCAGTTCGCCCTCCGCACCATGCGCTGGCCATTCCAAAATGATATCTGGAATATTGCCTTCATAGCCTGGGAACTTATCCGCTACATCACAGGCGGGATCATTCTTACATAGCAGCCATGCGCGGTGCATTTCGACCTGCTCACGATTGATAATCCAGTGCTTGTCGTACTTATCACAAATCTCTTTGTTGACTGATGCTAACCCATCGGTAGAAAGCGGGCCAGGCCAGTAGTCCACCCCACGTGAACGGTAGGTCACCGCAGCCAACTTGAGCTGGTTACCTTCGTCCAAACCGCCTAACCAGAGTGCACCCGCAAACATGGAGTGTTTGCCGCCTCCTTTAGGCACTTCGTAGCGTGCTGTGTTCAAATCCCACCACATATCACCACCACCTAGGATGGTCGCACGCACGTTATTAATGTTCAAATCGGACTGGGCGCGGGCGGGCTGACAAAGCTCCTCGACCGTTTTGTTTGACATGCCACTCGGCCCCGAAACATTAATATCAGGACGGGCCATCAAAGAGGCCGAAGCGGCCACCCATGCTAAACCAAATAGAATCTTCTTCATAGGAATACGGAATTCAATCTTTTACAGGCCGAGGCGAACACCAAGGCGAATTTGACGGGGGATAGAGAAGTTGAAAGGATTCACCATGCTCACATTGTACAAGTCTGCGAAAGACTGTGCGTTTGTGGTGAACAAGATGGCCTGTTGACCGCGGGAAGACGTCAAGTAGCCATCATCCGTAGGCGACCCAGTAAAGGGGTAAATGTTTAGTACGTTTTGCGTGTTCAAGACATTGAGTACTTGTACATAGATCTCAACATTCTTCTTGCCTTTGGCGTAGTACCAAATCTTGTTGGCGGTCAAATCAATTTTGTACTGCCAAGGTTTACGAGATCCGTTCAGTACACCCACAATCGGAGATGCTGTTTCGGTCAACCCGTAGGCACGCACACGACGTGAGTAAGGGAATCCTGAACTCGCTGTACCCAAGATGTTCACACCAGCATTTTCGAAGATGCGCTTATTCTTTATAACCAGACCATTGTAGTCCGTGCCTTTACCGTAGCGGAAGTCAATGTTTCCAGAGAAGGTGTGACGTTGGTCATAATCCAAAGGTTGGATATAGCGCAAGTTTGGTTGACCAGAACGCGCAAGGGCCAGACCTGAGTTTGCACCTGATCCCGTACCATCCGCGAAGGAGAGGGAGTATTGTGCATTCATCATGACGTTTCCTGTGCGGCGCATGTCATACTGGAAACTGAATCCCTTAGCCGTCGTGAAGTCACGGTTGCCATACATCACATAGGTAGCAGGATAAGCCTCGGTGACCGACACGGTCTGAATTAGGTCACGGTATTCGCGGTAGAAGGCGTTCACCTTCAACGCGGAACGCTCACCTAGCATTTGGCGGAAACCAATTTCATATTCCGTCAATTTTTGGGGAAGCAATTCTGGGTTAGGCAACGTCGCCGAACCGTACTCCAAGTTCACGTAGTTCACCGGGTTAAAGCGAGATAGACCCGCGCTAGGGCGTTGGACTAAGAGGTCGTAGTGCGCGAAGAATTCTGCCTCATCCGAAATGGGGAACTGGAATGAGATACGGGGAGAAACCGTTACCTGAGGGCTGTAATCCTTAAAGCTCTTTTCGCTCAACACGGGTTGATCTGGATTTCCTTGGTCGGTGAAGTTCTCTTCAAAGATCCATGGCTTAGCCTGACCCCCTGAAAGGTTAGCGATGATGGTTGGATTCGACTGGGGTGAGCCATCCGCATTAAACCAATCAAATCCTGAACGATACCCTACAATGCGCTTGGGGTTCTTGATATTGTCGACATAGACCACATAGTCATCTCCAATGGCATCTGGAATAGGAGAACCTTCCAATCCGCCCATAGCGCGGACATCACCAACGGTACGGCTACTATACAAAGTGAATGGGTCTTTTAACACGGGCTGGTTAGCATCGAAGCGATCCACACGGACACCCACGTTAAAGAAGAGGTCATTGAACAAGAACTGGTCCTGAATGTAGCCCGCCATGTAGATTGGTTGGAAGGCCGCCATGGGATAGGTCCGGTTCCCGTTGGCATCTTTTGCCTTAAAGAAATCGGCAAGAGATGGGTTGTAATTCAACAGTTTTCCGGTGTAGTCATACCCGTAGTAACTCACGTAAGAACCGGCACCAAAGTTGAGCAATTCTTGTGCTGAGAATAAACTCAGACCACCATAATTCGTCAGGTCATCCGGGTTGATATTGTCCACATCCAGCAACACTTGGTCTGCTCCATCTGGATCTAATCCGAGGGCGAGACGCAAGTTGCGATCAAACGTACGCGGCTTATTTAAGTCCAGGGCGCGATGATAGTTGATCGTGTCTTGGAATACGCCATCACGGTAAACGAGAATGGGATTATCGGTATCCAATTCCTTCATGTGATCGTTTTGCAAGTTGCGCATGAGCAACCAAAGGCTTGATCCGGATACACCGAAGGCGCGGTCAAAGCGTTGTTCATATTCTAGACCAGCAATCAACGAGTGTCCGCCAATGTCAAAGTTGGTCGAAGCGGTTATACGGAACTGCTCCGCCTGGCTGTAGCTGTAATTGGTTTGAATGGCGCCCACATTACCAAATAAACTATACACACTGTAAGGTCCTTGACCATTGAGCAATCCGCCACCCTGTTGGATGTTCGTCAAGTTGTTAATTTGGTTATTGATTTGACCCGAAGAAACCAAGTCATAATAGGTAGAGGTGTAATTCGCCAAGACGGGGTTATACTCACTCGGGGTGAACACCACCGCCGTATCCAAATCGAGCAATTTGCGGAAGGCCGTGATTCCCGTCTTCTCATCTGTACCAAAACCATAGAAGGAGGCACGCTGTGTTTCAAAGTTGCCCACATGCCCATACCGGAAGATGTTATCGCGGTGACGGGGATCCCAACTCCGGTCCATATTCATGGTATAGTCCACCTGAATTGTGTAGTAGGCATTCTTGATGACGGATTCTGCATCCTCTCCAGCGCCACCAAATTGCTGAGTGAAGCGCACATAGGTAGAGAAGTCACGGCTATTGTACGCTCCGTTGTTTTTCCAGTTCATCAATGAATTGGAGAAACTAGCATTGCGACCGTAGCCTTGGTTAAAACGGGCACCCAAGACCAAGTTGGTCTTTTTGCTCGTTTTGATGTTGATATTCCCCGTAGCGCGAATTCCATTGGTTGCTACGTTCAAACGGCTATTTACCGTTTCTAGATCTTCCAAACGAAGCAGCTCAGCCGCGCGAATGGTTCCCAGTCCAGCAGCGGTAGGCACTAGAGGGCGTGATTCGAGTTCGGATAACACGTCGTCCTTCACCTTGTACACGGGAATAGCATAGGGTCGGCCATCGCCATTGTGCTGAACTTCCGCAGAGAACAGGTATCCTACAATCGGAGCCTCCGTCTTTTTGTTTCGGAGCAATGGGCCACCAATGGTCAAACCGCCCAAATGATAATTGTACGGATCAAACAAAGCCGAAGTGACATATTCCGCAGTTCCAAAGAAGCGTGGAGAAGGACCACGGGTCGTGGTTGAGATGACTCCACCTGTAACGTCACCGTAGTTCGCAGGGACACCACCTGTGATGATTTCCGTCGTTTGAATCGCTTCACGCGGGAGATTGATGTCTCCACGAACTTTTACCCCATCGATAAAGATGACGTTACCATCGGAACGGCCACCACGGAAATAGCTTGCGCCTGAACTTTCGTCTTGAACAACCCCTGAGGTCAACGCCAAAACACCACCTACTCCACGAGAGGCCAAGTTCCGGATTTGATCACTCCCAAAAGTCACGGATGTTTTTCCCTTTTCGATTAAGGGTGCTTCATAGGAAGCCGTCACCTCTACTTCGCCAAGAATGACATCCGCAGAGGTAAGTTTAAAATCAATGTTGGTTATGCGACCTCCATCGATCGTCACACCCGTAAGCGTGGATTTGTTATAACCGAAAGCCTCACAGGAAAGTGTGTAGGTTCCTGGCTGGACTGGGTTGATGTTGTAGTTGCCATCAAAGTCTGTGGTTCCTTTGGCAATTTCATACCCGCCCGATAAAACGTGGATGACGGCTTGGTATTGCTCCTCTCCAGATTTCTTGTCCGTAACGGTTCCTCGAAGCTGTCCAGGGCGTTGGGCATTGGCCGAGAAAGCCAAGGCCAGAGCGACGATGAGTAGTCCAAATCGAATGCGCATAAGTGGTGCGTTTAGGTCGTGTTTAGGCGAATCCATAAAGGATCCAAGTAGCGAAAATAACCAATAAATGCTGCCCTTTTGCGTTAAAAGCTGCATAGATTTGTATAAAATGTATCGACTCCTCTGTTTCTTTTTGGTTTTTGGACTTTTTGCCGGCTGTCGGGGAAGCTCTAACAGGCATCCTGTTCCCTATGCTCCAGTCAACGAAACGATCTATCTAAACACGCCCTCTGCCTACGATTTGCAATTTGTCGGGGGGTCGGTCGCCCACAGCGAATGGGGCTATCGGGGCGTGGTTGTTTATCGCCGAACAAACTTTGGCGATGCCAATGATTTTGGGGTCTATGATTTGTGCTGCCCCAACCACGTAAGCCATGCCTGTGGCACCCTTTTTTTAGTAGACAATCTCACCGCAGAGTGCCCGTGTGATGGGCAACAATTCTTACTTTTTGATGGTCAAGCCCTCGATGGGAGCTCCACCTGGGGTTTGCGCCCATATCAAGTGGGCTATGACGGTGTAGCGCTGTATATCTCCAATTAAGGTTTAAGGGAAAAAGGGCTTCAGGGGAAAAGAGCCCGGGAGCTAGGGAGCTGGTTGGTGAATAGGGTCCCCACCTAAGCATTCGGCTAAGAACGTTTTAATTATCTGCCCTAACTTCCAAACACTGCTCAAACATTCAAATGACCACACACCCAAACTTCCAAACCCTTTAACCCCCTATCACCATGATGGATCTTTTTTACCAAGGCGGCCCACTTTTCATGAGCATTCTAACCTTCCTGTTGCTAGGCGTTCTGTGGACGGCTTGGAAAGGAGGACCGCTGAAAGAGCTTGGACTTTTAGCCCTGGCTATTGGGATTTTGGGGCAATTGATTGGGATCTATGATGCCTTTAGTGTTTTTGAGACGACGGAAATATCTTCTGCTTTGCTCGCAGGAGGCCTCAAGGTCAGCCTCACTACCACCCTCTATGGTCTTTTAATTTACATCTTGAGCTTGGTGCTGCGTGCAGCCCAAACATGGCGTACGGCGTAAGAAGCTCAAAGCCACCAAACACGCTAACTCCCTATCCTCCACACGCTTTCGCGCAGTGAAAGCTTAGGCAAGCTGCCCCATGTGGCGCAGATGCTGAACATGGGATTTTAAGGCACTCGCAAAGGTTTTGAATTCCGTGTACGTGACGTCAAATTCCGCGCAGGTTTCCTTCACAATTTTGGCCAAATTGGGATAGTGAATGTGGGAAATTCGGGGAAACAAATGGTGCTCCACTTGGAAGTTTAGCCCCCCAAGGAACCACGTTAAAAATGTCGATTTCGTGGCAAAATTGGCGGTGGTTTTGATCTGGTGAATCGCCCACTCGTCTTCTGTTTCCATTTGCTCTCCATGGGTGTATTGGGAAAAGGACGCCTCCGTCACTACGTGAGCTAATTGGAAGACCAGAGAGAGCACAAGTCCTGCGACCATGCCCATCAATAGAAAGCCACCAAGCCAAGGCAAAAAGCCGAGTTTCCACATGGGGAGACCGACAAATAATCCAAGGTGTAGGGCTTTCCATCCCCAGAAACTCACATGCTGAAAGGCCGTTAACTTGGGAATAGGCACATTGCCTACCATTCCAGTGAAGTACTTCTTATAGTCGGTAAACACCACCCAATAGATGTACAACAACGCGTAGAGCGCAGAGAAGTACAGGTGCTGAAAGCGGTGAATGGGCAAGTGCTCCTGGCTTGGTGCCATGCGAAGCAAATTTCCGGCATCAATATCATCGTCTACTCCTTCAATGTTGGTGAAGGTGTGATGTACGGTATTGTGCTTGGTTTTCCACATGAGGATACTGGCTCCCAAAAAGTTCACCGTGTGACCAGCCATTTCGTTGAGCCAATTGTGCTTCGAGAAACTACCGTGCGCCCCATCGTGCATGATGTTGAAGCCTATGGCTGCCGTGAGCAAACCCAAGGCGAGCCAAAGCATCCAGGCAATCTTGAATGCGGGAGCCGCTATAATTAAACCCAAATAGGCCGCTAAGAAACCACCGATGAGCACCCCAGTCTTGACGTACAGGCGGACATTGCCTTTTGGACTAAGATTATTTTGTGCGAAATATGCATTGACGCGCTTGGTCAACTCTTGATAAAATGGTTGACCCGCTTTGGGGGCGAAACGCGGAGCTCGGAAAGAGATATTTGCCATGGTTACGAAGGTATGACCTAAGAAACCCGAAAAAACGAGCTCAGTTCATTTTTAATGCCCAAAATCAGGGACGAGGAACCTTTAGAAAAGCGCAGCGGCAATTTTCTCCGTGGCATCCGCCTTCCCCATCGTGTAATAGTGAAGCACGGGGGCGCCTTTGGCCATAAGTTCCTTCGACTGGGCAATACACCATTCAATCCCCACTTCCTTAACCGCGGCAGGGCTCTTGGCTGCCTCCACGGCATCGACCAAATCATCGGGGAGATTCAAGTGAAAATTTCGTGGAATCGTGGCCAGCTGGGACGCGGTGGCGATCGGCTTTAAACCGGGGATGATAGGCACTTGAATGCCTGCCTTACGGCACTTTGCCACAAAGTCATGGTAGTATTGATTGTCAAAGAACATTTGCGTCACGATGTACTCGGCACCGGCATCTACTTTCGCTTTGAGGTGCTTAATGTCCGTGTTCAAGCTGGGCGCTTCAAAGTGCTTTTCGGGGTAGCCCGCAACGCCAATACAGAAATTGGAAGGGTTAGAATTTTCCACCTCGTCATGGAGGTAATGTCCATGATTCAAGTCAACCACTTGCTTGAGCAAGTCTATGGCAAAGGGATGGCCGTGGGGTTCGGGCTTGAAGGCTCCTTCCGCCCGCAGGGCATCTCCGCGCAATACGAGCACGTTGTCAATGCCCAGATAGTGTAAATCGATAAGGGCATATTCGGTCTCTTCCCGACTGAAACCGCCGCAAATTACGTGGGGGACGGTGTCTACCTTAAATTGGTTTTGGATCGCCGCACAAATGCCTACGGTTCCGGGGCGCTTGCGCGTGTGCACCTTTTCGAGTAGCCCATTTTCCCGCTTCTTATAAATGAACTCCTCCCGGTGGCTTGTGACATCCACAAACTTGGGCCCAAAAGCCATAAGGCGTTCGATCGTACCAAAAAGCTCATCGATGCGGGTGCCTTTTAGCGGAGGCAGAATTTCAAAACTGAACAAGGTCTTCCCTTGGGCGGCAGCAATGTGGTCAACAACTTTCATAGGATCATAGGTCTAGCAATGGGCTCAACCAGCGGCGAGCTTCCTCATTGGAAATTCCCCGGCGTTGCGCGTAATCGGTAATTTGGTCTTGGTCTACTTTGGCCAAGCCGAAGTATTTAGATTCAGGGTGTGCGAAGTAGTAGCCGCTCACGGCTGCCGTGGGATACATGGCTTTGTGTTCGGTGAGGGTAATCCCAGCGGCCTGCTCCACATCTAGAAGCTGAAAAAGAAGGTCTTTTTCCAAATGGTCCGGGCATGCAGGATAGCCCGGGGCCGGACGAATCCCTTGGTAGGCTTCTTTGATCAAATCGTCATTGCTGAGTGCCTCGGCTGAGGCATAGCCCCAAAATTCGGTGCGCACCCGCTCATGAAGGCGCTCGGCGAAGGCCTCGGCTAAACGGTCGGCCAGGGCCTTGAGCATCAAAGCACTATAGTCATCTTGAGCAGCTTCATAGGCGGCTACGCGCTCTTCCAAGCCATGCCCTGTCGTGACGGCAAAGAGCCCTAGGCAGTCGTCGCCATTTGGATCGATAAAATCAGCCAAGGCCATGTAGGGCAAGCCTTCCTTCTTTTGACCTTGTTGACGCAAACTCAAGAACCGGTGACGCTCACCACGGAGGTCTTCCACTTCGATATCATCTCCTTTTTGACGCGCTGGGAAGAATCCATACACGCCTTTGGCTTGGAGCCATCCTTCGCGCACGATGGAATCAAGCATCGCTTTCGCATCTGAGAATAGGCTCTGTGCCTGCGGACCAACCACCTCATCTTCTAGGATTCGTGGGTACTTCCCATGGAGATCCCAAGCCATGAAGAACGGGGTCCAATCGATGTAATTGACTAAATCTGCTATGGGATAATCCGGCAAACTGAAGACGCCCATTTCTTTAGGCAGCGCGGCTTTTTGACTAAAATCAGGACGATAGCGGTTGGCACGTGCGGCTTCTAGCGGCATGAAATTGCGTTGACTGCTGCGGTTGGCATACTGCTCCGCAAGTCGGTCGTAGTCGGCGCGAATTTCTTCCGCAAAGCGGCCCCCATCAGCGCCCAAAAGCCGCTGTACGACGGGCACTGACCGCGAAGCGTCATTTACGTGGACTACCGGACTATCGATGGTCGGCTGGATTTTTACCGCTGTGTGGGCTCGCGAAGTAGTCGCTCCACCAATGAGCAGCGGTTTTTGGATTCCTTGGCGTTTCATTTCGGAAGCCAAAAAGACCATCTCATCCAGGGAAGGCGTAATCAAACCACTCAGGCCGATGGCATCTACTTCATGCTCGATCGCTGCGTCTAAGATTTTCTGCGGGGGCACCATCACACCGAGGTCAATGACCTCGTAGTTGTTGCATTGCAACACAACACTCACGATGTTTTTCCCAATGTCATGCACATCCCCTTTGACGGTTGCCATGAGAATCTTTCCCTTTTTACGAGGAGCCGAATCACTGGATTCAAAGAAGGGTTCCAAATAGGCTACGGCCTTCTTCATGACGCGCGCAGACTTGACTACTTGAGGTAGGAACATCTTGCCCGCACCAAAAAGATCTCCCACCACATTCATCCCGGCCATCAATGGGCCTTCGATCACATTCAGCGGGGCGTCCAGTGCGATGCGCGCTTCCTCTGCGTCCAATTCAATGTAGGCGTCCAAGCCATTCACCAAGCTATACTCAATGCGCTCAGAAATGGGGAGTTCCCGCCATGACTCGTCCTTTTCTCGGACGGAGGCGGCTCCGCGCACAGTTTCTGCCAAGGTGAGCAAACGCTCTGTCGCGTCATCTCGGCGATCCAAGAGCACATCTTCCACATGTTCTCGAAGAATGGGATCAATTTTATCGTAGACGATGAGTTGGCCTGGGTTGACGATGCCCATGTCCATCCCATTGGCGATGCCATGGTACAGAAAACAGGCATGCATAGCTTCACGGACGACGTCATTGCCTCGGAACGAAAAACTGACGTTGGACACGCCTCCGCTGACTTTCGCCCCGGGAAGGTTGGTTTTGATCCATGCGGTCGCCTCAAAAAAGTCCAACGCATTCCGGCGATGTTCTTCCATGCCGGTGGCCACCGGGAAAATGTTCGGGTCAAAAATGATGTCCTCCGGCGGAAAGCCTACCTCCTCGGTGAGGATTTTGTAGGCACGTTGGCAGATTTCAACGCGGCGGTCGTAGGAATCCGCTTGGCCTTCTTCGTCAAACGCCATCACGATGACCGCGGCACCAAATCGACGAATGGTCTTCGCGTGGGAAATGAACTCCGCCTCCCCTTCTTTGAGAGAGATGGAATTCACCACCGCCTTGCCTTGCACACATTTGAGTCCCGCGACGATAATCTCCCATTTGGAGGAATCAATCATGAGTGGAATGCGGGAAATATCTGGCTCAGAGGCAATCAGATTGAGGAAGGTGGTCATGGCATAGACTCCATCGAGCATCCCCTCATCCATATTCACGTCCAAAATCTGGGCACCGCCTTCCACTTGGTCCCGAGCAATATCCAGAGCTTCTTCATATAGCTCTTCTTTGATGAGCCGAAGAAACTTGCGTGAACCAGTTACATTGGTGCGCTCCCCGACATTCACAAAATTGCTTTGCGGGGTGATTTTTAGGGCTTCGAGTCCACTCAATTTCATGCGCGCGAAATTTGACGTGGAACAATGCCTTCTGCGGCTTTTGCAAACGCGGCTATATGCGCTGGGGTGGTGCCGCAACAGCCACCCAAAATGTTGACGATTTGGAGGTCTAAATATTCTTTCACTGCGGCCGCCATGTCCTCTGGGCTTTCGTCATACCCGCCAAAGGCATTGGGCAAACCGGCATTGGGATAGGCCGAAATAAGAAAGGGGGCTTCGGCCGATAGGGTCTGGAGGTAGGGGCGCAAGTCTTTAGCCCCCAAGGCACAATTCAAGCCAATACTCAGCAAGGGCATGTGGCTAAGGGAAATAAGAAACGCTTCGGTCGTCTGTCCGCTCAAGGTGCGACCACTCGCATCGGTGATGGTACCACTCACCATCACAGGGATCTCCCGGCCTTGTTGCGCAAAGGCTTCCTGCACGGCGTACAGGGCCGCCTTGGCATTCAACGTATCAAATACCGTTTCAATCAATAGCACATCCACGCCACCTTCCATCAAAGCTTCGGCCTGGCTTTGGTAGGCCTCGGCGAGCTCGTCAAACGTGATATTGCGAAAAGCGGGGCGGTTGACGTCTGGGCTCAAGGAAAGGGTCCGGTTGGTTGGTCCAATGGCCCCGGCTACGAATCGAGGTTTTTCGGGGCTGGAAAAAGCCTCCGCTGCTTTTTTGGCAATTCGAGCCCCTTCTATATTGATTTCACGCACCAAGGATTCCATGCCATAGTCCGCCATGGAGATGACCTGGGCATTGAACGTATTGGTTTCAATCACATCCGCCCCCGCCTGCAGATACTGTCGATGGATGTCCTCGATGATGTCCGGACGGGTCAGGTTAAGCAAGTCATTATTGCCTTTGACCGCTTGTCCCCAATCTTGGAATCGTTGGCCGCGATAACCAGCTTCGTCCAACCGATAGTTTTGAATCAACGATCCCATGGCCCCATCGAGGATGAGGATGCGTTTGGTAGCGGCGTCTTGAATGGAGTGCATGTCCTTGATTTTGAAGCTTATTCAGAAGGACACGAGGCACGTAAAGGCCTGGTGCTCATCTATCCGAGTCCAAAGACTCAGGGGGAGTTAGCACCCGGCTCACGGGTTGCCAAGACGTCAAAGGGCCCTTCCCTCGGTCTTTCTGGATAAGCGAGACAAAAGTAGGAGAAATCGACGGTTTTTGAAAAGGCTTCTTGCCCGATTTGGGTATTTTCAATGTAGCTTTCCAAAACACAACCCTTGAATTCCTACTCTGTGAAAAAAATGAAGCCAGAATCGCTCATGATGACCCACGGTTACGTGCCGGAATGGAGCGAAAATGCGGTGAAATGCCCAATCTATCAAACCTCCACTTTTGTTTTTCCAAACGCCGAAGCAGGAAAGCGATTTTTCGCATTAGCCTACGGTAAAACAGACCCTCACGCAGGAGAAAAACCCGGATTAATCTATAGCCGTTTAAATAATCCAAACCTTCAAATTCTGGAGGAGCGACTTGCGCTTTGGGAGGACGCCGCCGATGCAGCCGTCTTTGAGAGTGGAATGTCCGCGATCTCCACGGTGTTTTTAACTTTTCTCAAACCTGGAGATCGGCTGCTGATTTCTAATCCAGTGTATGGCGGTACACACCATTTTGTGCATCATTATCTTCCGAGTATCGGGGTTCATGTCGAGCACTTTGACGCAGAAACTGATTTAAGTGAATTGCGTGCAGAACTCTGTTCGAGTGAACGAGGAGGTCAGATTAAGCTCATTTACGCGGAGACTCCCGCTAATCCGACCAATGCGGTGGTCGACCTTAAAGCCTTAGGGGAATTAAAAGCCGCCTTGAAGAACAGCCATGGTACGGAGATAAGACTAGCCGTAGACAACACCTATTTAGGGCCAATTTGGCAAAAACCTTTGGAATGGGGGGCTGACATGTCATGCTACTCAGCGACTAAATTTTTATCAGGGCACTCGGACTTGATAGCGGGAGCGGTCACTGGAACTGCCGAGTGTTTATTGGCGATCAAGACGCTTCGCACATTCCTGGGAAACATGGCTTCACCGAATACCTGTTGGTTGCTCACCCGAAGTTTGGAAACCCTTTCTATCCGCATGGAACGACAGGCTAGCAATGCATTGCAAGTCCTGTCTTTTCTAGAATCCCATCCTGCGGTCGAACGGGTGTATTTCCCGGGGCATTCAAATCAAGGGGCTAAGCAGCAAGCTATCCATGCACGGCAAAGCCCTTCCGCAGGTGCCATGATTTCTTTTGATGTGCGCGGAGGAGAGGCATCTGCCTTCCGCGTTTTAAACAGCTTTCAACTCATCAAATTAGCTGTCAGTTTGGGCAGTAATGAGAGCTTAGCTCAGCACCCCTATCATATGACCCATGCAGATATGCCGGATGAGGAAAAAGAGTCCCTACAGCTCACAGATTCCATGATTCGCTTGAGTGTTGGGATTGAGGATCCTCAAGATTTAATCGAAGATTTGCGTCAAGCATTGGCCCCCCTATAGTACATTTGCCACTGCGTGGAAGGATTTGTCCGATTGCAACCACGGTAAAAAATGCTAAAGACGGAGTTTCCTCTTGGCATTTTTGAATCCTTTTACGCCTCAAAAATTTGATGCTATGAGTTATTTATTTACTTCCGAATCGGTGTCTGAGGGGCACCCTGACAAAGTGGCTGACCAAATTTCCGATGCCTTGGTCGATCACTTTATTGCTTTTGATCCTGAATCCAAAGTGGCTTGCGAAACCTTGGTTACAACGGGGCAGGTGGTTTTGGCCGGCGAAGTGAAGTCTAGGACCTATATCGATGCCCAAGAAATTGCCCGCGAAGTGATCCGCAAGATTGGATACACGAAGTCTGAATACATGTTTGAGGCCAACTCCTGTGGGGTTTTGAGCGCCATTCACGAACAGTCGGCAGACATCAACCAAGGGGTAGACCGTGCATCCAAAGAGGAGCAAGGCGCAGGCGACCAGGGCATTATGTTTGGCTATGCCACGGATGAAACGGATAACTACATGCCTTTGGCTCTTGAACTGAGCCACTTATTGCTTCGCGAGCTTGCTGCGATCCGCAAGGAAGGCAAATTCATGAAGTACTTGCGCCCGGACTCCAAGAGCCAAGTGACCATCCGCTACAGTGACCGGGACGTACCCGAAGCTATTGATACCGTGGTCATCTCTACGCAGCATGACGACTTTGCGGACGAAAAGGCAATGCAAGAGAAGATCACAGCGGACATTCTTCGCTACCTCATCCCTCGAATCAAGAAGCAGTTGCCCCGCCGCATTCAGCGCCTGTTCAACGCCAACGTTCGCTACCTGATCAACCCTACGGGCAAATTTGTCATTGGCGGTCCCCACGGCGATACCGGCTTGACGGGTCGTAAAATCATTGTGGATACCTACGGCGGCAAGGGCGCGCACGGTGGGGGTGCATTTTCTGGAAAGGATCCTTCTAAGGTTGACCGCTCTGCCGCGTATGCAGCGCGTTATGTGGCTAAAAATTTAGTTGCGGCGGGAGTAGCCAAGCAGGTACTGGTTCAATTGGCCTACGCCATTGGCGTGGCGGAACCCGTGGGCTTCTATATCAATACCTACAACACGGCCAAAGTTCGTGGCGCTGACGGCAAGAAACTGACTGACGGTGTAATCGCCCAAACGGTGCAGTCCTTATTTGACATGCGCCCCTATGGCATCGAAACCAAATTTGGTTTGCGCCAGCCTATCTATGCCGAAACCGCAGCCTACGGACACATGGGACGCAACCCCGAAATCGTAGAAAAGCAATTTAAGCGCCCATCGAGTGCCGGAATGGAAATCAAAACCATGAAAGTGGAGCTCTTTACCTGGGAGAAATTGGATGCTGTAGATGCTATTCAAAAGGCCTTTGCCCTTTGATGCTTATCTCAACTAAATAAAAAAGGGCGCCCGATGGGCGCCCTTTTTGTTTGTATCCAATCCGCTAATTAATAGCGATACGTTTCAGGCTTAAATG
>JAHEGI010000004.1:0-41648 GCA_024639785.1 Cryomorphaceae bacterium
ATCCAAGCCGTCGATGGGATAACTGGGGCGACCGTATCTGTGAATGCCTTTGTGGACGACCTCAAGGCATTAGTCTTGGAACATCACGACCACAGCAGCAATCAATAAGCCAAAGCTGATGAGAATGGCCTTCCACAGGGGCCAGCCTTCTTGTTTGAGGTGGAAGTACCAGGCAATGGTCATAAAGACGTTGCTTAGAGCGAGCAGACCAACCGTGACAAAAATGGGGCGCATAGGGTGGAAAATTGGTAGTGGAATTTTGGCAAATATGTGCCAAATTGAAGCATGTCTTACACCTACCAAGTTCAAACCGCTGCGGACTACGAAGCAGCCTATGCGCATGCCACCGAAAACCCTGAGGCTTTTTGGGCCGAAATCGCCGCCACCTTCCGGTGGAAAAAGCCTTGGAAAACGGTTCTGAACTGGGAATTTCGCAGTCCATCCGTGCGCTGGTTTGACGGCGGCACGTTGAATATGACGGAAAACGCCCTCGACCGCCATGTGGAAGCGCATCCAGACCGCGTAGCGCTTCTCTGGGAGCCCAATGATCCGGGTGAGGCGACGGTTTCCTGGACCTATAAAGATCTTCTGGAGCGCGTGGAGGCCTACTGCCATGTGCTTGTAGCGCGTGGCATCCAAAAAGGGGATCGCGTTTGCATCTACATGGGGATGATTCCTGAACTGGCGGTGGCGGTCCTGGCTTGCGCGCGCATTGGGGCGGTGCATTCGGTCATCTTTGGGGGCTTTTCTGCGGAGAGCATCGCCGATCGCGTGCTCGATGCGCAAGCTTCTGCGATCATCACGTGCGACGGGGCTTTCCGGGGCGCTAAAACGATACCCCTCAAGAGCGTCGTCGACCAGGCCCTTTCATCCTGTCCAGAGGTGCATACCGTTGTGGTTCACCAGCGCACGCGCGAGCAGGTGGACATGATGGAAGGCCGGGATGTGTGGTACCATGAGGCCCTGCCTGTCGACCTCAAGCCCTTTCCTGCGGTGGAAATGGAGGCAGAGGACCTCTTGTTCATTCTGTACACCAGTGGCAGCACGGGCAAACCCAAGGGGGTGGTACATACCTGTGGTGGCTACATGGTGTGGGCAACCTACACCTTTGTCAACGTCTTCCAGTACCAGCCTGGCCAAATTCATTTCTGTACCGCCGACATTGGTTGGATTACGGGTCACAGCTACATCGTCTATGGCCCCTTATGCGCTGGGGCGACCACTTTGTTGTTTGAAGGCATACCCACGTACCCTGATTGTGGGCGATTCTGGCAAATCACCGAAAAGCACCACGTGGACATTCTTTACACGGCGCCCACGGCCATTCGTAGTTTGATGGCAGCCGGCCCCGAATTTCCTGACGCCTACCCCATGTCCAGCCTAAAAGTACTGGGCACGGTAGGGGAGCCCATCAACGCAGAAGCCTGGCACTGGTACGACCAACATGTGGGCAAAGGCCGTATCCCGATTGTGGATACGTGGTGGCAGACAGAAACAGGCGGCATCATGATTTCCAATTTGGCGGGGGTCACGGAGGCCAAACCGACTTACGCCACACGCCCTCTGCCCGGGATTCAGCCGCTCCTTGTCGACGAACATGGCGCGGAAATCCATGGCAATGGGGTTTCGGGCAATTTGTGCATGCGCTACCCCTGGCCGGGCATGATCCGAACGACCTACGGCGATCACGACCGATGCCGCCAAGCCTATTTTTCCACGTATCCCGGCTTGTATTTTACAGGGGATGGCTGCATTCGGGATGAAGAAGGCTTGTATCGCATCACCGGCCGCGTGGACGATGTCTTGAATGTGAGCGGCCACCGGATTGGCACGGCCGAGGTGGAGAATGCCATTAACATGCATCCACAGGTCGTGGAATCCGCCATTGTAGGCTATCCGCATGACATCAAAGGCCAGGGCATCTATGCCTATGTCATCCTGCATAGCCCTGAAAAAGAAGACCTAAGAGTCGAAATTCTCGCAGAAGTGGTGAAGCACATTGGGGCCATTGCCAAACCCGACAAGATTCAGTTTGTCCCTGGCTTGCCGAAGACGCGTTCGGGCAAGATCATGCGCCGTATCCTCCGAAAAATAGCGGAAGGGGAGCTTCAGCAACTCGGAGATACCACGACGCTATTGGATCCAGCGGTAGTCCAGGCGATCATTTCGGGCCGCGCTAGCGAATAGAGGAGCCTACTTGCGCTCGAGGGAGAAGAGGTCTAACCGGCGGTCTTTGAGATTTCGGACGCTTCCTCGGGTGTGGAGCTCCCTTAAGAGATCCAAGTCCACATCAGCGATAAGAATCATCTCGGTATTGGGCGTAGCTTCTGCTTTAATTCCGTTAGAAGGAAAGGCGAAGTCGCAGGGCGTAAAGACCATGGATTGAGCATATTGAATGTCCATGTTTTCTACGTTGGGAAGGTTGCCAACACTCCCGGCGATCGCCACATAGCATTCATTTTCAATCGCTCGGGCTTGGGCGCAATGACGTACGCGGGAATACCCGTTTTGGGTATCGGTTAAGAAGGGAACGAATAGAAGATCCATGCCTTGGTCTGCCAGTAAACGACTGAGTTCAGGGAATTCTGAATCGTAGCATATCAACACGCCAATTTTGCCGCAATCTGTATCAAACACCTCCAATTTATTTCCTCCTTGCATGCCCCAAACTTTCGCTTCGTCCGGGGTGACATGGAGTTTTTCATAGCGTTCAAAGCTTCCGTCACGCCGGCATAAATAGCCTACATTATACAGCGTGCCATCGCGTAATTCCGGCATGCTACCCGAGATAATGTTGATGTTATAGGAGATGGCCAACTCTTGAAATTTTGCCAAAATAGCCTCCGTGTGTGCCGCCAAAGAGCGGATGGCCTCCGCTTCAGATTTGTGGTTGTCTTTGGCCATCAAGGGGGCATTGAAAAACTCTGGAAAAAGGGCAAAATCTGATCGATACCCGGATACGGCATCGACAAAAAATTCTACCTGACGCAAGAGATCGTCCAGGTCCAGGTATGAGCGCATTTGCCATTGAACGAGCCCTAGGCGAACGATGCGTTTCGTGGTGGTCGCGGATTCATTCGGTTCTTCATAATAGATGTTGCTCCACCGCAAGAGCACCGCCATGCCCAAAGAATCTTCATCCTGATGGAGGTAGTTTTTCAAGGCGCGGACAGGCTGAAAATCATTCGAAATTTGGAAGCTCAACACCGGATCATGGAGTTCCTTTCGCTTGACGGCTTCAATGTATTCCTTGGGCGTCATACGCGCTGAATGACTGTGGTAGCGCGGAATGCGACCCCCAAATACAATGCCTTTGAGATTTAATTTCTCACACAACTCTTTGCGGTAGTCATAGAGCCTGCGCCCGAGGCGCAAGCCGCGAAACTCAGGTTTGATGAATACATCAATTCCGTATAGCATATCGCCCGTTTCCGTATGCGTCGAAAAGGTGAAGGCTCCCGTGATTTGTTCGTAGGTGTGCGCTTTGTTGGTAACACTCTCCATCACTCGAATGCTCAGAGCGCATCCCGCGAGTTGTCCATTGATTTTTAGCACCACTTGGCCCTCGGGGAAACGTTCAATCAGTGTGGCGATATGGCTCTCTTTCCAATAGGCCTCTGGCATACTCGGATAGGCCGAGATCATGGCAGTTTTTAACGCTTGATAATCGATGAGTTGGAGGTATTCCAGCTCAATGCTCTGGATGTCTTGAATATCCATGAAGATGGTTTAGAGGTCAAATTGCATCCCTGTTCTAGCGATGTGATATCCTGCATTCTGTACGGTATGCGTCGCAGAACTTTCAGGATCCAGCAAGGGATTGCTGTGATTAAAATGGATGAAATAAATCTTGTCCTTCTGCTCGACCGACCAGTCCGTGCTGAGTGCGAGCGTTTCAAGCACGAAAGGGTGCGGGATTTCGGCCATGTTTCGGCCCGGAAGTTCCTCCTCGGAAAAAAAGGTGGCATCCAGCAGGGCGTAATCCACCATTTGGATCAGGCTGTCCAAATCTGTATCCCAACGCTCCCATTTGTCAATATCGGGTATGAAAAGTAGCCGTTTTTTAGGGCCTTGAACGATAAATCCATAGGTGTCGGAAACCTCATCTCTGTGTGGCACGTGAAGCGCTTCCATGTGGCCGCTTTCTAGCTTGATCCGATCGCCAGTAACCCACTCCTGTGGCCATATATTCTGAAGGTCACACAATTGCTTCCAGGGTTGGTCCCGCTGTAAAAATTCTATAAATCGGGGCGTTCCAAAGACCTCGACTAAATGACTATTCATGGCTTCGCGCCCTAAAAACATCAAACCGGTATAATGGCCCATGTGGGCATGGGTGATAAAGATGCGCTTGGGCGCTTGACCGTTGTTTAGCCCGATTAAGGCATTCCATTGTGCGGTGAGGTCAGGTGTGGCTTCCAGCAAGGAAGCAGGTCCATTCGCTTGGGTAATTCCCAGGGAGACCACGGCTTCATGGGGACGGGGCTGACCAAGGGCATCGACACAGCAGGAATTCAAACAACCCACTTGTGGTCGACCCGCATCTTGGGCGGTGCCGAGGACATGCACGGTCATTTGAGCGGTCAAAGTACTATTGAACGCGCCACTGAGTACCAGAACAAAAAGAAGTAGAAACGTAGGTCGCACGGGTAAATTTACGACCTAGACGCCACCTACCTTTGTAAAATGCCCCAAGAGCTTGTTTTGCGTGTTCGGCCTGAGGAAGCCCATGATGAAGTGGGATTGCTTCGACTAGTTTCTCAACGATTGGGACGCTCCCCACGTTCCATTTCCGAAATACATGTGCGCAAGCGCTCTATTGATGCACGACAGCGTCAGGTGCTCTACAACGTATCCCTCGTGGTCTACGGTCAAGGAGAGGCTATTCCAAGCCTGGTTCCCCAGCGGCCGGACTACCCCAACGTCCAAGGCGCTCCGGAAGTGATCGTCGTAGGAGCCGGTCCTGCCGGATTGTTCGCGGCCTTAGAGCTTATTGAGCTGGGGATCAAGCCTATCGTCATCGAGCGCGGCAAGGATGTCCAAGGCCGCCGCCGAGACCTCAAGGCCATCACCATCCACCATAAAGTCGACTCGGATAGCAACTACTGCTTTGGAGAAGGCGGGGCGGGAACCTATTCGGACGGAAAACTCTACACCCGTTCTAAGAAGCGTGGGGACGTTCAGCGCGTGATGGATTTGCTCGTAGCCTTTGGGGCGAGCCCGGATATTTTGGTGGACGCTCATCCGCATATTGGTACCAACAAGCTTCCCAAAATCATCGAGCAGATGCGCGAGACCATCCGCCAACATGGGGGAGAGGTGCGCTTCGGGACGCGTATGACCGAGGTGCTCGTGGAAGAGGGGCGAGCCGTGGGTATTCGCTGCCAGGCAGGGGAAGAGCTCCGCGCCGAGGCGGTGTTGTTGGCGACGGGGCATTCCGCCCGGGACGTTTTTCGCTTGCTGCACCAGCAAGGCATTCTCATTGAAGCCAAACCCTTCGCACTTGGGGTTCGGGCCGAGCATCCGCAATCGACGATTGACCGAATCCAATACCGTTGTGAAACCCGTGGGGATTTCTTGCCCCCTGCACCCTACAGCCTGGTCAAGCAAGTGGACGGTCGAGGCGTCTATTCCTTTTGCATGTGCCCCGGTGGGGTCGTTGCACCCTGCGCGACGGGACAGGAAGAGGTGGTGACCAATGGCTGGTCGCCATCGAAGCGGGACCAAGCCACGGCTAACTCGGGCATTGTGGTCGAGTTGCGATTGGAGGATTTTGTCTCCTATGCCGAACACGGCCCCTTGGCGGGTATGGAATTTCAAGCCGCCATTGAGCGCAAAGCTTGGGAGCTTGCTGGAAAAACCCAAAAGGTGCCCATGCAGCGTATGACCGACTTTGTGCTCGGTAAGGTGTCGAATGACCTCCCTAAGACGTCCTATCTACCCGGTGGGACCCCCGTTGATCTCGCAGACGTTTTTCCAGACTTTATCGTTCGTTGCTTGCGCGAGGGCTTTAAATCCTTTAACCAATCCATGCCTGGTTATCTCAGCGCGGATGCCATTTTGCATGCGCCAGAATCCCGAACGTCCTCCCCCGTGCGCATTCCCCGCGACGCAGAGACCCTAGAGCACTTGGAAGTCCAAGGCTTCTATCCATGTGGGGAAGGCGCAGGGTATGCGGGCGGTATTGTGTCCGCAGCCATGGATGGTCAAAAATGTGCGCAAAAAATAGCGGAGTCCATCCGCGCTCGTGGGCTGGCCTAACAGGGGCGAAGCGTAAAGAAGTACCAGAAGGCGAGGACTTTGTTCTCTTCGCTCATTCGGCCCCAGTAGCGGCCATCCGCACCATAGAACCGGTCTCCGTCCAAACGTCCGATGTACTCGCCATTGGCTCTATAAAACCGGTCGTTTTGCATGCGCCCAATGTACTCGCCATTGGCTTTGTAGAGGCGGTCACCCTGCATGCGGGCCTCCAAGGTGCCGTTGCTCAAATACATGCGATCGCCCGAAATCCGCAGCACAAATTCCCCGGTCGAACTATACCAACGCTCGCCGTCAAAGCGACCCTCGTACTGACCGTTGTCCGCATAGAAGCGTTGGGCCGCCGCGGGGAGTGCGATGGTCAGGAGGATGAGGGTAACGTAGGCGCGTTTCATAGGGGTAAGGTATTACTTCCCAATGCAAAACCTGCTAAACACACTAGACAGCAAATCATCTGCGACAATCTCACCCGTGATGCTGCCCAAATGCTGCAAGGCCTCACGTAAGTCATAGGCTACTAGTTCTCCACTAAGACCAGAAGACAAGCCATGATGCGCGCGTTGCAGGGCTTGAAGCGCTTCCCGCAAGGCCTCTGCATGACGTATGTTGGCGATGAGCACCTCCTGGGAGTCATTCCAACCTGCATTGATTATGGCTTCATTCAATCGGTCCTCTAAAGCACTCAAATCTTCATTCAAACCCATAGTTAAGCCATGAGGCCATGGGGATTTAACCTCTTTGGTCCAAAGATCGGATTTGCTCAAAACGGGAATTATCTCGGCATTGGGCGCCTGATTCCTCAAGGCTTCAAAGAGTTCGTTGGCTTGACCTGTTTCGCTCTGCATCGGATCAACCAAATACAAGACGATTTGCGCCTCCGCTACTTTTTCCCAGGTTTTTTGCATGCCCATTTGCTCCACTCGGTCCGTGCTTTCATGCAGTCCTGCGGTGTCAATTAAGCGAAATAAATGCGCGCCTAATCTGAATTTCTCTTCGATGGTATCCCTTGTTGTTCCTGGGATCTCCGTAACAATGGCCCGATCTTCTTGCAAGAACCGATTCAAGAGAGTGGACTTTCCAGCGTTTGGCGCTCCGGCCAAAACGAGCGGAATTCCCTCCCGAATAGCCCGGCCCAGACGAAAGGTCTGCAACATGCGCTCAATTTCAACTTCTAGGTCATTCAAGAGCTTAAGTAAAGCTGGCCGCTGGGCAAACTCCACATCTTCCTCAACAAAGTCAAGCTCCAATTCGATTAACGCGGCAAAATCAATCAACTGCTGGCGGAGATGCTGTAGGTGTTTGGAGACGCTTCCTCGCATTTGTCGAAAAGCCAAGCGGTGGGCGGAAGCCGATTCGGAGGCAATCAAATCACCCACAGCTTCTGCTTGAGATAAATCCAATTTTCCATTGAAAAAGGCCCGCTGCGTGAATTCACCCGGCTTGGCAAGTTGAGCGCCGGCTTGAACCAGGCGATCCAAGGCGGAATCCAATATATAGGCCGAACCGTGAAAGCTGAGTTCGACCACTTCCTCGCCCGTGTAGGAGTTTGGGCCAGGAAACCACAAGGCGATCACCTCATCAAGTACCTCTTCGTCTACCACAAAAGCTTGAAAGTGCGCATGCCGTGGCTTCCATGAAACGAGGCCCGGCAGAAACCCTTGGACGAGGTTGAGCGCATCTGGTCCGGAGATCCGGAGAATGCCTAAAGCGCCGCTTCCCGATGGGGTGGATAATGCCACAATGGTTTTCACTCGACGAAGGTACGGCACGGCTTTTGCCTCCCGGAGGCTATGCAGCGCAAAGCAGTTCTTTCTGGGTTCTTCCTTCTTCTTATGTTTTCGGCTTGCACGGTAGATAAAGCGATTGAAAGTGAGTCGCGTTGGTTTTATCGCGCAATGGCAAGCCAATCTTACCGTATTCCCGTGGCGACTTCGGATACTTTGGCGGTTCTGCACACAGGAGATGGGCGGGATACCCTGGTGTTTATCCATGGCTTTGGGCCATATCCCCGCGTACAATGGCAACCTATGGTGTGGGGATTTGGGGACGATAAAAGCATGTACATCGTGGATTTGCTGGCCTTCGGAGCGAGTAGTTCAGGGGACAGTTTGATAGGTATTGCTCAACAAAGTGAGGCGATACGACAGGCGATGGATAGCCTAGACGTCCGGCACTATGGTTTGCTAGGGCATTCCTACGGAGGAATGGTCGCCGCTCATTTGGCTGGTATGCACCCTGAAAAGGTCACAAGCCTTGTTTTGATTGATCCCTTGAATCGCTACTTTGACTTCCAGACGCTTGATAGTTTGCAAAACGTCTTGGGTCGACCCATCGAAGAAGTATTGCTTCCAAAGGATGTCGAAGGGTTTGACCTAATGCAGCAAATTTCCATTAAAGACCCTTTATATGTTCCTGATTTTGTGAAGCAACGTGCGATAGATAACATTTATTCAGAAAATGCCCAACAGCGAGAAGGGCTCTTAGTCGCGGTCCGCCGCGATGCAGAGGTTCTGCAGTCTGAGTTGCGCGGATACCCCGGACCAACGATCCTCATTTGGGGGGAAGACGATGCCATTTTCCCTGTCAATAATGGCAGAGAACTGCTCCAAGATTATCCTTTGGCGAACCTAAAAGTCATTCGGAATTCTGGACATAGCCCGCATATGGAGCGACCTTTTGACGTCTTGGAAGTGCTCAAAGAATTCTATTTGATCGACCAATCAGAAAAATAGCTGGGCGTTTGTGAAGCGTAGGGCGCTGACGATCTTTCCTCCATTCCTGAATGCTCCGACTACGGATATATTCTGCCGGCCCACTGAGGTCGCAGGCGATACAAAAGTGCAAGTCGGGACCTAGGCTCTGAAGTGCTTCTTCAAGCATTTTTTCGTTTCGATACGGCGTTTCAATAAAAATTTGAGTTTGGCCTTGTCGAACAGCACGTTCCATTGCAGACCATTGCTTCTTGCGCTCACTTTGGTCATGCGGCAAATACCCAACAAATTGAAAATTCTGCCCATTAAACCCCGAAGCCATCAATCCCAATAAAATGGATGAAGGACCCACCCAGGGGAGCACACGAATCCCCAAAGCATGGGCCGCTTCGATAATTCGACTGCCTGGATCGGCTACCCCGGGAACCCCAGCGTCTGAGATTAAACCCATGTCAATTCCCTCGAGGCATGGCTTTAGGAAGTCCGCCGTATTGCGTTCCGGATTGTGCTTGTCTAAGGGGCTTAGGTGGTGCTCTGAAACGGCCACATGGGGAGCCAGCACTTTCAGATGTGCACGCGCCGTTTTGGGAGTTTCAACAATCCAATGCCGCAAATGAGCGGCTGTTTCCATCACATCCGCTGGAAAAACAGCGCTAGCAGCGCCCTCAGCGAGAGGCACAGGAAGCAAGTGTAGAACGCCTAGGTCCATTGGTCTAACCATTTTTCTGAGGCTTCTGCCAACAGTTGATATACATTTTCAAAACCATGCTCTCCTCCATAATAGGGATCGGGGACCGGGCGATTCTCACCGGGAAATGAAGCATCAAGCATCAGGTGAATTTTTCCCTTGTGATCCGAGGCTTCAGCGAGATTGGATACATTCACGTGGTTTGAGCTGTCCATAACCATGATAAAGTCAAATCGCTCAAAGTCCATAGCTTCAAAAGGTCTGGATCGTTGGGCTGAGATGTCTATGCCATGGCGAAGCGTGGAGGCTTGAGACCTGGGATCAGGAGATTCACCTGCATGATAGTTTGAAGTGCCAGCCGAGTCCAAAGTCCATAGACCTGCTCGCTCAGGGCCGAGTCGTTGTGTGAGGGCGTGACGAAAAACCCCTTCAGCCACCGGGGAGCGGCAAATGTTTCCTAAGCAAACAAAGAGGATCGAACGGGGGCTCATCCCACCAGGTTCAGCTTCTTTTTAATGTCGTCCACGTAAGTGCGGAAGCGTTTATCTGTTTCTGCCAAGTTGCTCACCGTGCGGCAGGCATGGAGGACGGTTGCATGGTCCTTATTCCCACATTGTGCACCAATGGCTGCGAGACTGTTTTTCGTCAGTTGCTTGGAAAAATACATGGTCAATTGACGGGCCTGAACGATTTCGCGTTTGCGGGTTTTGCTCTTGAGCAATTCCATCGGCATATCAAAATAATCACAGACGACTTTTTGAATGAAGTCAACACTGACTTCGCGGGTCGTGTTTTTCACAAACTTGTCAATCATCTGCTTCGCCAATTCGACCGTAATCTTCTTGCGATTGAGCGATGATTGAGCGAGCAAAGAAATTAAGGCTCCTTCCAATTCGCGCACATTGCTGGTAATGCTATAGGCGAGGTATTCTACAACATCACTGGGCATTTCAATCCCATCTGCATAGAGCTTTTGGCGAAGAATTGCTATGCGTGTTTCGAGATCTGGGCGCTGTAAATCCGCCGAAAGCCCCCATTTGAAGCGAGAGAGCAATCGCTGCTCCATCCCTTGAAGATCTACTGGTGCTCGATCCGACGTGAGGATGACTTGCTTTCCTTGTTGGTGGAGGTGGTTGAAAATTTCAAAGAAGACGTCTTGGGTCTTTTCTTTACCACTAAACGACTGAACGTCGTCCATGATAAGGACGTCAATCAATTGGTAGAAGTGGACAAAGTCATTCTTCGTGTTGTTCCGAATGGCATCAATAAATTGCTGCGTAAAGCGTTCAGCAGAGACATAAAGAACCGTTTTCTCAGGAAAGCGGTCTTTGATTTCAATGCCAATCGAATGAGCCAAATGTGTTTTACCTAGTCCAACACCTCCGTAGATGAGCAATGGGTTAAACGAAGTGCCTCCGGGTTTTTGAGCCACGGCATATCCTGCAGATCGCGCTAGCCGGTTGCAGTCGCCTTCAATAAAGTTTTCGAAGGTGTAATTGGGGTTCAGTTGACTCTCAATATTGACCTTTTTCAGCCCGGGAATCACGAATGGATTGCGGATTCCTTCATCGCCGCCTATTCGGGCGGGCAAGGATACCTGAGGATTCTCAATAGGGCCACGGTTTGAGCTAGGAATGTCTACCTTGTTGACGTCCAAATGCGCAGTGTCTTGGTCCATCACAATGGAATACACTAAACGCGCATCAGGTCCCAGTTCTTTGGTAATGGCAGACTTGAGTAGCTTGATATAATGTGCCTCCAACCACTCATAAACGAATTTACTCGGCACTTGTAAAGTGATTACTTTGCCTTGGAGTTTGACTGGCCGAATGGGGAGAAACCAGGTCTTGTATGCCTGAGGACTAATGTTGTCCTGAACATAGCTAAGACAGTTTCGCCAGACGGCTTCAGCAGTACGCTCCATCGTTCGTTTTAATCGTTTAAGTTTAGGGTCCCGTCCGAACACTTAAACAAACTCAAATGAGTCTGGCTGCGAAGTGTTCTTTGGGTTCACGAAAGTGTCAATTAAATCCGTTGAAAAAAAATTGATTGGCTATTGATTTTAAAGTTTTTTTTGTTCATGACCTCATTTACTTCATGCGGCATGAGGCCAATAAAAAAATGCATAAATAGTTGAAAATAAGAAAAATAAGTAAAAAATTAATGTTTGTTACAACATGTAAAACGCGTGTGAGATACGCTGAAACAGATCAGATGGGATACTGCTACTATGGCAACTATCCAACCTTTTTTGAAATTGGCCGAGTGGAGGCATTGAGGACCTTAGGGGTGCGCTATAGAGACCTTGAAAATCAGGGGGTCATGCTCCCTGTGGCTCAGCTTCATATCGACTACAAAAAGCCGGTGAAATACGATGAAGAAATCACCATCGAAACCACCATTACGGCCTTCCCATCAGGAACCCGTTTGCCTTTTGACTTTCGAATTTTAAATGAAGCGGGTGAAGTGACGACCACGGGTAGTGCTATCCTGGTATTTGCCTCCACGGAAACGGGTCGCCCATGCTCGGCACCCTTGGCGGTGCAACAAGCCTTGAAGCCATATTTCTAATTCCTACGGATTCTGAACTAAGACGCTAAAGGACTTCCCATTTTCCCATAGCCCGATGTAGCGGCCAGAAGGGAGCACATCGTTCCTTCTGTCCGAATGCAAACCCCAATCGGCTACTTTTCTGCCTTGGATATCAAATAATGACCCGGCCATGTTTGTAAATGGCCAAAGATCTTCAGGGCGCATCACAAAGAAATCCAATGGCGGAGTATGCACGGGTTCATGTGTTCCTATTTGAGGGCTGAGGATATTACGTGCCGCAAAATTCAAATGTAAGAGCGAGGCGTTTTGGGCGCCATGGAGCACCGTATCCGCGAGCAACATCCAATTCGCGGCTTGTGGCATGGTCATGAACGAGGTAAAGTTGAACATGGACTCTAGGACGATTTTGTCCATCACCTCCGGGCCAATCGCTGCAAGCGTGACTCCCAGGGGGTCCGCAAACACATCGGTGTGACTATAGATGCTTGAAAAAGTGAGTTGGCTATAGTCCTTCGTGCTCCATCCCTGGCGACCGCTCCAAAAGGGATTGTGCCCGTCCCAGTTGAAAATATACTGGTATCTCCAGTGGTCCCAACGGTATGAATGACTCATGGCAAAGTAGTCGCAAAGGGCTTCTTCCAAGCACGAACGCTCCGTTCCATTGACCGTAAATGGGGCGGCAGCATGCGAAAGGGCATGTCCGTATTCATGGGCCAAAACATCGGAATCTTCCGCATCGTCGACGCCTCCTTCTCCAAAGAATAATCGCGGAGGGTTGCTTGAACGATCAAAAGCGGAATTGTCCTGTCCATTAAAGGCATTGACATCCACTGGAATCGCATAGGTCATCAAGCCGCCATAGCCTAGACTATCGAGTCGGGTTCGAATGCGCTCAATGTGATACATGGCGTTGGCCATTTCAAAGCCAGCTGCGGAGCGAGAGAAGAAGAAATCCGGACTTGATTGGATTGGAATGGAGGAGGCAGGTGGGTCAAATTCTTGGATAACCACCGCTGAATTACTCAGGGTAAATAATCCATTGGCGTAGGTCAATCCCAGTGAAACGGTGTCACGCAAGGGATCTAGTACTCCGACATTTTGGTCATTGTCATCGATGAAAGCGCCGCCATAGACCACACCTGCTTTGACTAAAGGATCGGGACGAAAGACGAGTGCTCGCCCCACGCTATCCGAAAAATGTAATAACATATCTCGTTGCTGTAGCACAGTTCCATCTTCGGCATCTAAGGCCCAGCGTTCCCAATAACGGGGACCATAGCCGGAATGATCCTCCCAGCGCACCCATTTCCACATGTTGTCCTGCCAAAGGGCTGCATCGCAGTTATGGACGGTCGGGGAGGGGAGCGCAGAAAGCTGAGCCCATTGTGCCCCGCGCACGTGTTGGTCTTTCGTGATAAAAACGACGGCTTCAGCCCCTTCGAGTGGCTTTCCGAAGAGCGTCGCCTGAAAATGGTGGTGCAATCCGCCCGGGCTTTCTCGACTAAATGCCTCATTCCAGCGCGCTGGTTCGGGCAGACTCGCGTGTTGGTTCAACCAACTCAAGGCATCATGAGATTCTACTCCTGCCACCGGAAAGTGGCCAAATACTTGCTGCTGCGGCAGGGACTGACCAAGGCTCTTCAGGGCAAGGGTACAGAGTAGGAGAAGGAGAATCCGCTTCATACTTTAAAGATAGGGGATAGGTAACGCTCGATCCGGTTATCCTCAATAGCTTCAGGGCATTCATCCGCTGGCAGCTGGCCAGCCTGAATACGTGCCACATTGGCCGGCAAAACAGGTGCGGTAACTCCATCTCCCATGGGGATTTCGCCTTTAATGATTCGGATTTCATCGTAGAGCCCCGCATCTAATAACGCTTGTAGCGTCGCAGCGCCCCCTTCTACCAAAATGCTTCGCAGATCGGATTCTTTGGCCAACCGTTCAAATACCTTCCATGGCGTAGGACTGTTCTTCGCCTGCCATAGCCACCACCCAGCCGCTACGTCCCATCTGCCGCGAGAGGACCATAGAATACGCTGGGGTTGAGCGCCGCGCACCTCGCGCACGGTGAGTTCAGGTTCATCCAGCATATAGGTTCCCCAGCCAACAAGAATACTGGCCTCTAAGCTCCGCCATGTGTGCACGAGTGCGCGGCTCGCGTCGTTGGAAATTCGGTAGGGGCCCGGATGATCGATGCTGCGGACGCCGTCGATGAAGCCGTCTGGACTTTCCGCCCATTTAAGCAGGATATAGGGTCGCCCGGTTTCAATACTTTGAAAAAAACGGCGGTTCAGCCAACGGCAAGCTACTTCCTCCACGCCGACGCGTACCTCGACGCCTGCCTCGCGAAGAATAGCCACGCCTTTGCCTGCCACCAGGGGGTTCGGATCAAACGTGCCTACGACCACGGTGCGCAGGCCGGCCTCCACGATGGCATTGGCGCAAGGGGGCGTCTTTCCAAAGTGAGCGCAAGGCTCCAAATTCACATAGAGTGTCGCCTGCGAAAGGAGTGCGCGGTCCTCGTCCTTCACCGCTTTCAATGCTTCCACCTCTGCATGCGCTTTCCCCACCTTGCTGTGGTAGCCTTCGGCAAGCACCCGGCCTTCTGCGACAATCACACAGCCGACCCAGGGGTTGGGATGAACGTAGCCGCCCGCTTGTTTAGCGAGCTCGATACAGCGTAAAATTCCTTCAGCATCCGTCATGAGTCAAAGGTACAGTCCTACCTTTATCCCATGACCTACAGTGCGTTTCAGCAGGCATTCTTTTTGGATCTCCAGCACGCGGGCATTCCCTCGGAGGAGGTTCGTGCGCTGTGGGCGCGATGGACGGAATGGAAGCATGGTAACCGCCTTGCCTACAGCTTAGTCGACCCCCAATCGCCCTTACCTAGCCCCAAAGCGGCTCAGTCTGTACTAGACCGACTTAAAAACCATGAGCCCTGGGCGCACATTCGGGGCCAGGTGGACTTTGGAGGGTTGACCCTCAAAATCGATTCCCGCGCGCTGATCCCGCGGCCCGAGACGGAAGAGGTGCTCCAGGCCGCTTTGGAGGTTCTGCCTCAAGGAAGGCGATTGCTCGATTGGTGCAGCGGTTCGGGCTGTATCGCGTTAGCCGCCAAGCATGCTCGGCCCGATGCTGAGGTCCAAGGCTGGGAGTGGAGTGATGAGGCCTTAGCGCTGGCACGGCTGAATTCGGTCCTTACTAAGCTAGATGTTTTATTTAGTCTAGCTGACTTAAATGACTCACCCATAGAGGATTCAAATTCATTTAGTGTCATCGTCAGCAATCCCCCCTACATTCACCCGTCTGAAGTGCTCGATCCGAGCGTGGTAGACTTTGAGCCCCATGCAGCGTTGTATTCTCCCACATCCGATGTGCTCCATTTTTACCGCCGGTTAAAGCTTTGGGCCGAAGTGCAGCTAGCCCAAGATGGGTATCTTGTCTTGGAGTGCCATGGGAATCATGCGCGTGCGACCGCAGCGCTTTTCAGCACGGGATGGAAGGCACCCGAAATCCTGCTAGATTTTTGTGGAAAAGAACGCATCGTGCGCGTGCAACGGGCCTGATTGGTCGGTATTTTTGAGGTATGAGTTTGGACCGATTGTATGCTTTGCGTGCGGAATTGCACGAACACAACCGACGCTATTACATCGAGGACCAACCGAGCATAAGCGACCAGGCATTTGATTCTTTACTGCGTGAATTGCAAGAACTTGAAGCTCAGTTTCCCGATGCCTTTGATCCAAACAGCCCAAGTCAACGGGTGGGGGGTACGGTAGTCAAATCCTTTGAAGCAGTTGCGCACAAACGCCCTATGCTGAGTCTGAGTAATTCCTACAGTGCGGAAGAGCTCGGGGAATTTGTGGAACGCGCAGAAGCAAGCGCAGGAGAAGCAGTCACGTGGAGTGCCGAACTCAAATACGACGGCGTAGCTATTTCGTTGTGGTACCAGAATCGCCAACTTGTGCGTGCCTTGACACGCGGAGATGGGGAGAAAGGAGACGATGTATCGGTGAATATTCGTACCATTTCGTCGCTGCCCTTGACCTTGCCGCCTGACGCGCCCGAAGAGCTGGAAGTCCGCGGCGAAGTGGTGTACACTTTTGAAAAGTTTGAAGCGTTGAATGCGCGCCGAGCCGCCGCAGGCCAAGACACCTTCGCCAATCCTCGGAATGCCGCGAGTGGCACATTAAAGATGCAAGATTCCGCAGAAGTTGCTCGTCGGGGTTTGTCGGCCTGTATGTACGCTGTCTTCTCAGAGGATCGCCAATTCTCTAGCCACCGCGAAGCCCTCGATGCTATCACCGCATGGGGTTTTCCCACGCCATCACGCGAGCAGCGATGGGTGCAGAGCTGCAGCGATGTCACTGAAATTCAAGCATTCCTCCAACACTGGGACAGCGAACGTCAGCATTTGCCCTTTGCCATTGATGGTGCGGTCGTAAAAATCGAATCCACGGCCGTACAACAGCGATTGGGCAGCACCGCCAAGTCGCCACGATGGGCCATGGCCTATAAGTTCAATGCGGAAAAGGCTTTGACGCCCTTACATGACGTCATTTACCAAGTAGGGCGCACTGGGGCTATCACGCCCGTGGCTGTTCTTGAGCCCGTTTGGCTTTCCGGTACGGTGGTTAAGCGTGCATCGATCCATAACGCAGACCAAATCGCCAAGCTGGACCTGCACTTGGGTGATTTTGTATCCGTGGAAAAAGGAGGCGAGATTATTCCCAAGATCACGGAAGTAGATCTGAGCAAGCGCCCAGCCGACGCCCCAGTGGTCACCTTTCTCACCCATTGCCCGGATTGTGGAACTGCCCTGCAGCGTCGTGAAGGAGAGGCGCAGCACTTTTGCCCCAATGCCTATGGCTGTGCCCCTCAGGTCAAGGGCCGAATCGAACACTTTGTTCATCGGAAAGCCATGGATGTCGAAGGGATTGGATCTGAAACAGTGGACCAACTCGTGGATCTTGGATTGGTCCATCGACCGGCGGATCTCTACGATTTGACCTGGGATCAATGGGCCCGATTAGATAAATTCAAGGACAAGTCCATCCAGAATGCCCTCGAAGGCTTGGCAAGATCCAAGGACATTCCCTTTGAACGCGTACTCTTCGCCTTAGGCGTTCGACATGTCGGAGAAACCGTGGCCAAAAAATTAGCCAAGCATTATGCGCACATCGACGCA
The DNA here is from genome assembly GCA_024639785.1 of Cryomorphaceae bacterium. Classification (GTDB taxonomy): domain Bacteria; phylum Bacteroidota; class Bacteroidia; order Flavobacteriales; family Schleiferiaceae; genus TMED14. The sequence goes on from JAHEGI010000004.1 coordinate 17,402, forward strand.
TTAGTTTCAGCGAGTCAAGCCTCCCTTGAAAATGTGGGGGATATTGGGCCGATGATTGCTCAGTCCGTGTTGGAATATTTCGCTGATCTCGCAAATCTTCACGAATTAGATCGATTGAAGGCCCATGGCCTGCACATGAAATTTCAAGCGGCCGAAGGAGCGTCCGATATTCTGGGCGGTCAAACCTTTGTAATTTCAGGGGTGTTCACGCATTTTACCCGGGACGGCATTAAAACGGCAGTAGAACAAAACGGCGGGCGTATTGCTAGTTCGGTAAGCAGTAAAACGCATTATTTACTAGCAGGTGAGGGGGTAGGTCCAAGCAAACGCGCGAAAGCCGAACAACTTGGTGTTAAATGGTTAACGGAAGAAGAATTTAGAACATGGATTGGCTCTACCGATTAAGCGCAGGCTACCGTGCCCGCCAGTGGAATAAAGCTGCTCGGCAGGAGGTGAAGCACCTACCGTGGAAGGGCTGGGTGCAGGCTCGCCGCATCGGAATCCTATTCGACGCGCATGCCCATCGAGCGGATTTAGAAGCGCTACGAGCGGTCGTGGCACAATTGAAAACACAGCAGCGTTCGGTGACATTGTGCGGTTGGACGGCGCAAATGCGCCCCAAAAATGTTTTGTACAATGGCCGTCAGTTGATTTTTACCGATGATTTCACCTGGAAGGGGGAGGCAGAAAGTGGGAATGCATTAGAATTTGTCCAAACAGAATTTGATGTGCTCATCTGTATGCATCGGACCGCTGGGAGTCCTTTGGATGAACTCGCAGCACAAGCCCCGGCTGGAATGCGTATTTGTGCAGCCGGCGACCAAGACTTTTATGACCTTTGTATGCTTCCCGAAAGCACCGATTACATTGCTTACATAGAATCTCTCAGCGCATGGCTGAATAAAATAGCACCCACCTCATGACGAACATTCGACACAATCCATTTCAAGGCACGGGCGTTGCTTTGGTGACTCCATTTACTGCAGAGGGTCAAGTAGACCATGTAGGCCTGCGAGCGTTGGTCACACACTGCCTTGCAGGGGGTGTGGAATTCCTTGTAGCCCTTGGAACGACTGGAGAATCTGCCACTTTGAGCCCAGAGGAGAAATCTGCGGTGGTTCAAAGCATCTTAGACGCCAATAGCGGCCAAGTGCCCGTAGTGCTCGGGGTTGGGGGGAATGATACCCGGGCCGTCTGTGAATCCCTTGCCCATGTACCTAAGGGAATTCAGGGCATCCTCTCTGTTTCGCCCTATTATAATAAGCCAAGTCAGGAGGGTATTTTTCAACATTATATGGCGGTAGCTGCGGCCACCGACCTGCCGATCATCCTATACAATGTTCCAGGCCGGACCGCATCCAATGTCACCGCTGCCACCACCTTGCGCATTGCCGATGCTTGTCCCAATGTAGTCGCTGTGAAAGAAGCGAGTGGTCAGATGGAGCAAATCATGGCGATCATCCAAGGAGCACCCGCTGGGTTCCAGGTTTTGTCCGGCGACGACAATTTGACGCTACCAATGATTGCGTGTGGCGCAACGGGTGTGATTTCGGTCTCTGGTCAAGCATTTCCCGGTATCTTCAGTCAAATGGTGCGAGACGCACGCGCTGCTCGAATGACCGAGGCGCAAAAGGGGCACTTCGCCTTATTCGCCTTGACGCAAGATCTCTTTGCGGAGGGCAATCCAGCGGGGGTAAAGTCAGCCTTAGCCCATTTAGGAATTTGTGGACCGCATGTTCGTCTGCCGCTTTGGGGCGTATCTCCTGTGTTAGATGCCAAAATGGCGCAGCATGTTTCCGAACTTCGGTCCGGTATTTGAGTTCACAGAGCTCCCGAATCCAACGTACCTTTGCCCTCATGCGAAAAATCGCCCTCCTTTTCTTTGCTATCAGCCTCCTCGCTAGTTGCGGAGAATATCAGAAAGTGCTTAAAAGCACGGACCCGGCATTCAAGTTCACGAAAGCCGTAGAGTATTACGATGCAGAACAATTCAACAAGGCCTATCCTTTATTTGACGAATTGATGTCCGCCTATCGTGGGACGACACGCGCCCAGGATGTCTACAAGTACTATGCGCAAACCTTGTATGGCCAGAAAGATTTCATTTTGGCCGGGTATCATTTCAAGCGCTTTTCCCAAACCTTCCCCAATCATGAATTTGCCGAAGAGGCATCCTACTTGGCGGCATATTGCTACTACTTAGAAGCCCCGGTCAGTAGTTTGGATCCAGCCTACACGTTCAAGGCTATGGATGAGCTTCAATTATTCATCAATACCCACGAGGGCAGCCCGCGCATTCCAGAAGCAAATGGGTTTATTGATGAGCTCCGGGAGCGATTAGAAAAGAAAGCGTTTGACATTGCCAAAGGATATCACCATCGTCAACTCTTCAGTTCGGCCGTAACGTCTTTGAATGTGATGCTTTCGGAGTTTCCGGATTCACCCTACCGTGAAGAAGCTTTGATGTTGCGCTTGGAATCCGCATTTAAATTGGCTGAAAACTCGATTCAGGACAAAGAGGCTCAACGCTTTAAAGAAGCAGAGACGGCCTACCTGGAGTTTATGGATGCTTACCCCGAAACCCCTTACTTGAATCAGGCAAATGCCTATTACGCAAAGATTCAAGCATTTTTGCAAAAAGAATCGTAATTTTGCCCTCCTAATTATAGACCATGGACAAGAATCATTTGCTCGCTAGTAAGACTACCAAGACGTTAGATTTCAACGAATTGGATCAAAGCACTGGCAATATTTACGAAGCTATTTCCGTGATTTCTCGCCGCGCTGAGCAGATCAACGAAGGCATTCGCGCTGAGATCAACGAGAAATTGGAAGAGTTTACCACGTTTACAGACAGCTTGGATGAGGTGTTTGAAAACCGTGAGCAAATCGAATTTTCCAAGCAATATGAGGCCTTGCCAAAGCCTCACGCCATGGCAGTACACGAGTGGTTAGATGGAAAGATCTACACCCGTTACCCAGACGCCGAGGAGACCCCCAATGCATGAGCTCCCTCGCGGGTAAGCACGTCCTAATTGGGATTACAGGCGGTATTGCCGCCTACAAGCTTCCGTTTCTTGTGCGCCTGTTGAGGGCTCAAGAAGCGGAAGTTCGCGTTTTAATGACCCCAGCAGCAACTCAATTTGTTAGCCCGCTGACGTTGGCTGCATTAAGTGGTCAGGCCGTGCATCACCATTTGGTCGATGTGCAGCCCGGGCAAACCGCGTGGAATAATCACGTTGCCCACGCTGAATGGGCGGACCTCTTTATTCTAGCCCCCGCAACGGCAAATACACTGGCCAAAGCAGTCCAAGGTCTTTGTGACAATCTAGTCATGGCCACCTATTTAAGTGCTAAATGTCCCATTTTATGGGCGCCGGCGATGGATTTGGACATGTTTGCCCACCCCGCAACCCAGCAGAATTTAAGCACCCTGAAGGCATGGGGGCAACATGTTTTACCCTCTCCTGAAGGTAGTTTAGCCTCGGGGCTGAGTGGCGCTGGACGCATGGCTGAGCCGGAAGCAATCTACCATCATGCATGCCGAATTTTGAATGCGGTGGGCTTTTGGAAAGACAAAAAAGTATTGCTCACCTCGGGCCCAACCGAAGAAGCCCTAGATGCGGTTAGGTTCATTAGCAATGGATCGTCAGGACGTATGGGCAATGGCTTTGCCTTGGCGTTGAGTGCCTTGGGTGCCCAGGTTCATTGGGTATACGGACCCTCGCACGTACAAACCCAAGAGTTGCCTGGCGTGGCCTATCATCCTGTGCGAAGTGCCCAGGAGATGCATGCGGAAGCAATGCGCGTTCAGCCCGAAATTGACCTGGCAATTTGTGCCGCTGCCGTTGCGGATTTCCGTCCTTCGGACCTGCACGATGGCAAGCGAAAAAAAGCAGAAGGTATGCCGGCTACCACGTGGGTAGAGAACCCGGACATTCTGCGCTCCCTCGGAGCGGCAAAAAAGGCCCATCAACGGGTACTTGGATTCGCTTTAGAGGCGGAATGGAACATAGACGAAGCTCGCCGTAAAGGGCGCGATAAACAAGCCCATTGGATCGTATTAAATCAAGTGGCAGACCCGGAGGGTGGGATGCATACGGAAAGCAATCGAATCGCGTTAGTTTCGCAGACCGACAGTATGGAATGGCCTACAACCGATAAGGCGCAATTGGCCTTGGACCTGCTCCGTTGGATTGAAACGCATTGGAATTCATGAGAACACTCACGTTAGCCCTGATCCTATGTGTCATGCCCTTGCATGCACAGGAATTCTTGTTGGATGTCAAAGTGCAGGCGCCTCAAGTGCAAACGAATGATCGCCAGGTGTTTACGAATTTGGAAACAGCCCTGCGGAATTTTGTAAATCAGCAGGCCTGGGGGCAAGTTTCTTTTGAGGACAAAGAGAAGATTCGTGGATCCATGGTCTTTACTATTTCGGATTACGATCAAGGCTCAGGCCAAATGGCAGGAAATCTGCAGATCCAATTTGCACGACCGGTCTACATGACAGACTATCAGTCACCCATGCTGACCTTTTTGGATGGAGATGTCAGCTTTACCTATCGCAGTAATGAAGTGATGGACTTCAATCCGGGCAGGCATGGCAATAACCTGACGGCCATCACGGCATTCTATTGCTACATCGCTTTAGGTTTAGATGCCACCTCCTTTAGTACGCAACAAAATAACTACTTGACTCAAGCGCAAATTGTTGCAGCTAATGCGGCATCTGCGGGGGCAGGAGGCGGTTGGGACCGGTTTACCGGCAGTCGTAATCGCTTTTGGCTGATTGAAGACATCATGAATCCGGCCAATGCGGATTTTCTCACTTTCTGGTATGATTATCATCGAAAAGGCATGGACCGTATGTACGACCCGAAGCAGCAAATGGCTGCCAAAGAAGCGATGGCTTCGGCGTTGCTTTCCTTGAAGGCCATTCATACACGTCAGCCCAGTATCTTTTTACTTCGATGGTTTTTTGATACCAAATCCGATGAAATTCAGCAGGTCTATGGGGATGGTCCGCGATTCCAAAGTGATGAACTCATCAAAGCCCTGCAGACTATGGATGCAACGAATGCATCTAAGTATTTAAACATGGGCCGCTAAGGCCCTTTGATGTAATTTTCGGGTAGCTATGCTGTGCGCCCTTCGAATCCAAAATTTTGCTCTTATCGAGCAGCTAGACCTTGACATTGCGCCGGGTTTCACCGTACTCACGGGAGAAACCGGTGCGGGTAAATCCATCCTTTTGGGCGCATTGCAATTAGCGCTCGGTGGGCGTGCCGATGTGCAATCGCTGGCCTTAGATGGGCAAAAGTGCGTGGTGGAAGCGGATTTCAAATTGACTTCGGACCCTTGGATGGAGCGCCTCGCATCGTATGACCTGGATTATTTGCCAGTCAGCACGCTGCGCCGGGAGATTTCTGCCGCAGGGAAGTCTCGTGCCTTTGTCAACGATACCCCGGTTCGTTTAGATAGCCTCAAAGAAATTTCTGAACAGCTGATTGACATCCATAGCCAACGCGACAGCGCATTTTTGTCTCAGCCGGCCTTCGTTGCTGAGTTCTTAGATCGATTTGCAGGATTGGCGCGTGAAAAGACAGCCTATGATCACGCTTTGAACGCATGGAAAGAAGCACTGTCCGCGCTGGAGCGTTTCGAAAGGATGCAAGGGGAGGGATTCGATTCGGAATATACCCAGTTCATTCTAGATGAAATTCGGCAGGCAAAACTGACGGCGGACGAAGAGGATCGGTTGCGAGAAGAACTGCGCACCTTGTCCAACATGGAGGCGATTCAAACCATCTATGCAGAAGCACGGGCAAGCTTGGAAGGGCCCATGGGCGCCCTGGAAACCTTGGCCCAATTCAAGACTTCATCGGATCGCTTAGTGCGACTTTCTGAACAATTCAACGAGACGCAGGCGTGGGCTAGTCAATTGGACCAACATGCGCAAGAAGCGTTGCGTGAGTTGGAGCTTCAAGCGGACCATTTAGATTTAGATCCAGAACGGATGGCGCAGGTCGAAGGCCGACTCGCCTTTATCGATCAGTTGCAGCGCAAACATCGTGTGGGAAGCGTCCAAGACCTTTTGGATATGGCAGACCATTGGGAATCTCAATTGGATGCGCATGCGTCCTCCGCTTCCGATCGGAAAGCGGCAGAAGCCCAGTGTGAGGCCTGCGAAAAGGCCCTGCAGGCCCAAGGCCTCGCTCTTCATGAGGCTCGTTTAAAAGAAATCCCTAAGGTTCTAACGTCCTTACATCAAACGTTGGCTGAAGTCAATCTCGCGGATGCCTCGATGGAAATCCGCCCTGAGTCCTTAGTTCAGCCGGCCAGCTATGGCAGCCATCGCTACGAGCTGTATTTCTCAGCTAACCCTGGGGCGTTGGCTCAACCTGTGCAAAAAGTGGCGAGTGGCGGCGAGCGCAATCGGTTAATGTTAGCGCTCAAAGCGCTTTTTGCTCAAGGCAAGGGATTGCAAACCTTGCTGTTGGACGAAATTGACAGCGGAATTTCAGGAGGGACCGCTGCGCGTGTGGCCGAACTTTTCAAACGGATGGCCGACCATGTTCAATTAATTGCGATCACCCACCTACCGCAAGTTGCGGGAGCAGGGAGTCAGCATTGGCGCGTCCAAAAATGGGTGGAAGCAGGCCAAACCCATACGGGCTTGCAGGTCTTGAGCGCCTCGGAAAGAGTAGAAGAGGTTGCCCGATTACTCGCTGGAGAAGAAATAACCGAAACGGCCCGTGCTCAGGCGCGCAGCCTTTTGTTGACTTAACCGATATTTGCACAACTTAAACACGAGACATGAATCAATTACTAGCAGGTAAAAAGGGCATCATCTTTGGCGCCTTGAACAGCGAGTCTATCGCATGGAAAGTGGCCGAATTATGCCATGCTCAAGGAGCTCAAATCGTTTTGACCAATGCGCCCATGGCCATGCGCATGGGGGAGATCAATACGCTCGCTGAAGCTATCAACGCTCCGGTGATCGGTGCAGACGCAACAAGTTTAGAAGATTTGAATAATCTTTTGGACCAGTCTGTGGCGCATTTTGGTGGCAAAATTGACTTCATTCTACACAGTATTGGGATGAGTGTGAACGTCCGCAAAAATCGTCCGTACACGGATTTGAATTATGACTTTTTGCACAAAGGATGGGATGTGTCTGCGGTGAGTTTTCACAAGCTTCTTCAAACAGCTTATCAAAAAGATTGTATCAATGATTGGGGTTCAGTGCTCGCGTTGAGTTACATGGCTGCCCAGCGTTCGTTCCCTGACTACAATGATATGGCCGAGAACAAGGCTTATTTGGAGTCAATTGCCCGTTCATTTGGATACCATTACGGCATTAAGCGCCAGGTGCGTATAAATACGATTTCTCAGTCTCCTACGCTGACCACGGCAGGTAGCGGCGTCAAAGGCTTTATGGGCTTCTTGAACTTTGCTGAGAAAATGAGCCCACTGGGCAATGCGACGGCGGAAGATTGCGCGAACTATTGTATCGCCATGTTCTCCGATTTGACCAAGCGCGTCACCATGCAGAACCTCTATAATGATGGCGGATTTAGCATGATGGGAGTGAGCCAAGAAGTTTTGGATCGCTATCTCGATGCCGAAGAATAATCGGGTCGTCACAGACATAAAAAAGCCCGCGGGATTCCGCGGGCTTTTTTTATTTAGAACTTCCTTTTGCTAGAATTCCGATTTGGCATGAAAGCTCAACTTGTCAAACTTCTCTTGAGACATCTGCAAGCTGAATGCCGAATCGGCCAAAAATACCAGGCGACCATATTTGTCCTCGGCTAAATAGCGCGCTTTGAATTTTTTAAATTCTTCCAGTTGATCCATATCTGTTGATTGAACCCAGAGGGCTTTGTAGGCTTGGAAGGGCTCGTAGGCACATTTAGCACCATATTCATGCTCCAAACGGTATTGAATGACCTCATATTGAAGGGCGCCTACCGTGCCGATAATTTTCCGTCCATTGCTAATCAACGTGAAAAGCTGGGCCACCCCTTCGTCCATTAATTGGTCTACTCCTTTAGCTAATTGCTTGGATTTAAGTGGGTCGGCATTGTTGATGAAACGAAAATGTTCCGGAGAAAAAGAAGGGATTCCTGTGAAATGCAGGGCTTCGCCACCGGTCAGGCTGTCGCCAATGCGGAAATTCCCTGTATCAGGCAAACCGACGATGTCACCGGGAACGGCATAATCCACCACTTCTTTCTTACTCGCCAAAAAGGTGAGGGGAGAGCTGAATTTGAGGTTCTTGCCTTCGCGGACGTGCAAATAGTTGGTATTTCGCTCAAATAATCCCGAGACAATTTTGACAAATGCAATGCGGCTGCGGTGATTGGGGTCGATGTTCGCGTGGATTTTAAAGACAAATCCAGAAAATTGCTTTTCCGAAGGGATGACCTCACGCTCTTCAGCCTTTTTGGGCTGGGGACTTGGGGCGATTTCCACAAAGCAGTCGAGGAGTTCTTTGACGCCGAAATTGTTCAATGCAGACCCGAAAAACACGGGGCAAATTTCCCCTTTGAGGTATGCCTCCCGGTCAAATTCGGGATATACGCCTTGGATTAGTTCAATTTCTTCCCGTAGTGTGGATGCCGCCTCTTCCCCAATTCGTTGATCCAATTCTGGATCATTCAAATCTTTGAATGCCATGGAGCGACCAATCTTTTGCTTGGATTGCTCTTCATACAGTAGGAGCGATTGATCCCAAATGTTGTACACCCCTTGGAATCGGGCGCCCATGCCCACGGGCCAAGAGAGCGGGCAGAGGCGAAGGCCTAATTTGCCTTCAATTTCGTCTAGTAAGTCAAATCCATCGCGTCCTTCGCGGTCCAATTTGTTGATAAACACCATAATAGGTGTGGCGCGCATCCGGCAAACCTGAACCAATTTTTCGGTCTGTGTTTCCACGCCTTTGGCTACATCCACCACGACGATCGCGGAATCAACCGCGGTCAATGTGCGGAAGGTGTCCTCCGCGAAGTCTTGGTGGCCTGGGGTGTCCAGAATGTTGATATGGCGATTTTTGTACTCGAAGGCCATTACAGAGGTAGCCACAGAGATGCCCCGCTGCTTTTCGATTTCCATGAAATCCGAAGTAGCCGTCTTTTTGATTTTATTGTTTTTGACGGCCCCAGCTTCTTGAATGGCCCCGCCAAATAGCAAAAGCTTTTCGGTGAGCGTGGTCTTGCCTGCATCTGGATGCGAAACAATGCCAAAGGTGCGTCGGCGGGCTATTTCTTCTAAAATTTTCACAGTGCGTATTTTCGTCTGCAAATGTAGGGTTTGCATTGGTGAACCAATTGTCAAAACCTGTGTTATTGGAGTGATGGGATCTACCTACAGTATCAAAGACTTAGAACACCTCACCGGAATCAAAGCGCATACGCTACGAATCTGGGAGCAGCGGTATGGCATAGTTATGCCTGAGCGTACCGAGACCAACATCCGATATTACACGGACGAGGATCTAAAGACCTTATTGAACGTAGCGGTTCTTATTCAGAAAGGCTGGAGAATCAGTAAGGTGGCGGATTTGAGCCGAGCGGAGTTGAATAAACAGGTGCTGGATTTGGCCCTGAATGATGGTCATTATCCCTCTCAGATTGCGCGCCTGCTTCAAGCTACGATAGATCTCGATGAGCCCACGTTCACGGCTATTTTGGATGCATGCATTCACGAAATGGGGGAGAATGAAACCTTCACCAAAATTGTGGGTGGTTTTATTCATCAAGTGGGCGTTTTATGGCAAACCGATGCCATTGGCGTGGCCCATGAACATTTTGCAAGCAACCTGATAAAGCAAAAGCTGTACACCGCTCTGGACAAATTGCCCGCCCAAGTGGCCTCGGTAGAAAATCCTGGATACCTTGTTTTCCTGGCAGACCAAGAGATGCATGAGTTAGGCCTGTTGTATGTGCATTACATTCTCAAGGCCCAAGGGCAATCTGTCGTGTACCTAGGTCAAAGTGTGCCTTTGGAGTATTTGGCGCCCTTGTTGAAGGAACGAGGTCGATGGAAAGCGGTGGTGTCTATTTGGACCACAAATCCAGACAATGATAGCCGTCACAACTATTGGCTTCAATTAGAAGAGATGTTGGGCGGAACACCATTTTGGGTGTCCGGAATTGGGAGCCATGAATGGGATGGAAAGGGACTTGAGCATACGGCCAAGGTTTACCCGGACCTTAGAAGTCTTTGCGAGGCACTCCATTCACTGGAAGTAACCGCCTGAAATACAAACTCTTAAGTTTTTTGTTAAATAAATTGTGAAAAAAGTTTAACAAAACCTTTGGCTCTAGACAATTCCTGTTTAACTTTGATAAGTAATCGTTAAACAAGATGGCCATGACCGCTTCAGATGCATTTGGATACGAGATTTATCAGCACACTGCATTCCTTCGAACCCTCGCGTTAAAATTGACGCATCACTCGGAAGATGCCGAAGATTTGATTCAAGAAACGTTCTACAAAGCGATTAAGAACCAAAGTCGCTATCAGGAAGGTACCAATCTCAAAGGATGGCTTTACACCATTCTGAAAAACACCTTCATTAATAATTACCGGAAGAAGCGCAATCAGAATACCTATAGCGACGACACCGAAAACCAATTCATTCTGGGCTCCATGGCCTCTGATCGTGCAACCGAGGCAGATAGTCCGGCTGAGCTCTCTACGATATTAGAGAACATAGAATCGGTCGAAAAATCTTATTTGGATGCCTTCATGATGTATTTCAATGGCTACAAATACGAAGAGATTGCCCAAGAAATGGACATTCCATTAGGCACGGTGAAAAGCCGTATCTTCCTAGCAAGGAAGAAGATGATGGAGAAACTTAAAGACTTTAGGTAAGTCTCTCACACTTAATCCCTCTACCTCTTTCACATGCACGCAGTTGTCATCGGCGCTGGTTTTTCCGGCTTAAGTACCGCCTCCTATCTAGCCCAAAAAGGGTATGAAGTGACTGTGCTAGAAAAACATGAAGGTCCGGGTGGTCGCGGCCGCCAGTGGAAGTCTGAAGGCTTCACCTTCGACATGGGCCCATCTTGGTATTGGATGCCCGATGTGTTTGAGACCTTTTTCTCCCATTTTGGTAAAAAGCCCAGTGATTACTATACCCTAGAGCGCTTAGATCCTTCCTACAGCATCTTCTACGAGGATGGTCCGATGACCATACCTGCTTCGATGGAGGAGATGGAGGCTTTATTTGAGCGCGTGGAACCCGGCTCTGCATTGCGATTGCGTGCGTTCTTAAAAGATGCGGCCTACAAATACGAGGTGGGCATTAATGATTTGGTGCGCAAACCATCCCGTTCTGTATTTGAATTTGCGGATTCTCGTGTGCTCAAGGGGCTACTTCAGCTTGACTTGCTAAGCAACATTCGTTCTTCGATTAAAAAGGTGGTCAAGAATCCCCAGTTACAGCAGTTGTTGGAGTTCCCAGTTTTGTTCTTAGGAGCGACGCCCAGTAACACCCCAGCGCTGTATTCCTTGATGAACTACGCAGACATGGCCTTAGGTACTTGGTATCCGCAAGGGGGCATGTATGCGGTGGTTGAAGGATTTTACACCTTAGCGAAGGAACAGGGAGTTCGCTTTGAGTTTTCTTCAGAGGTTAGCGGCTTCGACTATGCCCAAGGCGCCATTTCCCATGTGATTTGTGGCGAGCAGCGAATCCCCTGTGATCTGGTCGTTGCCAGTGCAGACTATGCGCACGTGGACCAACATTTGCTAGCTCCTACGTACCGCAAATACAGCCCTTCGTATTGGGCAAAGCGCAAAATGGCACCTTCATCCTTTTTGTACTACATCGGCTTGGATGCCCCAATTCCAGGGATTGAGCACCATAGCTTGTTTTTCGATGCCCCATTTGACGTTCACGCGGATGCCATCTATACGGACCCACGTTGGCCTGAAAAGCCGCTCTTCTACTTATCTGCAGCCTCCAAAACGGACCCAAATGCGGCACCCAAGGGAGGGGAAGCCTTAGTGATTCTTATTCCTACGGCCCCAGGCTTGGAGGACACGGATGAGGTACTTGAGCGCTACTACCAATTGGTTGCTGAGCGCATTAAGGATCACGTGGGATTTGATATTAGGGAGCATGAGGTAATTAAACGCACCTATGCCTACCGAGATTTTGTAAAGGACTACCATGCCCATCAAGGCAATGCTTATGGGTTGGCGAACACACTAGACCAAACGGCTATTTTTAAACCGAGTTTAAAGGGCAAATTGTCTAACCTTTATTATGCTGGACAGCTGACTGTCCCCGGGCCTGGGGTTCCGCCATGCATCATAAGTGGTGAGGTTGTGGCCTTGGAAATTCAAAAAGAGCACCCTTTGAAATCATGATGGAATTATATCACCAAAGTTCTGTTCGGATCAATAAATTGATCACTCGTGCCTACAGCACCTCCTTCTCTTTGGGCATCTTGGGCTTGAATCGAGCGCTAAGAAATCCGATTTATTCGATTTATGGATTTGTCCGTGTGGCCGATGAAATCGTAGATAGTTTTCATGGGCACGACAAAGCGGTTTTGTTAAAGCGGTTTTGGAAAGAAACCCATTTAGCGCTAGAGGAAGGCGTCAGCACGAACCCGGTATTGCACAGCTTTCAGATGGTCGTGCATGAATTTAAAATAGACCAGTCCCTCATCGACACCTTCTTGGCCTCGATGGAGATGGATTTAGAAGATCGCGAATACAATCAAGCAGAGTACGAGAAGTACATTCTTGGTAGCGCCGAAGTGGTCGGCTTGATGTGCCTCAAAATATTTGTCCGAGGTGACCAGCGCCAGTACGAAGCCTTAACTCCGTATGCGATGAAGTTGGGTTCGGCGTTCCAAAAAATCAATTTTTTGCGCGATGTGAGTGCTGATTTTAACACCTTGGGACGAACCTACTTCCCGAATGTGGATCTAAGTTCCTTTGATGACGACGCGAAGCGAGCCATTGAAGAGGATATTGCGATGGATTTCAGAATGGGCTATGAAGGGATCCTTCGACTGCCCAAAGGAGCTCGTTTTGGGGTGTATATCGCCTACATGTATTATTACGCCCTGTTCCAAAAGATTATGCGTACGCCTTCTGCCCATATTTTCCAGTCGCGCATTCGCATTAACAACCCTAAAAAGTACCGCCTTTTTGTGAGCAGCTACTTGCGTCACGCACTCAATCTATTGTGAAATGACTGAATATGTTATCCTCGTTTCGGAAGCGGATGAAGCTCTGGGACGGATGGAGAAAATGGAAGCCCACCAAAAAGGGGCCTTGCACCGTGCCTTCTCTGTCTTCTTATTTAATGAACACGGTGAAACGCTTTTGCAGCAGAGGGCCGCAGAGAAATACCATAGTCCCTTGCTCTGGACGAATACGTGTTGCAGTCACCCGAGAGAGGGGGAGACCGTGTTGGAGGCCGCGCAACGCCGAGTTTCAGAAGAGTTGGGGATTCAGCCCGCGGCGATTCGAGATCTTGACGTGGCATTTCACTTTACCTACCGAGCGGAATTTGACAATGGCTTAATCGAACATGAGCTTGATCACGTCCTTATAGGCCATTTTGAGGGGGACTGCGTCCTTAATCCGGAAGAAGTTGCCTCGGTGCGATGGGTGGCTATGGAGGATCTAATGGCCGATGTCAAAGCCGCTCCAGAGAATTATACCGCGTGGTTCAAGATCATCTTGGATGAGTACGTGAAACACCTTCCCAGTCTATGAATGCTACAGTAAGTCGCCACGCCCATTTTAATGCGGCCCACCGCTTGCATGTCCCCTCATGGAGTGAGGCCGAGAACCAACGCTTTTTTGGTGCATGCAATAACCCCCATTTTCATGGTCACAATTATGAGCTCATCGTTTCCTTGACGGGCCCCATAGATCCAGTTTCGGGATATGTGTATGATATGAAGGTCTTGGCGGATTTAATCAAAGCAGAGGTCACGTCCAAATTGGACCACAAAAACCTGAGTATTGAAGTGCCAGAGTTTACCACCTTGAATCCAACGGCAGAGAACATTTCTGTATGCATCCATCGCTGGCTTCGACCACACATCTCAGCCGATATTAAAATTAAAGTAACACTTTACGAAACACCTCGCAACTATGTCGAATTCAACGATTAAATTAAACGGAAGATCGAATGGTGTAACCATTTCTCTGCCCATGTTAAACACGCCAATGCATGCGAATTCCATGGCCTTATCTGATTCAGAAAAGGTCGTTTTAATCGCTGAAAAATTTGCGGAGATCATGGAGATCATGGGCTTGGATCTTCAAGACGATTCTTTGGCCGGAACCCCGGAGCGGGTGGCAAAGATGTACGTTCACGAGACCTTCCAAGGGCTAAATCCGCTGAATAAGCCAGACATCACCTTGTTTGATAATGCCTATGCCTATGGGGAAATGCTCGTGGAGCGGAACATCACGCTGCACAGCACCTGTGAGCACCACTTTGTACCCATTCTCGGTGTCTGTCATGTAGCCTATTTTGCCACAGGCAAGGTGGTTGGATTATCGAAGCTAAATCGAATTGTGAAGTTCTACGCGAAACGCCCACAAGTTCAGGAGCGTCTCACTGAACAAATCGCCGCCGAACTAAAGCGCGCCTTGCAGACGGAAGACGTCGCCGTCTACATCGATGCGGAGCACCTCTGCGTCAAAACCCGAGGGGTAGAAGACTGTGCTTCATCCACAGTGACTAGTCACTACAGTGGAAAATTCAAGGATCAGCACACGCGTGCCGAATTCTTGAATGCGATTAAAGCATAATTCATGGTGCTGCATTGGTTCCGCAGGGACCTTCGTCTGGAAGATAACGCCGCATTAGCAAAGGCCCACGCGAGTGGCCATCCTGTTCAGCCGGTGTTCATCTTTGATCGGGCAATTCTAGACCGACTTGAGGATACAGAAGATGCGCGCGTATCCTTTATTTACCGCGAGCTGACTCGGTTGAAGCAGGAAATTGCGGCACAAGGCGGTCATCTTTGGGTCGTGTATGGAGATCCTCTAGATTGGCACCGCCAATGGGCATCCGATGCCTCGATCAAGGGTCTGTATGCAAACCGTGATTATGAACCCTATGCCGGGCAGCGTGACACAGCAGTACATGCCGTCTACCAGGCCGAAGGAAAAGAGGCAAAGTGGTTGAAAGACCACGTGATGAAGGAGCCCAAGGAGGTCTTAAAAGACGACGGCAATCCATACACGGTGTTCACGCCCTATGCCCGAAAGTGGCGCAGTCAATTTGTTCCCGAACAAATTGAAGCCTATCCAACACCTACTGGAAATTGGAATACGCAGGTCAGCCCCTACGAGTGGCCGACGTTAGATTCCATGGGTTTCACACAAAACGAGCGTCAAATTCCTGCGCGAACTATTCTGACGAACACGCTGGCTCAGTATGAGGCCAAACGAAACTTTCCTGCATTGCCAACAGGTACTACGCGACTGGGCGTACACTTGCGCTTTGGCACGTTGTCTATCCGTGCTCTAGCCCGTTCCGCCTATCCCGAACATGGGAAGTTTTTGACGGAACTCATTTGGCGCGATTTCTACCAGATGATTCTGTATTTCTATCCGGAGAGCCCTCAAAAAGCCATTAAGCCCGCTTATGATCGCATCGAGTGGGAGCGAAGTGAGGAACACTTTGTTGCATGGTGCAAGGGCAAGACAGGCTATCCTTTGGTGGATGCAGGCATGCGAGAGTTGAATGCGACCGGGTTTATGCACAACCGTGTGCGCATGGTTGTCGCAAGTTTTCTGACGAAGCACTTATTGCTCGATTGGCGCCTCGGGGAAGCATATTTTGCCGCCAAACTCATGGATTTTGACCTTGCGTCAAATGTGGGTGGCTGGCAGTGGGCGAGTGGCTCAGGTTGTGATGCTGCCCCTTATTTTCGAATTTTCAACCCCGAAAGTCAATTAGAAAAGTTTGACAAGCAGTTAACCTATGTCAAACGGTGGGTTCCTGAATACGGAACGCCTTATTACGCGAAACCAATCGTTGAGCACAAAATGGCACGTGAGCGTGCCCTCGCTCGCTACAAAGAGGGCTTGGCTTCTTCTAGCGCAGGACTATAGCCAAAAAGACCCTTTTCCTTGATGATGGTATCTACGTAGGTAGGAAGTCCTTCCTCCCAACCTGCTTCACCAGAGCGAATCTTACGTAGAATCTCACGGCTCCAAACATTCAAAATATTTGGATCATAATCTTCGATATCCCGCATCCTACGGTTGTAAAAAAGGTAGTCGAATACGGGTCGGAAACGTGGATGCATTTCCACATCCTTGATTGTCCCAACGCCTGACTCATCGTCTTTGCGGAAGGGGTAGGCGTAGATGACCAAATCTTTAGAGAAGATCTTACCAAAGGCTTCTAGGATCCCGCCATTCAAATCGCGGTAATACTTCTCTTCGAAAATTTCTTGTAGGCTTGGAATCCCCATGATTAAACCCATGCGCTTTTTCGTGTAGCCCGAGAAATAGTCTACGAGTTTGTAATACTCTTGGTAATTGGAAATCAGAACGGTTTGGCCAATGGAGCAAAGAATTTCTGCGCGATCCAAAAAGTCTTGCTCGTCTAAATCACCATCGGTCAAGAGATTGTTCAGGGTGATTTCAAAAAGCACCACCATCTTCTCTTTATCCACCCGCTTGGATTCAATAAACTTTTGATAGCCTTTCTTCACCATGTCCATGTTCACTTTCGTGACAGGGCGGAAGGAGCCGCGCATGGCTAGAATGTTTTTTTTGTAGAGCAGTTCCGCAGGCAGAAGGTTCTTTCCTTCTGGGCCAAAAATGACCGCATCCGTAAAGCCGTTCTTGATCAACTGAAGCGACATTAAACGATTGTCCACGTGCTCAAAATCAGGCCCTGTAAAGTTGACCAGGTCGATTTCAATGGCGGACTGATCGATGCCGTCATAAAGGCTTAACAGGAGTGCTTTTGGGTCCTCGTGCATAAAATGCACACCGTAGATCAGGTTGACTCCCAGGGTTCCAATGGTTTCCTGTTGGTGTTTTGGGTCATTTTCGAGCAAGCGAACGTGAATGATAACCTCATTCGGAGCTTGTCCAGGAACCGTTTGAAAGCGAATGCCAATCCAGCCATGGCCCTTGAAGGTCTTGGCAAAGTTGATCGTGGCTACCGTATTCGCAAAAGCAAAGTAGGTTTTTGTCGGATGCTTCTCCCGAGAAAGCCGATCTTCCAAAAGCTGGTACTCATGACCTAGCATTTTACGAAGACGACTTTCGGTCACATAGCGACCGTCGGTTTCTATTCCGTAAATAGCATCGGAGAAGTCTTTGTCATAGGCGGACATGGCTTTGGCAATCGTTCCAGAAGCACCTCCCGCACGGAAAAAGTGGCGAACAGTTTCTTGGCCAGCGCCAATTTCGGCGAAGGATCCGTAGATGTCCGAATTTAGGTTAACACGCAACGCTTTTTGCGCTGCAGACAGTACCATGTCTCCCATATGTCAAAGGTATGGCTAAATTCGTAGGATGACTCCCATAGAACTTGAGTTTTTAGGCACGGGAACCTCCGGAGGGGTGCCTTTAATTGGATGTGATTGCCCGGTATGCACCTCTGAGGATTCACGCAATCTGCGATTGCGTAGTTCCGTGCTCATTCGGTACGGTAAAACTTCTGTAGCGATTGATTGTGGCCCTGACTTCCGTCAACAAATGCTCCGATGTGGGCAAAAGACGCTGGATGCCATCGTCTTAACGCATGAGCACATGGATCATGTGGCGGGCTTAGATGAGGTGAGGCCACTGAATTATCAGCAAAAAGCGGATATGCCCATCTACTGTACCGAACGAGTAGCTCAGCGACTGAAGCAACAATTTGCCTACGCTTTTGCTGTGGATAAATACCCGGGAGCTCCAGGGTTAACTCTCGAAACGATCGGGGCTAATCAGTCGTTTGAAATTGCCGAAGTGCCTTGGACTCCCATCCTGGGTAAGCACGGAACGTGGCCAGTGATGGGCTTTCGCATCGGCGACTTGGTCTATCTCACAGATGTTTCTGCCATGGAGATGGATCAGGTGGAACGCATTCGCGGGGCTAAAATTCTCGTCGTGAATGCCCTGAGAAAGATCCCTCACGTCAGCCATTTTTCGTTGGAGGAAGCGGTGCGCTTTGCGCAATCTTGTGCCGTGCCAGAAGTGTATTTCACGCACATCAGTCACCAAATGGGGGATCATGCCGAGGTCGAGGCAAGTTTACCTCCCTCTATGCACCTGGCGCATGATGGCTTGAGACTTACAATCCCGTGATTTGACTTCCAAGGATGGTGCCTACAGCTCGGCCATTCTGGGTCCACGTGGGTACGTTCACGCCTTTGCTGTATTGTCCTTCAGCACTTCCGTCCAAAGCAAATAAGGTCAAGTCTGCCGGCATGCCCACTTTGATTTCACAATCTCCAAGATGGTAGAGGGCACGCGCTTGGTGGGCGACGGCGTCTACCCATCGCTCCAATGCCTCATGGCTTGGGTTTACCTGCCGATACCAACCAAAAGCCTGTTCTATCGTTGCGGCGCCAAATTGGGCGAGTCCCCATTCGCAGTCCTTCGCCTCGGTGTCCATGGGGTGATGGTCGCTGACTACGAGATCAATGGTCCCATCCATGAATCCTTCCCAGAGCGCTTCTTGGTCTTCTGTGCTACGCAAGGGGGGTAGCAGCTTGTACGTTGTGTCAAAGCCCACAATATCCGCTTCTGTGCCTACGAGGTTAGCAATGGCCACATCGGCGCTGACCTGCTGGCCTTGAGCTTTGGCCGCTCGAACCGCATCCACACCTTCTGCGGTGCTCAGTCCCGCAATATGCAAATGCCCCCCAGCATAGGCATGGATCATGAGATCCCGCTGGATTCGGAGACTCTCCGCCAAAGAAGGGATGGGCGAGAGGCCTTGAGAGAGCGCGATGGGTCCCTCGTGCGCTTGCCCGGTAGGACATAGTTGTTTTTCAAAAGCAAAGCTTTGAATATGGGTAGGGAGGTCTGCCGCGTATTGCAGGGCGAGCTGCAGTAAATGGGGATGGCGAATGGAGGCGTGGTCATCGCTGAAAGCCACAGCGCCACCTTCGAGCATATCGAGCATCTCTGACATCTGTTCGCCCTCTAAATTTTTAGAGACGGAGCCGATTCCTAAAAATTCAACCGGATAGCCCGAGGTGCTCTGTTGCAAAGATTCAATGTGAGGACGGCTATCCCTTACTGGGCTCGTAGAGGGCATCACGGCAATGTGGGTAAATCCACCATGCGCGGCAGCCTCTGCCAAGCTGCGATAGGTCTCGCGCTCTTCATGGCCAGGCTCACCGCAACGTGCGCGCCCATCAATCCAACCCGGACTGACCAATCGCCCGCGGGCGGATTCCAAAACCTCGGCTCCTGAACTATCTAGGTTGGAGCCTATGGCAGAGATGGCGTCATCCTCGAGGAGAATATCAACGGTCTGGCCGTGGTGGGGGGATTTAGGGTCCATAACCAGCACATGGGGGAGGAGGATCTTCATGGGGTGTAGGGTCGAACGTTAATCAGCGTGAAGTAAAAACCATTCACAGGTTTTTTGACGAGAACGAGTTTTCCCGTGTAGGTTTTGACGGCATCCGTGGTAAGGCGTCCCGGTGGACTTTCAAACTCTAGGCCCATGACCGACTCGGGACCAGCGCCACCACAAAAAAAGCAAGAGCTAAACGGATAAGCACTCAGAGCATAGATTTCTCCTTTATTATCAACGGGGAGCACATAGCCGGTGATGAAAATATCCTTGCCTCGCAGGGCATCAATGCTTTGGGGATAAGCCGCTTCAAGGGACCAAATGCCCTTTTTACTATCGTAATACTCTGTAAAAGAAACGGTTGCGAGTTGGCGCCAAGTCATTTTTGCTGGGCTAAAAATCGAAAATGCCGATACCGTAAAGAGGATCCCAAGAAGGGTCAACGGTTTAATGATCGACCAACGCACGGTGCAAAGGTATTTTTTGTAGCCAAACCCACGGCCCTATTCCGGCAAAAAGTGCTAAAAAAAGCGTCAAAGCCCACCAGAAAAGGTCAAATTGGAGATTCCACCAGTCCGAAGCCAGGAGCAGCAACCCCGGAGGCAACCAGGCACCTTGACTCCAAAAAGCCATGGCAAGACCCAGATAGGTCAAGCTAACCGCCAGGAGGGCCAGCACGAAGTTTTGCCCTAACACGAGCGCGGCGATTTGGCCCCATGTGCCGCCCATGGCGCGCAGCAAAGCATATTCAGGCAAGCGCTCACGTAAGTGGCTATGCAGTAAGAGCGCCATGGACAAAAAAGCGATGGCGGTCAGCAACCAGGCCATCGCCTCGATTACCTGACCTCCTTGGTTCATCCAACCGACCATGCGATTCGCTTCCATGGCTGGGGAAACCGCCATTAATGGACTGTTTCGTTGGATTTGACCAGGCAGCATCAAGCGCGTCATGGCTTGGTCAATGCGGGCTAATACGGCCGTATAGTTTCGCGCTTCTTCCTCGTGAACAGCCCAAACACTCTCTAACGGGGTCAATACGAGTTCATTCCAGTGAAGTTCAGGGCTTTGAACAATACCCACAACGTGGTAATGGTGTTCGGCATGATCTCCCATGTCTTCGACTGTTCCATGGCTGCCATGAAATTCATCGCCTATCTCTACTCCATGCTTCTCAGCGACATGGGAACCAACGACAACTTCCATGGCCATCTCTGGCCAGCGACCCTCAAGTTCAAATGCTGGAATGTGCAACCAAGTCGCTGAATCGCAGCCAAGGATTCGGCTTCCGCGATACGAATCGCCATATGCGAGACGCCGCACGTGCAAAATGTCCGGATGTGACAGCCATTTTTCCGCTTCATCAGTCGGAATATTCCCTGTGGCTTGATCGACATGAAAAATATTGGCCAGAATGGCTTGCGTTGGAGAGCCTTTCGCACAGAGCATTATATCACTGCCCTCGAGCGTGCGCACCAATTGCGCCTCCATCCCACGCTCTAAACGTTGGGTAGTCGCCAATCCAAGCAACCCCATGGCCCAAATAAGGCCGATAAAAAGACTGCTTACTTTACGGCTCCAAAGTGCTTTGAAGGCAAAACGAAGGGCCTTCATGACAGTTGGACCATTCGATCGACAAAAGGAAGTACCCGCTGGTCATGACTAGCGAGGACAATCGCACATGGGTGCTTTAATTGCTGGTCTCGGAGCAGCTCTAGCATTACCTGAGCATTCGCATCATCCAAAGAAGCTGTGGGTTCATCTGCGAGAAGTAAGGGGCTTTCAGATATAAATGACCGCAAAGCAGAGACGCGTTGTTGCTCTCCCATGCTCAAACTGTGGGCAGATTGTCCCGCCTGTTTTGCAAGTCCTAAACGATCCAAGTCCACCTTGGCCTCATCCACGCCTTTTGCCCATGCAGCTAGGGATAAATTCTCTTCTAGGCTCAGGCTATTCCAAAAAAAGGCGCGTTGAGGCAGCACAGATACAGCATGTCGTCGCCATGCTTTGGGGACCGATTGACCGGCCCGGAGTATCCCATGTCCAGGGATTTCAACTTCGCCCGAAGATAAGGGGATCATTCCAGCAAGGGCATGCATCCAGGTGGACTTTCCCGCGCCCGATGCTCCTTGGATTAAAAGCATTTCACCCGCATGTACCTCCAATGCTGGGAAGTCCAAACATGTGTTCCGGTTTAAGTGGATACGTAGGGGGCTGGAACGCAAGACGACAGACATGGTTCAAAACTACTTCATTCCGTATCAAGTATCGCCCGTTCTCCATGTTTAGTCCTCTTCGAGGTAGTCCAAATCCTTCCCAAAGGTTTCCTTGAGGCCGGAGACCGCCCAGTAGGTGATGGCCATCACAATGACAGCGGTCCAAATGCCTGCCGAGATATAGTTCGTCTGGGATACAAAAAAGAGGAACAAGGCTGAAATGCCGTTCAACGACCCCCGAACCATATTGGGAATGGTTGTTGCAGCGGTAGCGCGGAGGTTGGTTCCGAAATTCTCTGCACCAATCGTTACAAAAATGGCCCAAAAGCCCGTGCCAAAGCCGAGGACGCCACAAGCGAAATAGAGCATCTCGGCAGAACTTGAATTGAAGAACAAAACCATACCCAGGATAGTGATGCCATAGAACACATGAAGTGCTTTTTTCCGGCTTTTAAGTTTTTGGGACAAAAGTCCAATCAGCACATCGCCTACCGCAATAGCAGCATAGGAATAGAGTATTCCGCGACCGGGATCTATAGGATCCTCAATGCCGAGGTAGATTCCGAATTCCTTGGAAAAGCTGACCAAGATGCCAATGACAAACCAGGTGGGTAGCCCAATCAGAATGCAACGGAGATAACGAAGTGCGCGTTCACGATGGGCAAACAACGCAAGAAAATTTCCACGAGCTACATGTGTTTTTTTCACGGTTTGCTCAAATAGGTGAGATTCGAAAACACCTAGTCGCAAGAACAATAGCAAGAGGCCCATTCCGCCACCGATAAAGTAGCAGGTGCGCCATTCAAAATTCTGAGCGATGAAGAAGGCCGCCACGGCTCCGGTTAGTCCAATTCCTGCAACCAAAGAAGTGCCAAGGCCGCGTTTGTCTTTGGGCAGTAATTCTGCGACTAGGGTGATGCCCGCACCAAGCTCCCCGGCCAGCCCAATGCCAGCAATCAAACGGATCCATGTGTACTGATCGAGGTTTTGCACGAAGCCATTGGCGATGTTGGCCAGCGAATAGATGAGTATCGATAGAAAAAGGACCCGGGTGCGACCGAGCTTATCGCCCAAGACTCCCCAGAGAATTCCGCCGAGCAACAAGCCGAACATTTGCATGTTGATGATGAGTAAGCCGGATTCGAAGACATTTTCAGCCCCCAGCGACTGCAAGCTGGGCACTCGGATAATGCTGAATAATAACAAATCATAAATATCCACGAAGTAGCCTAGTGCGGCTACCCAGACGGCCATATTTCGGAGAATTGTGCGCATCGACGAAAGATACAGCGTGAACAACTATGTGGTGCTCATGGTGGAAGGCAAGGTATCTTTGGCTAGAAACCTACCTTAATTAAACCAAGATGAAAACATACGTTCTAGGCCTTATTGTTGGACTCGGTATGAGCATGGGAGCGCTAGCTCAAGAAGCGCCAAAGGCCTGCTGCAGTGACCAAAAGACAGAGCAACCGGCCTGTGCAGAAAAAGCTGCGGCCGACAAAGAAGCCTGCGCATCTAAGCCGGCTGAAGGCGCAAAGACTTGCTGCGCGGACAAAGCAGCCGCTAAACCCGCTGAAGGTTGTGCCGAGCACGGCGCAGCCAAACCCGCAGCCTCGTGCGGTGATCACGGTGCAGGTAAAAAAGAAACTTGTGCGCAGGGCGAAGGTCAGGTTGGCAAGCAGTGCTGTGGCGCCTGCCAAGAAGGTGCCAACAAGCCCAAAGTTGTGACGGGCTACCGCATTCAAAGTGGGCAGGTGCACCACGGTGACGTGCCCATGCACCGTATGCAACGCATGGGGGAGGGCACTGAAATGACGGTAGATACGATTGTTTCCGGCGATTCTACGAAGGTCATTGTGCGGGTCATGAAGCGGGCAAACCTCGCGGAAGGCGAGAATTTGGAAGACGTGATGATTCACCTGGACGGCGTAGAGCTCCCAGCGGGTGCCTTTGCCGGCGAGCCCCACATGTTTATGTTCAAAGGCGAAGGAATGGGTTCTGACATGGTTTGGAACGAAGCTGCTCCTGGCGCCGGAAATGTGTTCTTTAGTGCGTCTGACAAAGGCACACTCGGTGTGAAATTGAAGGAACTAGACGCTCGTGACGCAATCAATGGCGCTTTTGTGGTGGAAGTTATCCCCGCATCAACGGCAGCAGCATTGGGTCTTCAAGCGAACGACATTATCATTGCCGTGGATGGCCAATCCGTTACGAGCGAGCAAAGCATGATGGACCGAATGGCCGGAAAGAAAACGGGCGACGCCATCGAAGTCACCTACCGCCGCGAAGGCAAGAAGAAGAAAGCCAGCGGCTTCCTTATTCCTACGTCGCCTGCATTGGGTCTTCCTATGGGCGGGATGATGCACGGCATGCCGAGCATGCGCGGAGAGGATGTGGAGATCATTACAGGGGGTGTGCCCGTGCGCTTCGACGATTCCTCTGCTCAAAACGTGGAAATCACCGAAGAAGTGGGTGAAAACGGCGAAAAACGCGTCAA
>JAHEGI010000004.1:41748-54070 GCA_024639785.1 Cryomorphaceae bacterium
GCATGCGCGGAGAGGATGTGGAGATCATTACAGGGGGTGTGCCCGTGCGCTTCGACGATTCCTCTGCTCAAAACGTGGAAATCACCGAAGAAGTGGGTGAAAACGGCGAAAAACGCGTCAAAGTCATCGTGATCAAGAAGGACGAAAACTGAGGAATCGCTCGTCGTTTCACAATCACAGCACCGGCCATAGCGCCGGTGTTTGTGTTTAAACACGCGTACCTTTGAACCCTAGCCCGACTTGGGCTGTTGCATACCAATACGTTTATCCTATGATACTTCATCCATCCACAAGTCGCGGGCATGCCAATCACGGTTGGCTCAATAGCCACCACACTTTTTCCTTTGCGTCCTACCACAACCCAGAGCGCGTGCACTTTGGGGTGTTGCGTGTTCTGAATGACGACTGGATCGCAGGCGGTACCGGTTTTGGTAAGCATCCTCATGACAACATGGAGATTGTCACCATTCCGCTGAGTGGCGCCCTCGAGCATCAGGATTCTATGGGTAACAAGGAGGTGCTGCATGCCGGTGAGGTGCAAGCCATGTCGGCAGGCACAGGAATTTTCCATTCAGAATACAATGCCAAAGCGGATGAGCCTTGCACCCTTTTGCAGATCTGGATCTTTCCAGAGGAACGCAATGTGACGCCCCAATATGCGCAGAAATACTATGATGTGGATGCCGTGAAACAGGAGTGGCATGCCGTAGTGAATCCGATGGGGAAGGGGCAAGGACTTGGAATTCATCAACAGGCTTGGTTCAATTTGACCCGAATACCTGCAGGTGAACGTCGCGATTATATGCGCCAACGGGAAGAAAATGGCGTGTACTTTTTCTTGATTGAAGGAGAAGTTCAACTTGAAGGTCAAAGCTTGAAAACACGCGATGCTGCTGGGCTTTGGGGCCAATCTTCCTACGAAGTCATTGCCGAGCAAGATGCCTTTGTTTTAGCGATAGATCTTCCCCTGCAGCTCCCTAAGATGGGTTAACTTTGTGCCTAGATTACTCAGAATATGTTTGAAGGCTTAACGGAACGGATTGATTCAGCGATACACCGCCTAAGTGGACGGGGCCGAATCACCGATATCAATATTGCAGAAACGGTTAAAGAAATCCGCCGGGCATTGGTGGATGCAGATGTCAACTATAAAATAGCCAAGGACTTTACCGATCGGGTCAAAGATCGGGCGATGGGTCAAGATGTCATTAAAGCGATTCAGCCTGGACAAGCCTTAGTCAAAATTGTGCGGGATGAAATGGCCCTCCTCATGGGCGGTCAAGCGGTTGAAATAGCCTCAGGCAGTGGCTTGCAAACCATTTTAATGGCTGGATTACAGGGTTCGGGTAAAACAACTTTTACGGCAAAGCTCGGTTCACATTTGAAGCGCAAAAAAGGACGGAAAGTTTTGCTCGCAGCAGCGGATGTGTATCGCCCTGCAGCGATTGATCAGCTCCATACCTTGGGTGGGCAGGTGGAAATCGAAGTGTTTTCATTGCCTGACGAGAAAAATCCAGTGGTCATTGCCCAAAAAGCCCAACAGAAAGCGAAGGCGGAGGGGTTTAATTATCTCTTGATCGATACTGCCGGTCGTCTCGCAGTAGATGAAGCGCTCATGGCTGAAATTAAAGCGATCCACGCGGCAATTCAGCCCCAAGAAACCTTGTTTGTCGTCGATTCGATGACGGGACAAGATGCCGTGAATACGGCGAAAGCATTTCACGACGCCTTGGATTACAGTGGCGTGATCTTGACTAAATTGGATGGTGACACCCGTGGTGGTGCCGCATTGACGATTCGCAGCGTGGTCCAAGTGCCCATTAAGTTCATCGGTACGGGTGAAAAAATGGACGCTTTGGATGTCTTTTATCCCGAGCGGATGGCCGACCGTATTCTCGGCATGGGGGACGTGATTTCTTTGGTTGAACGTGCACAAGAGCAGTTTGATCAGGAATCGGCGCGCAAGATGTCCAAAAAAATTGCCACGAATTCATTTGGTTTTGATGACTTCTTGGATCAAATCCAGCAAGTCAAAAAAATGGGATCGATGAAGGATCTCATGGGCATGATTCCCGGCGTGGGTAAAGCCATGAAGGGAATGGACATCCCAGATGACGCGTTCAAACATGTGGAAGCCATGATCAAGTCTATGACTCCTGCAGAGCGAGCGCAACCGAGCCTTTTGAATGGCCCCCGAAGAGCGCGAATCGCCAAAGGCGCTGGCCGCACCGTAGCCGATGTGAACAAACTTGTCAAGCAGTTTGAGGACATGAGCAAAATGATGAAAATGATGCAGGGCAAAGGTGGGCGTCAGAATATGATGAACATGATGAAAAACATGCCTCGATAATGGCGGAATTACTCAGTGGAAAAATTGCCGCCGCGTCATGGAAGGCGAAGATTAAACAGATCGTGCAGGAGCGCCTAGCGGGCGGAAAGAGCCGGCCGCATCTCGCA
Organism: Cryomorphaceae bacterium; assembly: GCA_024639785.1. Lineage (GTDB taxonomy): Bacteria > Bacteroidota > Bacteroidia > Flavobacteriales > Schleiferiaceae > TMED14. Next base: position 44,206 of record JAHEGI010000004.1, read on the forward strand.
GCCATTTTAGTTGGAAATGATCCGGCTTCTTCGGCATATGTGCGTGGCAAAGTCCGAGACTGTGAAGAGGTAGGATTTGAATCCACATTGATTCACTTACCCGAAACGGCTACAGAAGCGGAGGTGTTGCGTGAAATCCAACAACTCAACGCGAACCCCGGTGTGAGCGGCTACATTGTGCAATTGCCACTTCCCAAAGGCATCGATGATAAACGCATTCTTCTGGCCATTGATCCAGAGAAGGATGTAGATGGATTCCATCCGGACAACGTAGGGCGTATGGCCTTGGGCTTACCTACCTATTTACCCGCCACGCCTTATGGTGTTCTTCTACTTATGGAGCACTATGGACTGAGCACGGAAGGGAAGCATGCCGTCATCGTTGGACGCAGCCACATTGTTGGCTCACCCATGAGCATACTCCTAGGTAGAAATGGCAAGTTGGGGAATGCAACAGCTACGTTGACGCACAGCAAGACTCCTAATTTGGCGGAAATGACCAAGCAAGCAGATATTTTAGTTGCCGCTATTGGCAAACCCTTTTATATCAAGCCTGAGCACGTGAAGCCAGGAGCCATCGTCATTGATGTTGGAATCAACCGATTGGATGAAAAGCTGGTAGGGGATGTCGATTTTGACTCGGTAGAGCCTCTGGCTTCAGCGATTACACCGGTTCCCGGTGGAGTAGGTTTGATGACCCGAGTGGGGTTGCTTATGAACACCTTACGAGCAGCTGATGGTCGCGGCTGATGCCATGAATCTCCCGCTGATGGAGGCTTTTCGGACGGTTCAAGGCGAAGGTGCCCACACAGGGCGTCCATCCTTCTTTTTCAGAATTGGTGGCTGCGACGTAGGATGCCATTGGTGCGATGTCAAGGAGTCTTGGGATGCTGGAAAGCACCCGGTTACCTCGTTGGATGACATGATGGACAATCTGAGAAAAGAGGATGAGACCATTGTGATCACCGGTGGAGAGCCCTTGATGTGGAATATGGGGCCACTAACCGAAAAGCTAAAAGCCGCCCAGAAGCGGGTGCATTTGGAAACTTCAGGAGCATATCCATTAACTGGTACTTGGGATTGGATTTGCTTATCTCCCAAAAAAACCAAAGCGCCTCGTCCAGAATGGTACCAAGTCGCCCATGAACTCAAAGTCATTATCTATAATCAAGATGATTTGCGGTGGGCACAAGAACATGCAAATCAATGTGCCGATCACTGTATTCTCTACCTTCAGCCTGAATGGAGTCGGAGAGAGCGAACGTTGCCGATGATCATCGACTTTTTGGAATTGAATCCATCCTGGCGCTTATCACTTCAGACACACAAGTACATTGGTATGCCATAAGGCATAGCCAACTTGAATTCGCCGCTTCTGCTGGTGCTAATGAGCGTAGATCGCTTCGCTCAAACCGACTAATTCCCCTTGCTGAATTCCCGCTCTACCCGGTCAATGCCTTTGATGGCCTTTAACTTTTGGGCCAGGTCTGTCAATTGACTACGGTCATTCACATGGACAGATATGATTCCAGTAAAGACCCCTTCTGCACCATCGATATGCAGTGCGCGAATGTTGATATTCAACACGCTAGAGACCAAAGAAGTTACTTGGAGAATGAGTCCTGGGCTATCCATGCCTGAAAAGCGCAATAAGGCATTAAAGCCTTGATTATCACCACTAGCCCAGCGGGCCACAATAACTTTTTCCGCAAAGCGTCCCTGCAGGTTTACCGCATGGCGGCAGTCCGTACGATGCACTTGGATGCCACTCCCATCGATAAAGCCAAAAATGGCATCGCCTTGAATAGGGTGGCAGCATTCGGCCAAATGGTGCTCCAAAACCACCTGATCCGGGCCAAAAACGATGCGACTCGCCGCGTCATTCAAAGCCTTAAGGGCGGTAGGTTTGGGTTTGAAGCGCTTTCGTAGATTTTGATAAAAACCTCCAGATTCCTCCTCTACGAAGGACCTAAAATGCGTTGCGCTCAATTGTCCCGAGCCAAAACGCTCAAAGAGTTCTCTCGGATTCTTTAGAGCAAAATAATTGAGCATTTTTTGCGTCATCGACTGGTTTAGCTCCGATTTGGCTCGGTGCAGCATGCGGGTCAAAAGTCGCTTTCCGCGATCCTGGGCCGCGCGTTGCTCTTCACGTAAAAAATGACGGATGCTCCCCTTGGCCTTCGGAGTCACCACCCAATTCATCCATTCAAGGCGCGGCGTCTGGTTGTCCGAAGTAAGCACCTGGACTTGGTCCCCGCTTTGGATTTCGTACGAAAGAGGAACAAGTTTGCCATTCACCTTAGCGCCAAGCGTAGACATTCCGATGTCGGTATGGATTTCATATGCAAAATCCAGCGCGGTAGCATGCTTCGGAAGCGTAAGCATCTTGCCTTGAGGCGTAAAGGCAAAGATCTCCTCATTGAACAATTGAAGTTTAAACTGATCAACGAATTCAATAGCGCTACCACTTTGATTTTCAATTGCTTCACGAATCTTTGTGACCCAGTCATCCAAGGCAGTATTGCCCGAATTATCTTCTTTATAGCGCCAATGCGCTGCATAGCCTTTCTCCGCCTCTTCGTTCATTCGCTTTGAGCGAATTTGGACTTCGATCCAATGGCCTTCCGGCCCCATGACCGTTATGTGCAGGGATTCGTAACCATTGGCCTTGGGGCTAGTAATCCAGTCGCGCAAGCGCCGAGGATTCGGACGAAAAACACCCGTAATAATGGAATATGCCCGCCAGATGTCGGATTTCTCACGCTTTGGACTCGAATCAAGAATGACTCGAATGGCATATTTGTCATAGACCTCTTCAAAGCTGATATTTTGATTGAGCATTTTTCTTCGAATCGAGAAAATGCCTTTGTTTCGCCGCTTGACATTGAAGGAAAGGCCTTCATTGTCCAGGAGGCTTTCAATGTTTTGACCAAAACGCTCTAAGTAAATGGCATCATCTTCCTCTGCTGTGGTCAATTTTTCCGCCAATTCTGCGTAGACCTCGGGCTCGGTATACTTCAATCCGAGATCCTCAAACTCTGACTTGATGTGGTACAGGCCCATGCGATGTGCCAGAGGTGCAAAAATGTACAAAGTTTCACTCGCGATTTTTAGTTGCTTGTGATAAGGCATCCCGTCCAAAGTCCGCATGTTGTGCAGCCGATCGGCCATCTTTATCAAAATAACCCGCACGTCATCACTGATGCTCAAAAGGAGCTTCCGGAAGTTCTCAGCTTGCATGGAAGTGCTTTGGTGATCAAAGATTCCTTGAATTTTTGTCAGACCTGCCACCATGTAAGCGATGGAGGGTCCGAAAAGGTGATCCAATTGCTCAGTCGTGTAGGCAGAATCTTCCACCACATCATGCAAAAGAGCTGCGGCAATGGATTGTGGACCTAAACCAATATCTCGGGTCACAATGAGCGCAACATCCAATGGATGCGTGATATAGGGTTCGCCTGATTTGCGCCGAACATCTTTGTGCGCATCAGCGGCCACCTTATATGCTTTCCGAATGAGCACCACGTCCTCCTTGTCCCCGCCGCGGGATTCCACGGCACGGATAAGCATCCGGTATTTGTTTCGGACTAGTTTTTCGAAGTCGACGATGGGTTCCATGGCAATGCAGGTTTTAAGGTAGCAGAAACCTCGCCAAACCCAATGCGTAGCCCGTCTTTTTTACAGTAGCCACGCATCGTGACGGTGTCATTGTCTTCAATGAAACTCCGTTCGCTGCCGTCCGAAAGGGAAATGGGTTCTTTGCCATTCCATGTGATTTCCAACATAGATCCAAAACTGCCTTTGTCCGGACCACTGATGGTACCACTGCCCATACAATCCCCTGCATTGATCAAGCAGCCATTGATGCTGTGATGTGCGAGCTGTTGCGCCATGGACCAATACATGTGCTTGAAATTACTCACACACACCACCGTTTCTGGATGTCCTTCGGGGGCAATGCTCACTTCCAAATGCACATCCACATTGGCGCCGGCAGGATCTTGCTGTAAATAAGGAAGAGGGCTGGGGTCCTCCTGGGCAGGCCGCTCGGTTCGGAAAGGAGCTAGGGCATCTAGCGTGACAATCCATGGCGAAATACTCGTAGCAAAATTCTTGGCCAAGAAGGGCCCGAGAGGCACATATTCCCATTGTTGGATATCGCGCGCACTCCAATCATTCAAAAGCACCAAGCCAAAGATGTGCTCCTCTGCTCGCGCTATGGGGATACTGCTGTAGCCCACGGGGCCATCGCCGGTGATAAAGGCCATCTCTAGCTCAAAATCAACCTTAAGGGAAGGCCCAAAAACCGGAGCGGGATCTTGAGGTCCCTTGCGCTGTCCATGAGGACGATGGACAGGCATCCCGCTTTCAATGATAGTAGAACTCCGACCGTGATAGCCCACTGGAAGGTGCAGCCAATTGGGGAGCAGCGCGTTATCCGGATCTCGAAACATACTGCCCACGTTGGTGGCGTGCTCACGGGAAGCATAAAAGTCTGTGTAATCACCTACCAAGACAGGCAATACGGCCTCGACCTGATCGATGGGCCATTCAATTTCTTCCCGTTGCTTTCCGTTTCCCTCGAGTTTGGATCCTTGCGCATATAACGCACCAATGATCTGGCGAACCCCTCGCCAAACAGGCCGTCCAAGCGAAATGAACTCATTTAAGGCTTCTTGAACAAAAAGGCCCTCAGGGAGCTCTAGTTCATCGAAGTACCCTAGTTGCTGCAAGGCATTCAAATCAATGGCTACATCGCCGATCCTCGAAGCGCACACATAAATACCGTCTGGACGCTCAATGACGCCAAAGGGGATGTTCTGCAAAGGGAAGTCAGAATGTTCAGAAACTGGTAGAAAACTTGGAGTTTTTGGATCGGAGAGGGGGTGCATTTGGCGTACTTTTGAGGCACAAGTTACCACCAATCTTATGGAACACGATAGCGCAATTTTCCAACTTATTGAGGCTGAGAAGCAACGCCAAATCAACGGCATTGAGCTCATCGCCTCCGAGAACTTCACTAGCCCGGCCGTCATGCAAGCCGTAGGTTCTGTATTAACCAATAAGTACGCTGAAGGATATCCTGGAAAGCGCTACTACGGAGGCTGCGAAGTCGTGGACCAAGTGGAAGATTTGGCGCGTAACCGTGCGTGTGAACTCTTTGACGCCGAATACGCCAACGTGCAGCCTCACAGCGGAAGCCAAGCCAACGCGGCGGTCTACCTCGCCTGTTTGCAGCCAGGGGACACCATCATGGGCTTTGACTTGAGCCATGGGGGACACTTGACCCACGGCAGCCCGGTGAGTTTCTCCGGAAAGACCTACCGTGCTGTGTTTTATGGGTTAGAGAAAGAGACGGGCCTCCTCAATTACGATACCATTCGGGAGATTGCCCACCGCGAGAAGCCTAAGATGCTCATCTGCGGTGCATCGGCCTATTCACGCGATTTGGATTACGCCAAATTCCGTGAAATCGCCGACGAAGTAGGCGCCTTGTTGCTGGCCGACATCTCACACCCCTCTGGACTTATTGCGAAGGGTTTGTTAAATGACCCCATGCCGCATTGCCACTTTGTGACGACCACGACGCACAAAACCTTGCGTGGACCTCGCGGAGGTATGATCCTGATGGGTCAAGACTTTGAAAACCCATGGGGCCTCACGACGCCAAAAGGTGAGATTCGCATGATGTCTAACCTCTTGGACATGGCTGTGTTTCCAGGCATTCAGGGCGGTCCTTTGGAGCACGTGATAGCAGGAAAGGCCGTTGCCTATGGCGAAGCCCTCCACGATGATTACTTCAACTACATCGTGCAAGTCCAGAAGAATGCACAAGCATTGGCCGCTGCATTGGTTGGTCGAGGCTACGAAATCATTTCAGGAGGCACGGATAACCATTTGATGCTCATTGACTTACGCAATAAAGGGGTCACGGGTAAGCTTGCCGAAGCTGCCTTGGTTCAAGCACACATCACGGCCAACAAGAACATGGTTCCCTTCGACGATAAGTCGCCATTTGTCACGAGTGGTATTCGACTAGGAACCCCAGCCATTACCACGCGTGGCTGTGTGGAATCTGACATGGACCGCATCGCCGGATTTATCGATGAGGTTTTGATGCATGCCGACAATCCGGGCAAAATCAAAGCCGTTGGGGACGCCGTCGTGGCCATGATGAAAGACAAGCCTCTATTTGCCTGAGAATGCGTCCGATAGTCACCATAGAAGCCACGGTCCACGCGGACATCGCTTCGGTTTGGGCCGCCTGGACGGAAGGTGATCATATCACAGGTTGGAATTTTGCGGATCCTAGTTGGCATTGCCCCTGGGCGAAAGCTGATGTTCGGGTAGGTGGCACGTACACAGCCCGAATGGAAGCCCGCGACGGCAGCTTTGGCTTTGAATTTGGAGCAACCTACACCCTGGTGGAGCTCCACAAGGAATTGCATTCTACCATGGGCGACGACCGCAAAATTTGGGCCACCTTCAAAGAGGTACCTGACGGGGTTCATGTGGTCGAACGCTTTGAAGCGGAGGACCAAAATCCTGTGGAAATGCAGCAAGCGGGCTGGCAAATGATTCTCAACAATTTCAAAGCCTACACGGAGGGTCTCTAATCTTCGGCACTCACTTTGCATAGCTTTACTTAAAAACTCAGCTATGCGTATCCTTTTACTTTCGATCTGTCTTTGTGGTGCGGGCGTTACAGCTTGTGCACAAATCAAGTTGCCTGTTGCCCCCGCCAGTGCGTCCCAAGCTCTGCAGGGATTGAAGAATCTTCAGGGCGCCGAATCTGGACCCACCACGAAGGAAATTGGGCAAGGCTTGAAAGAAGCCTTGGATGCAGGGGTAGCGACAGGTGTGGCGCAATTGAGTAAAGTGGGAGGCTTTGCCCAGAACCCCGTGTACCGCATTCCCTTACCGCCTGAGATCAAAGCACTGGAAGAAAAAGTGCGAAAGAATCCCTTGCTAAGTGCCACGATGGGCCCCAAGTTGGACGGACTGGTGGCAGCCATGAATGAAGGTGCTGAAAAGGCCGTTCAAGAAGCGGCGCCCATCTTCAAAGAGGCCATCGTGAACATGACTATTCAGGATGCCGTCGGCATTCTACAGGGCGGGGATGGCTCAGCCACCGCCTATTTAAAAGGGGCCACTGAACCCGCTGTACAAGAAGCCTTTGCCCCAGTCATCGACCGCGCACTGAAAGCGGTGGACATAGCGAAGTACTGGACGCCTTTGGTGCAGGCACTGAATGCCAACAAAGGAATTCTCGGCTTGAGTCATGACATAGAAACGGATTTACCCACCTATGTCAACCAAGGGGCGACGACCGCGATATACCAAGAAATAGCCGTCCAAGAAGCCAAAATTCGCAAAGACCCCTTGGCTCGAACGAGTGAGCTTTTGAAGAAGGTATTTGGCTCTAAGCTTGCGCTGGGCTAATCCCTCGTCGGATGACCAGATTATCAGAAAAAAGAACCCCCACGGTGTGCATCGCGGGGGTTCAACGTATCATGGAACCCCGAAGAGTCCATCGATGCGGCAAAGGTAACCGGAGCGCTTGCCACGTATGTGCTACAAGTCACTCAAAGCCCTTACCTTTTTAAGATGAAAAGAAACTTCATTGGGATTGCGTTTTTGGCCCTTGTTTTGACTACGTCTTCGGCCTGGGGGCAAAAAGTAAACCCCGAAGAGGTCTTTATTCAGACGGGGGAGGATGTCTTAAGGGGAACCTTGAGCCATGCAAAGCGGGGGAGAAAAGCCCCCAAAGCGCTCGCCATTCTTTTGCCTGGTTCAGGCCCGACTGATCGACATGGAAATGGAGCAGGCCCATCATTGAAAACGAACATGTACGATCAGCTTGCGGAGCTACTACAATCCCAGGGGATTTCCACGTTGCAAGTGGATAAGCGGGGGGTGGGTGAAAGCACCTTGAAAGGCGGAGAGCAGAGTCTGCTGTTTTCGGACAATATCCAGGATTACGAGGCATGGTGGGCGATAGGCCGCACTGCGGGGTATGAGTCCCTAGTGCTCGTGGGCCACAGTGAAGGAGGACAAATCGCCTTAACCTGGGCAGCCAAGCGTAGACCGGAAGGTTTGAAGGGCCTTATCTTGCTCGCTCCGCCGGGAGAAAATGCGGCGGATATCCTATGGGAGCAGTTGAGCCGCCAAATAGCGCCAGATTCTGAGTATGGGCAATTTGCAAAAACGAGTTTGGACAGTCTGCGAGTGGGTCATTTGTTAGGGCGTCCATCACCACCGGCTTTGCTTTCGCTTTTTCGACCGTCTATTCAGCCCTACTTGGTGGACTGGTTTCAGGATGAGCCGATGGATAATTTGAATCGGCTATCTGCAGATTTGCCCATTCACATCTTTTATGGGGGCAAAGACATTCAGGTTCAACCTTCCGAAGCCATGCTTTCTTGGGGCGCGCAAAACAGCCCAAATGCACAGCTGTACACCTGTCCCTCCATGACGCATACCCTTAAGTCTGATGTGCCCGGGCAGCGGCTCGCTACGTATTCGGATCCCGATTTGCCTCTGGATGCAGAACTGGTTGATAAACTCCGTACAATCCTATCGAATCTCCGCATGCACCTATGAAAAACGCCGTGCTAGAATGTAGCTAGACACGGCGCCTGCGCAGAAGTATGGAATATCCTTAGAAATACATGGCGTAGGAGAAAATGGGGAAACGGAAAGCTTCCCAAACGCGCGTCAATAAAGGATTGTCGTAGTCATAGATCGTCTGGCTGGGGCCAGAGGGTTCCTGCATGACATCCGCTACGCCATCAAAATCCGTATCATACCCTAGGATCGGATAAACCATTTCCTCGTACGAATACCGCGCTCCCAAGAACCCAATATTCCAGTACCGACGGTCGCGCTTGGTGTAAATTCGGAAGGCGGGGGCCACCAGGTATGTCTCAATTTCAGGTAGGTACCAACTTTCAAACAATAAGCCAGTTTTTCCGCCAAAGTCCTTGTAGCCCGCCAAATTCAAGGCAAGTCCATCAAAATCACCTGCAAAATCCCCGGTGCCAAATCCATATCCTGCCCCAAACGTGATGTTAGCATTTGGTTGCCCCATGGTGATAACCGCAAAGGGTAAGCCGAAGCTTGCTTGGCCAATGGTGGGAAAGCCAAACAGACCGCCCACCTTAGCTGTGGTGAAATCGTTCACTTTCATGGAATAGCCCCCGTTTACATAGACTCCCAGAAAAGCGGGTGTTCCAAGTCCCACGGTGAGATTTTCCGTAGGAGCAAATTGAACATCGAGTAAAGGACCAATCCAGTTGAGGTAGATGGAGTCTTTGGGCAAACTGTAGCCACTTGGGCTAAAAATATACCGGCTGGAATGTAGCACAGCCCCTTGGCCTTCTTGGCCAAAAGCAAAGGTTGAAAGAGCAATGAAGGATAAAAGAAACCATTTTTTCATAATGCTTGGTGGTTTTGATTAGAACAAATGTACCCAGTGCCGAATGAGTAAATTGGCTAGAATGTCGGCATGTAACGGGGATTTTTCCGGTATTCCGTAAACAAAGGGAGGGTTAGCGAAGATGTGTTTTTCGGATGCGGATTCCCAGCTCAAGTTAGTATCTTTCGGATCAAACCAATTACATCGAGAGATGAAAAAATTAGCTCTCCTCTTTCTAGGCATTTTTGGACTAGGATTATCCTCTCAGGCGAGCCACCTCATTGGTGGAGATCTTTCCTACCAGTATGTGTCGACAACGGGTACGACGTCCACATACAAAGTCCTACTCACCTTGTACAATGACATTACGGGCATTTCCATGCCTCAAACAAATACCGTAACCGTGACAGGTGGTGGCGCCACGTATTCGGTGTTGGTCTCCCTGAC
>JAHEGI010000004.1:54170-56735 GCA_024639785.1 Cryomorphaceae bacterium
TTGAGTCTTCCGAATGCAGTTTCCGGCATGGGCAAGTTGATTGTTTATACAGCTTCAGATAGTAGTACGGCGGTTGGTCGCTGCGGCAATTCCTTGGCAGCAGATACGCATACCGTGTATTTGCCTTTTGTTGGAGCCGTGATGGTGGGTTCGACTACGCCTACGTGGATGTCGACCTCTACGTACCAGTTGAGCTCAACGGCCATGATTGATTCGGTCACATGGCTGTTGAATGGTGGCACATGGGTAACTTATCCGGCTACTATGTCGGATCCAGCGGAAGTTCAGTGGACAGCTGCTACGGGCGAGCTTCAGGCGGTACGTTGGGGTCGTTTGGCGGCTGATACGGTCCGAATTCAAGTCCAAGTCCAAGGTGTAGGCCTAGATGAAACTGATGCCTCACAGATTCAACTCATGCCCAATCCTGCGAAGGATGTCTTGTACCTCAGCCAAGCACCGCAGGGTCAATTGGTCCTCTACACCCTGATGGGTCAAAAAGTGAAGACACTGGAGCCAAGTACACAGGTGCATGTAGCCGACTTGCCCAATGGATCCTACGTCCTAACCTGGGAAAGTCCAACTGGTCTAGAGCGCCGAGTCTTCTCGGTTCAGCACTAAGTGAAAGCCCACTCCGGTGGGCTTTTTTTATTTCTGAAACTGCAGTCGATAGTGGCAAACTACCGCGCCAAAAAGGGGATGTTCTGAACAGCTCAAACAATCAAAGCCCAAGGCCTCTAGGGTCTTTCGGCTTCGGGCATTGTCTTCGTTGGCATAGGCATCCACTGTGGATAGATGGAGGCACTCCGTCGCGTGGCTCAAAACGAAACGACTCGCAGCTCGAATCCAGCCCTGACCTTCGAATTCGGGCAATAGCGCAAAGCCCAAATCCGGAGCGGGGGCATCAGGTCTTGACACGAGCCCGCATACCCCCATGGGTTGTTGACTCGACCGATTAATTACAGCCCACAGACCAAAGCCCATGCGCGCATAGGGTTCGGTATAGGCACGCTCGATGTAGGCGAGGGAGCCCTCCAAAGTCTTCGTTCTACGATCACCAATGTGCTGCAGCCAGCCTCTTGTGTTTGTGAGCTTTTGGATAAAAGCGGCATCGAAGGGTCCAATTTCCCGAAAGTAGAAAGCTTGGTCAAGGGGGGAGGGAGGGGCTGTCATTTATTCCATTGGTTGCCACTCTTGTCGGAGGGTGTTCGAAGGTAAGTACAACGGATGTTTGGGGCTGCTGTCTCGATTCAGCCCTAAGTGAAAAATTCGGTGCGTCCCGGGGCTAAAATGGCTAGAAATTGGTCCTCCTTGTAGTCCCCAAGCGCAAATGACATCGGAGTGACCCTCCAAGGCTTCTTGAAAACTTCGTTCGTGTTCAGAGCCTTTGGGCTGTGTGTGTCCACGCAAGACGTTGGGATCTGGCGTTCGCAAGGAGTAGAGGTTGATGACGCAAAGCCCCCCATACCCCCACGACTGGGCAAAGCCTATGCATCGTCGGAGGGTAGGGTCATCTTGGTTGGCGTCGGCAGTGCTTGGATTGTAGAGTACAAAGAGTACAGAGCGCTTGCTGTCGTCCCAAATCCGGTCCAAGCGGTATCTGTAGGTCAAGCAGGGCGATAACTGACTAGCTTTTTGCATGAAGGGTCCGTAGAAATTGGGCTATTTTGTCCAAAATACGCCTTTCAACCATGAATGACGCACAGAAAATTGCAGGCGGACTGGCCTTTGTAGGAGCTATGATGGGCGGGATGGGGATAGGTATGGGCTTGGGCCACTTGGTTCCAGGACTCTTCATTGGTATAGGTATGGGCATGAGTGCTTTCGGGTACAATGTTTTAGCGAAGCGGTTTCGATCGTAAAGCACCTAGGAGCTTCGTACTTTCGCGGAGCTATGGAGCCTGGGATACGCCTGAATAAATACATTAGCAGCCATGGGGTCTGCAGTCGTCGTGAAGCCGACCGAGCCATTGAGTCTGGCGCCGTTCGCTTAAACGGCCGGAAAGCGGTTTTGGGCGATACCGTAAAGCCGGGCGATCGGGTGGAGGTGCATGGGCAAGTATTGCTTGCAGAGGCTAAGCCAGAGGCCGTTTTTATTTTACTACACAAGCCAGAAGGGATAACATCGACCACAGATCGCAGCATTCGTGGGAATGTGGTGGACTACATCCGCTATCCGGAACGCATTTTTACGGTCGGGCGATTGGACAAAGATTCGACGGGGCTCTTGCTTTTGACCAACGATGGCGATTCGGTCAATAAGATTCTGCGGGCGGGCAATGCGCACCCGAAGGAATACTTCGTCCGGGTGAAGAAGCCAATTTCGGACGAAGCGATCCAAAAGATGGCTCAAGGCGTTCCTATGCTCGGGACCCGAACGCTTCCCTGTGATATCCGCCGCACGGGGGCCAACAGCTACAAAATCACTCTCGTCCAAGGCCTGAACCGCCAAATCCGTCGCATGGCCGAATACGTGGGGCACGAAGTCGTTTACCTAGAGCGCACCCGCATCATGCACCTGTCCAGCGACGGCTTGGAGCCCGGTGGCTGGCGCGAATTGACCGAATC
>JAHEGI010000004.1:56835-60974 GCA_024639785.1 Cryomorphaceae bacterium
TTGAGACTCGGGTTTGCTTCTGTGTAGCGAAGGGGGGAATCGAACCCCCGACCTCAGGGTTATGAATCCTGCGCTCTAACCATCTGAGCTACCTCGCCGTGAGAGGCGGCAAAAATAGGGCAAGAGGCGGTTCTGGGCAATTTGTCGGGTCGAATTTATTTAAATCTAAATTTTGATTGAATTCAAAGGCTTAGAAGTTTTGCAAATTCATCGGAAGGCCTATATTGCGGTCTTATCATTCGCTCAAAGCCAGGATCATACCATCATGCCAGATCGCACCAAAATCGTTTTAGAATTTCCTGTTCGTAGCTCTGCTACCATGTTGTATAACTTCTTGTCAACGCCTAGCGGCTTGTCAGAATGGTTCTGCGACGATGTGAATTCTCGAGGGGATAAGTTTACGTTCATGTGGGGGGACTCTGAAGAGGTGGCCTACTTGGTGCGAAAGAAGCAATCCCAATTCATTCAGTATAAATGGGATCACGATGAAACGGATGAGAAATTCTCGTTTGAATTTCGCATTGAGATCGATGAATTGACTGGGGATGGGCTGCTCCTGGTAACCGACCACGTGGAGCCAGAAGAAGAGCAAGAAATGCGCCTACTTTGGCAAAGCCAAATCACTACGCTCCTTCGAACCATAGGTTCCTGATTTTTGTCCTCTTGAACAAAACTTTTCTGCATAGCTTTCTCATAATCTGGGGAATACTAGGACTGAGTTATGCCGTCGTAGGGTCCCATGAATTCATGCATGCCGTTCAAGACCAACGTGAATATTGGGCGGATGAATTTATGCTCTACTGGACCCAGTTTGGTGAAGCGGTGACGGCCAATGTCTTGTTTTTTCTTCTGTGGTTGAGTTATCGAAAGCAACCAGCGTGGAAGCGGGTCCGCAAGGGCTTCTTGTTCACGGTGTTTCTTGCAGTGATCATTCCCCAAGGGTTGAAGTTGATTTTTGCAGATTTTCCTCGCCCGTGGACCGTGTTTCCAGATGCACAGAATATACCTGGGTTAACGAAGTCATTTTACAAGAGTTTCCCTTCTGGTCATACCGCCTTCGCGACCGCCTTAGCGGCTTCCTGGTCCAGTTTGGCTTTGAATAAATACCAATATCCTATCCTGATGGCCTTGGTAGCCTTTGGAGTGGGATACAGTCGCATTCACCTGCATATGCATTGGTTGCATGATGTCATCGCGGGCGGACTGCTTGGAATTCTATGCGCCTATTTTGGTCTTAAGCGAGCAGGTTATTCTCAAACATCCTAATTTCACATTATGAAACTTCTCGAAAACAAAGTGGCCTTGGTCACCGGTGCGTCCAAAGGGATTGGACGAGCTATTGCACAGCGCTTCATTGAAGAGGGCGCCAAAGTGGCATTTACGTATTTGTCCAGCGTGGAGCGTGGTGAAGCACTTGAAAAAGATTTGGCCGCTTTGGGCGGAGAGGCTAAGGGCTTTCGATCCGATGCCTCTAGTGGAGAGCAGGCGGAGCAACTCATCCAAGATATTGTGGCGCATTTTGGCCAAATCGACATCATTGTCAATAATGCGGGAATTACCCGAGATACCCTCATGCTGCGCATGAGTGAAGAGGATTTTGACCAGGTGATTAGTACGAATCTGAAATCCGTATTCAATACCACCAAGCACGCTCAGCGGTATATGCTGAAGCAGCGCAGTGGGAGTATCATCAATATTTCATCCATTGTTGGAATTAAAGGAAATGCTGGTCAGGCTAACTATGCGGCATCTAAGGCCGGTATTATTGGCTTTACCAAATCTGTGGCGCTTGAATTAGGTTCACGCGGGATCCGCTGCAATGCAGTGGCTCCTGGCTTCATCGAAACGGAGATGACCGGCGTGCTTGATGAAAAGGTGGTTCAAACCTGGCGCGACGCTATTCCATTAAAACGCGGAGGTCAACCAGAAGATGTGGCCAATGCCTGCGTCTTTTTGGGGAGCGATCTTTCGTCCTATGTATCGGGGCAAGTGCTTCAGGTTGACGGTGGGTTACTCACTTGATAAAATAAAAAAAGGGCGGCCCAGCGGGCCGCCCTTCTTCGTTTATAGAGATAATCTCCCTTATTCCGTCACTTCCCTTTGGGCAAGAATGCCGAGGTTTTCTTGCAAGAACGTGCGTAATTCAGCGGGTTCGATGTTCCGTTTTACAATGGTTTGATCCGGTCCGATCAATACATTTTGAGGGATAGCGCGGATAGAGTAGGCCTTCGAGGCAGAGTTGTTCCAGCCTCTGAGGTCGGTCATTTGAGGCCAGTTTAGGCCGTCTTCTTTAATTGCCCCCATCCAACGATCATATTGATCATCAAAAGCGACTCCAACAATTTCAAATCCGATCGCGTGAAACTCATTGTAGAGGACTACGAGGTCCGGATTCTGAGCGCGGCAAGGGCCACACCATGATGCCCAAAAGTCTACTAGGGTATACCCTTCGCCAAGCATGCTGATTAGCGTAGCAGGATTGCCGAGGCTATCCTTTTGGTTTAAATCAAGAACTGGCTGGCCAATAGCTACGCGCTTGAGTGCCGTGACACGCTCCCCGAGCAGCTTAACATCGTTGGAATTCATCGCGTCGGCAGGTACACCTGCGAGCACAGAATCCAAGACCTCAACTTCTTCCATGTACATGTACCGGTTAGCGATGTAGGCACCAAGGGCTCCATTTTCCATCGCAAAACGCTTGTTCTGCACTTGAAGTTTGTCATATTCCGCTTCCAGGATGGTACTCAATGAGTCCATCGTGGCGCTATCACCGATAGCAGAGGCAGAGGCAAAGTACTCATTGAACGAGCCCGCGTACTCTTGAAAGGCTTTCTGCTGATCGTTGAATGTATTGAACGAAGTCATTTCTTCCGTGCCTTCTAATTTGCCTTCAAAAGGAACTTGGCTCGCATCCCCGTTTAAGGTCAATTTACCTCGGTAGCCGAAGCCCGCTAAAGGTTCAATTCCAGCAATTCGCACATAGAACGAGGTAGGCCCTTCTGGAGCAAAGGATAGACGCCCTTTGCCGTCTTCTAGTACGATGGAGTCCGCTGCATACCAATCCGCGGTATCGCGAACCATAATAGTGGCCCATCCTTCGGTCTCCGTAGGAGTGTAGTTGTCCAACGCAATTTCGATCTGGAGATCTTGAGGTTGGCAGGCGACAAGAAGCGCCAAGCTTCCTACCGCTAAGAGTGATTTTAGTGCTTTCATGCTGCGAAGATATATCTTTACAGGATGCGTAAATACACCTCTCTTTTCTTCACTGCCGCATGTACGGCACTTAGTTTCAGCGCTTTTTCCCAAGGAATGTGGTTCCCTGAAGATGCCGCTGCGCAATTTGATCAGATGAAAGCCATGGGCATGAAGATGTCCTGGGACGATATTTATGCCGAAGGTGGCTCAGGCAGCCTCAACGATGTAGTGGTTCACTTTGGTGGATTTTGTACGGGTGAAGTGATTTCGAGTCAAGGCTTGGTGCTGACAAACCACCATTGCGGCTATGACGCCATACAATCACATAGTTCTCTGGAAAACAACTATTTAAATGATGGATTTTGGGCCGAAACGCTAGCCGATGAAAAGCCCAACCCAGGACTTTATGTCGACTTTGTGGTCAAAATGGAAAACGTAAGCTTAGAAGTATTTCCTTTAATCGCCCAGGGTAAAAGCGAACGCGAAGCCATATCCGAGGTGCTTGAAACCATGATGGCCAAGTATCCTTCAAAAGATGGCTACATCGGTCATATCGATCCGACCTACGCAGGGAATGCCTACGAACTCACCATTGCCCGTCGCTATTCGGACGTGCGACTCGTTGGCGCCCCGCCTAGTGCCGTGGGCAAGTATGGTGCAGATACCGACAACTGGGTTTTCCCACGTCACACGGGGGACTTCTCAATGTTTCGAATTTACACGGCGCCCGACGGTAGCCCCGCGGAGTATGATTCAGAGAATGTGCCTATGCAGGTTCAAAACCCCTTGGTTGTCAGTCTAAAAGGGTCCGAAGAAGGTGATTTCTCGTTGATCTATGGATTTCCCGGTCGCACCACGAGCTATTTACCCGTTTCGGAGGTGGCCCAGCAACTTGATGTGATGCTTCCCGTTCGCGTGGCCATGCGCGATTTAGTTTTGAGTAC
>JAHEGI010000015.1 GCA_024639785.1 Cryomorphaceae bacterium
ATGAGAATCCTGCGTCACGTCCGCGGTGGCGGCTACCTTTGCGCTGATGCTCGTAGCTATTCTTGACAACCTCGATTCGTTCACGTACAATCTGCTCCACCGCATTGAGCCCATGGTGGACTCCGTGATCGTCGTGCGCAACGATGACCCTCAGGCCCTCGAACGTCTTGCGGTGGCAGACGCCCTAATTTTATCGCCAGGGCCTGGAATGCCTCAAGACGCCGGATGCCTCATGGAAGCGACCCATCGATTTGTGGGCCAGAAGCCCATCTTAGGGGTTTGCCTTGGAATGCAGGCTCTTGGACTCCACTTTGGTGGCCAGTTGTATCATGCGGGAGCCCCACAGCATGGCGTGGTTCGACCTATTTCATGGGTGGCGGAATCATCTCAGTTGTTTCATGGAATCCCTGCCCCGATGGCGGTAGGATTGTACCACTCTTGGGCGGTTCGTGCAGAAGATTTGGGATCCAGTCAAGTCGCTACCCTAAGCAATGGAGTCCCCATGGCGGCAGAATGGCCGGATAAACTGGCGTATGCCGTCCAGTTCCATCCCGAAAGCATTATGACTCCTTCGGGGGATCGTCTGCTTCTAAATTGGGTAAAAAAGGCCGAGGAGCACCTGCATTCTTAAGCCCATCCAGGGATCAATAATCGCCGATACCCCGACGACGCTCGAGCTTGAGGGCAGACATGAGCGGGGCTTTCACCCCAATTCCGATATTGTACGATCGGGCATAGCCAAAGGGCACCCAGCGGATACGCATTTCCCAGCAATGCAACTGACGAAGCACATCAATCGTGGTAAAGGTGAAATCCATGGCTTTGACATCATAGCCCGTAGATACCCCTAGTCGCCAGTTGGCCGTAGGCTCCCAGGAGGCATCCATTCGCACGCTTTGTGTCGTTTTCATCTCGTTGGATCCCAACAGCGCATTCTGCCGCATCGAATATCCCACATTAAATGTCCATGGAGCGTGCCAATCCATCATAGGCATGTAATCATAATAGTTGGGGTATAGATCCTGCTCCAATCCCAATTCATTGATCGGTGCAACAGGACGGCCGCTGGCCGAGCCCCCTCGGAAGCGCAAGTCTACAGAAAGCTGATGCAGCGTCGGACGTAGCGGCCCTTGACCTTCCGTCCATGCCAAACTCGTTAATTGTTCCCCTGTCGAATCGACGGCATACCAATCATACGCGCCTTGGTAGGTGACCCGGATTTTATTCTTTAAAAAGCTCGTGCTCGCCCGCACGTTTACCGGACTCAAAGGATTGCTCACCAGCAAAGGATTGTAATTGCTCGACAGGGTGAAATCTTCGAGGAGGTTGAATTTCTTCACCGTGCCCGAATCCCCTCGTGCCCATTTGCCATCCAAGGTGTTGCGCATTCTGAAGTTGATCCCCCCTTGGTTCCCTACCCCAGGGGCACCATAAATGAACCCCTGATAGCGACTGTAGGACTTGAGGGTCCCGGCACTGTCAGTTTGAACCGTTTGAAACGCATTCCAAGACCCTTGGGTGAAATCAGGGACGTAGCGCCATGAAACGGAAGGATACATCATATGTCGAATCGCTTTCACCGGACCCCGCTTCAGATTAAAAATACCATAGATCGTCGTGCTCGCTCCAGCACTCACCCCATATTCGCGTGCAGAGAAAAAGCCGGTAACCGTATCGCGCAGGACACTCTGCGACGCAGAATCCCAGCGATAATCCAAGGCGTAGGGATACCATCGCTCTTGGTAGGTCGCATTCGGGTTGACCGTGATAAATCGCAATACTTTAATGTTGGTCCCCATGGTGGCCGAATGGTTGACCCCTGAACGCAGACGATCCGCCGAAAACAACCGCGCGGGAGTGGCCATTTCCGTTAACAACCCATTGGTCTCATTTCGGGCTTGCATGCTGTATGTCAAACCAATCTTCTCGTACCACCGGGTTCCACCCACAGGATTGCGACGCGCGAAGGGTTGAATCCGGCTCATCCCAAAATTTACATCGGGCAAACTCAAGGAGAGCGTTCCATTCTGATTGTTTTGACGGTGTCGCGCGGCGGCTGTCAAGGAGAATGGACTACCAGGCCATCGTTTGGTGTAGCTAATAGAGGACGACATGTCATTTTTCTGGAAATCTTGCGGATTCGTTGTCGTGTTTTTGAAAAAGGAACCAGTCGCTAATTCCACACGGGCAGAGAATTGTTGACTCGGATGTGCTTTGGCATCTTGGCTGTGGCTCCAAGTAATGCGATAATCCTTGGAATCCATGAACTGGCCTCCCGTTTGACGCGGATCCCCAAATTTGGTCCGATTGATTTGCAAGCCCAGATTTCCCGAATACTTATAGCGGAACCGATAATTCCCTGTCGCCTGAATCCCATAGGAGCCCTGCGAATAGATGTCCCCGGTCAAACGCAAATCATAATGGTCATTAAAAGACCAATAGTACCCCGCACCTACCAAACCCAATCCCCAGTCACGTTTATCCGCAAATGTGGGGAGAATGTATCCCGAAGCCTGCTTCTCCATCATGGGGAAAAAAGCAAAGGGCAATCCCAAGGGGGTGGGCAAGTCCAAGATTTCCAGAAAGGCAGGGCCTGTTACGATACGTCTTCCCACATCTAGGCGGGCTTTTTTGGTTACGATAGCAAAGTGGGGATGTTCGTGATTGCAGGTAGTAAAGGAAGCCGAGCCCAAGAAATAGCTGCTGTCCTCGATCATTTTAATTTGGTCACCGTGCAGATAGCCCCCATTTTCAGTCGTGTTCCCTTGAAATACCCACCCTTTTTGCGTTTCGTAGTTGTAGCGCAACGTGTCCGCTCCAAAGGTTCGATCTCCTTGGGTAAATCGGGGACGCCCTGTCACGCTCCCATCGGCTTGCCGAACCCCATAGGCCGTTAAGAGATGCTGGTCGTAGTTGATTTTTATGTGGTAGGCCTTCAGCTCCATCCCTTCCATCGTGACGATGGCATCCTCTCGAAGGAGGACAGCATTCTCCCCCACGAGGTACTTTCCGTCCTGTTTGGAATGAAATTGGATAGGACTTTGGGACGGGTCTTCCTGTCCCAGGACTGAAATTGTCCCGGTGAGCAGAAGGCATATTGACGCGAAACCGCGTAATTTTGTTTCCAATCCCATGAATACGAAGTCCAAAAGTACTGCATTGCAACGCCTGAGCTGGTTTCTTATTGCCGTATTTGCCATCCCATACCTCGGATTTCGGCCCGAAAGCATCGGCGACGCTGACCGTGTTCAAAAAGTGATCATCGACGCGGGCCATGGCGGCAAGGATCCCGGCAACCTCGGGACACGTCGTTACCGCGTCACCGAAAAGGATGTCGCCTTATCCGTAGCCCAACAGACCGCCGCGAAAATCAAAGCACAATTTCCCGATGTCGAGGTTGTTCTCACGCGAAACAGCGATCGCTTCCTCGAGCTGTATGAGCGCACCGCCATTGCCAATCGGGAAAAGGGCGACTTATTTATATCCATCCATTGTGATGCGGCAGAAAACAAGTCAGCCTTTGGCTCCACCACGTATGTCATGGGTAAAAACCACGATGACGAAAACCAAGTCGCTTTGCGGGAGAATTCGGTCATCCTGATGGAGGACAATTACCAGGACAAATACGAGGGTTTCGATCCGCGAAAACCCGAATCCTACATTGCACTGACGCTGTACCAATATGCTTTCCAGAATCAGAGTATCGAATTTGCCCAGACCGTTCAAAACGCCTTCAAAAACGACGTAGGACGTCGTGACCGCGGCGTGCGTCAGCAACCGCTCTATGTCACGAGCCGTTGCTCTATGCCTTCTGTGCTGATTGAATTGGGCTTTACCACGAACAGCAGTGAAGAAGACTACTTGCACAGCGCGAGTGGACAGGACCAATTGTCCACCGCCATCGCTCAGTCATTTGGTGCCTATAAAGCCCGGCGCGAAAGAGGCTTGGAGAAGTTAACGTCTGCAGTCAACCCCACAGCCGAAGGTTCAAACCCCACCCAAGTAAGCCCTCCTCCTCCCCCCGCTAAGCCTGTTTTTACCATTCAGCTTTCTGTTTCTGGATTGAAAAAATCCATCACCGAGGCCCCTTTTGAAGGCTTGGAAGAAGTTTGGATTAAATCCGAAGGGCGGCTTTACCGCTACCTCCAAGGGCATTATTCCACCCTAGAGGAAGCCAAAAAAGCATTGCCTGCAGTTCAAAGCAAAGGCTTCAACGATGCCTTCATCGTCGCCTATCTCGGAGCGGATCGAATCGCCGTCAACGAGGCCCAAAGCCTCATTCAATAATCGTATCTTGTAGCCCATGTTGTCACGAGAATTTAAAGCTGGAATTGCCGTCATCGTCGCGGCCGGAATTATCTACTGGGGCATCAGCTTCCTCAAGGGTTCAGATATCTTTGAGAAAGGGGTATCGATCTATGCCGTCTATGACAAAACAGAGGGGATAACGAAGAGCCAAAGCGTGACCATCAATGGGTTTTCCGTCGGTAAGATTTCGGACGTCTACTTTCATCCCGATCACTCGGGCCGCATTGTTGTCAAGATGAGCATTACCTCGGACTATCCGATCACAGCGAACAGCCTAGCTGAAATTCGTTCCGCCGACCTCCTAGGCGCTAAAGAAATTGCATTGGTACTTGAAAAGGGTTCGGTCCTCATCGAAAATGGGGATACGCTGCGTGCTAGTATCGAAGAGTCTTTATCGGAGTCCATCAACAAAGAAGTTTTGCCCGTAAAACTGAAGGCCGAAAAGCTACTCGCCAGCTTGGACTCGACCATCAATATTTTAAGTGGCTTCTTAGGCGGAGAAATGCAAGCGGAGTTCCGAACCTCCTTCACCAATGTGAATCGCAGCATCAACAATTTGGGCAAAATCACGGATGATTTGAGCCTATACATGAGTGAGAATCGGGAAGCCTTGGGGAATGCCACCCAAAACATTGAGCGCTTAACCAGCATGTTAAACGAAAACCGAGACGAGTTAGATCGCGTCTTCAACAATCTGGCGAACATTTCCGATACCTTGGCTCAATCGAATGCTGGGGCGGCGATGCGCAGCCTGAGCCTCACGGCCCAACGCTTGGACCACATTACCCAATCCATGGAAGCGGGCGAAGGCACCTTGGGCAAACTTGTCGCCAATGACTCCCTCTACAATGAGGTGAATCATGCCATTCTTTCCTTGGACAAATTACTTGAAGACATCCGAGAGCGTCCTGGGCGCTATGTAGAATTTTCAATCTTCGGTGGTCGCGATAAAGAGCCGAAGGATAAGCAATGATCGAACAAGTCGCATTCCTTCTTGTATTAACCCTTGGCGCTGCGCTATTTGCTCGCCGAATCATTCGACTGCGCCGCGGCCTGGCGATGGCCCGCCCGAGTGAGCGCCATGATCAGCCGTCTGAGCGCTGGAAAGTCATGGCCCGCGTGGCCTTGGGTCAAGGAAAAATGGGAGGGCGCCCTGTGGCGGCCTTTTTTCACGTCATCGTCTATGTGGGCTTCGTGCTCATCAACGTAGAAGTTTTAGAAATCCTCCTAGACGGTATCACTGGCCAACACCGCATCTTGCAGGCGCCCCTAGGCGGCCTTTATACGGCAGCCATTAATTTCTTCGAAATCCTAGGGGTTTTGGTGATTTTAGCTTGTGTCGTTTTCTTACTTCGCCGCGAATTTGGCGGCATAAACCGATTTAATCACAGCGATTTAACCGGATGGCCACGCCAAGATGCCGCGATCATTCTCTACACAGAAATCGTCTTGATGGTAGCTTTACTCGTAATGAACGCAGCCGAAGCGGCCTTACCCGATGGCCATGCTCCCTTTGTGGTGGCTCAAGCGATCGCCCCGCTGTTTGCGGGCCTAAGTCCTAAAGCCTTACATCACGTGATGGAGGGCGCCTGGTGGTTCCACTTTGTTGGCATCTTGGCCTTCTTGAACTACCTGCCCCAGAGCAAGCACTTCCATATCATTTTGGCCTTCCCAAACACCTGGTATTCGAAGCTAGATGCGCGCGGACGCATTCCTGCCATGCCTGCGGTCACCCGAGAGATCAAAGCCATGCTCGATCCTTCGTATGTACCCGATAGCGCGGAAAGTCCCGCCCGTTTTGGTGCTAAAGATGTGCAAGACCTTCATTTTGCCAACGTATTAAACGCCTATACCTGCACTGAATGCGGCCGCTGTACGAGTGAATGCCCTGCCAATCAAACAGGTAAAAAACTTTCTCCACGGAAAATCATGATGGCTACCCGCGACCGCGTGGAGCAAGTCCTCAATGAGCCTGAGAATACCCAAACCCTCCTTGACGGCTGGATCAGTCGCGAGGAATTATGGGCCTGCACTACCTGCAATGCCTGTGTAGAAGCGTGCCCCCTGAACATCGACCCCTTGGACATCATCCAGCAAATTCGGCAGTATCTGGTGATGGAAGAATCCGCTGCGCCTGCCTCGTTAAATACCATGATGAACAATGTGGAAAACAATGCCGCCCCCTGGGCTTACCCTCAGGCGGATCGCGGATTATGGACCACAGAAAACTAAGCGGATGAGCCACAAACTCCAAGAAACCCTTGTCAACGGACAAAAAATTAGCCCTGTCCTACCTGAAGAAGTCAAAAACTATCTCATCGACATCGATGGGACGATTTGTGATGACATTCCCAATGAAGAGCCCGAACGCATGGCCACTGCCGCTGTGTATGAAGATGCACGAGAGACCATTCAAAAGTGGTTCGCAGAGGGGCATATCATCACCTTCTTCACCTCTCGGACCGAGGAGCACCGTGTCGTCACGGAAGATTGGCTTCAACTCCATCACTTCCCTTACCACGGACTACTCATGGGCAAACCACGAGGTGGGAATTACCACTGGATTGACAATCACATTGTGCGTGCCACCCGCTACTCGGGAGCCTTTACGGATCTGGTTCGCAAGTCTGCCACTATTGAAGTATTTGAATACTAAGCCTTATGATGGAAGCCCTGCATGTCCCTACCCTTGCTGAAATGACCCAACGCGGTGAAAAACCGGATGTGTTGTTCTGGGTTGGTTGTGCAGGGAGTTTTGACGATCGCGCCAAAAAAATTACCAAAGCGTTTGCACGTCTCCTTCAGCGTTCGGGGGTGTCTTTTGCCGTTTTAGGTGCGGAAGAAAGCTGTACGGGAGATCCTGCCCGAAGAGCTGGCAATGAGTTCCTATTTCAAATGCAAGCCTTGGCAAACATTGAAGTCCTGCAGGCCTATGAAGTGCAACGCATTGTAACCACGTGCCCGCATTGCTTCAATACGCTTAAAAATGAATATCCCGAGCTGGGCGGAAGCTTCGAGGTGTTTCACCATACTCAATACCTACAGACGCTGCTCAAAGAAGGCAAGCTGAAAGTGGAAGGTGGAGCCTTCAAAGGGAAGCGAATCGTCTTTCACGATCCATGCTATCTGGGACGCGTCAATCAGGAATATGAGGCGCCTCGTGCCCTTTTGTCGACGCTGGAGGCTGAGCTTACGGAAATGCGTCGCTGTAAAAAGCAAGGTCTCTGCTGCGGAGCAGGAGGGGCGCAAATGTTCAAAGAGCCGGAAGCGGGCGACAAGGACATCAACCACGAGCGCGCCGAAGAAGCCTTATCCACTGAACCTGCCATTATCGCTACGGGCTGTCCCTTCTGCAATACCATGATGACGGATGGCGTGAAACACTTTGAAAAAGAAGGCAGCGTTCAGGTCTTAGATATTGCTGAAGCCATTGCCCAGGCGGATGAACTCTAAGCAATGGGCGGAGTTGCCCGCACATAGCCGATTCTGGTGTTTCTGTGCGGCCGAACCATGGACCGAATCTCAAGATGCCTTGGTTCTGGACCATTTAGATCGACTTTGCCATGAATGGAAGGCCCATGGACAACCCATTGACGCTGGTTTCACGACCATAGATCGACGCTTAATTGCCTTGGCCGTAGATGAGCGCACGCATGCCGCAAGTGGCTGCTCTATCGATAGTCGCATGAAGGCTCTCACCGAGCTCAGCCAGGCATTGGGAATTGACCTTTTTGGTCGCATGATGCTTTATGTGCGCCCCAACCCCTCGGAATCTTGGACAGCGCTCAGCCTGCGGGAAGCGCGCCAAGCGAATGGGGAATTCTTGAACACAGTGGCCCAAATCAAAGGCGATTGGCAGCCGGTTCTCCCTATTGAAGGTTCTTGGCTACGGCCAAGTACGCGCGGATAGCCGCTTGCTCTATTTCAAAAGTAAAAGGGACTCCATCGAGTTCCGTTTTTGGCACCCAGACAAATCGTTCTCCCTCTTCCATCGGGACTTCTCGGATGGTCTCCGTCTGAAACGTTTGGGGGACTTCCGATTCAAGGAGCGCTACACGATAGAAAAATGACTGTACTTGATAGGCTGGATTGATCGCAGATTGCACCGGAAAATCATTGAAATACAGACACTCTTTCACCGCAATCGACACCCCTAACTCCTCCATGAATTCTCGGCACAAGGCCTCCTGATGTCCTTCGCCCCATTCGATGCCACCTCCCGGAAATTTAATCAATGGTTGGCCTTGAAAGCGTTCGTAGGCAATGAGAAGATCCCCATCGGAATTTTCTAAGAATCCATACACGCGGAGGCTTCGAGCTTTCATAGGTCTAAATGTCGTTCAGCCACGCCGGGCACGCAACATCTCTCGCTTACCTGGTGGCCCGGGCAAATGTTCGGTCACAAAGCCTAAGGCCTGCATCCTTCGAAACACCTCTCCTGTCGCACAATAGGTCACCAGAACCCCTTTTGGACTCAGTAATTGGAGCCACGGAGCGAGTGCTTCGGAGGTCCACAATTCCGGTTGCTGACGGGTAGAAAAGGCATCATAGAATAGGACATCCGCCGGATTGGGGGCGAGCCAAGATTGCGCTGCGCCGAGATGGAAATGCCCCGAGAAGAACTCAGTTTCGAACGCGCGGCCTTGCAGCCAGGCAGAACGCAAGCCCAGGGCAAGATCATCCAATGCAGCCGATTCATTTGGGCGGGCGGACCACCAAGAAGACCAGTCCTCTTGACTTGGCAGGGCTTGATCCAGCCCATGGTAGATGACTTTCCGTTGATGCTGGTTAGCCCATTCTGCGGCGAGTAGGGCATTGAGGCCCGTGCCTGCCCCCATCTCCACCACCGAAATGTGCTTCTGATCTTCTGACTTTGCATAGGCCGCGAGACCCGCTTCGATATACACGTGCTTCGCTTCAGTCCAAGCCCCATGCAATGAATGAAAACTGCAATTCCAGCGCTCAGAACGCAATGTAGGGCTACCATCACGGGTGATGACCCGCTCCATTAAGGCTGAACCTTGATTTTTTCAATGCGTGAAATAGGTCCAGGGCAGTGTTCTTGGTGGCAGGCTACACATGTCGTCAAGGCCGCATTAAACGCCTCGAGTCGCTCCGCTCTGTCTACATTGGTGCGCAAGCGCTCCTTGAGTTCTTCCAATTGGATAAGGTAGGCTTCGGCATACCCTTGATAACTGGCCTTGATATCCGCCGGCTTGGTCGCTTGAGCCGTCTTCATATCCGCATGCGCCAAAATCATGGCATCGACCTCTTCGATGCGCAAGGAGCCATCGTCGGCCTTTGCTCGCAGTGATTCCATATCCATGGCCATGGAGCGCATGGCTTCTGCCAAAGGACTGGCCTCGTACATCCCCGTTCGACGACTACTCGGCTCTGGAGATTTTTGATCAGGTGTTGCTTCTGAAGCGGTACAACTGAGCACAGAAAGACTCAGCATACCGAGGGATGCCGTCAAAAACAAAAGACCCTTTCGGGTCTGATGTTTAATGCTCATGGCCATCGTGATCGTGGCCTTCATGATCGTGGCCATCCTCTCCTTCCGCCATTTCGCGGACTTTTTGAGGAAGCGCCACCCCTGTTGCTAACACGGCATAGGAGATTTTTGGCGCTGTGATGGCCGCAATGGCCGAATCAGATTTGCCCGCATCTTCGGCTTGGTGGCGCAACCATTCAACACTCAAGGTGTCCACGGTCAAGCTTCCCGTAATGATGGCCCTTTCTGAGCTTGCATCCATGGGAACAAAGAAGCCGTAATCTTTGAAACGCACTAAGGCCTCTTCTCCATTGCCCAGGTCCAGCTGCATCCAGCAGCCCTTTACCTGACACACTGCTGAAATCGGTGCCGCAAACGTCGCGTAGAGCGAGTCAGTGCCTGAACCCAATTGGGCTAAAAGATCATTCAGATTAGTGGTGTCCGCTACTTGGATGGTGTCTCCGAAATAGTCAAAGCTCATCGTCTCCACCGGAGATTCACTTGGACGGGTACAGGCCGCAAAGAGGGCCAAGGCAGGAATCAAAATACGTTTCATAGTAAGGCTTTTGACAAAGGTACAATCAATCCTTCGTACCTTTGCAGCGGCTAAGCCGCGCTGAGCCTCACAACCCTTCCCTGATCGACCATGAAAGTACGTACTACCACTGATTCCCGCCTCTCCACCATTGATTTTAATAATTTAGGATTTGGTGCAGGTCTGTCGGACCACATCTTTATTTGTGAATACAAAAACGGTGCATGGGGCGAGGGAAGTATCGAGCCCTATGGCGCCTTGAAGCAAGGCCTCGGCTTACATGCCCTGCACTATGGTCAGGCTGTTTTTGAGGGCCAAAAAGCGTATCGCCAAGCAGATGGAAGCATTGCCATTTTTCGGCCAGAACGAAATTGGGAGCGACTCAATAAGTCGGGTGCCCGCATGCTCATTCCGGAGCTTCCGAAAGAGATTTTCATGGAAGGTCTTTTGGAGTTGATCCGAATTGATTCTGAATGGGTTCCACGGGGAGAAAATACGGCGCTGTATTTGCGTCCATTTCTGTTTTCAAGTTCGGAATTCGTGGCTGCACGGCCATCCGAAGAATACACTTTTGCCATTGTCACTAGCCCGGTAGGTGAACTCTACACCAAGCCGGTAAAGGTCAAGATTGAGCAACATTTTACGCGCGCTGCCCAAGGTGGGGTTGGTTTTGCCAAAGCCGCCGGTAACTATGGTGGCGCCTTTTTGGCGACCCGCAAAGCGGTTGAAGAAGGATTCAACCAAGTCCTTTGGACGGATCACGCTGATCATGCCTACCTCGAAGAAGCTGGCACGATGAATGTTGCTTTCGTGATCCATGGCCGACTCATTACGCCCGCCCTATCCGATCGAATTCTTGAAGGCATCACCCGCGAGTCCATCTTGATTTTGGCCAAAGAATGGGGCATTCCGGTAGAAGAGCGCCGCATTTCTGTGGATGAAATCGTGGCTGCCGCCAAAGATGGAAGCCTGGAAGAAGCGTTTGGCATGGGTACGGCTGCCGTGGTGAGTCCCATTGATGGTCTAGGCTACCATGAGGCCATCATTCCGGTTCCAGCACCTGAAAATGGGGTCGCCATGCGGGTCAAGTCCGCCCTGGCCGACATTCGTTACGGACGCGCAGCGGACCGCCACCAGTGGATGACCCAGATTTAAGCACCAAGTTGTTTTTGAATTAGCAAATCCACGGCCTGACATAAGGCCAAGGGATCCTGCGCCCGCCAAGCAGCAAATCGATACCGTTCTCCTGCCCAGAGGTAGGAACTTAGCCGAGCCGCCCGAAGATCTTGAATGACATGATCACGTGCGTTCAAGATCACAATCCAGCCGGCTTCACAATCCTCTGCCCACTCCGAATAATAGTCTTCTTCACCACCGTGAAAATTGAGAAGGTTATCGGCCATCAACAAAAACTTGTCGATGCCTTGCAAGTTGAGCGGATCCGCTAACCGCCTTTTAACTTCCATGACATCATTGTGCACGGCGTCATTCCATTCCCCTAGGAGCTCAATGACGGCATAACCTTGGTCATAATCGACAAACAGCAACTTGATGTAGAGCGTTTCGCAGCCAATCGCATCCCATTCAGGGTGAATGACAAAGTCATACATTCGATGGTAGGCCCCATTTTCTGGCGCACCACGATCCAGGTACAAGGGGCATTTAGGATCAAGCGAGGCTTGATATCTTGCTTTCCAGCCGGAATGAGGGATTAATTCGTGCATGGCGATGAACTGTGCCACAAAAATGGGGTTCTTTTGGATATGGAGCGCATCTTTTTAATCACAGGAGGCACCGGCATGGTCGGTCAAGAATTGTCCCGTGTGCTGTTAGCACAAGGGCATCAGGTACGGGTGCTTTCGACCCGAAAGTCGCGCAACGGACATGCCTATTGGGACCCGGGCCAAGGAACCATGGATACCGATGCACTCCAGGGAGTCGAAGCCGTATTTCATCTTGCTGGGGCTAACGTGGCGGAACGATGGACACGCAAGCACAAACAAGCTATCCTAGATAGCCGCATCCAAGGGGCCGAAACGCTATTTAATGCCATCCAAGCCATGCCTGCAGACCAGCGTCCAAAGGCATTTATCTCTGCTTCTGCGGTAGGGATTTACCCCAACGACCCAGAGCGACTTTACCACGAAGTTGACGGGGGAGCAGAGGGATTTCTGGGTGATGTGGTACGTGCATGGGAGCACCAGGCAGATCGCATGGAGGAGCTTGGCTTACGTGTAGCTAAACTCCGCATTGGGATCGTACTTGGAAAAAATAGTGGGGTATTAGCCACCCTCCTACCCATATTTAAATGGGGTTTGGGGGCTCCACTAGGCAATGGCCGCCATTGGATGCCTTGGATACATGTGAACGACCTGGCCCGGCAGTTCATGCACCTCGCCGACCATGTGGATTGCGTAGGCATTTGGAATGGGGTGGGTCCCGATTCCACGCGCAATCGGGAGTTTAGCCGGACCCTCGCCCAGGCGCTACGTCGTCCCTTCTTTGCTCCTTCTGTACCTGCGTGGGCCCTACATCTGGCCTTGGGGGAAATGGCCCAGGTAGGCTTAATGAGCACCCGGTGTTCTGCCGCAAAATGGGAAGGTGTCGGATTTGACTTCCACTACCCTACGCTGGATGCGGCCTTTGCGCAGCTCCTGCAGCCAAGCTCATAAAAAAAGCCCCGGCTTTCGCCGAGGCCTTCACCCAATTAACAGCTAGCTGATTAAAGCTTCGCAGTAACGGTAATCTTGATGCCCAAATCGTCGGAAATCAAGTTGTCTTTTGCGAGATCTACAATACTCGTAGAGGCGTACATCACTCCCCACTGCTTGCGGTCGATATTGAACTGAGGTGCTGTCAAAGTCACAACAGAATCGGTTACCATGACGTTCGCAGGGAACTGAATGTTGTTGGTCACGCCGCGCATAGTCAAGTTGCCCGACACCAACGCGTTGTTCTCACCTTCTTGCATCGCTACGTTTGTGATGTCAAACTGCGCAAAAGCAAAGCTATCCACCGCAAAGAAATCGGCACTCTTCAAGTGACCTACCAAGTAGTCTTTCTTCTCTTGGGGAAGCGCTTCGTCCGTGCAAACGATGCTGTTCATGTCCAAGGCGAAGCTGCCCGACACTAAAGCGCCATTCTCAACGCCTACCAGCCCTTCGGTGATATTCAAAGTGCCCGCATGTCCGTAGCTCTCTACGAAAGGCTTGTGACCGTACCATTCAATACCTGAAGCTGCCGCATCCACGGTCAACGTTTGGCCGCCTTGGGCCGCATCTTGAGCATCTGTGGCATCCAAGGTGCCTTGGCCACAGGCTACAGCCAAGAAAGCCGCAGCAGAAAGAGAAAGAAGTTTTTTCATTTGAATTTGATGTTTAAACACGATTTACAATTGTTCGCAAATATACAGCGCACACAACTTGTTCAAACACCTTTTATCCGCAAATGTTCTGCGCGTATTTTTACCTCCATGGAGTACCGCGATCAATTCCGCATCCCCCCTGCCTTTCTGATCGTCATGGGCATCAGCCTAACTACGACCATCACGATCATTATTTCTGTAGGCTGGGCCGATTTAGCGGCCTTC
>JAHEGI010000019.1 GCA_024639785.1 Cryomorphaceae bacterium
CCTATGATACTGGGGGAGATTGTGCTCCTGCACTCCGTGCGCTGCAAGATTTTCAAAAAGATTTTGTGCCCGAACTTGATCGTCGCGCTTCAAAGCGTTTAATCACCGCATGGCGGGAGGCTGGCGAAGCGAATAAGAACCTGGAAGTACCCTTGGAATACTTTGCGGAAACAGAGGCCTTTATTCAAGGTTACTTCAGTCCCGAGATGTATAGCAGCTTGCCCAAAGCCACGACGGACGCCAATATTGACACACTGGTTGCCGCCCACCGCAATCACTTGGCCTATTCCTTGTGGCCTGACTTATTGTCTATGTATCGAGCACATTCAGGTTCTATGCGTGAATTGGAGTCGGAATATGCGGCAGGGATGAAAGCGTGGATGCACGAGCGCATGTATGCGGCGAATGAAAATGGGGAAGGCTTTGACGCCAACATAGCATCGGATGCCAACTCGACCCTGCGTTTTGCATACGGTCGCGTGGGCGGCTTGTCGCCAATGGACGGTGTGACCTACAAACACTTTACTACGGCTGATGGGATTCTCGAAAAATACATCCCGGGCGATTATGAATTTGACTTGCCCGAAGATCTTCGGATCAAATTAGAGGCAAGGGACTACGGCGTCTATGCCAATGCAGACGGTGATTTGCCCGTATGCTTTTTGGCAGCCAATCACACGTCCGGTGGAAATTCTGGAAGCCCGGTCTTCAATGCAAAAGGGGAGTTGATAGGACTCAATTTTGACCGGATTTGGGAAGGCACGATGAGTGACTTTTACTTCACGCCAGAACGCTGCCGAAACATCATGGTAGATCTGCGCTATGTCATGTGGGTAGTGGATGTCTACGCGGGCGCCGATCGATTGATTGAAGAAATCAAATTCAGCCGATAGTCGGGTAGGGGGTTCGTCATTTGAACCCTACTTTTGCCGCAATAAATTCATCAATAAAGCATCCTCAGCTATGAGCGTTCTCGTCAATAAAGATTCCAAAGTCATTGTACAAGGGTTTACCGGTAAGGAAGGCAGTTTCCACGCCGAGCAAATGATCGCCTACGGAACGAACGTAGTTGGAGGAGTAACCCCCGGTAAAGGAGGCCAAAGCCATCTTGAGAAGCCCGTTTTCAATACAGTGAAGGATGCGGTAGACGCTACGGGCGCGGATGTATCCATCTTGTTTGTTCCCCCTGCCTTTGCTGCCGATTCCATCATGGAGGCTGCCGATGCTGGAATTAAAGTCATTGTCTGCATCACGGAAGGGATTCCGGTAGCAGACATGGTCAAAGCCAAGCCTTACGCGGTCAAGCGCGGCGTTACTCTGATCGGTCCAAACTGTCCAGGCGTGATTACCGCAGATGAAGCGAAAGTGGGCATTATGCCCGGTTTTGTGTTCAAAAAAGGAAACATTGGGATTGTGTCCAAGTCGGGCACATTGACTTATGAGGCCGCTGATCAAATCTGCAAGGCTGGAATGGGTATTACCACAGCCATCGGAATCGGTGGCGACCCCATCATCGGCACCACAACGAAAGAAGCGGTAGCACTACTTATGAATGACCCTGAAACTCATGGCATTGTCATGATTGGTGAAATTGGAGGGCAGCTCGAAGCAGAAGCGGGTCAGTGGATCAAAGCCCATGGCACAAAGCCTGTGGTCGGTTTCATTGCGGGCGAAACTGCTCCTGCTGGCCGTACGATGGGCCATGCCGGTGCGATCGTTGGTGGAGCAGAGGACACTGCCCAGGCGAAAAAAGCCATTCTTCGTGATTGCGGAGTACACGTGGTGGACTCTCCCGCGGATATTGGTAGCAAAATGGCGGAATTGTTCAGCAAATGAGCACCGTCTGGTACGAAGGAAATCGTCTGAGCGACGCGGAAGGTCAAGCCTTTTCGCGTCGTTCGCATTTGTATGGGGACGGATTATTTGAAACGATGCGCGTTCACCGCGGTAAAATCTGTTTTTGGGAGTCCCATTACTTTCGTCTTATGTCCAGTATGCGGATTCTCCGTATGGAGATACCCTCAAGCTGGAGTCCGGATGAGTTGGAGGCTGAATTGCGCTCGTGCCTGCCCTCGGGTTCTGGGGACTATCGTTTGCGCTTATCCGTATGGCGCTCCGGTGGGATGGGCTATGCGCCGTCAACCAAAGCAGTCGAGCATGCTATGCATGTGTCCGAATTAGATGGCTTGGGCTATCCCCATCCACTCAAACCATTGAAAGTGGATGTGTTCCAAGAGCACAAGAAATCGCCCGGATTACTGAGTAGTCTTAAATCAAGTCAGTCGGCGCTCTACATCTTGGCGGCTCAGTTTGCCGTGGAGCAAGGCTTGGATGATGTCATCCTGCTCGGACAGGATAATCGCATACTAGAAACGAGCCGCGGAAACCTTTTTGTATTGAAAGGAACGCAATTGACTACAGCTCCCTTGAGTGCTGGGGCATTGCGTGGGGTCATTCGTGAACAAGTGCTTCGATTAGCACCGGGACTAGGGCTCGAAGTGCAAGAAGAATCCCTAAGTCCGTTTGCCCTTTTGGACGCCGATGAAATTTGGATGAGTAATGCCATAGATGGATTGTCTACCGTGACCCACTATCGTAAATCAACCTATGTCGCTACGCAAGCGGAACGCATGCAGAATGCCCTTCGGGCTTCTTCGTTGTTTTAATTCAATTGGGGCTCTGTGGGCGCATTGCTCCACAGGCGAAAGTCCGGAGGCAGTTGCCCTTTGAGGGCTT
>JAHEGI010000001.1:0-108622 GCA_024639785.1 Cryomorphaceae bacterium
TATCCAGGTAAGCATCATCGGACTTCAGGGTCAGTTGTTGGTGAACACCGAATGGACTGCAGGCCAGAGCGAACTCAACATCGACTTGAGTGACCTCGCTGCCGGCGTCTACATGGTACGCCTCAGCGCTGAAGAAGGAACACGCACCTTGCGTGTCGCCGTTCAGCGATAAGAGAAAATCACAGCAAGGGCCCTCGGGTCCTTGCTTTCTTTTCTAAAGTGTTGGCATTTATGTGATTATGAGTTTTTACAGTGTCAACCAGCCGCCTCAGAAATGAGGCGGCTTTTTTATTTTTTGGGGTTATTAACACCAACATGTGGAAATATTGGCTACATTTCGCCCCAAACTCATAATCACATAAATGCTAACTCATGAAAAATCGTACACTGCGATGGATCGGAGCGGTAGCCCTTCTCGTGCTTTCCGCCCCGATGTTTGCCCAGTTGTCAGGGTCCTATACAATTGACCCAAATGGCTCTGGTACAAACAATTACACATCGTTTACGTCCGCGATTTCGGCTCTGTCGACTTCCGGTGTAAGCGGTGCAGTTACGTTCAATGTCAAGCAAGGCACCTACACTGAGCAGGTGACCATTCCGTCAGTGACGGGAGCTTCGGCAACGAACAAAATCACTTTCCAAGCGGATCCTACCAACACGGCGGCCGCAACGGTAACCTACAGCCCAACTGGCACGGCCGACAACTGGACGATCCGTTTGAATGGTTGTAGCAACATCACCATCAAAGGTTTAACCATCACCTCAGGTGGTACAACCTATGGTCGTCTCGTTGACTACACGGGCTCGGTGGGCAACATTTCTATCCTTGATAACACCTTTAACGGTGTAGCGGGTACGAGCACAAGCTCCTACTTCGCAGGCTTGTACTACACATCTCCTGCTGAAGCTCAAGGGAACTGGAATGTTTCGGGCAACACTATGAACGCAGTTTCTTATGCGATCTACGTGTATGGTTCTTCGTACACCACGTCTATGGATTCGATTTTCATCGAAAACAACGTGATCAACACGACGTACTATGGTTTGTACCCACGCTATGCGAAGTACCAAAAAGTACATGGCAACACCATCAATGCAACGGGCACGTATGCTTACAACTACTTGTACTATCCGCTTTATGGGGTTGATGTTCAGAACAACACCATCAATGCGGGCACCGGTTATGGTTTCTACATCTATACCTCAGCACCTAGCGGTTACGCGCCTTACTTGACGATTGAAAACAATACCATCAATGCAGGCACGTATGGTATCTATGCGTCATGTTCGGGTACGTCAACGGCTTCTCAGTGGGCTGCTGCTAGCATCAAAAAGAACAACATCGTTCTCTCGGGTACGACCAACTATGGTATTTACTTGAGCTATGCCAACTTCCCTTCTACTGCTCCCGGCATCATTGAGAACAACATGATTGCTTCAAACGGTACGGGTTCTATCTATGCAATTTACCCCTACCACTGTGCGAATGCGATGATTCAGCACAACTCGGTGAACGTAAGCGCTGGATCTACAACTGCCGGTCGCGCCGTTTACTTGAACGCGTCAACCTCTACCAGCTACTTCACGCCAGGGGGCAACGTAATCAAGAATAACGTCATTGTTAATGCAGGCGGAGGTTACGCTCTGGAGGCGTCTTCTTCTGCAGCGGCTGGCACGTACTTCACCTCGGATTACAACAACTACTACGCCTCAAGTTCTACCCCATTTGGTTCAGGTAGCTCTACGCTTTCTGCATGGCAGACGGCGAGTTCTCAGGATGCTAACTCTGTTTGGGGTGATCCACTATTTACTTCTGCGACCGATTTGCACGTTCAAGGTTCTGCTCCCAACAATGCAGGTGCTGCTTTGGGCGTAGCTACCGATATCGACGGCGACACGCGTTCTACGACTACGCCTGACATGGGTGCGGACGAATATGCTCCGTTGACCTGTTTTGGCGTTTCGGGCCTTTCAGCCGCAAACGTTTCTGATGTGAGCTTCGATGCCACATGGTCTTCCAACAACAGCACGACGATTGCATACCAAGTTCGCTACCGCGAAACGGGTTCTAGCGCAGCGTATATGGTTCAAACAGGCTCAGCATCTATCGCTGGTCTTATGGCTTCTACAAGCTATGATTTCTCTGTGCGTGAAGTTTGCTCTGCAGGAGATACTTGTTCTTGGAGTGCCGACGCTTCTGTAACGACCGCTGCATGTGCCTTGTCTAACCAGTGCCAATACACGGTATACCTCACGGACTCTTATGGGGACGGTTGGAACGGAAACGTGGTGACCTTTACCCAAAGCGGTAACGTAAACGGGTCAGTCACCTTGGCCACTGGAAGCTTGGATACTGCATATGTGGGTCTTTGCTCTTGGGATTCTGTTTCCGTAGATCTTGGAACCTTGGGTTCTTGGACGCAAGAAGTTGGTTTTGTTGTAACGGACGCTGCGGGAGACACCGTGGTTGTGCATACCGCAGGATCAACGATGACGGCAGGTCAGAACTTTGGATCTTTCCTCCCTGTTTGTACGGCTTGTCCTCCAGCAGACATGTGTGCCTTCACGGTGAACATGACCGATGCGTATGGTGACGGCTGGAACGGTAACACGGTAAGCTTCATCCAAAACGGCTACACAGTTGGTACCGTGGGTGGCGGCTTTACTTCGGGATCGTCCTACACAGAGACCATTATGCTCTGTGACGGTGTTGCAGTAACCGCGCAAGTCGGAACCCTTGGTTCATGGACGGATGAAGTTGGCTTCACGGTGGTGGATCCTGATGGCAACACCAAGTTGACGCGTGCCTCTGGTACGACGTTCACGGCTTCTACGGTATTCGGCACGTTCACGGCGGCCTGTTCTACTCCAAGCTGCCCTGTAACTGACACCTTGAGTATTGCTTCGCAAACGTCTTGTGGACCTTCTTCGGTAACCTTCACGGCGAGCCCTGCGACGGCTACTAATACGGTAGTTTGGTTGAATAGTGACTCTGTTGCTGTAGGTAACGGAAATAGCTACACCACAGGAGCAATTACGGCCAATACAGATTACTACGCAACGGTATTCGCTGACGATAACCAAGCGAATGCGATTAGCTTCGGTCCTTCTTCAACGTTGACCGGTGGCTTCGGCAACTTCACCAACGGTATGTGGTTCTCTGTTCAGAAGCCTATGTCTTTGGATTCTATCTCGGTTGTTTCCAACGGATTGGTGAACTTCCAGGTTCGCATTTCTACCGCGGGTGGCGCGATTGCTACGGGTAATGTAGGTACGGAGTTGATTCGTTCTAATCCGATATCTGTTACTGCGGCAGGCACACACCAAGTAGCTGTAGGCTTGACTTTGATGCCAGGAACCTACTTCATGAACATGGCTTTCTTGGCGGGTACGACGGGCGCACTTCACCGTGCAACGGCAGGTGGTTCATACCCCTACACCGCTGCAGGTGTGGCGAGCATTGACTCTGTTCAGTTTGGTTCTGCTACGAGCCAAGTACGCGTATACTACGCCTACGACTGGGTGGTTTCTGAAGGTTGTGTAGGCCCTGTGTCTACGGCCTCAGCGATCTACGCTCCGGTTCCTTCTACGGCTATTCCTTACAGCGTAGACTTCAACAGTGGCATTCCTTGTAACTGGATTGCTTCGTCCACAACTAGCCAAAACTGGGCAGGTGTTACATCCTACGGGGCTAGCAGCTTGGACGGAACGGCGTTTGTAATGATTGACGATGATGCTGCCGGTTCTTCAGCAGGTGCTGTGGACGCCGCCTTGACATCTCCAATCATGAATGCCATGGGCTATGATACGCTGACGGTTGAGTTCGACCACTACTGGAGAAGCTACACTGGAACGACGGGTTATGTTGAAGTATACGACGGCACCAACTGGGTAACGATCGATACAATGACGGCCACGCGCGGTTCTTGGACGGCTCCTGCCCATGAGATGTATAATGTGACGATGTACCAAAATGCGGACTTCCAGGCTCGCTTACGTTACGTAGACGCGACTGGAACATGGGGCTGGTACTGGGCTGTAGACAACTTCCTTGTCGACGGTGCCTTGACACCTTGTACGAACGTTCGCGTTGAAGTCTTGACGGACATCTACGGTTCTGAGACCTCTTGGTACATCAAGGACATCAACACCGGCGTGGTGTGGGCGACGGGTGGACCTTATGCTGATGTGTCTCCTTACAATGCTGCGGCTGCCTTACACGTTGACACGGTATGTATCCCTGACAATGGCACCTATGAGTTCCGTATTAATGACTCGTATGGCGATGGTTTAGATGATGGAACCAACGCAGGTTGGTACCAAGTAGACATCTTGTGCCCATGGGGTGACAACCGCGTTGCTACGATCGACACTACGTTGACCTCTGTGAATGGTGCTCCATGGGGTGCATTCCACTACGGTTCTACGACGAACGCACCGATGTATGACTCAACGGTCTTCACGATTAGCTGTGTTCAGTACACGAACGTGACCTTCCAGGTAGACATGAACAAGGTTACTCAAGGCTTCACAACGCCTGAAGTAAACGGTACATGGAACAACTGGTGTGGTAGCTGTAACGCGATGAGTGATGCCAATGGTGACAACATCTGGGAGGTTACCCTTCCTTTGGAGCAAGGCACTACGGTAGAGTTTAAGTACTCTGCTGACGGCTGGAGCATCCAGGAGATGAATGACCCCACGGCATCTTGTACCAACGGTAACGCCACGTACACCAACCGTGTGTTGACGATTCCTGCCAGCGACACAATCATCCCAGTAGTTTGCTGGAGCTCTTGTGACGCGTGTTCAATCGAGGTAACCCTCAATGTGAACATGGCTTGGGAAGTTGCCAACGGTGCAGTAAGCACGGACGGTATCCACGTAGCTGGAAGCTTCCAAGGTTGGAGCCCCTCTACGACAGAAATGACGGATCCTGACGGTGACGGCATCTACTCTGTGACGCTTGAAATGCCTTTGAGCCAAGACTTGTTCTACAAGTTCATCAATGGTAATGACTGGGCAGTAGCTGAAGCAAGTGGCGACCTCGCAGCTTGTGGTGTAAGCGATGGCTTCGGTGGCTACAACCGTCATTCTGTGACGGCGAATGCGGATACCAACTTCGCTGCAGTATGTTTCACGAAGTGTTACGACTGTGCGGTGAGCATTGATGAGGCCTTGGGCAACATCAGCTTGTATCCTAACCCGACGTCAGGTGCCTTCACCATGGAGCGCAGCGAACTCGCTGGGGATATCCAGGTAAGCATCATCGGACTTCAGGGTCAGTTGTTGGTGAACACCGAATGGACTGCAGGCCAGAGCGAACTCAACATCGACTTGAGTGACCTCGCTGCCGGCGTCTACATGGTACGCTTGACCGCTGAAGAAGGAACACGCACCTTGCGTGTCGCCGTTCAGCGATAAGCAATCCTAAATAGCTAGGGCTTTCGGGCCCTAGCTTTCTCTTAGACCGCCCCAGAGATGGGGCGGTCTTTTTTTTGGCCCGGGTCGAGGTATCTTTAGGGCTTAAGGCTCAAACACCCTTTCTATGGCACGTATTCTTTTGTTTTCGGCAGCAGTTGCTGGCCTATTAACCGCTTGCAACATGGGCACTAAACACTCTTCGGATATGACCGCTGCATATCCCGAAACGCGGTACGATCCCTACGGATGGCTGGAGAACGACCGAAGCGAGGAAACAGCCGATTGGGTGACCCGCCAAAATGCCGTTACGCAAGACTACCTGAACCAGATTCCCTACCGCCAAGCTTTGCGTGAGCGCTTGACCACGCTTTGGAACTACGAGAAAATTGGCGCTCCCTTTGTGGAAGGGGGGCACACCTACTTCTATTACAACGATGGCTTGCAGAGTCAGTACGTCTTGAAACGTGTTCAAATCAAAGCCTACGACTTTAGGGAGGCAGAGGTCTTCCTCGACCCCAACACCTTTAGTGAGGACGGCACCACGTCCTTGGGGGGCATTTCGTTCAGCCCGGATGGCAGTTTGGTGGCCTATCAGATCAGCGAAGGCGGTAGCGATTGGCGCAAAGTGATTGTCTTGGATGCCGCGAGCAAAGAGATTCTAGAGGACACCTTGGTGGACGTGAAGTTCAGCGGCCTCGCATGGCGCGGAAACGAGGGCTTCTACTACAGCAGCTACGAAAAGCCCAAGGAAGGATCCGCCTTATCGGCTATGACCGACCAGCACAAGCTGTTTTTCCACACCTTGGGACGCCCCCAGGCGGAGGACGCCTTGATCTTTGGGGGAAGCAAGACACCTCGGCGCTACATCGGCGCGAGTATTACGGAGGACGGTCAGTACTTGGTGGTGACGGCGGCGGTTTCGACGACGGGCAACGAGCTCTACCTACAGGATTTGAAAAACGGCAGCGAGCTGCAGTTGGTGGCAGGCGGCTTTGAGAAAGAGTACGGTGTAGTGACTTCGGAGGAGGGGATGATTTACATCCAGACCAATGACGGCGCGCCGAATAACCGGATTATGGCGGTTCAAGGGGTGCAGGATCGCAGCGCTTGGACGGAGTTAATTCCAGAGGGTGAGTTTCCTATGAATGTGGTGAGTGGCGGTGGCCGTTTCTATGCGAGCACGCTGGAGCACGCAGTCAGCCGAGTGGATGAATATGCCTACGACGGTACGCACTTACAGACGATGCAACTGCCAGGGGTGGGAACCGTGGGGGGATTTTCGGGGAAGCGTTCGGACCGTTTGATGTATTTCACCTTCACCAATGCGATCACGCCGAGTGCGATTTATAGCTACACGCAGGATGATGGAGCGGGCCAAATCGAACTCTACCGCCAAAGTGCGATGGACTTTGACCCGAGCGAATTTGTGAGCGAGCAAGTGTTTTATACCTCGAAGGACGGCACCAAAATTCCGATGACGCTCAGCTACAAAAAGGGCTTGAAGCGCAACGGCAAGAACCCGACCATTCTCTATGGATACGGGGGCTTTAACATTAGTTTGACGCCGTCGTTTAGCACGTCCTACACCGTGTGGATGGAGCAGGGCGGCGTGCTGGCTATCCCAAACATTCGAGGCGGCGGTGAGTACGGCGAAGCTTGGCACGTGGCGGGCACGCAGCTTCTGAAGAAAAACGTGTTCGAAGACTTTGAGGCAGCAGCCGATTACCTGATTGCCGAAGGCTACACGTCTTCGTCGCATCTGGCCTTGAGTGGCGGCTCTAACGGCGGCTTGCTGGTGGGTGCGGTCATGACGCGTCGGCCGGATTTGGCGGCGGTGGCCTTCCCGGCGGTGGGCGTTTTGGACATGCTGCGCTACCACACCTTTACCGCCGGTGCAGGCTGGGCTTACGACTACGGTACGGCGGAGGACAGTGAGGAAATGTTCCAGTACTTGCTGAGCTACAGCCCCGTGCACAATGTAAAAGAGGGCATCTGCTACCCAGCGACCATGGTGACGACAGCGGACCATGACGACCGTGTGGTGCCTGCACACAGCTTCAAGTTTGCGGCGGAACTCCAGGCCAAGCAGGACTGCTCGACGCCGACGTTGATTCGGATTGAGGTCAATGCGGGCCATGGCGCCGGCAAACCCACGGCCATGGTGATCGAAGAAGCCATAGATAAATTTGCGTTCGCCCTGTGGAACATGGGGTACGCGACATTGCCCAACCCATGAACATTCAGAACTACGTTTTAGGCCAGTGGGTCAACGGAGGCGCTTCCGAATACGAAGCGAAGCATGCCATCACGGGCGCTTCCTTGGGCCATGTGTCCAGCGAGGGCCTGAACTATGCCGACATCCTGTCCTATGGTCGCGAAAAGGGCGGAACATCGCTGCGCGCCATGACCTTTCCGCAGCGTGGCTTGATGCTCAAAGCGCTCGCACTCTATCTACAAGAACGCAAGGAGGCCTATTATGCCGTTTCCGCAGCGACCGGGGCTACCCGGGTGGACAGCTGGATCGACATTGAGGGCGGCATCGGCAACCTTTTCACGAACGCCTCGCTGCGCCGGGAGTTTGCCGATCAATCCTTCCACATCGATGGAGCGCCGGTGAAGTTATCCCAAAACGGCACCTTCCTAGGGCAGCACATCATGGTGCCCAAGCGCGGCGTAGCCGTGCACATTAACGCCTTCAACTTCCCCGTTTGGGGCATGCTGGAGAAGATTGCGGTCAACCTTTTAGCAGGGGTGCCGGCGGTGGTCAAACCGTCCGAATTCACCTCCTTCCTGACGGAAGTGGTCGTCAAGGATATCGTGGCAAGCGGGATTTTGCCCGAAGGTGCCCTCCAGCTTGTAAGCGGCAAGGGCCACGGCATCTTGGATGCTGTTGAGCGGGGTGACACCGTCACCTTCACGGGTTCCGCAGCCACGGGCATGCGCCTCAAGGCCCAGCCGCATTTCTTGGAGCGCGGTGTTGCTTTTAACTTGGAAGCGGATTCACTGAACGCCATGGTGCTCGGCGAGGATGCGGGACCTGGCACGCCTGAATTTGACATCTTCATCAAAGAGGCCGCTAAAGAAATTACCATTAAGGCGGGCCAAAAATGTACCGCCGTGCGCCGAGTTGTGGTGCCGGCCGACCACTTGGACGCAGTCCAGGCAGCGTTGGCGGGGCGCCTAGCCACCACTACGTATGGGGACCCTTCCTTGGAGGGGGTTCGCATGGGTTCGCTGGCTACGCAATTGCAGGTCGAGCGCGTTCGCTCTTCGGTAGAAGCCCTAGCAGCAGAAAACGAAGTGGCCTTCGGCCGTCTCGATGGTCAGGGCGAAGCCAAAGCATCGGACCCCTTGGCGGGCGCCTTCTTTGCCCCGGTGCTCTTCCGAAACGAGGACCCCTTTGGCAAGCAAAGCGCCCACCAGATTGAGGCTTTTGGCCCCGTTTCCACGTTGATGCCCTACCGCTCATTGCAAGAAGCGGCAGACATTGTGGCCCTGGGCCGTGGCTCGCTGGTCACCAGCTTTGTGTCGGCAGACCGCGATGCGGCGCGTGCCTTCACTTTGGAGGCCGCCTACAGCAATGGCCGAATCCATCTCTTGGACGCCTCTAGCGCGAAAGAAT
Organism: Cryomorphaceae bacterium; assembly: GCA_024639785.1. Classification (GTDB taxonomy): domain Bacteria; phylum Bacteroidota; class Bacteroidia; order Flavobacteriales; family Schleiferiaceae; genus TMED14. Next base: position 9,047 of record JAHEGI010000001.1, read on the forward strand.
CTACGGGCCACGGATCACCCATGCCCTTGCTCACGCATGGCGGCCCCGGACGCGCCGGCGACGGCGAAGAAATGGGCGGCATGCGCGGCGTGATGCACTATTTGCAGCGCGTGGCACTCCAAGGCCATCCCAACACGCTTACCGCCGTCACTGGGCGCTTTACCCCTGGAGCTGACCGTCCGGAAGCAAAGCCCCACTTGTTCCGCCAGCATTTTGAAGACTTGCGCATTGGCGACACGGTGACGACCGCGAAGCATTTGGTCACTTTGCAGGATATAGAAGATTTTGCCGAATTGAGTGGCGACAAGTTCTACGCGCACATGGACGAAAACAGCCTAGAGGGCACCATCTTCACCGGACGGGTGGCCCACGGCTACTTCATCCTGAGCCGTGCTGCAGGTCTCTTTGTAGACCCACCTAAAGGCCCTGTTTTGCTGAACTATGGCTTGGAATCCTGTCGCTTTACCAAACCCGTCTATCCGGGCACGGAAATTGGGGTTCAATTGACGGTTCAGGAGAAAATCGACCAGGAAAAACGAAGCCCTGAGGATATCGCGAAGGGGATTGTGAAGTACTACGTGGAGGTCACCGACGATACCCACGAAGTGGTTGCGGTGGCGACTATCCTGACCATGGTCAAAAAGCACAATCAGGCATGAGTTTCATCCAAGACGGTCTTCCTTTAACCCCCGGCAACTACGCCGTGCTGTTCTTGTCCGAGCGTCCTACCGATCCGGAAGGCTACGCAGACATGGACCAACGCACCATGGCGGCCGTGGAAGCGATGGAAGGCTACTTGGGATATGAGCTCGTGCGAAACGGCGAAGACGCCATCTTTATTTCCTACTGGAAGGACAAGGCGGCGGTTGACGCGTGGCGGACGGACGCCTTACACCGTGAGGCCAAAATGCATGGCCGAAGCCATTGGTACCACGCCTACCGTAGCGTGGTCTGCCCGATTGAAGAAACGAGTCATTTTAGACGATGAGTACAGATTTTACCCTTGAAGGCGGCGTCCAGGTAACGCGCGCCCATGGCATTGCCCACATTGAGTTCCAGCACCCACAGAGCAACTCGCTGCCCAGTCGCGTCCTAGCCGCTTTGGCGCAGGCGATCACAGACGAGGGATCGCACCCGGACAGCCGCGTCATCGTGCTGCGCAGTGCAGGTGACCGCGTATTCTGTGGGGGCGCCAGTTTTGATGAGCTCGCAACGATTCGCACCGAAGAAGAGGGGCTTCACTTTTTTGGCGGTTTTGCCGGGGTCATCAATGCCCTGCGCACCTGTCCCAAGTTGACCATTGGCCGAATCCAAGGCAAGGCTGTGGGTGGAGGCGTGGGCTTGGCTAGCGCGGTAGATTATTGCCTTGCCACCGAACACGCTGCGGTGAAACTGAGCGAATTGGCGGTAGGTATTGGTCCCTTTGTCGTGGGGCCAGCCGTCGCACGGAAAATAGGAATGAGCGCCATGAGCCAGTTGGCCATTGATGCATCGGAATTTCGTTCGGCAGCCTGGGCGCAGCAACAAGGGCTCTACGCAGAGGTGCATCCAGATGTCATGGCTTTGGATGCGCGAATTGAGACGCTGGCGTCTTGGTTGAGTACCCAAAGCGCATCGGCGCAGGCCGAATTGAAAAAAGTCTTTTGGGAGGGCACGGAAAACTGGGACCAGCTCCTGGCAGAACGCGCGGCCATTTCGGGCGCCCTCGTGCGCACCCCAGAAAGTCAAGCGGCGATCCAGCGAATCCATCAAGCACTTTCGACCAAAAAAGGATGAGTAAAGCGCAGGCCCTTTGTGTGGCGATTCTGTTCAGCTTTTCGGCGCATGCACTGCGGCCAGAACCTTTGTTTCGCCTACCCTCGGAAGCCATTACGTTGGGCCCGTGGTCATTTTCGGGCCTATATGGGGCAACCTTCAATCAGACCTTGTTGAGGCAATGGAATGCGGGAGGACAGAATTCACTAAATACGGGATTTATCCTGCGTCAATCCGCGGAATATGCGAGTGAAAAGTGGGCGGCTACTCAACTTTTGGATGCGGCGTATGGATTGAATTTCCAGGAGGGCATTGTTCGAAAAATTGACGATAAGTTGGAATACAACGTTCGTTTGGACCACATCCTTTCGGGACAACCCCTTTGGAAACTTTCGGGCTTTGGAAGTTTTAAAACCCAATGGTACCGGGGGTATGCAAAGCCGGAAGATCCAGATACGGCATATGTCTCGCGATTCATGGCACCAGCGTATGGCATTGCCGGGCTTGGCTTGACTCACAAGGATGAATTTATGGAGCTGTATTTTTCTCCACTCACAGCAAAGTACACGCTGGTTTTGGACCCAAGGTTACAGAACCAAGGGGCCTTTGGCCTCACTTCGGGTCAAGCGTTGCGCCAAGAGATGGGGGCCTACATGAACCTGCGTTTCAAGCGCAATTTCCCGAACAAATTGGCGGTTGATGTTCGTACCAACCTATTTGGCAACTACCTCGCAGCTCCTTTTTCTGTAGACATTGATGCGGATATTTTGGTCGTGTACAAAGCGACCAACCATCTCAGTATCACGTTGCGAACGCAAGGGATCTATGACCGTGATATTGCCGTACGGGACAGCAATGGGGATGGCAAAGTGGACGCACCAGGGATTCAATTAAAACAATTGTCCGGGGTGGGATTGACCTATAACTTCGGGACAATCAAATGAGCAAGAATATTCATCCCTCTCTGCTAAAGGCCTATCGCCTCATGGCTACGGCCAAGGCGATGACCGAGCTGTTTGAGGCGAAAAGAGAAATCACCCAGACGTACGTCCATGCAACCTCGCGAGGGCATGAGGCGATTCAACTCGCGTGCAGCTTACAGCTCAAGGCGGTGGACTACCTATACCCCTACTACCGCGACGATGCGATGTTGTTGGGCATTGGCATGGAGCCCTATGATCTCATGCTCCAGCTCTTGGCTAAGCGGGATGATCCATTTTCTGGAGGAAGAACTTATTACAGTCACCCTTCTTTACGGGACGAGGACAAACCCAAGATTCCCCATCAATCGTCGGCAACAGGGATGCAGGCCATCCCAGCTTCAGGGGCGGCTCTGGGCATCCAATATCGCGAAAAGCATGGGCTGACAGAAGCTTGGGGTGATGAAAAGCCCATCGTCGTCTGCTCTATCGGGGATGCGGCGATGACCGAAGGGGAAATTTCTGAAGCCCTCCATATGGCCGCCTTAAAGCAAACCCCACTCCTTATGCTGGTTCAGGATAATGGATGGGACATTTCGGCAACATCGGCGGAAACTCGCTCGGGCAACGCAGCGGATTATGCCAAAGGATTCAAAGGCCTCAATGTGGTGCAAGTGGATGGGAGCGACTTTAACGCGTGCTATCACGCCGTGCGCGAGGTGCTTAAAAACATGCGCCAATCACGGCAACCGTATTTGATTCATGCACGGGTTCCTCTATTGAATCACCACACTTCGGGGGTTCGAATGGAGTGGTACCGCGATGACCTTGAAGAGCACACACTGAGAGATCCCTTTCCAAAACTTCGGAAATTCCTGATGGAACAAGGAATCAAAGCTTCGGAGCTGGATGACATTGAAAGCGAGGCAGCAACGCATGTTGCGCAGGATTTTGAGCGCGCCCTGGCGGCAGAAGACCCGCGCCCCGAGGACTTACTCACTTTTCGCTACGCGGAAACACCCATTACCGAAGAGCGTGGCGAGCGCGCACCTGCAGATCGAGAAAAAACGGTCATGGTGGACAGCGCCCTTTTTGCCATTCGCGAAATTTTGGCGGAACACCCGGAAGCCCTTTTGTATGGCCAAGACGTGGGCCGCCGTTTGGGTGGTGTCTTCCGCGAAGCGGCCACGTTGGCTCAGCAGTTTGGCGACGACCGCGTTTTTAACACCCCCATCCAGGAGGCCTTCATCATTGGCAGTACCGTGGGGATGTCGGCGGTGGGCCTAAAGCCTTTTGTGGAAGTGCAGTTTGCAGACTACATCTGGCCCGGCCTAAATCAGCTATTTACAGAGCTTTCCAGGTCGTTTTACCTCACTAATGGCAAATGGGCCGCGAGCGCAGTGATACGCGTTCCTATCGGCGCCTATGGCTCAGGAGGGCCGTACCATAGTTCGAGTGTGGAATCGATCTTGACCAATATCCGGGGCATCAAAGTCGCTTACCCGTCTACGGGAGCAGATTTGAAAGGATTGATGAAGGCGGCCTATGCGGATCCCAATCCCGTTGTCATGCTCGAACACAAAGGGCTGTATTGGTCCAAAATCCCGGGAACTGAAGGGGCTAAAACCATTGAGCCTGATGGGGACTATGTCCTTCCATTTGGTCAAGGGCGTATTGCTTTGGCGTCGGAAAGCACAGAGGAAAGCACTCTGTGTGTCATTACCTATGGCCGCGGGGTCTATTGGGCATTAGAAGCGGCAAAATTCTTCCCAGGGCGAATTGAAATTGTCGATTTGAGAACGCTGCTTCCTTGGGATGAGGCCATGGTCATGGAGCGGGTGAATCTGCATCATCGCGCATTGGTTTTGACCGAAGAGCCCAGCGTGAACAGCTTTGCCCAATCGGTGGCAGGGAAAATTCAGTCCGAATGTTTCCGCGCTTTGGACGCTCCGGTCCGAGTGCTTGGCTCCGAAGACACACCAGCCATCCCCCTGAATAAAACGCTCGAGGCCACCCTTCTGCCAAACGCCGACAAAGTCCGTGCAGCGATGGAAGAGGTACTTAATTATTAGATAGGCAGCTCGGGCTTCGCCCTCGCTGCGTTTGCTGGCTCGTTGGTTGGTTGGTTCGTTGGATTATGCGAGGCGACTTGACTTAAACGCTTAATCTCTTTTGCCCTTAAACTCTTTAGTGGACTTTCGCCGCGCGCCGGGACGTTCACTATCCAGAACCAACCAACCAGCAAACCAACAAACAGCGCAAAGCGTCCGCAACCCTTTTATCCTAAAACCATCTCCGGAATCTCTCCCTCGACGACCAAACGGCCGGCGGTTTTGGCGATGATTTCTTCGACGGTGACGCCAGGGGCGCGCTCGAGGAGGACGAAACCACGCTCGGGGTCGACGTCAAGAACTGCGAGATCTGTAACGATTTTTTTGACGCAGCCCACACCGGTGAGGGGCAGGGTGCAGGCGGGAAGGACTTTGGATTCGCCGGCGCGGTTCGTGTGCTGCATGGCGACAATGATATTTTCGGCGCTGGCGACCAGATCCATGGCGCCGCCCATGCCTTTGACCATTTTACCGGGGATTTTCCAGTTAGCGATATCCCCTGTTTCGGATACTTCCATGGCCCCGAGGACGGTGAGCTGGACTTTTTTGGCCCGAATCATGCCAAACGACGTGGCGCTATCAAAATAACTCGCACCATGCAATGCGGTAATGGTCTGCTTCCCTGCGTTGATGAGGTCGGCGTCTTCGTCCCCCTCCCAAGGAAAGGGCCCCATCCCAAGGATGCCGTTTTCGGACTGAAATTCAATATCAATTCCCTCCGGGATATAGTTTGCGACGAGGGTGGGAATGCCAATGCCCAAGTTGACGTACCAGCCGTCTCGGAGCTCCTGTGCAATTCGCTGTGCGATGCCGTTTTTGTCAAGTGCCATGGCGGTAGGGTTTAGACGCGCGGACGGACCGTGCGTTGTTCGATACGTTTTTCAAAATGCGCCCCTTGGTAGATGCGATGCACAAAAATGCCCGGTACGTGGATGTGGTTTGGATCGAGCGAGCCGGCAGGAACGAGCTCTTCCACTTCCGCGACTGTGATGCGGCCGGCCATCGCCATCATGGGGTTAAAGTTGCGTGCGGTGCCTTTGAATACGAGGTTACCGGCTTCGTCACCCTTCCACGCCTTGACAAAGGCAAACTGGGCATCGAACGCATGTTCGAGGATATGGGGCTTGCCATGGAAGTGGCGCACCTCTTTGCCTTCAGCGACCTCTGTGCCAAATCCGGCGGGGGTATAGAAGGCAGGGATGCCAGCCCCGGCAGCGCGGCAGCGCTCGGCCAAAGTGCCTTGAGGAATGAGCTCCACTTCAAGCTCCCCGGAAAGCATTTGGCGCTCGAACTCGTCGTTTTCGCCCACGTAGGAGCTAATCATTTTTTTGATTTGGCGTGTTTCCAATAGGAGGCCCAAACCAAAGCCATCCACACCAGCGTTATTCGAAATGCAGGTCAAGTCTTTGACCCCTTTGGCACGCACCGCGGCAATGGAGTTTTCAGGAATCCCACAGAGACCAAAGCCCCCAAACATAAGGGTCATTCCATCTTGGATGTCCTCGACGGCAGCTTGAGCGTTGGGAACTACTTTTCGAATCATTCGGGGGGTGCTTAGTTGTATTCAGAGGCCTCTTCGCGAAGTTCAGCGCTCTCGGAAAGATACGTAGCACAGTCCAAAGGAATGGTGATAGGCCCATCAGGACGATCAAAGGCATCCCGCCGCACGCCTAGTTCGGGGCGCCCATAGACGGATTTCATGTAGAGCGCCCAAATCGGGAGGGCGGTGGTCGCCCCTTGTCCATAGGTAGTGGATCCAAAATGCGCTGAGCGATCCTGACACCCTGTCCAAACGGCAGTAACCAGGTTGGGGACCATGCCGACAAACCAACCATCGGAATTGTTTTGGGTAGTACCCGTTTTACCGGCGATCGGATTGTCAAAGCCATAGGGATATCCGGTAACATAACTTCCATATCCCGCACCGGTATGCCGAAGGCGCACGCCTGTGCCACTTTGGGTGACCCCTTGAAGGAGGTTGACCATCGTGTAGGCAACTTCGGGGGAGAAGACTTCTCGGGTGTCTGGAGCAAATTCATCCAGGACGACGCCGTTCTTATCCTCAATGCGGAGCATGACGATAGGCTCCGTGTAGAGCCCCTGGTTGCCGAAGGCGGTGTAGGCGCCAACTAATTCATAAATAGACAAATCGACGGTCCCCAAGGCGATGGATGGCACTTCAGGGATGTCGGATGTTACGCCGAGGGCCTTGGCCATTTGAATGACGGGTCGGGGGCCAATTTGCTTCATCAAATAGGTCGTGACCGTGTTCACTGAGCCCGCAATGGCCTGCTTGAGGGTGAGCACCCCACCATAGGAATCATCGGAATTGGAGGGGCACCAGGGCTCTATGAGTCCAAATTGGCCCGCCTCGATGCAGGTTTGAATATTGGGGACCTGCATGCAGGGAGAGTACTTTTTATCTGCAATGGCCGCGGCGTACACGAAGGGCTTAAAGGTGGAGCCCACTTGACGACGCCCCTGTTTGACCGCGTCATATTTAAAGTGACGGAAGTCAATGCCGCCCACCCAGGCCTTGACGAATCCGGATTGGGGTTCTACACTTAGCAAACCTGCTTGGTAGATACTCTTGTAATATTGAATGGAATCCCATGAACTCAAGAGGGTATCTCGGTCACCGCCCCATGAAAAAATCTTCATATCCCGGGGGGTCTTGAATTCTTTGAGTATGCGCTCGTCACTCCATCCTGAGTCGCGGTAATGGCGGTAGCGCGGAGTTTGACGCATGGCGCGGGCAATGATCTTTTGGCCTTCAGCGTAGGAGTCTCCGCCTTGGAAGTAGAAAGGACCCGCTTTACGCTTCTCAATTTGCTTGAAGAAGATGCTCTGGAGATTGGTCAAGTGACGCTCCATGGCTTCTTCGGCCATGCGCTGCATGCGCGAATCGATGGTCGTATAAATCTTCAGTCCGTCAGTGTACAGATTGTACGTGCCGCCATCCGCCTTGGGGTGCTCGGCAATCCACTCCTTCATGTACCCCCGGATGTATTCACGCAAATAGGGAGCGAGCCCCTGATCGTGACCCTGGCGTTGAAAATCGAGGACCAATGGCAGGGCAATCAAACTGTCTGCCTCTTCCTCGCTGAGGTAGTCATTTCGTTGCATCTGCCGCAATACGGTGTTGCGACGATTGAGGGCGATTTCCGTTCGGTCAGCTTTAGAGGGGTTATAGGCATAGGGGTTCTTGAACATGCCTACGAGCATGGCCGCCTCTTCGATGTGCAATTCGGAAGGAAGCTTTCCGAAATAGACATTGGAAGCGTTGTGAATTCCTACCCCTTGGTAGAGAAAATCAAATTGATTGAAATACATCGCTAGGATTTCCTCTTTGGAATAGCGGCGTTCTAGTTGTAAAGAAATTACCCACTCTTTGAGTTTCTGTACGACGCGGGCTACGATGTTGCTAGAACCTTCCCCGTGGAACATCTGCTTGGCGAGCTGCTGGGTGATGGTCGATCCACCGCCGCCGCCGCCCAGGGTGACTACGGCACGGGCTAGGCCGCGAAAATCAATGCCTGCATGGTCATGGTAGCGCTCGTCTTCGGTTGCGATGAGGGCGTTGACGAGGTGTGGAGGCAAGTCGTTATAATCGGCATGGACCCGGTTTTCCATGAAAAAAGTGCCAATCTGCTTTCCATCCGCAGAGAGAATTTCGGTAGCTAAAAAGCTCTTGGGGTTGGCAATTTCTTCGGTCGATGGAAGGGCACCGAATAATCCTGCCCAGGTCAAAAGCAAGGCCAATATCAATGCGAATGGAGCGCCAAAGACAAGTAACCAGAAGTACTTGACATAGCTGCGAAAATCGGTGTCTTTTTTAGCCATCTTACTCCGTCGAAAGATCTTCTTTTTCAATAGTCAACGCAAAATCGCGAATGCCATGCAGGGGTTGATCGCGCATTCCATGTTGGAAACGAAAACGGTACATGCCGGTTTTTGGAAAGCGCAAGCCCGCCTGTTTGTAAGGCAACACAAGCGTTTTCAAGGCGCCAATGCCCGTTCCATACCAATTCCCTTGCGCATCGGATAAACGAATCTCTACCGTGTCTTGGTATTCTGTTTGTGATTCAGATCGGATTTCTCGAAACAAATACAGATTGCTGTAAGGGTACTCCGCGTGATGTCGAACTTGAAATTCAACGCGATAAACCGCTAGGCTATCGGTGACATTTACATCGACAACAATGGCGCTATCCGCATACCAATCGTCGTGATGGAATGAATAGACGGACTGAACGAGTGGAGCCTCCTGGCAGCTTGCAAAGGCCCAAATCCAGAGGAGTAAACTCCACTTACTTAGTCTTCGAGCCATTTTCTGAGCGTGAGGCGTTTTGGGGTTTGCCTGAGCGATTTCCTTGGGCAGAACGCGAACGGTTTTTACCACCGCGCTTGCGATTTCTGCGATTGCCGCCTTCGCCCTTGGGTCGATCAAATCGCGTGAGGCTATCCTCTTCGGGTTGAATCATCTCGGGCTCGGACGACACAGGCGCTATGACCAGCTCTTTTTCTTCGAGGGAGGCCGGCTCTTCGCCTTTTTGGTTCATGGCCACCATGTCCGAAAAATCTTCTGCGCGCATGGCTACCCATCTGCCGGGTTCATCTTTGTAGGCAAGCCAGACCATTCCGGTCAAGATGTCCATTTTTTGGACTTCGGCTTTGCCTTTTTTGGTTTTGACCCGTTGGGACTTTGGGAAGGCTTTGAGGGCTTCTGCATATTGGTCCAATTCGTAGTTGAGGCAGCATTTGAGCTTACCACAGTTGCCGGCCAATTTGGTGGGGTTCAAACTGAGCTGTTGGTATCGCGCAGCGGAAGTGGAGACAGAGCGGTAATCTTTGAGCCAAGTGCTGCAGCAGAGCTCTCGTCCACAGCTTCCAATCCCTCCCAGGCGTCCTGCTTCTTGACGTGCACCGACTTGACGCATTTCTACCCGCAGTCCAAAGGAACCCGACATCTCGCGAATGAGGGCGCGGAAATCCACGCGGGCGTCGGCCGTATAGTAAAACGTCGCGCGTGCGCCATCGCCCTGGCATTCGACATCCGAAATTTTCATTTCTAGATGGTTGGCCGTGGCCATTTGACGTGCACGCAGCATTAAATCATTTTCGCGATCTCTCGCTTCTTTCCAGCGGTCGAGATCTCTCTGAGAAGATTTTCGGTAAATGACCAGCGGGTTTTCTTGTTGGGGATCTGCTTGGGCTTTGCGCATTTGAATGCGGACGAGTTCTCCTGTGACAGAAATGGTCCCGACATCATGCCCGCCATGCGCGGTACTCACGGTCACCGCTTCTCCGGCGTGGAGGGAGAGCGGCTCGGTCAGTTTATAAAAATCTTTTCGTCCGTTTTTGAAGCGCACTTCTACCCACGGAAAGGCTTCTTCGCCCGCGGGCAAGGCCATGTTTGACAACCAATCAAAGACATTGTAGCTGTTGCAGCCCCCTGTTCCACAAGAGCCATTGCTTTTGCATCCATTGGGGACACCACTATCGCTCGAACATGTACTGCAGGCCATAGAGCGAAGATAATGCATCTTTGTCCCGTGAAGCGGAAACTCATTTGGCTCTTTGCCATGATATCATGCGCCTCAAGTCTGGCGGCTCAGGGCATTCCTGTAGGCACTTGGCGGGCACATTTCCCTCTAAAATCTAGCCATTCTGTGGCACTTCTAGAGGACTATGTCTTGGTTGGAAGTTCGTATGGCTTGTTCATGTATGATCCGAAGGACAAAGTCAGCTCATCGGCGACGGTTGTAGAAGGGTTAAGCGACGTGGGAATGACCTGCCTTGAAGGAGATCCAACCGGCCAAAAAGCGCTTTTAGGATATTCCGATGGGGGGCTCGATGTGTGGACGCCAAATGATGTCCGCCGCATTGGAGATATTCCTCAAAGCGGGGCCTACCCTGGTCAGTCCGACATTCGCTCGCTCGCTTTTGCCAGTCCAGTACGCGCATTTGCCGCCACAGGGTTTGGCATTGTGGAAATCAATTTGACGTATGGTGTGATTCAAGGGACCTACCTCTTGCGTTCAGACGGGGGCACCACCCCAACCTACGACTTGAGTATTGACGGAGACTCCCTCTTTGCCGCCACAGAAACTGGACTCTGGTCCGCCTCGCTTCAAGACCCCTTGTATTTGCCCCAATCCTGGGTGCAATCCCCCTTTTGGAAGGACCAGTCCTTGGCCCATCTGGCCGTTTCGAATCACCAATTTTTGGTACACCCCTCGGAAAATGCCAAAGCATGGCATGGAGCGCAGGGGCTATGGACGGAGGTTCCCTTGGACACGGCCAACAGTCCGGCAATTCGGAGAATTCGACGCGGTCCACAAGGCTTTTTACTCGTGCGAAGCTATGGGGTGACTTCGGTCGCTTTGGATGGAAGCGTTGGCGCAACAGTAAGTTCCGGCTTGGGCAATAATGCCGGATTCTCCCCGTATGATGCGGCCATTGACGCCTCAGGGGTCCTTTACACCGCCAATTACGGCCGCGGGTTGACCTTTGTCGACAATCCTGACTATGCGCAACATCGATCCGTTCAAGATCCAGTATCCGCGCAGTCCTATGCCATTGAAGGAAGTCCTAATGGCATTGACGTTTTGACCGGCGCAGTGGACGCCACGTGGACGGCCACCTACACGAATGAAGGTATCATGCGTTTTGATGGCATTCAATGGACCGCCAAGCAAGCGGCTGCGCTGGGTGGGGCGAAGGACATTTTAGATGTCCAATATGACCCGAACGATCCGAGTCATTGGTTTGCTGCGAGTTGGGGCAAAGGGGTGTTAGAATTTCGCAATGATGAACTTATTCAAACCTGGAATCAAACGAATTCAAGCCTGAAAACGGCCTCAGGCTCTGGGCCAAACGACGTGCGAACGGGGGGACTCTGCTGGGGACAGGATGGGGCACTCTGGGTCAGCAACGCCCTTTCAACCCTCCCCTTGCATCGATTTGACCCACAAACAGACCAATGGACGGGGTTTCCCGCGGGAAGCTTTAATGGGGAATCGGTCAAAAATCTGCTTCAAGACGAAGAGGGAATTTTTTGGATGCAGTCCCGAACTGAAGGGTGGATGGCCATCGAAGTGCAAGGGAGCAATACTGCCACGCGTCGACTTACACGGGGGCCTGGGAGTGGGAATCTTCCAACGGCCACGGTGCCTGCAGCGCTTTTCGACCTAGATGGTGAGTTATGGTTAGGCACGGCGGACGGCTTGATGGTCTGCTTTTCACCGTACAATGCCTTCAACGGAAAGAGTATTGATGCGCAATATTTACTTGTGGCAGAAAACGGCATCAACCAGCGGGTACTGAATGGACAGAATATTTTGTCCATGGCGCTCGATGGTGCGAATCGAAAGTGGATTGGAACCGCCGATGCGGGCGCGTTCCTGCTCTCTCCTGACGGCCTGGAGACGATTTATCACTTCACGGCAGAAAACAGCCCACTATTGAGTAACCGAGTGCAGTCATTGTACGTGGACCCTTCCTCTGGGGAGGTTTTTATTGGGAGCAATCGAGGGTTGCTCTCGTTTCGCGCCACAGCCACTCAAACGGCACCCAACTTGAATGGAATCGAAGTGTTCCCAAACCCAGTCAAACCGGACTATGCGGGCCCCATCTCCGTCCGTGGATTGGTCCCTGAATCCTACGTCAAAGTCACAGACCAAAATGGTCGGTTGCTTTATGAAGGCTATGCCACTGGAGGACAATTCACCTGGGACGGCTATAGCTTGGAAGGGATATTGGCTCCATCAGGGATCTACCTCTTTTGGATTACAGACCCCTTGGGCGCGCAAACCGCGGTAGTTCAAGGCGTGATCATTCGCCCATGAGCGCCCATGCCGTGGACGCCCTTATGTTGGGAAAAATCGCCTATGGCGACAAAGCCTACATCCTAAAACTTTGGACCCGTCCCTTTGGTATCCAGTCCTATATGGTGCATAGTATTCGCAGTGCTCGCACGGGGTTGCGGCCGGCTCTTTTGCTGCCCATGACCAGCTTAGAGGCAATGGTAAGTCACCGCGACAAAGGGCAATTAGAGAAAATAGCGGAAGTCCGCGCCGCACCCGTATGGAACCGAATTCAATCCGACCCGGTGGGCCAGACCTTGTGTCTTTTTGCGGCTGAAGTCTTGCTCAAAACCCTGAAAACAGGAGACAGCACCCAAGATTTTTATGATGATGTTCTGGACATGCTGACGCGTTGGGATCAAGCCGAAGCTTCTTGGGCCATGGCTGCGGTGGAATTGCTTGCGCTCGTAGCACACCACTTGGGCTTTGCCCTAGACCCCGAAAACTATGTGCAAGGCTGGGCATTTGATCTGCGCGAAGGGCAGTGCGCTCCGTCGCCCATACTTCATTCGGAAGCCCTTTCCCCAGAGGCCACAGGGGCTTTGATGGATTGGTTTGCCAACTCAGAAAAGATTCCGACCAAAGTCTTGCGTCAAGAATTGATGGATGGCTTGTTGCAGGGGCTGCGTTGGCATCACGCCGGGATGGGGGAAATTCACAGCCTAGACATCTTGCGAGGGCTGGGACGCTAAGGGACGTACTTAACGCAAACGAAGCGAGCGGAGCGAGCTTTCCAGCTCCATCATCACCTTCCTCTTTTTCATACTTGGCGCATAGACCAAATAACACATATTGACAATCCGGTCGTGGGGTTCATCGATGTAGGAATAAGTGACAAAGGGACCGCCCCCAAAGCCCCCTTCCGTGCGAAATTGACCCCGAGAGAGGTACACAAAACCGCCCCCGATTTCTTCATAGGATTGTACCACGGGAATACGGGGTTCGATGGCGAGATGGCTCCCGTCTTGGCTGCCTTCGAAGTAGCGTACGAGCAAATCGTTTTGGGCTTCCAAAATGGACTGACTGGGGTCTGATTCGCCATCCCAGGCCTGCTCCCAAGCCAAGAGATATTGAATGCTTTTTCTCGTGTCCTCCCGAAGAATGGCGAGGCCAGGCTTGGATAGCGTGGTTTTAAACCCTTTTGAAAAAACAAATTTTTGGATGCCCAGATTGGCCAAAGAGGCAGGAATCGTGGCACTTTGACTGGATTGGATTCGCCGGGCGAGCACCTGGGCGTCATGGGCGTCAAAACGCTGGATGACTTCGGGGAGACTCGCTTGCACGCGACGCTTGAGTGCCTCTCGGTTGGGGGCAATGATAGCAACTACAAGTTGTGGTTCCGCCCAGAGATTTTCCAAAACCAAAGTGGCACTCGAATCTGGGATGATGGCTAAGGTGAGAATACTTTTTGAGCGCTTCGTCAGCCGGGAAACGGCATTTTGGTCAATTCGCGAAAGGTCGAAGTGGGCTTCCGCCATAGGCAAACCATCCATAGGTTTGGCCAACTGGTCCAAGAGGAGAATTCCCAAGTCGTCTTCCCACAACGCGCGGTCACAAAAAATGGTCAACTCATTATGTGTGCCGTTGCTGCTGGGAAGGCTGTGTTTTCGCGCGGCGCTACGGGCTTCGGCCGATGCGGGGTCCTCCTGGCAAGAAGCATATCCGAGGGCCATAAGAGCGGCCAAAACCAGGCCGAATCTCATCCGCGCACTTTTAGTTTTTGCCCAATCCGAATGGTAGTGCCCCGAAGGCCGTTCCAGCGTTGCAGATCAGAAACGCGCACCCCGTACTTTTTAGCAATGGCCCCGAGGGTATCTCCGGACCGGACCGTATGAATACGAGCGCTAGAGCCAGATCCAGAGGCCACTTGAGTTGGTGGAGGAAGCGGGGCTTTTTTCAGGCGGAATGCGGTAGTGGCATAGAGCGTGTCCGAAAAGGCGATATACGCCGGGATGGCATTTTTAGGAATGACAAAACTGTATGTTTTTCCTTCCTTGGGCCCGGGGACATGCTGCAGTTTATACTGAGGATTGAGTAGCGTGATCAAGGTGCTGTCGATGGAGAGCACTTGAGCAACATCATACAAACCGACCGCGGCGGTCGCATGGATGGTATCCACATCAAAAAAGGTCGTCGGGGGCATTTCGGCCTTGACGCCATGGAGGCCTGCGTAGTTCATCGCATACACGGCACCAATAAAGGCAGGCACATAATTTCGGGTTTCTCTTGGCAGGTAGGGGCGAATTTCCCAGTACGTCGTCTTTCCGCCAGAATAACGGATCGCCTTGGAAACATTGCCAGGCCCTGCATTGTAGGCGGCTAAGGCAAGCTCCCACGAGCCGAACATATCGTACATCTTTTTCAGGTAGCGGCAGGCCGCATCGGTGGACTTGTATGGATCCATGCGCTCATCGACATAGGAGCTGATTTCTAAGCCTTGCAGTTTCCCCGTGGCATACATGAATTGCCAAAGCCCCTTGGCCCCTACAGGGCTGGTCGCAGAAGGGTTCATGGCGCTTTCGATGATGGGCAAGTACTTGAGCTCCATGGGCATGTTGTAGCGGTCCAAGGCGGATTCAAAAATCGGGAAGTAATAGGTAGACCGCCCGATCACTCGACTCAAAAATTCCTTGCGCCGTCCCAAATAGAATTGAATCGAATTCTTCACATCAGGCGTGAAACGAAGGTCCATGGGTGACCGCTGATCCAGGGTCGCCAGTCGCTGAGCCACAACGGCATCGCTTACGCCCAAAATGTCCGAAGCCGCACTGTCATTCCCTTTGATGGCATGATGAACAAATGTTTGCTCTGCCCGGCTATTGAGCCAGCGCGCATACAGCGAATCCGCTTTGTTTGCCAAGGGGAATTTGGGGACCAAACTATCCCCACTATGCCCAAAAAGGGACAGGGTGAAGGTCAGGGCCAAAAAAAGGAAGAAACGTGGCATTACAGGCGGTCTAAAATATGAGCGGCCTGAAACAATTTGGGTTCGTCAAATGGCCCGGCCATAATTTGTATACCAAAAGGCAGGCCATTTGAATGTGGTCCAGCAGGGATACTGACCGCAGGGATGCCTGCAATCGGTGCTTGGACGGTAAAAATGTCTTCTAAATAGAGAACCGTCGGATCCGTGTATTCTTGACCCAATGGGAAGGCCGTGTGCGGGGTAGTCGGTCCAATCAAGGCATCTACTTGTTGCAAAGCCTCAAGGGTCGCGTCGCGCACTACGCGGCGGGCTTTTTGGGCTTTGCCATAGAAGGCATCAAAATAACCGGCACTGAGAACAAATGTCCCTAGCAAGATGCGCCGCTGAACCTCTTCTCCAAATCCTTCGGAGCGCGACTTCTTGTACAAAGATTCCAGGTCGCTAGCGTTTTCGCTGCGATGGCCAACATGCACACCATCATAGCGGGCGAGGTTAGAACTCGCCTCAGCGGTGGTCAAGATGTAGTAAATCGGAACGAGGGCGTCCAAATAAGGGAAGTCCATGGCTTCGACTCGATGGCCGGCCGCTTCTAATTTTTGAACTTGAGCAAAGAAGTAATCGCGAATTTCTGGGTCCAGGGCAGGGTTGTCCAAAACCTCCTTGTAATAGGCAAAAGAGAAAGGGCGGTCTGCCTGAGCAAGTGCCATCGAAGGAACCGCGCGGTCAGAGCACGTGGTGTCGTATGCATCGGCCCCTGAAATAACTTCTGTGATTTTGGCTAAATCATCTAAACATTTGGCAAATGGCCCGACCTGATCAAATGACGAGGCATAGGCAATCACGCCATGACGAGAAACGCGGCCGTAGGTGGGCTTTACGCCATAAGTACCCGTAAATGCTGCAGGTTGACGGATAGAACCTCCGGTATCCGAGCCTAAAGCAGCATGGCAAATGCCTGCAGCGACGGCTGATGCAGAGCCTCCCGAAGAGCCTCCCGGGGTCAATGACGGGTCTAATGGGTTTTTGACTGGGCCATAGGCCGAAGTCTCATTGGACGACCCCATGGCAAATTCATCGCATCCCGTCCGGCCTAGAATGATGGCATCGGCGTCGATTAATTTCTGAACTACCGTCGCGGTAAACTGAGATTCAAAGTCACGAAGCATGTTCGAGCTGGCACTGACCCCATGGCCTTTGAAGCACAGATTGTCCTTGAGTGCCACGATGACCCCAGCGAGGGGACCAGCTGTTTGACTTTGTATTTTTTGATCCACAGCAAGCGCTTGCGCACGCGCTGTTT
Organism: Cryomorphaceae bacterium; assembly: GCA_024639785.1. GTDB lineage: Bacteria > Bacteroidota > Bacteroidia > Flavobacteriales > Schleiferiaceae > TMED14. The sequence continues at coordinate 25,927 of JAHEGI010000001.1, forward strand.
CTGGGAAAAGTTCAATAAAAATATTGAGATCCGATTTTTCTTCGGCGCGCACTAAAGAGGCCTCTACCAATTTGGCACAGGTGGTCTCCCCGGCATAAAGAGCCGAGTGCAGGGATTCAATGGAAGGGTAGGTCACTCTTTGTCCTTAGACTCTTGGTCTTCGTCTTCCTTCATGGCCTTCTTAAACTCCTTGACGCCACCGCCCAAGCCCTTCATGAGCTCAGGAATTTTGCGGCCTCCAAAAAGCAAGAGAACCAATGCCACGATCAAAACGATCTGCCAAGGGCCAACCATGCCCAAAAAAATGCTTAATGCCATGTTCTTGCGATTAGTGGGAGTAAAAGTACAAAGCCCCGACTCGCTATTTGAGTTTTTCGGCCAACTCGCGCACCACTTTTTTCGCCGACTTGCCTTCGTACAAGATTTTATAGACCGCAGAAGCAATGGGCATGCGGACTTCTTTGGTTTTCTTCACGTCGCGAATCAACTTGGCCGCATAGTAGCCCTCAGCGACCATGCTCATTTCCAACATCGCGCTTCGCACGGTGTATCCTTTTCCGATGAGATTTCCGAGGGTGCGATTTCGGGAAAAAGGAGAATACATGGTGACGAAAAGGTCTCCGGAGTAGGCCGTTTTCGAAATATCCCGCTTCATCGGCTCGACCGCCTTGATAAAGCGCTTCATCTCCACCAGGGCATTGCTTACCAAGACCGCCTGAAAATTATCTCCATAGCCTAAACCATGGCAGATGCCGGCGGCGATGGCATATATGTTTTTGAGTACCGAAGCGTACTCCGTGCCGTAGATGTCATCGGTACAGTTCGTTTGGATGGCAGGACCGCTTACTTTTTTAGCCATGACGCGAGCTAACTGCTCATTTTGCGAGGCAATCGTCAAATAGGAAAGGCGCTCGAGAGCTACTTCTTCCGCATGACATGGTCCTAAGATGGCGCCAAACTGATCATAGGTCAGGCCAAATTGGTCGTGTAAAAATTCTCCTACAATCTGATGGGTTTGAGGGACAATGCCTTTGACGGCAGAGAAGACATTTTTACTTGGAAGGATATCCCGGATGGGCTCAATGGCTTCTGCTAAAAAGGCTGATGGGATAGCTATAACCAGGATGTCAGCTTCTTGAGCGACTGCGCGGATGTCGCTATCCATGTCTAGCTTTTCCACATCCAATTCTACCTCGGAAAGGTATTTGGGATTGTGGTGATGAATTTGCACATGTAAGATCGCTTCGTCATTGCGAACCCACCAGCCTACGCGGTCATTATTTTGGGATAAAATCTTGACTAAGGCCGTAGCCCAAGAGCCAGATCCCAGTACCGCAATCGAAGGATTTTTCCCCATTATTGGACGCGTTCGCTTCGTTTCGCTATGTCAACAAAGGACATGCGTGGATATTTTTCTGCGCGGTGAATAATCTCGAGGGCCGCCTCGGTCACCTTCACGAGTCCATCCATATCAATTTTGTCTAAGTCGTCCGTTGGTCCGTGATAGTCCTCATGCAAACCGGTATGAAGCATGATGGCAGGGACACCGGCACGGACAAAACTTGCGTGGTCTGAACGCGGAAAAAGGGCGGGGATGTTTTCAATTCCAAATTGATCACAAGGCATATCGCGAAGAATGCTGGCCCACTCGTCTGCGGAGCTCGTGGCGTAAATCATGAGACTGTCTGCGCGATTCAAACGGCCCACCATATCAATGTTGAGCATGTAAGCAAAGTCATGAACAGGCACAGGGCTGTTCTCTACGAAGAACTTGGATCCTAAAAGGCCATCCTCTTCCGCTGAAAAAGCGATGAACAAAATATTGCGCCCTTGCACCTCGGGGTGTTGAGAGGCCTGGCGAGCGAGTTCAAGCAAAACCGCCGTTCCACTGGCATTGTCATCGGCACCATTGTGCACTTGACCCGCGGCGTCTGGATCGCGAGACCCCCATTTTCCGAGCCCAACATGGTCATAATGGGCCCCAATAACCATGGTTGTAGGTTGGCCGAAATCCATAAAGCCTGCCACATTGTAGGCTTCGGCACCGCGCTCCTGAATGGTGATTTTGAACCCTACGTCCGGCCGATTTCGACGCAACTTGCGCACCCACTTTTTGCCACTCACCAATGCGATGGGAAGCCCAAGGTCGCGCTGACGTCGAATCATCATTTGTGTGATGCCTTTCTTGTTTTTGCGGTCGAGCAGGATGATGCCTTTGGCGCCTGCTTCTTTGGCATGTTGAATGCGGGTGGCCAAATCGGTTTTTTCGCCGGCATACTTCTTTTTATCCCGAGGGCTGAGTTCCCAGTCCATGGTCACAATGTGCCCCAAGAGCTCCTGATTCGTGTAGTTTTTTGAGCGAATGCCGGCTTTGATATAGACGGAACTCCCCTCGAGTGCATTGGTTTGGCTGTAGGGGAGGACCACAAAGGCGGGGGCTGCGTCTTGGCCTGTGTTTACGAAGAGGCTGTCCTTTCCAATCCGAATCCAGTTGCCCCATCGGGGGAGTTCCGCGGGGCGCGGAGCATTGAACTGTTGGGTATACCCCCCGGGGAAGAACGGACGGAGTCCAGATTCTTGAAAATTGCGAATGATATATGCCACGGCTTCCGAAGCCCCTTGAGTTCCTGGGAGACGGCCTTCGAGATCATCGGAGGCGAGGTATTCCATATCTCTTTTTAGGTGCTCGCGCGTTTCGGCAGAAAGGGTTCCACATTTAAACGTTTGGCCCGCGAGTTGGACCGAAAAGAGTAGAGTAAAGGCGAGAATTAAGCGTTTCATACGCGGGTAGAAGTTGGTTAGCGGTGGCTTCCCCAGTTAAGTGGCTGTCGAGAACTCCAATAGAGGAGCACAACGCCGACGGAGACGCATGCGTCGGCCAAGTTAAAGATGGGCCGGAAAAAGATAAAGTATTCTCCCCCCCAGAATGGAATCCACTCAGGCAATATGCCTTCGAATAGGGGGAAGTAGAACATGTCTACCACATTGCCCAAGAGCATGGGCGCATAGCCGCTGCCCCATTGAGCCACCCCGGTGTACATCATCCAATCGCCATATTCGGCCTGAAAAACTAAGCCGCGGTCAAACAGGAGCCCATAAAAAAGGCTGTCCAGTACATTGCCAAATGCTCCAGCGAGCACCACGCCAAAAGAAATTAATACGAAGGTTTTCGCCCCTCCTTTGGCCAGCCGATGCATGTACCATAGAATCCCTCCGATTGCCAAAATTCGGAAGCTAGAAAGGGCATATTTGCCCGCTTTCCCCCCCCATTCCATGCCAAATGCCATCCCTGGATTTTCGACAAAATGGAGCTGAAACCAAGAAGTGATTGACACGCTTTCCCCGAGGGCAAAAGAAGTCTTTACCCACAGCTTCAACCACTGGTCTAAAAGGACTAAAATGGCGGCAATAACAAAAGGCCAGGTAAGGGAGGATTTCACCGCTGCTTCAACTTGGCTTCCATGCTCATCGTGGCGTGTGGAACCAATTTGAGGCGCTCTTTTTCAATGCGATTACCGGTGACGCGGCACATGCCGTAGGTTTTGTTTTCGATGCGAACAATGGCCGCACGCAAGTCGCGCAGGAACTTCTCCTGACGGGCTGCCAATTGGGCATTTGCTTCTTTGCTCATGGTCTCTGAACCTTCTTCAAAACTTTTGAAAATAGGGGATGTGTCTTCCGTGCCGTTATCCATGTTATTGGTAAACTGCTCACGGAGGATACGGAGATCCTCTTCGGCTTTTTCAATTTTGCCTTGAATCAAAATGCGGAACTCCTCGAGCTCGGCATCGCTGTAGCGTTCGGTCTTGTTTTCCATGATTCTTACGAGTAAAGAGGGCCGAATATACGCATTAGGAATATTAACAGCCGGTTATCAACCGTTAAATATCAGGTCTTTTGAAGCCAAAATTCCACCGGATGGCCTTCCAAGTCGCTTTCCATGCGGTGTGCACCCGCTGGAGCAGGGCTAAAGTTCACAGTATCAGCGAGAACTTCAGAACAAACATAGGCCTCATGGGCGGCAATGGCCGCGACGGCTTCGGAACTGCCACCAGCCCAAAGTTGGATGCGATCCGTGATGTCTAAACCACTCTCCTTGCGCAAGCCTTGGATGCGATTAACGGCTTCACGCGCTAAGCCTTCTTGAATCAGTTCAGGGCTCAGGCTGAGATCCACCGCGAGCGTAGTGCCACGTTCAGAGGCAACGGCCATTCCTGGAATGTCGTCGGTCTGCACTTCAACATCCTCTAGGGTGATGATAAAATCACCACTTGCCAAAGAGAGGGTCCAGGCGCCTTGACTTTCCAATGAACCCAAGGCCTCGGGCTGAAGCGCAGCGATGGCAGCAGCTACCTCCTTCATTTGGGGTCCCGCTTTTGGACCGAGGGATTTGAAATTTGCTTTAGCGCGCTTGACAAAGACCCCGGAGGCTTCATCTACCAGCTCAATATGCTTGGCATTTACTTCGGCGAGGACGAGGCCTTCGATGGCGCGAACGTCTTCAGCTTGAGCGCCGTGAAGGATGGGGACTAAGACTCGGGCGATGGGCTGACGAACACGGATTTTTTCTTTTTTCCTAACACTGAGCACGAGGGAGCTGAGGCGCTGGGCCAAGGCCATCCGACGTTCTAAATCTGGATCAATCGCACTTGGATTCGACGTCGGGAAGTCCGAGGTATGCACGGAGAAGGCCGAGGGATGAAGATCGCGGTAGAGCTGTTCCGCATAAAAAGGAGCGACGGGCGCCATGAGCCGTGCGATCGTATCCAAGCATTCGTGTAACGTTTGATAGGCCGCCAGCTTGTCATCGCCCATTTCGCCTTTCCAGAATCTGCGGCGACACAGGCGCACGTACCAATTGGAAAGTTCGTCTTGGACAAAGTCACTTATTGGACGGAATGCGCGCGTGGGTTCAAAATCATCCAACGACGTTGTGACTTCCGCGATCAGGCTGTGGAGCTTAGATAAAATCCAACGATCAATTTCGGGTCGTTCAGACAAGGGAATGCGCACTTCTTTGGCATCAAAGCCATCTACGTTCGCATACAGGGAGAAGAAGCCGTAGGTGTTGTGCAAGGTTCCAAAGAACTTCCGTTGAACTTCCTGTACCCCGGCAAAGTCAAATTTCAAATTGTCCCATGGCTGTGCGTTCGTCAACATGTACCACCGCAAGGCATCTGAACCATACTCCTCCATGGCTTTGAATGGATCCACGGCATTGCCCAATCGCTTGGACATTTTTTGGCCATTCTTGTCGAGAACCAAGCCATTGGAGATGACCGCTTTGTACGCAACATTATCAAAAACCAACCCAGCAATTGCATGCAGCGTGAAGAACCAACCCCGCGTTTGATCTACTCCTTCCGCGATAAAATCCGCGGGAAAGGCCTTGTTTTGGTCAATCGCCTCTTTGTTTTCAAAAGGATAATGGACCTGAGCATATGGCATGGCTCCAGAATCGAACCAAACATCAATTAGATCCAACTCGCGGTGCATGGCGACCCCTTTGGAGGAGCTTAGCACCCATGCGTCTACATGAGGACGGTGCAAATCTACCTGGGCATAGTTGGCTTCAGAAAAATCACCGGGCACAAAGTGGGCCAAGGGGTTGGAGGCCATGTGGCCATCAGCAACGGAACGGTCTAATTCTTTTTTCAGCGTTTCAATGGAATCAATGATGATCTCTTCACTGCCATCTTCTGTGCGCCAAATAGGAAGGGGGATTCCCCAATAGCGACTGCGGCTCAGATTCCAATCGTTTAAATTTTCTAGCCAATTTCCAAATCGACCGGTGCCTGTACTAGCCGGCTTCCACTGGATTTCGTGGTTGAGGGCCTGAAGACGCTCTTTAACCGCGGTTGTTCGGATAAACCAGCTATCCATGGGATAGTACAGTACAGGTTTGTCTGTACGCCAGCAATGCGGGTAACTGTGCGAATATTTCTGGACCTTGAAGGCCTTGCCCTGTTGCTTAAGCTGAATGCCGATTTGCTCATCAACACTGAGTTCTGGGCGCTCCTCTTCGGGGTAATATTCAATTTTAACATATTGGCCGGCCAAGTCTCCCATCTGGGATACAAATCGACCCTGAAGGTCAACCAAGGGCACGGGAGTTCCATGTTCATCCAAAACCAAAAGGGGTGGAACTCCGGCAGCGGCGGCTACTCGAGCATCATCTGCGCCAAAGGTGGGGGCGGTATGTACGATGCCCGTTCCATCCTCCGTGGTCACGAAGTCTCCTGGAATGACTCGGAATGCTTGATCTGGATGTTCAAACGGCTGCGCGTAGGGCAAGAGTTGTGCATAGCGCAATCCAACAAGTTCGGTGCCCAAGAAGGTTTTTTGCAGCGACCAAGGCAGCACCTTGCCTTCAGGAGGGCCGTCAACACCGGCATCTTCCTCACGGAAGTACTTCGATATCAAGGCCTCCGCCAAGATGACCAACTGCTTTTCCTTGGTGTAGGGATTGAATGTGTCGACGAGAGCGTACGAAATTTTCGGGCCTACCGTCAAGGCCGTATTGGAAGGCAAAGTCCATGGGGTAGTCGTCCAAGCCATGATATGGACGGGCGCTGGGCCAAAAAGAGCTTCGGACTGCGCACTTGCTTGGACAGCAAATAAAGCGGTCGCCGAAACATCCATCACATCGCGATAGCACCCAGGTTGATTGAGCTCATGGGAGCTGAGACCGGTGCCCGCTTTTGGAGAGTAAGGCTGAATGGTATAGCCCTTATAAAGCAACCCTTTCTGATGAATCTGAGCCAAGAGCCACCAGACCGTTTCCATGTATTTGGAGGTATAGGTAACATAGGGTTGGTCCATATCCACCCAATAGCCCATTTGCTTGGTGAGATTGTTCCAAATGTCCGTGTAGCGCATGACCGCCTCTCGACAGGCGGCATTGTACTCCTCGACGGTGATACTCTTTCCGATATCCTCTTTGGTAATCCCTAATTCCTTTTCGACTCCTAGTTCTACGGGAAGTCCATGGGTATCCCAGCCGGCACGACGGTCTACTTTGAATCCCTGTTGTGTTTTGTATCGGCAAAAAAGATCCTTCAATGCCCGGGCCATGACGTGGTGAATCCCTGGCAAGCCATTCGCGGATGGGGGGCCTTCATAGAAAACGAATTCAGGACCATCTTGTCGGATAGACTTCGCAAAGACGTCCTGAGCCTCCCAATAGGAAAGCACTTCTTTTTGAATTTGTGGGAGATGGAGCGAACCGCGCTCCGGGTAAGTCTGGCTCATAGGGCCGCAATACACTTCAGTTCAACAGCAATCGGTGTGGGAAGGGAAAGGACTTCCACCGTGGTTCGGCAAGGCTTTGGGTCCACGCCTTCAAAATAGTCAGCATACAATCGATTGAATAGCGCAAAATCGCGTTTCATATCGGTTAAGTATACCGTGATATCTACCAGTTGATCCCAACGAGCACCTGCTTCATTTAGGATGGTTTTTACATTGGCCATGACCGAATGCACCTGCATCTCGAAGTCGTAATCGATGACCGCGCCGGAAGCGTCAAGGATCAATCCAGGAACCGAAGCACTACTTGTATCGCTTTTTGGTTTGCGAGGGCCAACGCCAGAGAGGAATAAGAGGTTCCCCACCTTACGCGTCATGGGATAGGCGCCAACGGGCTGCGGGGCGTTCGAAGAGAGGGCAGATGAAGAGTCGCTCATAGCGGGACAAAAGTACCCTATTTGGCCTACATAGCCTGCTTTTGAGCAGGAATTCGCCGTAGAACGCGATAGCAAAAGAAGAGGAGCAAAGGGAGAAATCGGAACGAAACCTTTAGAAATAGAAAACGCCGCATTTTCAGCGGCGTCTCACAACCCTTGATGAATCCGTTCGTTTTCGAAAGATTCATTGCAAACATAGCAATAATTTCGACTTAGTGTACACTTTACAATAAGATTTTTTTGCACCTTTGTATTCAGCAAATGGCAAGGTGCTTCCTCCAATCTGGAGGCGAGAATCAGATTTCTGAGCCTTTTCTAGATTCTCGATGGGCACCCTTGCTTGCAGGCCCTGAGCCTCATTCCAAATCACACTTACCCGGAAAATTCCGGTTTTTTGCCGAGGAAGGCCAAATACGTTTTTGGTACGGGGTAGCGGGGCTGTCAAGCGCCCCAATGATGCGCTTGGAGGTCCAAATTCCCCCCAGATAATACCACACCAATCCGTTGGTTATGGAACACCTCTGGATGCTTGAGGACTGCGGCAAAAGGAGGAGAACAATTCGTCTCTACAATGATTTTAAGCCGTTCGGCCAAAAGGAGTTGGCCGTGGAGTATTTCAGGATCCGTTACGGTGTGGATGGCGGTCACGTGCGCTTTGATCACCGGGAAATTGATGGCCCCCAGCTCCGTGCGCATACCGTCGGCGACAGTTTGGGGATTTTCGTTGTGCTCAATCTGGCCCGAAGCCAAACTGCGGAATGCATCATCAGCCCCGGTCGGCTCCCCCGCAAAGACGCGCACAGCCGATCCGTGTAAACGATTCCAAACGTGTACAGCGAAGGCGGTACCCGCCAGTAATCCGCCACCGCCGACGGGGACCCCCACCCAATCCAAGGAATGGCCTTGCTTGGCACAATCCTCGAGTAGCTCCCAGGCGGCCGAGCCTTGGCCCACAATCACGGGCGCTTGATTCGATGGGTGGATTTCGATCGCACCCGTTTCGCGTTGAATGGCTTGCACCGCCTCAATACGTGCGGCCAGAGTCGGGGTACATTCTACGATGCGCGCACCGGTCAAAGCCACCGCGCGCTTCTTAAACTCCGGCGCATTGGACGGCATGACTACCGTGCAAGGGATCTCCTTTTCGGCGCAGGCCCAGCCGAGGGCTTGGCCGTGATTCCCGCTGGAATGGGTAACAACCCCTGCATCGGGGTAGCCCCCTTGTCCTAGTTCCAGCAGGGCATTTTGGACCCCGCGCATTTTGAAGGCTCCAGATCGCTGAAAATTCTCGCATTTAAAGAAGAGCGAAGCTCCTGCAAGCTGGTCCAAGCTGGAGGAAGTTAGCACGGGAGTCCGGTGCAATTTCGTAGCAAGAAGTTGATAGCGCTCGATGAGCACCGAAGGAGTCAAGAAGGGAGAGAAATAGGGATCCACGAGGCAAAGGTAGAGCGACAGCATCTGTCCTGTGAAGAGTCCTAGATTCTGCCCGTACCTTTACGCTATGTCGGGCATGAAATCGCTCATGGGGGATACCGCCCTCTACGGTCTTAGCAGCATTCTTGCGCGGGTGCTGAATTTTGCTTTGACGCCGCTATTGACCGTGGTTTTGAGCAAGTCAGAATATGGGGTCAACTCCTTGCTTTATGTGAGCATTGCCTTCCTGATGGTCATTTTAACTTATGGTTTTGAAACGGCCTACTTCCGTGTCAGCCAAAAGAAAGGAGCAGATGAATCGACGGTGTACTCAACTGCCATGTGGAGTTTGCTGACCAGTTCGGTCCTTTTCTTGGCCGCGATGGCCTTTTTATACGTGCCGGCAGCAGATCTCCTGCGCATGGAAGACAGGCCTCAACTCGTTCTGATGATGGCTTGGATTGTGGCGATGGATGTAGTGGCCGCGGTGCCCTTTGCACGACTGAGAGCACAGCGTCGAGCCAAACGCTTTGTGGCGATTAAAATCACTCAAATTGCAGTGAATTTCTTGCTTTGCTATGCCTTTTTTCTCTTCATCCCAAAAGCAGGAATTTGGCTTCCTGACCTTCAAGTAGGCTGGGTTTTGATTGCGAATTTGGCCGCTAGTGCCGCCATGATTCTCATGTTGTTGCCTGAGTTTTTTGCGATTCAACGCAGGTTTGATCTTCAAATCTGGAAGACCATGGTGGCGTTTGGCTTTCCCCTTCTTCTCGCTGGACTCCCTGGGGTGGCAAACGAAATGGCGGATCGCTTTTTCATTGAGTACCTCATGCCGTCCATGGAAGCCAAAGAAGCGGTGGGCACGTATTCAGCCATTTATAAGTTGTCCATTTTTATCATCTTATTTAACCAGGCATTTCGATTTGCAGCAGAGCCGTTTTTCTTCAAGGAGTCTGCACAAACGCGTGAGCAACTGGCGCAAGTTCTCCGACTATTTACAGGAATCTTGGCCATAGGCATGGTCTGGGTTTTGGCGGGGTTGGGAGGCATCAAGTACTTTATCGATGCCAAGTATTGGGATAGCTTACCGCTTCTGTATTTTTTACTATTGGCCAACGTATTTCTGTCTATGAATACGCAGATATCAATGTGGTACAAATTATCCGACCAAACCCGCATGGGATTGTACATCACTTTGACGGGCTTTGTGATTACCGTGATCGGCAATCTGTATTGGATACCTCGGGTGGGAATTTTGGGTGCGGCATGGACTACGCTATCAAGTTATGTGGCCATGGCCTTATTGAGCATTTTCCTTGGACAATACCACTTCCCCGTGCCCTATAATTTTGGGCGCTTAGCCCTCTATGTGCTCAGCGCTGCCCTGTTGGGCTGGGTGGCTGCCTTCTTCAGTATGACGACCGTTTGGCCATCCATCCTATGCGCGGCACTGATGTTGGGGATCGTATGTTTTGCGGAACGCGCGCTCCTTTTTAAACGATTCAAACGCCTAGAGCCATGAAGATTTCGGTGATCAATCGATCCAACAATCCCTTGCCCGAATTTGCCACGACCGACAGTGCAGGAATGGATTTGAGGGCGCATTTAGAGACGGGAATCACGCTAGCACCAGGCGAGCGGCGACTCATCCCAACCGGACTACACCTGGCTTTGCCTCCGGGACTAGAAGCGCAGGTGCGCCCACGTTCCGGCCTAGCCTACAAACATGGGGTGACGGTGCTGAACAGCCCGGGGACCATTGATGCGGACTATCGCGGGGATGTTGGCGTCATCCTCATCAATCATGGCCATGAGCCATTTGATGTAGCGCCCGGGGATCGTATCGCCCAATTGGTTGTCGCACGATATGAGCGTTTTGACTGGCAGACCGTGGAACATCTTGACGACACGCAGCGAGGCGATGGGGGCTTTGGTCACAGCGGTAAAAAGTGAGCAAAAGCCTTGTGGCTTTGCCCAAAAAGTGGTTCTGAACGCCTTCCTGCCCTTTGTACCTTTGGAGCACCAACCCATAGTTCTCTGAGCACATGAACATTATCATTCCCATGGCGGGCCGCGGCTCGCGCCTTCGTCCCCACACCTTGACCACGGCCAAGCCTCTTTTGCCGGTTGCGGGCAAACCCATTGTGCAGCGCTTGGTGGAAGACATCGCCAAGATTGTAGGAAGCGACCTCAACCGCATTGCCTACGTAGTGGGCGACTTTGGAAGTGAGGTGGAAACCATGCTCGTCGATGTAGCCAGCGGCTTGGGCGCAAAAGGCAGCATACACTACCAAGAAAAGCCCTTGGGTACGGCGCACGCTGTGTTGTGTGCGGAAGACGCCCTCGATGGCCCTTGCGTGGTCGCCTTTGCGGATACCCTGTTTCGCGCCAAATTCCAATTGGACGCTTCCGCTGACGCGGTGATTTGGGTCAACCAAGTGGAGGACCCCCGCCCCTTTGGCGTAGTGAAATTGAGCGAAGACGGCGGCATCACCGATTTTGTGGAGAAGCCCCAAGAATTCATCAGCGATTTGGCCATTATCGGCATTTACTACTTCAAGGACGGCGCGCGCCTGAAAAAGGAGCTTCAGTACCTCATCGACAACGACATCAAAGGCGGAGGCGAGTACCAACTCACGCACGCCCTGGAGAACATGAAAAACGACGGTCTGCGCATGGTGCCCGGCCAGGTGGATGCCTGGATGGACTGTGGCAACAAGGACGTGACGGTAGAGACGAATGGCCGCATTTTGGACTTCGTAAAAAACGAAGAAACGCTCGTAGCTCCGGATGCCGTTTTGGAGAACGCCACCATCCATGAGCCCTGCTTTATTGGCTCTGGCGCGAAAATTGTCAATGCTACCATAGGCCCCTATGTGAGCGTCGGCGCAAATTCCACCGTGGAGAACAGCACCTTGCGCGATTGTATCATTGGCGCCAACACTTCGATTATGAACATCACCCTTCACAACTCTATGATTGGCCAGCATGCCCACATTGACGGCAGCTTCCAGTCTTTGAGCTTGGGCGACTACAGCCGACTGGAGGGATAAGATGGGGCGGAGGTGGATTTTTGGGCTGTTGCTGGCCCTATGCTTCAGCACCTCTGTTCAGGCGCAAGGGGTCCCATCGGGGGCTGAGGCACGTTTCGTTTCACAAGATTTGAAGGCCCTCAGCCTCTACTTTGAGGGCATGGCCATCTTGGAAGAGGGCCAAAAAGGCAAGCCCTTCAAGCTTTTTGAGAAGGCCAAGACGCGCATTGAGAAGCGGTTGAATTCAGGCCAACTCAACAGCGGCGACGTGGCGGTTTTGTTCAACATAGCACGCGTGATGGGCAACAGCGAGGAAATGCTTCGATTGGGCCGGTTCCGTCTCTTTATTGGGGGCGAATTTGTGGACGAAGAGCTCATTTCCGTCTGTGCCCAAACGGCCTACAGCCAAGGGGATTTAGAAAGTGCCATCGTTTTCTTGAAGGCCGGCGACCGCTTCCTACCGCCCAGCATGGAGCGATCTGTGGCGGTGTCCAACCTCTACGCCAACATGGGCGAGGCGGATTCTGCCTTAGCCAACATGGCGCGCCTGTTTAAGTACCCGGAGTATGAAATTGACGCGGGGATTCGCTATAGCATGTTGCTGAACGACTTTGGCCTCGATAACGAGGCATATATTGCTTTGGAACTTTTGATGGAGCGCTTCCCCGACGCGTTGGGCCTGCAGTTGGCACGCGCCAAATTTCTGCAGGGTCGCGAACGACAAGAGGAAGCCAATGCAGCCTTTGAAGCGATCTACCGCAATCCAGACTTCTCTGAGGAGGCCATCGCCCAAGACTTTGGGACCATTCTGGATGAGCTACAGGGGGCAGAATTGCCCTTGGACCACAGCGCGTGGCAGGCCCTCCTCCGCCTTTCCGCACTTGCCTGCGAGGTCCGCCCAGAGTCGGCGCTGTTGGCCCGGGTTCGGGGGGATGTGTTGGTCTTTCACGGAGATAAGCGTGAAGCGATCGCGGTCTATGAACACAGCCTCACCCTAGAGAACGGTCCGCTTTGGGAGGTGTATGAAAACATCTCGGTCACCCGCCATGAGCTGGGAGACTTGGAGGGCTATTTGGCCACGGCATTAGCAGCTAACGAGGCCTTCCCTGATCATGAACGTGCACCCCTGCTCTTCGGCACCGCCTTAGACATGAACGGCCAGCCCGACCAGGCCATCATCATTTTTCAAATAGGCCTCAAGCGCAGCCAGTCCCAGCACCAAGGCAACAGCCCCCTGGCGCCGGAGTACTACTTCCGCTTGGGCACCGCCTTTTTCCATGCGGGAGACTTGGAGAATATGTCTGCCTCCCTGGACCGCCTCCTGCTTTTCTTCCCTGACCACACCCAGGCCAAAAACAACTATGCCTACTATCTTGCCAATTTTGGGGTGCGCTTGGACGAGGCCTTGACCATGGTGGATGCAGCCTTGAAGGATCAACCTGAAAACGCCAACTACTGGGACACCAAAGCAGTGGTGCTCATGAACCAAGGCAAGTGGGGCAAGGCCTCCGGAGCCATGGCGGAATGCCTCCAATTCGGGGGCGCCCGGAACGCGGCTTCCTGCCTGCATGCGGCGGAAATATTTTACCATTTGGATCGAAAAGAAGACATGGAAACCTACCTCACCAAGGCCATTGAAAACGGAGCTTCAGAAGAAGAAGTTGCCATCATTCGCAGGCAGCTGCTCCAGTCTGACCTCCAAGAATCTGCACGATGAACCGTCCTTCCCTGCTCATCCTCCTTTCCGCCAGCACCCTGTTGGCCAGTTGTGGTGCATGGCGAAAGACCCCAACGGAAACTGCTTTGCAAACACCTCCTCCCCGCTCCAACGAATCCATCGTCCTCGAAGCCCTCAAGGCGCAGTACGAAGCCCCAGCGATAGACTCGCTCTACTACCGCGCCAAAGGGTCCGCTCAAGTGGACTACCCTGGCGCTAGCCAGAAGGCCCGACTGGAGGTGCGCATCAGTGCCGAACCTAGCCTGCCCCTGGTGTGGTTGGATATAGCAGACCCCTTCGTGGGCTTGAAGTTGGCCCGAGTTCAGGTCACAGCCGACAGTGCGCAAGGCTATGCCCACATCGTGAATAAGGTGCTGAATGAGCCCATTTCGCGCCTTGCCGATGCCGGACTGCCTGTGAGCACCTGGGACCTCATTCATTTGCTCACCGGGCAGCCGATTTCCTTGCCAACCTCCGTGGTGGGGATGTCCTTGACGGCCTCTTCGGATGGTCAGCAGGCCTTGTGGACAGTGCGTTATCCCATCCAGCGGGGCGAACATCAGGGCGAACTGACCCTTGTTCTCACTCAGCAGGCCCCACACCGCTTGATTTCTCAAGAGCTCAAAGTAGATGCGATCCAAGCCCAGGCGCGCGTGGACTATGGCGTTTCAGGAAGTTGGACCGCCCAGTTTAAGGGCGCAGGTTCCGAGGGGCGCTTGCAGTTTGAGCCGAGTCAAGCGGGTTGGCAAGACGCTTCGTTGAGTTTCCCCTTTACCCTACCTTCGGGCTATGCGCGTGTGGAACTTTAAATCAGCTTTTTGGACCGTTTCCTTGGTGGTCACTAGTCTGACCATGCAGGCACAGCAACCAAGCCAAAAGGAAAAGTTGGAGGAACGCAAAGTCCAATTACAGGACGAAATCGAAGTCGCCAATAGTATCTTAAAAAAGACTCAAAAGGACAAGGCGCTCACCCTAAGTCAAGTGCGGGCACTGGACAAAAAAGTTCGAGCCCGCCAGGAGTTGATTCGGACAGTTCAAACTCAAATTCAAAACTCTGACCGTGAAATCCGCCGTCTAAAAAATGATATGGCGCGCCTAGATGGGGAGATCAAAACCCTGAAAGAAAAGTATGCCGGCATGCTTCGAGAGGCCCAAAAACGCGGCACACCGAGCTCGGCCTTGAGCTTCGTTTTTGCATCTGAAGATCTCCAGCAAGCGCTGAAACGGTTGTATTTCTTGCGCCAATATTCGGGGTTCCGTCAAACCCAAGTAGAAGAAATCAAGTCTCTTCAAGCCGAGAAAGCCAAAGCCATTCTTGCCCTGGAGGCAGAACAAGGGCGGAAGCGTCAATTACTTGGTCAAGAACTGGCTCAGAAGCAAGAGCTTGTTTCAGAAAAGAGTCAGCAAGAAGCGGCGGTGGCCAAACTCAAACTGAAAGAGAGCCAAATCACCACGGAGATTAAGAAGAAGCGATCTGAACTTCAAAAGCTCGAAAAGCAAATTCAGAAAATCATCCAAGATGAGTTAAAGCGTCAAAGGGAAGCTGCGCGGAAACAGGCGGAGGCGCAAAATCCTGGGAGCACGACGAACAGTTCAAGTTCATCGACCTCTTTTGCCCTGACGCCCGAAGGTGCCGCCTTGGCAAAGGATTTCGCCGCGAACAAAGGCAAGCTTCCCTGGCCCGTAGAACGAGGCATCATCACGCAAAACTTTGGTGAAAATCCAGTGCCTGGGACTTCCGGTGTCACCATTAAAAATCCAGGAGTGGATATTGGTACCCCAAGCAAATCATCTGTTCGCACCGTGTTCAATGGCGAAGTCTCAACCGTCGTGCGCATCCCAGGAGCGAATCGAGTGGTATTGATCCGTCATGGTAATTATTTCACCGTGTATTCGAACCTCGACGAGGTTTTTGTCAAAACGGGGGATAAAGTCAACACCAAGGACGTCATTGGGCGGGTGGCCGCTGATCCTGAAACGGGAGAATCTACCCTGCACTTTGAGCTGTGGATGGATACGAATAATCAAGATCCAAAGCCCTGGCTGGGGCGCTAAAATGCAGCCCAGCCCACTGGGGTTAATAAAGGGTCAAGCAAGCTGTTAGATCTACCGCCAACGGCAATGGAGGCATTGCTTTAGACGCTCGGATGTCCGGAATCAGTCCTCCAAAATGGTCCACCCTTGGTTGAGCAAAGGTTCGGCCACTTTGTATTTCACCTGCTTCTTTTCTCCCGTCACAATATTGGCCACAGTGACGAGATCATTGCGACCAAATTTCTTTTGATTGACTACAGGCGTCGTGTTCCGAGCGGGGGCGGGACTGCCGGGCATGGGCGCTCGGCCAACGCCACGGCTTGGAGCGGGCGTCGCCTCGGCTCCGGGGCCACTCGTTTGAAGTTGCTCTTTTCTCGGGCTTGCAGCCGGCGCACGTCGAACAGACTGAGCCTGAGTGGCGGGGTCGGCCACAGGAAGGCCAGCACGGAATAAGAATGAAATAACACTTTGGTTCATCTCCCCAAGCATTTCACGGAAGAGATTGAAGCTCTCGTGCTTGTAGATCAACAAAGGATCTTTCTGCTCATAGACGGCACCTTGAACGTTTTGACGGAGGTCATCCATATTGCGGAGGTGCTCCTTCCAATTTTCGTCAATCATCGCAAGGACAATGCCCTTTTCCACGTCGCGCATGAGGCTCTCGCCCTGGCTGTCAACGGATTTTTGAAGATGGGTGGAAACTTGAAGGGCACGCGCTCCATCCGTGAAGGGCACGAGAATGCGTTCTACGTTGGCTCCTTGCTCATTCAATACGTTTTGGAGTACCGGGAGGGCTTGCTGGGCCACGCGCTGCGCTTTGAGAACATAGTTCTCCATGGCAGCGCTGTAAGTCTTTTGCGTGAGCTCAGGGGCTTTCAATCGCTCAAATTCCTCTTGACTTACTGGGGGCGTAATGCCAAAGGTTTCGAATATGTCTAATTCAAAAGCTTGGTAAGCATTGCTTGGCTTGGTGTTTTGGACCAACGAAGCGGCCAAATCGTACGCACTATTGGCAATATCCACTTGGAGGCGCTCTCCCGAAAGTGCGTTGCGACGTCGACGGTAAATGCCCTCACGTTGTGAGTTCATGACATCATCATATTCAAGCAAACGCTTACGCATGCCAAAATTGTTCTCTTCAACCTTTTTCTGGGCGCGTTCTATGGACTTGGAAACCATGGAATGCTGAATCACCTCGCCGTCTTCATGGCCCATACGGTCCATCAAGCTGGCAATGCGTTCCGAGCCAAATAGGCGCATCAAATTGTCCTCTAGACTGACAAAGAACTGAGAGGATCCGGGATCCCCTTGTCGTCCTGCTCGACCGCGCAACTGGCGGTCCACGCGACGAGAATCATGGCGCTCTGTTCCAACAATAGCCAAGCCGCCAGCGGCCTTTGCTTCATCTGAAAGTTTGATATCTGTTCCGCGGCCTGCCATGTTCGTAGCAATGGTCACGGTGCCTGGGCGTCCGGCCTCCGCGACGATGTCGGCCTCTTTCTGGTGCAGCTTAGCGTTCAAAACCTGGTGTGGGATTTTACGCATATTGAGTGCCTTGCTCAGCAATTCGGAGATTTCGACGGAGGTTGTTCCGACCAAAACAGGTCGGCCGGCATCACGCAAGGTGACAATCTCATCAATGACGGCATTGTACTTCTCCCGCTTGGTCTTGTAAACCAAGTCGTCGCGGTCATCACGGGCGATGGGTCGGTTGGTTGGGATGACGGTAACGTCCAATTTGTAGATTTCCCAGAATTCGCCCGCTTCGGTTTCGGCTGTTCCAGTCATCCCGGAGAGCTTATTGTACATGCGGAAGTAATTCTGAAGCGTGACCGTAGCATAGGTTTGCGTGGCTGCCTCGATGGTGACGTTTTCCTTGGCTTCAATCGCTTGGTGGAGGCCGTCGGAATAGCGTCGACCATCCATGATTCGACCAGTTTGCTCGTCCACGATTTTCACCTTGCTATCCATGAGAACGTACTCCACGTCTTTTTCGAACATAGTGTAGGCCTTGAGAAGCTGGTTCATCGTGTGGATGCGCTCACTTTTCTGGCGGTAATCACGCAGAAGGCTGTCTTTTTCTTGGGCTTTGGCTGCGGTATCTAAATCGGACTTTTCAATGCGATCTAACTCGGTCGACATATCGGGCAGGACGAAAAAGTCCTCGCTCGTTTTATTGCTCAAAAGTTCAATACCTAAGTCGGTCAGGTTGACTTGGTTTTGCTTTTCCTCGATAGAGAAGTACAAGGCTTCATCCACGATTTTCATTTCCTTACCCTGGTTCTGCAGGTAAACCCCTTCGGTTTTTTGCAACAGGGCCTTGTTTCCTTCTTCACTCAAGAACTTGATCAGGGCCTTATTCTTGGGAAGGGCGCGGTGAGCGCGGAGCATTTGGAAGCCGGCATCCTTGCTATTGCCTTCGGAGAGTAAGCGCTTGGCTTGCATCAAGGCATCTTGGGCAACGGATTTCTGCTGATTATAAAGCTCTACGACAAAAGGCTTGAGCTCATTGAATTCGTGGCGATCGCCGTTGGGTGTTGGGCCCGAAATGATCAGAGGGGTTCGTGCATCGTCAATCAAAACGGAATCTACCTCATCCACAATGGCAAAGTGATGTCCACGCTGAACGAGTTCAGACATATCCCTCGCCATGTTATCACGGAGGTAGTCAAAGCCAAATTCATTATTGGTACCAAAGGTGATGTCGGCCAAATAGGCTTGGCGTCGGCCTTCACTGTTGGGTCGGTGTTTGTCGATACAATCCACCGTCAAGCCATGGAATTGGTACAATGGCCCCATCCATTCAGCATCTCGTTTCGAGAGGTAATCATTGACGGTGACCACGTGCACGCCGCGTCCGGATAAAGCGTTCAAGTATACCGGCAAGGTGGCCACGAGGGTTTTTCCCTCTCCGGTCGCCATTTCAGCGATTCGGCCTTTGTGCAGCACGGTCCCACCAAATAACTGGACATCGTAATGAACCATGTTCCACGAAACGGGGCTTCCTGCGGCATCCCAATGGTTGTTCCACGTAGCTTGTTCGCCATGAATATCCACGGCACCCATTTTGCCGACGAGAGCGCGATCAATTTCCGTCGCGGTAACGTTCAAGGGGCCTTGCGCCCATTGACGCGCCGTTTCGCGAATAAGGGCAAATGCTTCTGGGAGGATCTCATCCAGCACCGACTCCTCTGCCACAATGGCTGATTTTGTCAGTTCATCGATGCGGAGATAGTGCTGTTCTTTTGCTTCAAAGTCCAATTCGGACTCAGCTAAAGCCTTGAGTTCGGCAATTTCCTGCGCCTGAGAGGCGGAGGCTGCTTGGATTTTTACTTTGAATTCTGCGGTCTTAGCGCGCAGCTGATCGGGGTTCATGCCACTGAGCGCCTGCTCTGCCGCGTGAATCTTGTCGATATAGGGTTGAATTTCCTTGAGGTCGTTTTGCGACTTATCGCCAAGGATTTTCTGAAGAAGCTTCTGAATCATGGTAGCGGCAAAAGTACAATCCTTGTGCCACCTATGCGTTTAGAAACGGTTGGCAGAATCAGTACTCTTCTTCGTTCCAAAGAAAGTCATCATCCGAAGGGTAGTCAGGCCAAATTTCTTCGATGGATTCGTAGATCTCGGCCTCTTCTTCCTCAACGGCTTGAAGGTTCTCCACAACTTCCAAAGGAGCGCCTGTACGGATTGCGTAATCGATCAATTCGTCTTTGGTAGCGGGCCAAGGAGCGTCGCTTAAGTAGGAGGCTAATTCAAGTGTCCAATACATAGGAGAAGGCAATAGTAATTTTGCGCAAATATATTCGTTTTAGAACGCTACGCAAGTACTATTTAATACTCTGGTTTCCAAGGCGTTTCTTTAACGCCTAATTCTACGCACAACCAGCGTGAAAGGGCAAAGAAGTAATCGCTCAATCGATTGAGCAATGGAAGCACGTGTTCCGGGACAGGCACGGCAGAACCCTCCAAGGCTTTTTGAAGTTCGGTACATTGCCTTTCTGCCCGACGGCAAACCGTCCGGGCGATATGCGCTTGGCTCACCGCCGGATGGCCTCCCGGCAAGACAAAATTTCGCAAAGGCGGTAGGGAAGCGTCCATGCGGTCAATGGCTCCTTCAAGACGCTGAACCCATTCGGCGCGCACAGGAGGGAGCTTACTAAGCATTTCCACGGAGTCATTGGCAAGATGTGACCCAGCAGAGAATAACCACGACTGAATCGATTTAAGCTCTTCATAAAGGCTCTCCGGCCCTAGGTCTACCAGCATTCCCACATGGGCATTCAGCTCATCCAATGAGCCATAGGCGTGTAAGCGCAAATCAGCTTTGGATACGCGCTGACCGCTGAATAATCCTGTGGTTCCGGCATCACCGGTTTTCGTATAAATCTTCACTTCGATAAAGGTAACGGAATGTCGACCTTTCTGTTCGCATTAAACCTCTTCGCCATAGCGCCGTCCAATAGCCATGATCCGACAACTTTCACTTCTATTGCCCGCTGCGCTCATTTGGACGAGCTGCCAGCCTGAATTCCCCGTTGACCCTGTCGCCGAGTACCTAAACCTTCCTGAGACGCCATACGACTATACGCCTAGCGAGCTCCCGGCCCACTTTGCCCAACCCAATGTGTTGGCGTCGGATAACACGCCCATGACCAACCCCGTCACGGACGACGGAGCGACACTGGGGCGCGTCCTTTTCTACGATAAAAACCTTTCCGCCAACCGCAGCATTTCCTGCGCTAATTGCCACCAACAGACGATGGGCTTTGGGGACAACAAGACCTTCAGCGAAGGCTTCGAGGGCGGCCTCACCGGGCGCCACTCCATGGGCTTGAGCAATGCCCGATTCTACCCCAACGGCGCCTTCTTTTGGGACGAGCGTGCAAGTACACTAGAAGACCAAGTGCTGATGCCCATTCAGGACCCTGTGGAAATGGGCATGCGTATCGATACACTTTTGGCCCGTGTCGAGAACTTGGCCTACTACGCACCACTTTTCGAAAAGGCGTTCGGAACAGAAGACATATCTGAACTACGCGTTCGTCAAGCGCTGGCGCAGTTTGTCCGAAGTATCATGAGCTACCAGGCTCCCTATGACCAAGGTCGCGTCCAAGTGAATGCTCCAACGGATCCTTTTCCCAATTTCACCGCGCAAGAAAACCAAGGCAAGGCCCTCTTCTTTGGCCTGCCCCCGGGTCCTGGTGGCCCTCCCGTTCCTGGAGCATGTAGTACCTGCCACGGTACGGAAGCCTTTACGGCACCCGGTTCGCGCAACAACGGGCTTGACCTCGTCACCACCGATGCTGGCGTAGGGGGTGTAAACAATAATCCTGCCCAGGTGGGACTTTTCAAGGTGCCATCACTGCGAAATTTAACCGGCCGAGGCCCTTACATGCACGATGGCCGGTTCGCCACGTTGGCCCAAGTAATCGATCACTACAGCACAGGGGTTCAGGACCATCCCAATTTGAGTCCGCAACTTCGCGGACCGAACGGCGACCCGGTGAGTCCCAATTTCAACCCTGCGCAAAAGGCCGCGTTGGTTGCTTTCCTCCAAACATTGGACGACCCGAGCCTGGCGAATGATGTGAAATTTGGGAATCCTTTTAAATAGCGAGGGAGCGAGCGCGAAGCGCTCGTTCCGTTTGTTGGTTCGTTGGCTAGTTGGTTTGTCTGGGAATACGATGCACAGTCCCTTAAACGCTTAATCTCTTTTACCCTTAAACGGTGGTGAGGACCTTCGCTGCGCGCCGAGACTTTTAGGAAGTGGGCTCCCAATCGATCAAACCAGCAAACGGCGTGAAGCGCCCTTTCGCCCGTTAACCCTTAGTACGCCCGATCACTGCTTCCCTCCATGTAGTTCACGAAGGCGCGGTTGGCGACGCGTATTCCACCAGGGGTAGGATAGTTGCCGGTGAAGTACCAGTCGCCAAGGTTTTCGGGGCAAGAAGCATGTAGGTCTTCGATGGTCTGGTAGATGACCTTCACCTCGGCTTTGACGCCGGCAGGGGTAAGCATTTGGGCAATTCGGTCCGAAATTTCCTCCGCCGTAAAGGGCGCATAGACGGCCTTCGCGGCATTAATCTGCTCCTCCATGGGTTTCTCGAGTTCAGCTTTTGCGGCAGCCAAAGCATCTGTTAAAACATGCCACAAGCCTCGCTCTTCTAGGAGCGAAACAGCGGCTCGGAAAGCGGCAAAGTCGCCCATCTTCGCCATGTCGATGCCATAGCAATCGGGGTAGCGAATCTGAGGGGCGGATGAAACGATGATGATGCGCTTCGGCCCCAGGCGGTCGAGCATCTTTAGAATACTTTGCTTGAGCGTGGTTCCGCGGACGATGCTGTCGTCTACGGCAACGACCGTGTCTTTGGGTTCGACCACGTGGTAGGTGCTGTCATAGACGTGGGATACCATGTCTTCTCGACCGGCATCTTCCGTGATGAAGGTGCGGAGCTTAACGTCCTTCCAGGCAATCTTTTCTAGGCGAGGGCGGCGCGTGAGGATGTGTTTCAAGTCCTCTGCTTTGTAGTCGCTTCCCAGCGCAGCTACTTGCTGAATTTTTTGCTCGTTCAGGGCATCTTCAACCCCTTTAAGCAAACCATAAAATGAAATTTCTGCGGTATTTGGGATGAAGCTGAAAACGGTATCGTCAAAATTTCTATCCGCGGCATCAAGCACGCGATTGGCCAATCGGCGTCCTAGTTCTAGGCGCTCATGGTAGATGGCTCCGTCATTTCCGCGTGAGAAATAGATACGCTCAAAGGAGCAGGCCAAGCGCTCTTTGGGCTCAAGAACTTTCTCAATGGAGACATCTCCATTGCGGCGAATCCAAATCATATGCCCAGGCGGGACTTCATGTACATCTTCATAGGCCACGCCGAAAGCCGTCTGAATGACCGGACGTTCAGAAGCTACGACCGCCACCTCGTCATCCACATAATAGTAGGCTGGGCGAATGCCGTTGGGATCGCGAAGCAAGAAGGCATCTCCTTGTCCCACCATGCCGCCCATGGCATATCCGCCATCCCATGGGGCTGCCGCCTTGCGAAGGACACGAGGCAGCTGGAGGTTATTCATTTGGTATACGCTGCGCTCTGGCTTGCTATGGCCATAGACTTCTTTGGCTTCTTTATGCAGGCGCTCGTTTTCTTTGTCCAAGAAATGCCCAATTTTTTCCATCACGGTGACGGTGTCGGCCCGCTCTTTGGGATGCTGGCCCAAAGAAACCAGCTCATCCACCAGCTCCTTTACATTGGTCATGTTAAAATTCCCAGCAACGATCAAATTGCGACTCATCCAGTTGCTCTGGCGCAGAAAAGGGTGGCAAGCTTCAATCGAGTTTCCGCCATAGGTGCCGTATCGGAGGTGACCTAAGTACACCTCACAAGCAAAGGCCAAATTTTCCTTAACCCATTGGACATCCTTCAGGCGCTCAGGCTTTCCATCCACCATCGTATTGATGCGCGTCTGGATGCGATGAAAAATGTCCTGCATGGGCTTGGATTCGACAGAACGATAGCGGCTGATGTAGCGCTGACCGGGAGCCATGTCTAGTTTGACACCAGCCAAACCTGCGCCATCTTGGCCGCGGTTGTGCTGTTTTTCCATCATGAGAACCATTTTGTTCAGGCCATACAAGGCCGTCCCGTGCTTTTCCAGGTAGTGTCCTAGGGGTTTGCGGAGCCTTAGTAAGGCAATTCCGCACTCGTGGTGGATGGCGTCGCTCATCAGTGGGATTTCAAAGGACAAAGGTAGCGCTTCCCTATCTTCGCTCAAGACCCTCGAATCACCGCCTCATGCATCTACAGCCACTCGTCGTCGATATCCATACGCACATCCTTCCCGAGCATATTCCTCCCTTTGCTCAGCGCTTTGGATATGGGGGGTTTATCCATTTGGACCATCACTGCCCTGGGTGTGCCCGCATGATGAAAGATGATCAGTTTTTTCGTGAGATTCAATCAAATTGTTGGGATCCAGAAGTGCGCATGGGGGAATGCGCCATCCATGGGGTGCACATGCAAGTGCTCTCGACCGTCCCTGTCATGTTTAGCTATTGGGCCCCTGCCAAAGATGGACTCGAGGTGGCCCGGTTCTTAAATGACCACATTGCCGAAGTGGTGGAACGATACCCCGGGCGTTTTGAAGGCTTAGGAACTTTGCCATTGCAGTCTCCTGAGCTTTCCATTATGGAACTTGAACGATGTAAGTCGATTGGTCTGAAAGGAGTTCAAATCGGGAGCCACATCAACGATTGGAATCTTGATGCCCCGGAGTTATTTCCCGTTTTTGAAGCTTGTGAACGTTTAGGGATGGCGGTTTTTGTCCACCCATGGGATATGATGGGGACCCCCACCATGCCAAAATATTGGCTTCCATGGTTAGTGGGTATGCCAGCTGAATCTTCTCGGGCTTTGTGCTCCTTGATTTTTGGAGGCGTTTTGGAACGGTTGCCTGCGCTTCGAGTGGCTATCGCTCATGGAGGCGGAAGTTTTCCGGCGACCTTGGGAAGAATTCAGCATGGATTTGATGTGCGGCCAGACCTCTGTGCGGTGGATAATCCCATTGCTCCGAGTGCATATGTTGGCAAATTTTGGCTCGATAGCCTGGTGCATGACCCAATGGCCTTGAATTTCATCACGGACATGATGGGGGAGGACAAAATCGCCCTGGGCACCGACTATCCTTTCCCGCTAGGGGAGTTAGCGCCAGGGAAGCTCATTCAATCGATGGATTGGCCGGAGGCCAAAAAAGCTAAAGTCTTGGGGACTAATGCACTGGATTGGCTGAACGGGCCTAAATAGCCCGAAGCTTAAAGTACGTACAGACGTTTGGCTAAGTCCTCGCGGATGAGGCTTACCTTCCCATTGTGGCGAATCACCACGGAACCTTCGGGGGCACCGGGGCCAAGAATCGTCAATTCCGAGTCCAAAGCCAATTCAATGGCATCCAATTGCCCAATGATTTCGGGGGAGTCGTCTGTGACAGAAACCAAACGACATAGCTGACCTGTTCTAGACTGCGAAAGAGGAAATCCTTCATAATCGGCCATGAGCAAGTCGACGGAAGGGATGGGATCCCCATGGGGGTCTACCTTGGGGAAGCCTAGAAATTCGTCCAGTTTATCTACCAGCTTTTCACTGCGCACGTGCTCGAGTTGTTCGGCAATCTCATGAACCTCATTCCAGCTAAATCCCAAGGATTTATATAGAAACACCTCCCAAATTCGGTGCTTTCGCAACAGGGAAATCGCAATGCGTTCGCCTAGGTTCGTCAAGCTAATGTGCCCGTATTTTTTGTAGTTCACGAGGCCCTTTGACTTGAGCTTTTTTAGCATGGAAGTCACGCTGGGGGGCGCAACATGCAACTTGGCGGCAAGGTGATTCGTGCCTACTTCGTCTCCGGTCATTTTTAGACGTAGGAGCATTTTGAGGTAATCCTCTTCGTTTCTAGTGGCGCGGTTCATTTTGAAAATCGGGGATCACTGTCCATAATGGATTGGCAGCTAGAACAAGTTCGTAAATCCACATCTCCATAGAATTGGTGGAAGTGTGGCAGAAAATCCGTTTCGATGTTATTCAGTTCGAAATAGGCCGAATGTAAAGGGGTGTTACACGCATCGCAAAACCAAAGTAAGCCATCCGTAAAACCTTTTCCCGCTCGTTTGCGCTCAATGACTAAACCAACACTTCCGGCCTCACGAATAGGTGAATGAGGCGTTTTAGCCGGACATAAAAACATGTCTCCAGCCTCGAGCACATAGTCCACGATTTGACCGTCTTGTTGGGTGCGTACGGTGATATGGCCTTCAAGCTGATAAAAGAACTCCTCGGTTTCATTGTAATGGTAGTCTTTTCGGGCATTTGGGCCCGCCACGACCATCACTATATAATCGTCCGATTCGGGAGTAAGATTCTTGTTTCCCACGGGGGGGACAAGCTCGTGTCGGTGGTCTTCCAACCAGCGTTGGAAATTGAAGGGTATGGGCATAGAAACAAAGTTAGGATGAGCCAACTCTCTTTAATCTCGTTGCGTAGAAACTTTTAGCCATCGCCATGAAAGCATGAGTAATCGGTACTATGTGTTGCATAGTACTAAATATAAACTATATCTTTGCAGTCATGAATACTGAAAATGCACGCGCTCAAATGCGCAAAGGAGTCCTAGAACTCTGTGTGCTTCGGGTCGTTCGGCGGGGCGAGGCCTACACCTCCGATTTGTCCGAAGCCCTGAAGCAAGCAGACCTGCTCGTTGTCGAGGGGACCCTTTATCCACTTCTTACGCGCCTTAAAAATGCGGGCTGGTTGGAATACAGATGGGAAGAATCCAAGTCAGGGCCGCCCAGGAAGTACTACAAGCTCACTGAAAATGGCGAGCGCCTCTTGGAAGCGCTGGACCAAGAGTGGAATCAATTTGTCAACGCCGTTAACTCCCTTACCTAGATCATGAAAAAAACGATAGATATCAATTTGGCTGGAATGTTATTCCACCTGGATGAAGAAGCCTACCAACGAATATTGGCTTATTTGGAGGCGCTGAAGAAGCAATTCAATTCCATCCAAGGCTGTGAAGAGATCATTGGCGATATAGAGGCACGCTTGGCGGAACTATTCCACGAAAGACTTCATGGTGGAAAGCAGGTCATTGGACTTGCAGAGGTAGAGGAAGCCATTCGGACCTTGGGACAGCCGGAGGACTTTGGAGATGGCGAGCCCCAACCACCAACCAATGAGGCTACACCCTCTGGGGAATTTACCGAAAAGCGTGTGCGCCGACTCTACCGCGATGTGGAAAATGGTTTTATGGGGGGCGTTTGTGGAGGCTTGGCCGCCTACTTCCGCGTGGACCCTGTCATCTTCCGGGTACTCTTCTTGATCCTGCTCGTGAGTGGTATGGGTTTTATTGCCTACATCATCCTTTGGGCGGCTATTCCTGGAGCGCGCACCACAGCGGAAAAACTCGCTATGCGTGGCGAGGACATTACCCTGGACAACATCAAAAAATCCGTAGAAGAGGAGGCGCAGCGTATGAAGGCGCGATTTCAAGCCGGGGCAGAGGAAATAACTCCAGCGGTTAAACGCGCGGCTTCCGGTGTTGGAGGGACCACGCGGAATCTCATTGAAGCCATCGGAGGCTTGGTGGCCATTGTTTTCCGCGTCATCGGCTTTTTTCTGCTCCTTGGCATTGCGGCTGCGGGGATTGCGCTCATCGTGGTGGCCACCAACGGCTTCAGCTTTGAGTCCGACTGGACCCAGGGCACGCCCCTTTTCGCGATGGCGATGACGGTGCTGCCGAGCAGCATGAACATGAGTGTTCTTTGGTTAGCGACGATTGCTGCGATATTGGGAATCATTGTCGAAATCACTGCGTTAGTCTTGCGCTACACCTTTAGAGTGGACATCCCACGTGCTTCCTGGCGATGGATTCACGGAACGGCTATTTTGAGCTCTTTGGTAGGGGTCATCATTTGGGTGGTCATGGGCATACAAATGGGTCTGGAATTTCGCGAAGAAGCCCGCCATATTGAAGCCATACCCCTAGCGGAGGGTCGGACTGAATGGGTCTTGACGGTTGCCTCCAACGAATTAGATATCCCCAATAATCACCTTTCCTTGGGCGAGTTTATGGACGGGCTTGAGCTCTATTACGATGGCATCGCCCTCGATGTGAAGCAAAGTATGCGCCAGACTCCCAGCCTCGAATGTGTGGTGGAGTCCCATGGCGCCAACCGCCGCGAAGCGCGAATGAAGGCCGACCGGGTGCATTACGACGTGATTCTTCAAGGGGACAGCATTGTGCTAGGCGACCTCATTTCCTTCCCGCTGGACGATCGCTTCCGAGGCCAAAATGCGCGGTTCACGCTCTATTTGCCGGTGGGCCATACCGTGTATTTGGATGAAAGCTGTTCAGACTATTTGGACCGGGTCGACAACATAGATAACATGTATGACCCTCAAATGGCAGGAAAATTGTGGATGATGACGGAAGAAGGTCTTTCCTTATACGCCGAATCTAGACTCTAAACCATGCGCACCCTCCTTTGGACGGCTCTGACTTTCAGCAGTTTTACCGCCTGGGCCCAGGCCCCCTTTATCACGTACCATGCGGATCTGATGCGTGTACTTGGCAGTGACCAAGTACAAGTCTCGGCGGAAGTGCACTGGGAGGCTTTGCCCGGGGACATAGAGGATGCGCCCATCGTTTGGCAGTTTCCCAAAACCATTCCAGGGACCTACGCCACCGAGGATTACGGCAAGTACATCAAGGGCTTGGAAGCTTACAAATCGGACGGGACCCCGATTAAAGTGCGCAAAAAGGGGGAGAACAGCTTCAAGCTGAGTGCGCTACCGGACCGCATCACGTACCGTGTAAATGACACCTACGATGCGCGCGTTCGGAAGAACCACATTTTTGAGCCCGCGGGCACCAACATCGCCGAACGCGAGAACTTTCTGCTGAATAATGCCGGCTTTTTTGGCTACTTCCCCGGCTACGAGCGGGAGCCCGTGGATGTGCAGCTGCATTATCCCGGAAACATGGTGGGCGTGAGTGCTCTTCCCAGCCAGGTGGAGCAAGGTCCTGCGATGTACTTGGGCGACAACCGCATTCAATCCTTTCAAGCTCGGGACTACCACCATTTGATGGACTGTCCCATTATGGTTACGGTGCCCGACACCACCAGTTTCCACGTGGCCAACTGCAAGGTGACCCTCAGCGTGTACAGCGAAAGCGGTCGCCCCTTGAGTGCTGCCATTTACGACGAGGTCAAGGTCTCCATGGAGGCCATTGCGACCTTTTTAGGCGGGGAACTTCCTGTGGACAATTACGCCTTCCTCTTCTACATTAAGGATTACACAGAGTTTCAGAGCTTAATGGAAGGGGAAATCAAAATTGGCAAGGCCTTCAAACTCCTGCGCCAAATTATCGGCCAAGGTTTTGGCGCCTTGGAGCACGGCAACTCTTCCACGTATTTCTTGCCCGACTTTGGCAACGATTTAGTGTTGGACCAAATCAAAGACGTCTGCATCCACGAATTCCTGCACATCCTCACCCCGCTAGGCTTGCATTCGGAGTGCATTGGCCACTTCAACTATGCGGATCCTGTGATGTCTCAGCACCTCTGGCTCTATGAGGGCGTGACCGAATACTTCGCCGGACTCTCCCAGGTCCAGGGCGGCGTGATGACCCAAGAGGCTTACCTCAAATCGGTATTGGAGGGGAAAATTCGGTCGGCCAGCCGCTACCCAACTGAGAAAATGGCCTTCACCGAAATGAGCACCAACGTCCTGGAAAAACCCTGGAAAAAGCAGTATGGCCAGGTCTACCAACGTGGGGCGGTGATGGCGGCCCTTTTGGACCTGGAAATCATGCGTTTGACCGATGGCGAAAAGACCTTGCTCGATGTGGTTCGTGCTTTGAATGCCCGCTATGGCGCCACGCAGTCATTTGACGAAGCCACCTTTTTTGAGGTCTTCGTGGCGGAGGTGCATCCCGACTTGATGGGCTTTTTTGACCGCTACGTTCGGGGCCGGGAAGCGCTGCCCTTGAAGCAAAACCTGGCCTATGCCGGTTTTGACTACGTGAACGGCGAGGCGCGTTCCATACCGCAGAGCCCGATCCAGCATGAAAACCTCAAACTCTCCTTCCTGCCTTTGGGCGCGGTGAAAACCGTGAAAAAGGTGAAGGGACCGCTTCCTTTCGTCGTGGAAAAAGGCGACTTCGTTCGCTTCGACGCGGAGCAATTGGGCGGCCTCGAAGGCCCGCTTCCGGAGGGGGAAAAGGTGGAAGTTCAGGTCGAACACCAAGGCGATTTGACCTCTACCTGGGTGCTCCCAGAACGCGCAGAGGTGAAGCTGTCCCACAAGATCTTTGCTTTGCCGGAACCTACGGAAAGCCAGCAAGCGCTCCGTTCCCGCTGGCTCGAAGGAAGCGCTGCGAATTTCTGAGCAACACCCGCTTCTCCTTCCTACCTTTACGGCATGGCACGCATTCTCACCGGCATTCAGAGTTCAGGGCGACAGCATTTAGGCAATGTACTCGGCGCGATAAAGCCCGCCATTGCCCTGGCAAACGACCCACGTAATGACGCATTTTTATTTATTGCGGATTTGCACTCCTTAACATCCGTGAAGGACCCCGTTGCGCGTAAAGAGAATCTTCTCGCTACCGCGGCTGCCTGGTTAGCCTGTGGCCTGGACCCCAATAAAGTGGTCTTCTACGCGCAGAGCCACCTGCCCGAATGCACCGAGCTCACCTGGTATCTGAATTGCTTCACGCCGTTTCCGATGCTGGCCAATGCGCATAGCTTCAAGGATAAATCGGACCGCCTTTCGGATGTAAATGCCGGGCTATTCGATTATCCGGTCTTGATGGCCTCCGACATCCTCCTTTACGACGCCAATTTGGTTCCCGTAGGGAAGGATCAACGTCAGCACTTGGAGATGACTCGGGATATAGCGGAAACGTTTAATCGCCAAACCAGCACCGAGTCGTTTGTCATCCCAGAGGCACGCATCGACGAGGCAGTTATGACCATTCCGGGTACGGACGGACAAAAAATGTCCAAATCCTATGGCAATGTGATTGATATCTTCTTGCCTGAAAAGGCCCTCAAAAAGCAGATTATGTCCATTGTGACGGACTCGACCCCCCTAGAGGAAGCCAAAGACCCTAGTTCCTGCAATGTCGTCCAACTCTATCGCCTCGTGGCGAACCCAGCTCAAGTGGCTGAAATGGAGTCGAATTATCGAGCTGGTGGCTATGGCTACGGCCATGCCAAAACGGCGCTTTTGAACGTTTTGCTCGAGGTCTTTGCGGAGGAACGCGCCCGCTTTGATGCGTACATGGAGAATCCACAAGCGGTATACGATGCACTTGAAGTAGGCGCCGCAAAAGCCCGCCCCGTGGCACAAGCTACGATTTCACGCGTACGAGCGGCCCTAGGATTCTAAACCTACCGCCTTCAAACAAAGATTATTTTGGATTTCGACGGAAACGCGTCGCTAAATCCTCACTCCGACCGTGCCCAATGAACTGGTCGGGGTAGCTCCTGCGTAGGCATTGCACTCCGGGAATGGCATTTTCGGCCAGCCAGGTGCTCAGAGCGGCGCCCACCCCGCCGAGCGCTTGACCGTCCTCCCAGACCATCCAGCGGTAGTGATTTTTAGCAAAGTAGGCGAGCATATCAGGGTTGATGGGCTTGGCCATGCGCAGGTCCACGACACTTTCCGTAGGCCTGGCTTCTATTAAGGCATTCGCCACCACAGGCCCGAGGCAAAAATGAACCGTGCCTGTACCCCATTGGAGAATGTCCATACGGCCGCGGCGTTCAATCGCTTCGGGCAGGTCCGGTTCGGTGCCTTTGGGGTAGCGAATGATGGCAGGCCCTCCATAGGCGAGTGCTTCCGTCAAGGCCTCTTTAAGCGCAGCCCCATTACGCGGGGCCCAAATAGCGGTGTTTGGGACAGACCGAAACAAGGCCAAATCAAATACCCCATGATGAGTGCTCCCGTCTTCCCCAACCAATCCTGCGCGGTCCAAGCATAGGATAACAGGCAAGTTTTGCAAGGCCACATCGTGAATCCATTGATCCACTGCACGCTGAGAAAAGGTGCTGTAGAAGTTCACCACCGGTCGCATACCTGCCGCGGCCATGCCGGCGGCTTGGGTAAGCACGTGCCCTTCGGCGATGCCCCCATCAAAAAATCGCTCAGGGAATTCCTCTCGAAAAAGGTCTAGACTGCAACCCGGAGCCATGGCTGCGGTCAATGCCACGATGCGCTGGTCCTCTTTGGCCAGAGAAATCAAGGAATGAGCAAATTGATATTGGAAATGGCTACGCCCAATGGGTGACTCCTTCAGACCTAAGGCCTCGAGGCTAGGTCGCTTGGTTCGGACGTGCAGGACGCGCGGACCCCGGTGTTCGAGTGCATGTCGTAAGGCCGAATGAAGCTCCGGCACATCATGCCCATCGACGGGGCCACCCATCCAGGACCATCCCAGGGTGTGGGCCATGGTTTCATACCGGCCATTTCGATGCAAGGCGCCTACGTTCTCTTCAATCGCTTGGCCATTGTCATTGAGAATGAGCAAAACATCATCGCCGTGGCTCCCAGCATCATTCATCGCCTCGAAAACCATCCCTCCGGTAAAAGCCCCATCGCCAACCACGGCAACGCGTTTGCGTTGAATTCCTTGAATGGCATCAGCGCGCGCAAAGCCGAGTAGTGCCGAAAGTGCCGTACTGGAATGGCCGACCCCGAAGGCGTCAAAGGGCGATTCGTCCCGCTTCGGGAATCCACTCGGACCGTCCGCCTGACGATTTTTATGAAACACTTCGCCCCGATCCGTCAACACTTTGTGGGCATAAGCCTGGTGTCCGACATCCCAAATCAGGAGATCTTCAGGGGTGTTGAGCATGGCGTGCAGGACGACCGTCAATTCCGCTACCCCCAGACTCGAAGCGAGATGCCCGGCCTTATCCTGTGTCGCTGTGACGATGAAAGAACGGAGCGTCTCTGCCACGGTGGCTAAGGCTTCCGGGCGCATGGTTCGCAGTTCCTCTAATCGGGGCAACGTAGGCATGGGCCAAAAGTACGCCGACCCGCTTCAAGAGAAGCTGCCCGCTCGGAACTAAAAACGCCGCCCGGGAAGGGCGGCGTTTTGACGGCGTATCGCCGGGAGGTACAGGAAGAATTTAGGGTTGAATGTCAGGATAATTACCCGTTAACCCATTAGCCCTTATAACCCCCAAGCTTTTCCCAATAGCGACGTGAGCGCACCACCTCGGTGAGGTAGAGCATCACAGGCATGATCACGAGGGTCAAGAAGGTGGCGAAAGTCAGGCCAAAGATGACGGTCCAACTGATAGGCCCCCAGAAAGCCACATTGTCTCCACCGAAGTAAATCTGCGGGTCATTCTGAGAAATCAAGGTGAAGAAATCAATATTCATCCCTGTAGCTAAGGGAATCAAGCCCAAAACAGTTGTAATCGCGGTCAACAAAACGGGACGCAAACGGGTGCGACCAGCTTCAGCCAAGGTTTCCGCCAATTCGGTTACCGGTAAGCGGGCGTCTGAATCCAACCCAAGTTCGGCTTTGCGTCGCTCGATCAACTGACTCGCATAGTCGGCCAATACAATCGCGTTATTCACGACGACGCCGGCAAGCGAAATGATACCAATCATTGTCATGACAATGATGAAGTCCATTCGGAAGAACGTCAAACCAAGCAGTACCCCGATCAAAGACAAGACCACCGTAGTCAAGATCAAGAAGGGAATTCGTGCAGAGTTGAACTGGCCAACAATAATCAAGAAGATCATGAAAACCGCACCGAGGAGCGCCTTGGATAAGAACCCAAATTCTTTGGCCTGCTCTTCCTGTTGTCCAGTGAAGGACAAGGTCATGCCGCGTGGAACCTCATAATTCGCAAGAAGTTCCTTGATCTGTCCGACAATTTGCGTGGGGTTAGCCCCTTCGTTTACCCCTGAATAAAGGGTAATCACGCGATCCAATTCTTTCCGCTTCACGGCAGAGAAAGTGGAGGATTTGCTCGCTGAAGCCACCGCAGAAATAGGCACCTGCTTGATGCGGCCCGAACCTTGATCACGGAAGGTGATTTTTTGGTTCATGAGGCTTTCTAAATTGTAGCGGTAAGCATCATCAAATCGAAGGTTGATGGGGTATTCATCCTCATCATCCTTGAATCGGCTAATTTCTTTTCCAAAGAGGGCGGTGCGCAATGCATCGCCAATTTGGCCCGTAGAAACGCCGAGCGAACGAGCTTTCGCACGGTCAACCGTAATTGGTAACTCTGGCTTTCCGCTTTCGACGTCGAGTTTGAGTTCATCATAGCCTTGAATAGGGGAGCTTTCGATCTCGGCTTTAATTTCTTGCGCAAAGGCGAGGACCTCTTCGTAGTTGCTACCGGACATTTCAATGTTGATCGGGGCGCCTTGGGGAGGACCATTTTGGTCTTTTTCTACGGCGATGACGGCTCCAGGAACATCCGAAATATTGTCACGCAAAAGATTTAAGACCGCGGAGCTGCTCACCGGTTGGCCATCTTGATCCAAACGGTATTTCGTTTCGCGGAAGGCGACGACGATTTTGGCTTTGTGCGGCGTGGGGACATTGGAAGGCCCTTGGCGCGGATCGCTTGTGCCCTTACCTACTTGAGCAATGATGGATTCCACCATGTAATTGTAGGGCTGCCCATCCACCTCATAGGTAAAGCGTTCAATGAGTTGGTTGATCTCCTTTTCCAAGTCTAACGTAACGACGTTGGTCTCTTCGATATCGGTTCCAACGGGTAGCTCGATGTATATATTCGCAAGGTTGGGTTCGTTATTGGGAAAGAAAAGGACCTTTGGAGGGAAAGCGGCCAATAAGAAGATGGAGAAGAACAGCAAGCCCACAGTGCCTAAGAAGAACTTCCGGGCATTTTTGCCGCGCAAGGAAAACTCCACCAATTGGCTGTATTTGTTTTCAAGTTTAGGAAGCAAATTCCCTTGGAAATATCGGGTTCCTGGTTCAAAAACATAGAGATAGGCCAAAATCAACGCGCCAGCATAGCCCAAGAGATTGAGTAAAGTGGCAATAAAGAGGGCCTGGCTTGAAGGTTCGGCCACCGCGAGTAGGATGGCCGTATGGGTGCCGAGTCCAATAATGGCCAACGCAAGGCCAATACGTGTCCAGCGTGGGCGATTGACTTGGTCTTCCTCCACTTTCATGTACCGTGCTGCGAGCGCGGGGTTAATAACCAAGGCCACGAACAAGGAAGAAGAAAGCACGACAATCAACGTGTAAGGCAAGTACTTCATGAATTCGCCAATGAGTCCAGGCCAAAGGGCCAAAGGAACAAAGGCGGCCAAGGTCGTTGCCGTAGACGAAATGATGGGCATAGCAACTTCTGCCGCACCGAGCTTAGCTGCTTGCACGGCGGAATATCCGGAGCTCATGAATCGATAGACGTTTTCGACAATGACAATCCCATTATCTACGAGCATTCCCAGCGCCAAGACCAGCGCGAAGAGGACCATGAAGTTCAATGTAACCCCCATAGAATTGAGGATAAAGAAACTCAAGAGCATGCTTAGCGGAATGGCAATACCAACGAAAAGGGCGTTGCGCAAACCCAAAAAGAAGGTCAAAACCAAGACCACGAGAATAACGCCAAAAATGATGGAGTTTTCCAGTTCATTTACTTGGTTCTTTGTTCGGGTAGATTGATCGTTGGTGATGGAAATCAAGAGGTTACTTGGGAAGTAATCCGCTTTGGCAGCGGTGACTAAAGTGTTGATGTCCGCCGAGGCTTGAATTAAGTTCTCCCCAGAACGCTTTTTGATGTCCAACGTGACCACCGGGTCACTGTATTGACGCGCATAGGATTCGCGATCCACTTCATCAAAAGCCACGGTGGCGACATCGCGCAAGTACACGATATCCTCTTTTTCCTGCTTGACAATGATGTTCTCGATATCGCTCAAACTTTCGAACTCCCCGATGACGCGAACATTTCGGCGGTAGCCATCAACCAGCAAGTCGCCGCCAGAAATCGACATGTTTTCGTTCTGAATTGCCCCAGAAATATCGCGGAAAGAGATATTCATGGACTCGATTTTCTGCACATCAACCATGATGCGTACCTCCTTGTCATCGATGCCTCGAATATCTACGGAGGTGATTGCAGCGAGATCTTCAATGGCTTCCTTCAGGTATTCGGCATAATTCTTCAACTGCTCACTGGTATATTCTCCAGACAAGTTGATGTTCATTATGGGAACGAGTTCACCAATGTTTAGGTCAAAAATATTGGGATCTGCGGGCAAATCGTTAGGGAAGTCAGGGCTGGAGCGCGCGGCATCCACTTTGTCCTTTACTTTCCGAAGCGCCTCAGACACTTCCACATCAAAATTGAACTTGACTTCAATCGAAGAATAGCCTTGGATCGAAGTAGAAGAGATTTTGTCTACCCCTGAAATGCTATTGATTTGCTTTTCGAGAGGACGCGTGACGAGTCGCTCAATATCTACGGGTGAATTTCCAGGATACACGGTACCCACATAGATGGTGGGCTGGGCAATTTCTGGAAAGCTTTCAGCAGGCATTGCGCGATATGCCATTAAGCCCGCGATGAGAATGATGATGGTCAATACACCTACTGTCACGCGGTTGTTTACCGCCCAATCCGTAATGCCGAATCGGCGCATCATCGAAGTATTTTGATCTGACATGGCTTAGTACAATTTCACGATTTGTGCAGGCTGCACGGAGCGGATGCCGCGGTCTACCACGAGTTCACCGGGGGCAACACCTGAAATAACCTCAGTTACTTCGTCGTTTGCCATGCCCAGGGCGAGGTCGCGGCGAGCAATGCTGCCTATGTTGCCGTTTTGCACATACACATAGGTATAGTTTGTGCCCTTGGTGTCTTGAAGAATCAAGCGATTTGGAATGGTAATCGCGCTGTCGGCACTATAATCGCGCAACTGGACCGAGGCCATCATGTTGGCTTTGATATTGGAATTGTTGGACAAGTCCACAGAGACAGCGAACGTGCGGCTTCCAGCGTTGATGTAGTTACCCACTTGGCTCACTTTGCCTTGGATGTCAAGCTTGATCGCCGAAAAATTCATGTCTACCAAATCCCCTTTTTCAATGCGCTGGATATAGTTCTCAGGCACTAGCATGTCTAGGCGAAGACCGCCGTTGCCAACGAGGCGAACCATCGGCATGCCGGGAGCGCCATATTCGCCCATTTTCGCAAATACTTGGTCAATCACGCCGTCAAATGGGGCCGTAATCGTGGTCATTGCAATTTGCTTCTGTACGGTTGCAAGGCGCTTTTGAAGGGATTCAAATTGCGTCTTCGCTTGCAAATACTGCACTTCGCTACCAATTTTTTGGTTCCAAAGGCGTTCCTGCTTTTCAAAAACAGACTGTGCCAAGCCGAGTTGTGTTTTGACTTCCGCCAAGCTAGCCTGGGCTACCGAGGCGTCAAGTGCGACCAAAAGCTGACCTGCTTTGACTCGTTGACCACCTTCGACAAGCACCTTAGAAATACTCCCGGCCATTTCAGGATAGAGGGTAACAGACTTGTCTGAAACCACGGTACCATAGACTTGGAAGGAATGATTGAATGCGCCTTTGTTCACTGTGTGTGTTGTGATGCTGGCAAAACTGCGCGTACTGTCTTCGGCAGCAATTTTTTGGTCAATTTCACTGAGTTCTGCGCGGAGCGATTCAATCGCAGTGGCAATAGAATCGCGGCGGATGGTCAATTCTGCGACCGTGCCAGTGACTTCGTCTGAGCCGCAAGAGGATACGATGGCGGCCCCAATGGCGACCAAGGCAAGAACAGGAATGGTTACTTTTTTCATGGGTGGGTTATTCGAGCGTTGAAAGGTTGTAATAGCCCAATGACTTCTCTAAGGCTACTCGTTTGTTAAGGGCGTTGTTGGCCGCCTGCAACTTTGCTGCGACACTTTGTTGGTATTGCGAGGACGCTTGCGCATACTCCATAGTGGAAGCCATGCCTTCGTTCAGGCGGGCTTCGGTATTTTTCATCACGCGTTGCGTGAGGAGGACATTTTGCTCTTGGATGCGGTATACTTTCAAAGCATTCTCATATTCTGAGCGAGCTTGATTGTGCTGTAATGCAAGCGCATTGGCGGTGTTCTCCAACAAGATATCCACTTCTTGGAGTTTGATTTTCTGTTCCTGAACACGTGCTAAACGGCGGCCGGAACTGAAAATGGGCAGTTGGGCCGAGAGATTCCAAGATTGGAAATCGGTACTATTTGCCGACACACCATCTGGATTGTAGACATTGGCATCTTCACTTACGAACTGCCGGTTGTAGGCATAGCCCGCATAAAATTTCGGCAAGAACTGCATCTTTTCATTTTGCAAATTGAGGTATTGCCCCTGACGATTGGTGGTCAGCTGGCGGTAATCAATATGCTTTTGAACCTCAAAAGGGGCACTCAAAAGCGTGGCGGCACCGTCTACTTTCACTAATAGCGCCTCCATGGAAGTGCTGAGGGTGAGCACAGTTTCAGAGGAAAATCCGCATTGAAGCTTGAGGAGTTGTTCCGCCAAGACCATCTGATTTTCCAAGTTTGCCAAGTTTGCTTCGAGATTGTGGTAGACAATCGACAATTGATCCACATCCTCTTCTGCCATGAATCCTTCCGTTTGCATGGCCTGCATGTTTTTGAGCGTGAAGGCGGTATTGGCTAAAGAAGCCTTAAGCGCGGTATAGTTCTCACCAAGCACGACCCGTAAATGATAGGCTTGCGCTACCTGCTCACGGGTGGAGATGACAGCTTTCTCGTAATTCGCTTCTGCCATGTCGCGAAGTACTTGCGTAGCCAAAACTGCGACGATGTACGAGCCATCAAAAACCAACTGATTGACCGAAAAATTCCCTACGGAATTGTAGCGTGTACCGAATTGCAATTTGTCGATGACCCCGTCTTGGTTGATGTCAAAGAATTGGGCGGGCAGTTCAATATTGTCCGTATAATTCCCACCGACCTGTATGGAGGGCAATCCCAGGGCGATATTTTGAATTAGGACTTTTTCTGCCGCTTTACGCTCAAGTGATTGTACTCGAACTTGCGCATTGTTTTCCGTAGCATGTTGAATGGCCTGGTCTAGACTGAGCTCAACGATTGGTTGGCTCAACAAGGGCCCCGAGCCGATCAATAGGGCAAGGAGGAACGTGGGAGTTCTCATGAATGATGATTGGATTGTTGGAATTCTTGTAAATACGCGATGCCTTGCGCCGTGGCAATGGCCCGTATGTGCATAAGTAGGCTGTAGTGTAGCAAGGCACCTCGGGGTGCAGGGTCCTCGCCTATTTCGGGATCTTCCATAATACCTACCATGGTATTATAACGGATAAGTGCGGCCTGGGGGATATTTAAATCTTCCCGGTAAAGTTTTTGCGACACCCCGCGTTGAAGATTGGAGGTGGTCGCTTCAATCATCATATTGCGCCGGGCTGAAATCATCCAATCATACGTTTCAGGATGGTATTTTTTCATGGCATACATGATGCGCGTACCATAGTTTTTGAGGACATCTTCTTGAATCCGCTGGACCTCAAAAAGCTCATCAATGGCATTTTCATGAATAGAAGCTTGCTCTAAAAACTGTTTGGATTTGATCGAAAACAGGTGTTTGATGGCTTGATCAACCAAATCCGTCTTGTTTGAGAAGAACGTATACAGCGTTTTCTTGCTCATGGATAACTCCTTGCTCACGTCATCCATGGTCACCGCACGCAGTCCAAATTTTTGGAATAGGCCGATAGATCGGGTAAGGATGGTATTTCGTGGGTCGTTTTCCATGGAGGTCAAAAGGGATGGCAAAGGTCGTGCCATTTCTACACACAGGAAACATTCTATGTTCAAAAATGTTTCCGCGAAACGAAATTTTTTTAGAAAATGTGCTCAATTGACCTGTTTACATCCCCTTTGGGAAGCAGGAAACTGGGAGATTTTGTCCATTTTTGCAATGGAAAGTCACTTTTTGCATCATACATCATGCCAACACCAACCGTATCAGAAATTCTTCGCAGTCCCGCTCTTGGGGAAACCGTCGCTGTGAAGGGATGGGTCCGCTCCTTTCGTTCCAATCGCTTTTTGGCACTTAATGACGGAAGCTGTCAGGCGAGTATTCAATGCGTAGTAGATTTTGACGCGCATCCCGAAGCGCTGCTTCGTCGAATTACGACAGGGGCTAGCGTGTCCATTCATGGGGAGCTTACAGCGAGCCAAGGCAGTGGGCAAGCTGTTGAAATTTCCGTGAAGCATTTGGAAGTCCTAGGGGACTGTCCGACGGATAGCTACCCGCTTCAGCCCAAGCGACATTCCCTAGAATTCCTTCGGGATATCGCCCATCTGCGGATGCGTACCAATACGTTTGGCGCGGTGATGCGCGTGCGGCATGCCGCCTCTTTTGCCGTCCATGAGTTCTTTAACAAAGAGGGCTTCTTTTATCTCAACACGCCAATCATTACCGCAAGTGATGCGGAAGGTGCAGGGGAGTTGTTTCGAGTGACTACCCTACCCGCAGACGGAGCGCCCAAAACAGAAACTGGAGCGACAGACTTTAGCCAAGACTTTTTCGAAAAGCCCACAAACCTGACCGTAAGCGGACAATTGGAGGGCGAATTAGGTGCCATGGGCTTGGGCAAGATCTACACCTTTGGCCCAACGTTCCGTGCCGAAAATTCGAATACGACACGCCATTTATCCGAATTCTGGATGATCGAGCCAGAAATGGCCTTTCATGATTTGAGCGACAACATGGATTTGGCTGAAAAATTCTGTAAGCATATCATTCAATCGGTCTTGGAGCGGTGCAAGGAAGATTTGGCTTTTCTAGATCAACGCTTTGAGCAAGAAGAAAAAGCAAAGCCACAGCAGCAGCGAAGTGAACAGGGTTTGATTGAAAAGTTGCAGTTCGTTTTGGATAATCCGTTCGTGCGGTGCACCTACACGGAAGCCATTGATATTCTAAAGAATTCAAAGCCCAATAAAAAGGGACAATTCAAATATCCCATCGAATCATGGGGAGCCGACCTCCAATCTGAACATGAGCGTTATTTGGTTGAAAAACACTTCAAATCACCGGTTATTTTATTTGATTATCCTGCTAAAATCAAGGCCTTTTACATGCGTTTAAACGAAGACGGCCAAACCGTGCGCGCCATGGATGTTTTGTTCCCTGGGATTGGCGAAATGGTTGGCGGATCTCAGCGGGAAGAACGCCACGATGTTTTGGTGGAGAAAATGCGCGCCGTAGGGATCGACCCATCGCATTTGGATTGGTACCTCGACACCCGAAAGTTTGGCACCTGTGTGCACAGTGGATTTGGCTTGGGATTTGAGCGTATGGTTCAATTTGTCACAGGGATGGGAAATATCCGGGACGTCATCCCCTTCCCGCGCACTCCAGGAAACGCGGAATTCTGATCTAGTCCATGCTCAAGCAATCTCTTAGCCAGCGGCTCCAACAAAAGCTTTCGCCTCAGCAGATTCAACTGATGAAGTTGATCCAGCTGCCGACGCAGGCATTGGAAGAGCGCATCCAAGAGGAAATGGAGGTTAACCCAGCCCTCGAGGAGGGAACGGAAGTAGCTGATCCGAGTGATGATTTGAGCAATGAGTGGGAGGATGAAGCAGGCAAAGAGGAATATGATCCCATGGATGATTATCTAAGTGATGATGACATTCCAGATTATAAGCTTCAAGCCAACAACTACTCTGCAGACGATGAGGCCTACGATGCTCCGGTGATTGTAGGAAAGGACATGAGCGACATCCTCAAAGAGCAATTGTCGATGCGCTCTTTAGCTCCCCAAAAAGAAGCCCTTTGTAAATACCTGATCGGAACACTCGAAGATGACGGCTATTTGCGAAGAGAATTATTGGACATCGTCGATGATTTGGCCTTTTCCCTAGGGATTTTTATCGAAGTTCAGGAGCTGGAAGACGCTCTTCGGGTCATTCAAAGTATGGAGCCCTCTGGGGTTGGCGCGCGCGACCTTCAAGAGTGCTTACTGATTCAACTTCAAGATCGCGAGGGGACATCCGCCGCATGTGCTCGCAGCATTGTGAAGGATCATTTTGATGCTTTGGCGAAGCGCCACTACAGTAAAATGATGAGCCAACTGGATATATCTGAGGATGATCTCAAGTCGGCGTTGGATGAAATTTCCCGACTCAATCCAAAACCCGGACACACGGCAGAAACAGGAAGCCAAGCGACCCAAACGGTGATTCCTGACTATGTTATTCAAGTCGTTGATGAGCAATTAGAACTGCGCTTAAATGGCCGAAACGCCCCGGAGCTCAATGTCTCTCGGGAATACAAAGACATGCTTCAGCACTACAAAAAAGCAAAGCAGTTTGGTTCAGAGCAAGAAAAAGATGCCTTCAATTTTGTCAAGCAAAAATTGGATTCTGCCAAGTGGTTCATCGATGCCATTAAGCAGCGTCAGCAGACCTTGATCTTAACCATGTCATCCATCATGCGCTTTCAGGAAGAGTACTTTTTGACGGGGGACGAGCGGAAGCTCAAGCCTATGATTTTAAAGGACATTGCGGACGAAGTGGGCATGGACATTTCGACAGTAAGCCGAGTAGCTAGCAATAAATATGTGCAGACTCCCTTTGGCACCTTTTTGATCAAAAAGTTCTTCAGTGAATCCATGCTCAATTCCGAGGGCGAGGAGGTCTCCACTCGAGAAATAAAAAAGATCTTGGAGGACAGCATTGGAGAAGAAGATTCCCGCGATCCATTGACGGATGACGCTTTGGCTAAGTTGTTGAAAGACAAGGGATATCCTATTGCGCGTCGGACCGTGGCCAAGTACCGAGAACAGCTCGGAATCCCGGTAGCGCGTTTGCGAAAAACGCTTTAAGTGTGGCGTTCAATCAATCGTTAGGGACATTCCTTGAATTTGTGCCCATAGTCCCTTGGTATCACCTATTTTCGTAAGGCTGATTAATATCTGTCGTATGAAACGTCTTTTACTCGCCTTTTTATTCGGGGCACTTTTCCTTCCCTTTCAAGCGGAAGCTTCGCACATCCTTGGGGGTGATATCCAATACAAATATGTAGGGGACTCCACGGGGGTAGCTGGTCAATACCGCATTAAAGTGGTGATCTACCGTGAGCAAACAGGTGTAGGCTTAGGAACTACTGCCTTGGTCAACATTACGTCTGCCAGCTGTAATATCAATACTTCGGTGACTTGTTCACTCTCGCAACCTGAGTTTTCCGCGGCATCCTTGGGGGCCTATGATTGTATTCCTCAGGGCACGAGTGGTTCATTTTTCAGCCCGATGGTCAACATTTATGTTGGCTACGTAACCCTGACGCAAACCTGTAATGACTATAAAATGTACTGGCAGTCCTGCTGCCGTCCATTTGGTGTGACGGGAATTGCCAACTCATCAGGGGCTGGCTTCTATTTCGAAGCTGAATTGAATAATACCTTGGGGTATAACTCTTCGCCCACATTTGTCTCCATTCCTTTGAGCTACATCTGTACGGGAGGGTACATTAACTACCTACAGAACGCCTACGAAAAAGATGGCGATTCCATCATTTACGAATTAGTTCCTGCCCGTGAATTCGGCTTCGGTACAGGAGGTGTCAGCGTAGGTTATGCCGCGGGATTCACCTACTTACAACCGATTCATACGGATCCTCTTAGCCCCTTCACATTGAATCCGCAAACGGGTAACATCACGTTCATGGCAAACACCCAGGAAACTTCGGTGATTGCTATCCGTGTGAATGAGTATCGCTTTGACTCGACGTATTTATTCTGGGAAAAAGTAGGCTCCTCGAACCGTGAAATTCAGGTTTCTGTGGCGTCGAACTGTAACCCGATCGTTAACCAGGGGGTTAAACTAGATCAAAACGCTCCTGGCGTGACGTTGCGTCCGGATGGAAAGCAACAAGTTGAATACAAGTGTTTGGATTCTACGGTCATGTTGTACTTCACGCTTTCCGTGGAATGTGTATCCATCTCACCTGACGGTTCAGACTTCCGCCTAACCGCACCGAATGGCCAACCAATTCCGATTGACAAGTTGATTCCATTCTGTAACGTGAACGGTGAAACGGACTCGATGCGCGTCAAGCTTTTCAAGCCGTTGTCAATGAATGGAGAATACTATCTCTATTCTAAGGTGGGCAACGACGGAAATACCTTGTTGAACAAGTGTGGTAAAGACATGGACGAGTTTGATACAATCGTTCTGTTAGTGAATGATTGCGTGAACTTGGATATGCAATTGACTAATGTCTCCATCGATGAAGACAAGCGTCCACACATCTATTGGAAGATTGATCCAGCTACCTTCCCTTCCTATCTGTTTAACAACTTCCGCATTTGGCGTTCAGGCGATGGCGGTGCCACCTATAACCAAATCACTTCATTGTCTGATTCGGCCCAACGCGATTGGATTGATAATAGCCTAGGGGGTCCAGATGTCGATGGGAAATCGTATCGATATTATGTGGAAGCGATCATCAACGGATTGCTTCAACCTCCGACCAACACGGTGAAGAGCATTTGGCTTCGCGGTGACATGAGTAACACGGCGTCCATCCCAACGGTTTGGACCAATTACAACGGTTGGGCGAACCCCATGTATCAAGTCGAATTTGGCCGCGGTATTGCGGGTCAACCTGGCGTATATATCTGGGAGGATTATGGTTCAGCGCAGTTGGATACCTTCATTACCGTGGAGTACCCAAATCTCCCTCCTGGTCAGTACTCTATTCGTACCCGCACCCACAATCCAACCCGTTTGCAGGACACTGCCTACTCTAACTGGATTGAGTTTGGTGAGCCTGTTCCACCGATCCCACCAATTGATACGGTGATTGTTCCCAACGTGGTGACACCAAATGGCGATGGGGTCAATGATGGATTCCGTATCCAAGGAGCTATGAGTTATACCTCGGGCCGCTATCTCATGATCATGAACCGCTATGGAAAGGTGGTCTACGAGAACGATGCCTATGACAACAGCATGCCATGGAAAGGAGAAGACAACCGCGGCAATAAGTTGGCGGATGGAGTATACTTCTACGTCCTACGTTTGGATGACAATCCAAATAGTCAGCACTTGGAGCTCACCGGAAATGTGACCTTGCTGTCCCACTAAACCGAAGCCCAACGTAATTTAAAGGCCGCCTCGTGAACGCGAGGCGGCCTTTATCGTTAGACCTGTGATGG
The DNA here is from genome assembly GCA_024639785.1 of Cryomorphaceae bacterium. Lineage (GTDB taxonomy): Bacteria > Bacteroidota > Bacteroidia > Flavobacteriales > Schleiferiaceae > TMED14. The sequence goes on from JAHEGI010000001.1 coordinate 70,582, forward strand.
AACGCCTCGATCAAATCAAGCGAATCTTAAAAACCCTGCCTGAAAAGCCAGGGGTATACAAGCATTTGGACAAAGAGGGACAGATTCTATATATCGGAAAGGCAAAGAATTTGAAGAAGCGCGTGAGCAGCTACTTCAGTAAATCCCACGATCAAGCGCGCCTTCGGATGTTGGTGCGCAGGGTGGAAAATATAGAGGTCATCGTAACCGAAACAGAATACGATGCGCTGCTTCTTGAAAATACCTTGATAAAGCAGCATCAGCCCTGGTACAATATCAATTTGAAGGACGGTAAAACCTATCCATGGATTTGTATCAAGAAGGAGCGTTTTCCCCGGGTATTTAGCACGCGTCAGCGCATCGAGGATGGAAGTGAGTACTTTGGCCCCTATCCCTCTGGCCGGATGCTGGGAACGCTGTTGGACCTCATTCGGCAACTCTATCCTTTGCGTACCTGCAGTTTGCCTTTGACCGAAAGCGCGGTCGAAGCAGGAAAGTACCGGGTTTGCTTAGAATATCAAATGCACAATTGCCTCGGCCCCTGCGAGGCGAGGCAGTCCGAAGCGGACTATGAGAAGGACATCACTTCCGTGCGCAAACTGCTCAAAGGCGAATGGTCAGCCATCAAGCAACAACTGCATGGCCAGATGATGATGCACGCGGCAAAGCAAGAATTTGAACAAGCACAGGCCTGCAAGGAAAAGCTGGACTATCTCGAAAAATATCAAGCCAAGAGTACGGTTTTGAATCCAAATGTCGGAGAAGTAGATGTCTATTCCGTGATTGATGATGTAGAATATGGCTATGTCAATTTTTTAATGGTTCGGGAGGGGGCGGTATTGCAGTCGTATACCTTAGAACTGAAGAAAAAAATGGAGGAATCGCCGGCGGAAATGCTCGAGCTCGCCATCCCCGAAATTCGATTGCGTTTTGATTCGGAGGCCAAGATGCTGCTCCTTTCACATGCGGTAGAACTCGAAATGGACCACGTGCAATACCAAGTGCCTCAGCGAGGAGATAAGGCGGCCGTTGTGGCCCTATCGCTCCGCAATGCCCGGGCGCAACGCTTAGAGCGCTTGAAGAACATGCAAATTGTGGATCCAGATCGGCATGTAAATCGAATTTTGGCTCAAATGAAGCAAGACCTTCGCCTTTCTGAAGAGCCCCGGCATCTGGAGTGCTTTGATAATTCCAATATTCAAGGAAGTCATCCGGTAAGCGCTTGTGTGGTGTTCAAGAATGCGAAGCCCTCTAAAAAGGACTACCGGCATTTTAATGTCAAAACGGTGGAAGGACCGGATGACTTTGCAACGATGCAGGAAGTGATTTTTCGTCGGTATAAACGAATGATGGAAGAAGGGCAGGCATTGCCACAGCTCATCTTGATTGACGGCGGTAAAGGTCAATTGTCAGCGGGGGTTGCGGCGCTGGATGCCCTGGGTCTTCGCGGTAAAATTGCCATTCTGGGGATTGCTAAACGCTTAGAAGAATTGTATTTCCCCGGGGACTCCGTGCCCTTGTACTTGGACAAGCGATCGGAGACATTGAAGGTGCTTCAGCAAGCGCGAAATGAAGCGCACCGCTTTGGCATCACCTTCCATCGAAATAAACGAAGTAAGGCGAGTATCGGCTCGGCTCTAGAGGCCATTCCGGGGGTTGGACCGGCAACGATTGATATTTTACTCAAAACATTTAAATCGGCTGCGGGGGTAAAACGTGCCTCAGCCGAATCGCTAGAGCAAGCGGTTGGCCCGTCCAAAGCAAAAAAGGTGTTGGGTTGGATTCGCTCAATAGGGGAATCCTAGCCCTAGGAAGTCAATCCACTAGGCCTTGAGTGCACGAAGAATCTCAGGATTTTTTTGGGAGCGATGCGCTATAAATCGTTCGAATCGAATCCAATTCTTTGCGCTGGATATCCGGCACAGTTGCATCGTCGGCCACATAGCCTACGGGTAAGAGTAAAAAGGGCTTTTCATGGGCTGGCCGCCCTAAGATTTCCCCGAGGAAATTCATGGGACTGGGCGTGTGGGTGAGTGTGGCCAAACCAGCTTCATGGATGGCGGCGATGAGCAAGCCGCAGGCAATTCCCACCGATTCTGAAACGTAGTAGTTCTTCCGAACAAGGCCATCTGGACGGACCTCTTGGATTTGTTTGAATACGATGATGAGCCAGGGGGCCGTTTCCAAGAAGGGCTTTTCCCAATCGGTCCCAATTGGGGCCAAATCTTCGAGCCACGTGTCCGGCGCTCGTCCCGAATAGAATGCTTTTTCTTCTCCTTCCGCTGCTTGGCGAATTTGCTTTTTCAAGTGGGGGTCTGACACCGCACAAAAAGTCCAAGGCTGTTTATTCGCGCCGGACGGAGCAGTGCCCGCCGTGGCGATGAGGTGATCGATGACCTCTTGCGAAACCGCCTTATCACTAAAAAATCGAACAGATCTTCGTTGCGACCAATGTTGGAATAGGGTTTGCGCTCGAAGTAAGACCTCTTCGCCTTCAACCGTATCCATCTGGTAGGGGATGTGTCCTGTGGGAGTCATCCGTCTCTAGACCGATTTAATTTTTCCGTCCTCCAAAGGAATAATTCGTCGAGCTCGATCAATCACACGCTGATCATGCGTGGAGAAAATAAACGTAGTTTTTTCCTTGTCATTGAGCTGAGCCATGATGTCGAGGAGGGTCTCTGTCGATTTAGAATCCAGATTGGCGGTTGGCTCATCCGCCAACACAAAGCGTGGACGACTGGCCAGTGCTCGTGCAACGGCAACGCGTTGCTGCTGCCCTCCTGAAAGTTGGTTGGGCCGGTTGTGTGCGCGGTCGGCCAATCCCACGGCTTCCAATAGTTCCATGGCTCGAGCATCCCGTTCTTTTTTGCCCACGCCTTGTAATTCTAGGATGAAGGCAGTGTTTTCGAGGGCGGTGAGTACAGGAATCAGATTATAGGCCTGAAAAACAAATCCAATATGTTGGAGCCGGAAGTCAATGAGGTTGCGGTCCTTGAGCGCTACAATGTTGACTCCGTCAATATGAATTTCCCCTTGGGTGGGTTGATCCAATCCGCCAATGGCATTCAATAAAGTGGTTTTTCCACAGCCTGAAGGGCCAACAATCGCGGTGAATTCCCCTTCTTCAAAAGAAGTGCTTACACCGCCCACCGCCGTGACTGAACCCGCCTGGGATTCATACACTTTGAAGACATTCTTTAATTCAATTAGGGCCATAGCTATAAAGGTTTAAAGCACGCGCATGCTTTCGATAGGGTTCAACTTGAGGGCCTTTCGGGCCGGATATAGGGCTGAGAGAAATGCCAAGACAAAAACCAGGGCCGCAATAGGAAGGTAGAACTCTGGAACGGTCACGGGATAAATCGTCGAGTCAATGCCAAATTCGGCCATTCCTTTTTCTACCCCTTTGAGGCTTATCCCCGTTTTGGCGGTGAGTGCTAGCGTAAAGTGCCCCAGCGCCAATCCAATGGGAAGACCAGCAAAACTGAGTAAAATGGTCTCCAACACGATCAAGGCAAATAGTTTGCGCTTATTCATGCCTATCGCCATCAGCATGCCCAACTCACGGGTGCGTTCCAAAATCGCCATCAACATGGTATTCAGAATGCCGAAGGCCATGGCCAAAAGAATAATGGTCATAAATAACAAAAGAGACTGCGCCATGACCTCATCTGCATATCCGAGTTCTGGGCTGATTGACCGCCAACCGCGAACGACCAAAGGCGTTCCGTCTAAGGCGAGCTGATCGAGGGATTCGATCTGGCTGCGAATGAAAACATTCCAACGTCGAAGACTGTCTTGGGCTTCCAAATGGGCTAAGCTGGGATCCATCGCGTAAGGTTCTTGGACTCGAAAGCAAAGCTCATGGGCCACTGGAAAACGTCCATTTTCGGCGATGGCCAGGCTGTCTACTAAGTGCATTTGGCGGGAAATATTCAGCACAGGAACATAGAGCATCATCTCCTCCAGAAGATTGGAAGCGCCATCATAGACCCCCGCAACATAATACAAGGCACTATGCACCTCGCCAAGGACATCTTGAAAGGTGAGCACTACGCGGTCATCAATGCCCACTTCAAGCCGTTTAGCAAGCTCTTCACCAATGACGACCTCGTCGCTTTCTAGGTCCTGAAGGAAGCTCCCTTGAACCACTTTGCGCGCCGCAGAAAATACGGATTGCTCCGCCTCAGGATAGACTCCCAAGGCCATCATCGGGGCAGCGCCAGACCCGCTTTGAATCATGACTTGAACGACTACCCGTGGAGCAAATGCGGTCACCGTGGAATCCCTCTGAAGGTCTTCGATGATGGCAGGCAAATGAGGAAGAATGGCCCGAGGATCTTGGCTTTCCATAAAGGCGGCAGATTGTACCCGGCCATGACCCACATTGTCATCCAACATACTCATGGTGCGCGCATCATTTAGGCCGGTGGCCCATCCGATCATGGTAATGCCTGCCCAGACGCCTAAGGACATGGAGCCAATCACTACCGCAGAGCGCCAAGGACTTCGCCAAATATTTCGCCAGGCCATTCGAATGGTATTCATATCAACGGTGGATGCTAGGAGATTTATACACGACCATGATGGGCCAAATGCTCGCTAAAAGCGTTAAGAGTAAGACAATCGCTCCATGCGTCCAAGTAATGGACCAGTCCATGGTGGGCGGAAGAACAGGTTCCCATCCCTGCTGCTCCATAGCAGAGGCAACATCCCCCATCAAACGCAAGGGCCGCACATGAAAGTAATAGATGAGGCCACGTCCCATGAGGGTTCCAACCGTTGCGCCTAATAGCCCCATCAATAAGGCTTCGACAAAGACCATCCCCGCTAAAACCCGCCGCTTGACGCCCAAGGCGATTTGCATGGTGAATTCACGCTGACGTTCGTTGGCCAGCATAATCATGGTCCCCAGGAGGCCAAAGGAAATGACCACGTACAGAATGAACAAGATGATGATGCCCCCCGCTGAATCGGCCTGAATGGCTTGTTTCAATTCAGGCATCCGATCCTCCCAGGAGGACCAAGACGCATAGGTCAAGGGGTGTTTTTGGGCGAGGGCTTGAGATACTTGGATCGAAGCGCTCGTGTTTTTAGGCGTAACCATGATGGTCCCCCAGCGCCCATAAGCTCCGCTGTACGCCTGCGCATCGGCTAAGCGGAGGACGGCTACGCGTTTTTCTAATTCGGGATTCCCTAAGCGAAGTGTTCCGGCGACAATCATTAAATCGCTGGCAATAGACCCCTGATAGCCTTGCCCCATTCCAATGAGCGTATCCCCCGTATGTGCATCGAGTGATTCTGCTAAATAGCGCCCCAACCAGACGGGGTAGGGGCCAGACTCATCTATCCCATCTAGGGAGCCGTCGATGAGTCGAGTACTCCAAAAGTTGGCATCTTCAAGGTCAAAATCCACCCCGGTCCATTGCGCCACTGCGCTTTCGCTTTGGTGACTGAGCAAGGTGAAGCCAGCCAGGCGCGGAGCAGCCGAGGCCACCAAAGGATCGGCTAACACATCCTCCAACCACTGAGGATCTTCCGCGAGGGCTACATCCAAATTTTGTGAAGGCCAATAGGCACTATCTGCGACCTGCACATAGCCCGCCATGCCGCCAACAACGGTGTCGATCATATGCCCATAAATCCCCAATTGCAAACTGCGAATCAGGATGGCAAAGAAGAGCGCAAAGGCTACGGCGGCAGCGGTAATCGCGCTCCGTCGGCGATTGCGGCCCAAATTGCGCCAAGCCAAGCGGGTGGTTAGAGACATTCCACTAGTAGTATCAGAAGGTGTCAATTCGTTTCATGGTGGATTCTTTGAACCAGCTCGCTTTCAAGTCGGGGCGCTTGCGCCATTCCAAAATGGTCAAGGTGGTCGTTTGGCTCCCGCCCTTTGCCGTAAAGCGAATTTGATCCGGCATCCATACGCCGTCGAAACGCTGAAAGTGCAAGGCGTCCATTTGCTGGCTGATGTCCCCCTTTTTGTCAAAAAAAACGAGGCGAACCCAACTTTCATTTTTAACACTGATGTAGGCGTCCACATGATCATGAGCCACCGGCGTGGACGGCTTGGGGACGCAGCGAATGACATGGCATTCTTGGCCATTCATGGTTTTTTTCCCCTGGTACGTATGGTTGAAATCTTGACTCAAGGAAGCCGCGCCTAAGACATTGTCGAATTGTGCATCGGTACCCATCCAACCTTGCATGAGCATGGACGCAGGAAGTTTCATGATTTTGTCTGTGCGCGGGGAATAGGTCATGAGGCTTTTATCTGCTTTCATGTAGACCATCCCAGCGTCTCGCTCGGGGGCGACAATTTGAACTAAGGAATAGTCATTGCCCATGTTCCAGCTTCGGAGTTCCATCTCGCGGGTATACCGAGGACGCTCTGCCTTCAGTTTTATTCGGCTGTAGGCAGATTGTTGGACGGCAGCAGATTCGGCTTTGCTTAGGATGGCACCGGGGTTCTGAGCCCACGCGGTCAAACACGAAGTAAGAAGAACTAGGAAAAAGTGGAATTTCGGCTGCATGGATGGTTAAAATTACGGCTCAATGCCTTAACCATTGGATTGGGATACGGTTCGCCTCGGTCGCGTATAATTGGGCATTACTTTTGCATCTAGAATTGCCACTTTCAGATTGTAATCTCACAAAATTGACCCTCTTATGTATCCAGAAGATCTAATTGCCCCCATGCGTGCCGAATTGACTGACGCCGGTTTCACCGAAATCCGCGACGAGCAAACCATGGAGGAGGCTATCACGAAGAATTCAGGAACCACCTTTGTTGTTGTCAATTCAGTGTGTGGATGTGCCGCTGGTTCAGCTCGTCCAGGCGCCCGCATGGCGGTGGCAAATGCCGCAAAGAAGCCCGATCACCTCGTAACGGCGTTTGCTGGAAACGACCGAGATTCGGTTAACAAGGCGCGCGAGCTCATGCTTCCATTTCCTCCTTCCTCGCCTTGTATGGCTTTGTTTAAGGATGGTGAATTAGTGCATATGATTGAGCGTCATCACATTGAAGGCCGTCCGGCAGACATGTTAGCCGCGAATTTGATGGCCGCGTTTGAGGCGCACTGCGCTTAGAGCAGAGAAGTTACTCGACTCAGGGAGTACACCCCCTGTACTTATAGTAAAATCTACAATAGTGTATTTGCTACGCTTTTAAGAATTTCCATTATTTTAGGGGCAAAATACCCAACTAATGAATTGGAAACTTACTCTTGGAGCGGTCGCTACGTTTATCCTTTTTTCTTCGACGAACGCCTACGCTCAAGGTCGAATTAGTGGTTCAGTAAAAGATGCCAATGGCGCGCCTTTACCTGGAGCAGCCATCTCGGTCGATGACAGTCGCAGCACTGCCTTGACGGATAACAATGGAATGTATTCCATCAATGTGACCGCCAATCAAGTCAATGTGACGGCCACAATGATGGGCTATGTCTCGGCGAGTAAATCGGTGAGCTTAAGCAATGGCTCAGGTCAAGCAAACTTTTCACTGACCGAAGAAGCCGTGACCTTGGATGATATTGTCGTTATTGGATATGGTACGTCGAACTTAAAAGACTTGACAGGCTCCGTGGTGAGCGTGAAAGCCAAATCCTTCCAGAAAGGTTCTTTTGCCTCTCCCGAAGCCTTGATCTTAGGTAAAACGCCAGGGGTGCGCATCACCTCCAATTCCGGTATGCCTGGGGCGGGAAGTCGAATCCGTATACGCGGAGGCTCCTCGTTAAATGCGAGCAACGACCCTTTGATTGTCATTGATGGATTACCGGCGGATGGTTTGGGACTCTTAAACCCCTCGGACATTGAGAGCTTTACGATTCTTAAGGATGCGTCAGCAACGGCGATTTATGGTTCACGTGCTGCAAATGGAGTCATCCTCGTGACCACCAAGAAAGGCAAGGCAAATGCTGCGTTTCAAGCGGATGTAACAGCGGTCACTTCCTTCCGCAATGTCACAAGCCAAGTGGATGTGCTCTCTACCGAGCAGTTCCGAAATGTAATTGCGGAAAACGGAACGTCCGCTCAGCAAACGCGTCTAGCCACCTCGGATCCCGATCAAGTAACAGATTGGCAAAAAGAGATTTATCAAACCGGAAGGGTCATGGACTACAATGTAGCATTGACCGGCGGCTTGAAAATGCCCTACCGCCTTGGCCTAGGTATGTACCGTGAAAAGGGGGTTCTCAAGCGCTCAGAATTGAAGCGTTACACCGCCACCTTGAATGCGAGTCCTTCCTTCATGCACGGAAAACTCAAGGCAAATACGAGTGCAAAAATCATTTCCTCTGAAAATTTCTATGCCAACCAAGGAGCGATTGGAACAGCGGTTTTTTATGACCCTACCCGTCCCGTCTTGTCCGGCGATACAGCCTATGGAGGGTACTTTGAGTGGACCATGCCCAATGGGACACCTTCCGCTCTTTCCCCTAGAAACCCGGTAGGATTGCTGGAGCTTCGGGATGATGTAGGATTTAACACCCGTGCTTTGGGCAATATCCTGTTCGATTATCAGCCGCTGGCTACCAATGCGCTTCATCTCTTTATGAACGTTGGAGGCGAATATTCCTACACGCACGGAAACACCTTTGTTCCGGCCTATGCCGCGATGAACTTCAACAATGGGGGAGAAAAAAACCAATACGAGTCAAGTCGGACGAATCGATTGATCGAATTGTATGCGAATTACAATGAGCAGATCAGCAATCGGGTCCATGCAGATTTGACCGGGGGATATTCTTTCCAACATTGGAGTAGCTCCTCTCCTTCGTTCCCGAGCCTCAATGCGTTGGGTGATACGATCAGTCCAGCAAACCCCTTCCCATATTTCTCTGAAAATGCGTTGATGTCTTTCTACGGTCGTGGAAATTTCAACATCAGCAATAAGTACTTATTGACTGCGACATTGCGTTCAGACGGTTCGTCCCGCTTCTCCAAGGATGCCCGCTGGGGCATCTTCCCGTCGGCAGCGTTAGCCTGGAATATGCTCGAAGAGGACTTCTTTGCTGGCCAAACGGTTTTCAGCAATTTGAAACTCCGCTTAGGTTACGGTCTAACGGGTCAACAGGACATCTACAACGACTATGGCTACATTCCGAATTACAACTATGGAACTGCCACTGCGCAATATCAATTTGGCAATAACTGGATTGATATTCTTCGTCCTGATGCCTATGACTACAACTTGCAGTGGGAAAAGACAGCCACGACGAATATTGCATTGGACTATGGCTTGTTGAAGGGACGCATCAATGGTTCATTGGATTTTTACACGAAGAATACGTTTGACCTCCTAGGGGTAGTTCCCATTCCTGCGGGAACCAATTTCTCTAACCGCGTACTGACGAATGTGGGCTCTATGACAAACAATGGTATTGAGGCTTCCGTCAATTTGGTTTTGATTGACAATTCCACAACCAATTTTGAACTTGGCTTCAATGCATCGCGCAACCGCAACCAAATCACCAAGCTCTCCTTGGTCCAGGACACTACGTCCCCAGGAATTCAGGTCGGTGGCATTTCGGGCGGTGTGGGTAACACCATCCAAATTCATGCGGTAGGTATGCCTATGTACACATTCTATTCCTATGAGCAGATCTACGATGCCAACGGCCGCCCCTTGGAACGTAACGGGTCATTAGACCAATACAGTGAAGGAGTAGACATCAATGGCAATGGCAAGATTGATGACATCGAAGCGTATGTCGACCAAAATGGAGATGGGCTCATCAACACGAGTGATCTCGTTGCGTGGGCAGGCAAGACCCCAGAGCCACGACAAATCTTTGGCTTCACAGCGACCTTCTCCCACAAACGTTGGTCCGGGGGCATGACGTGGCGTGCTGAGCAAGGCCAATACATGTACAATAACTTGGCATCCAACCACGGTAACTACTTTGAGGTAGGCGGCTCAATGCGCCACCTCAACAACCTGGTGACGGACTATCTCAATACGGGCTTCCGCACGCCGCAGTACCTCTCTAGCTACTACATTCAGGAGGCTTCGTTTATCCGTTTGGACAACCTCTATTTGTCTTACAACTTGGGCACCTTGTATAAAGACAAGTATGCTTCCAGCCTGAATATTTCGATGCAGAATGCGTTGGTCATTACCAAGTACAAAGGCTTAGACCCTGAAATTGGTGGCGGAATTGACAATATGATCTACCCTCGCCCGCGCGTCGTCAACCTACAATTGAATGTTTCCCTCTAATCCCATTCCTGCCATGAAATCTATCAAACTCTTTTCTCTACTGGCTGGTGCAGCGCTCATTGCAGCGTCTTGCGCGAAGGATTTGAATCTCAGCCCGAAATACGGTCTAAATGCCGACGCGGTATACTCTGACCCCAACAACTATATCAATGTGTTGGCCAAATTGTATGCTGGCCTTTCTGTAAGTGGCAACCAAGGGCCTGCTGGCATGCCGGACATTGGGGGCATTGACGAGGGCTTCTCACAGTATGTACGTGTGTATTGGAATTTGCAGGAGCTTCCTACGGATGAGGCCATTTGTGGTTGGAATGACCCAGGGGTACCTGAGCTCAATACGATGACATGGAATGATAATTCCTCCTTTGTGAGTGCGATGTACTACCGGATTTACTACCAGATTGCCTTAGCCAATGAATTCATTCGTTATACCATGGATGAGTGGTTGGTGACAAAAGACTTCACACCAGAGCAATTGGAGATGATCAAAGCCATGGGCGCTGAAGCCCGCTATCTCCGAGCCCTCAGCTATTATCACGCTTTGGACCTCTTTGGTAACGTTCCCTTTGTAGATGAAAGTGATCGTCCAGGTGTGTATTATCCGGAGCAAATTTCACGCGCGGATCTATTCACTTATATCGAATCGGAACTCGCAGCCATCGAACCTCTTTTAGTTGCCGCGCGCACAGGGGCTTATGGCCGTGCCGATGTTGGCGCTTTGCATGCGCTGCGTGCCAAATTGTATTTGAATGCAGAAGTGTACACCGGTACGGAGCGCTACGCCGATGCATTGGCTGATTGCGCGGCAATCATTGATGCAGGATACAGCTTAGAGCCAAATTATGCGCACAATTTCTTCGCGGACAACAATAGTTCAAGTGAAATCATTTTCGCCGCCACGTTTGATGGACAACATACCCGCACCTGGGGAGGCACCACCTTCTTAGTGCATTCTCACATGGGAGGTAGTATGGACCCTGCATATTTTGGAACCACTTCTGGATGGCAAGGCAATCGTGCGACCAAATCATGGTATGACAAATTTCCAGACACATTGGATACACGCCGCTTAGTATGGCTGGATGGGATGGAAGATACCATTACAAATGTTGGCACATTCACAGAGGGAATTGGCATTACCAAGTGGCGAAATGTAAATCGCGATGGTTCTGCGGGGTCTGATCCTGTGACGTTTGTAGATATTGACTTTCCCCTATTTCGACTAGCTGATGCGTACTTGATGTACGCTGAATGTGCAGCTCGCACGGGCACCAACTTGTCGCAAGGCGTGGGCTACTTCAACCTTGTGCGTGAACGCGCCTATGGCAACAGCGACCAAAATGTGACTAGCTTGGATTTGCCAACCATTCTCGATGAGCGTGCGCGGGAACTATACAGCGAGGGACATCGCCGTACGGATCTAGTTCGCTTTGGCCAGTTCTCAGGGGGCAGCTACCTCTGGGCATTCAAAGGGGGCGAACAATTTGGTACAGCCACTCCGGTACACTACAACCTCTATCCAATTCCATCTTCGGACATTATTTCTAACCAAAACCTGGTCCAAAACCCAGGCTATTAATCTCTTCATTAATCTTTAAATACAAACCGAGTATGAAAAAAATGCTTACTCTTGGATTGGCGGCTTTGACGTCAATCATGGCCTATGGCCAAGTAGATGTTACATTCCAAGTAGATGTAACGGACTATGTTGGTGCTGGTAATTCAGTTGCCGCAAATGGTCTCCGTGTTGGTGGCAACTTCGCCACGGCTGGAGCTACCAACGGCTCTTTGGCCATGGCTGATTGGTCGCCTACCGACACAGGTTCTGCTATGACAGATTTAGGTAACGGCGTATGGTCTATCACCGTGACTTTCCCTTCTACTGCAATTGGCGGTACCACATTGTACAAATTTGTCAATGGTGACTGGGGCATGAACGAAGGAACTGACCCTGCGTGTACGATCTCTTCGGACGGTTGTGGTGTGGATGATGGTTCAGGTAACATCAACCGCGAAATCGTAGTTCCTTCTGCAAACGGTACGGTCTTGCGTTACTGCTGGGACGCGTGCTACCAGTGTGACGGAAGTGGCGCTTCAATTGGCCTAGATGAGACGGCAGTTTCTGGCCTGTCTGTCTATCCTAACCCTGCAAACGGTCCTGTAGCTATCGCATTTACAGCAAAGGCTACTTCGAACGCAACGATCAACGTATTCAACGTTTTGGGTCAGCGCGTGAACAGCTTTGACGCTGCGGTATTTGCGGGTAAAAACGAGATCCGTTGGAACTTGGATGCTGCAAATGGCAGCTTGGTCGCTAATGGCAACTACCTTGTTGAAGTTGTTGTGGATGGCGAGAAGTCTATCCAGCGTGTAGCGGTTAGCCGTTAATCCTTTCTCCAAAAGGAAAATGAGAAGGCCGGCCATCGCCGGCCTTCTTACATTTACAGCTATGATGACACAGAGATTGCGCATGTGGGCCATGGCGCTGGCCATAATGACCGTTACGTTTTCCGCTTTTGGCACGAAGGAATTGCCAGTTCGAATGGATCCGCCCAATTGGTGGGTGGGCATGCCTGGGAATTCGGTTGAGCTTTTGGTAGAAACCCTCCGCCAAGAGGCCATTGCCTCGGTCACCCTGACCCAGGGCCAAGGGGTTCGGATGCTAAAAGATGAAGCGGCCCAAAATTCGGCCTACCACTACGTCACCTTGGTCATTGAACCTAGTGCCCCGGCCCAAACCCTGGTCTTCACCGTGAAAACTGAAAAGGGGCGCAAATACAGCCATTATTACCATTTAGAGGCGCGCGACGCCTCCCGACGCAGCCACATGGGCTTGGATTCGCGGGACTTCATCTACCTGGTCACACCCGACCGATTTGCCAACGGCAACCTGGCGAACGATCAAGTGCGTGAACTGGAGGAGCAGACCCTCGATCGCAGCGAAGGCTACCAGCGCCACGGAGGTGACCTCGAAGGCTTGACGGCCCACCTGGATTACATCGCTTCTTTGGGGGCGACGGCCGTTTGGACCATGCCTGTTTTGGTCAACGACATGCCGCGTGCTTCCTACCACGGCTATGCCATCACGGACCACTACCGCGTAGATCCGCGCTTTGGGGGACACCGTGCGTACAAAGCCTACGCGGAGGCCCTCCATGCCAAAGACATGAAGCTGGTCATGGACATGGTCCCCAACCACATCGGGACGGCGCATCGTTTTTACCAAAATCCCCCCGATTCCAATTGGATCAATGCTTGGCCCGGCCGTCCAGAAACGGATAAAAACGGCGAAGTAGGTCAGCCCACGATCACCAACCATCGCTATGCCACGCTTTACGACCCTTATGCGGCACCAAGCGACCAACAACAGTTCACGGACGGATGGTTTGTATCGTCCATGGTGGATGTGAACCAGCGGGACCGCCATTGTGCGCAGTACCTGCTACAAAATGCCCTTTGGTGGATTGAATCCATCGGCGTGGACGCGTTCCGTGTGGACACGTGGATCTATCCCGACCAAAACTTCTTGGACCATTGGTCCACTGCTATCCATGCCGTCTATCCGGACTTCTTCATTTTTTCGGAGAGCTGGGTGCACAACGAGCATTCGCAGCAATACTTCCTGGACCGCCACTCCACGCTGGACGGGGCTGCGGATTTTATGATGTACCAGGCCTGGAAGGAGGCCTTGGAAAAGCCCACCACCTGGAACGGGGGTCTGAATCACTTCTACCTCAATCTGGCAGCCGACTATCTCTACCGCGAGCCGGAGAACTTCATCGTGTTCCTGGACAACCACGACGAGGGCCGCTTTTTCGCTAAGGTGAAGGAGGACAAGGACCTCTACAAAATGGGCTTAGCCATGCTCTACACCATGCGCGGCATTCCTTGCCTGTATTACGGCACTGAAGTGCTCATGAAGGCCGAAAACGACCACGGCGCCATGCGCCAAGATCACTACGGCGGCTGGCCGGGCGATACCAAAAATGCGTTTACGGGCGAGGGTCTGACTACGGATGAAGCGGAGGCCCTGGCCTTTGTGCGTGCGTTGGCCGACCTGCGCAAAGCCCACCCCGTCATTGGAACGGGATCCTTGCGTCAGTGGGCCCCCTACAACGACGTTTACGCATACTCTTGGAGCAACGACGAGGAAGTCCTTTTGGTGATGGTGAACCGAAACGCTGATCCGCAGTACTTTGGCCTCGACCGTATGTTGGATGGGCTGAACACCTTTAACGGGACGCAAGTCCTTTTCGAAACCAAGCCACTCGAGGGCTTCCCCCATACACGTGGTCTACAAGACATTGATGAATTAGGAGCGTACCGCATCGCATCCAACGGACTGACCATCCTTAGGTTTCTGAAGTAAGAGGTGAACTAATTAAGCCCTCGGTGGGTTGTATCTTTGCCGCTCAATTTAGAATGAGTCCAAATGATCAACGTATCTGCCGAAGCCGCTAAGAAAGTTGCTTCCCTCATGAGTGAGGAAGGCAAGGATGTGGCTAATGCCTTCATCCGCGTGGGCGTCAAGTCCGGAGGTTGCTCCGGCTTGAGCTATGACATGGGCTTTGTAAACGCTCCCGAGGAAGGCGACCAGCTTTTTGAAGACCAGGGCGTCAAAATCCTCGTGGAAAAGAAGAGCCTGCTCTATTTGCTCGGAACCACCCTCGAGTACAGTGGAGGCCTGAACGGCAAGGGCTTTGAGTTTAATAATCCTAATGCTTCCCGCACCTGCGGCTGTGGCGAAAGCTTCTCTCTGTGAGCGATCAAGACCAAATTCTCAACGAAGTCACGAGCTCTGAATATAAGTATGGCTTTTATACAGAGGTAGAATCGGACAAAGTTCCTCCGGGCTTAAACGAGGAGGTAATCCGCGTGATTAGTGCGAAGAAAAACGAGCCGGAATGGATGACGGAATGGCGTCTCGATGCCTACCGTACCTGGTTAACCATGGAGGAACCCGAATGGGCCAACGTGCATTATAAAAAACCGGACTTTCAGGCTATCAGCTATTATTCGGCCCCAGTCAAGAAGCAAATTAACAGCTTAGATGAGCTGGATCCAGAGCTGCTAAAGACCTTCGAAAAATTGGGCATCAGCCTCGATGAGCAGAAGCGCCTTTCGGGCGTGGCCATGGATGTGGTGGTAGACTCTGTTTCGGTGGCCACGACATTTAAAAAGACCTTAGCTGAAAAGGGCATCATTTTTTGCTCCATGAGCGAGGCCATCCAGAACCATCCGGAGCTGGTGAAAAAATACTTGGGTACCGTGGTTCCCAAGACGGACAACTTTTACGCGGCCCTAAACAGTGCAGTCTTCACGGACGGATCCTTCTGTTACATTCCCAAAGGCGTGCGCTGCCCCATGGAGCTGAGTACCTACTTCCGGATCAATGAATCGGGCACAGGTCAATTTGAACGCACCTTGGTGGTGGCAGACGAAAGCAGCTACGTGAGCTACTTGGAAGGTTGTACGGCTCCCCAGCGCGATGAAAATCAGTTGCACGCTGCGGTCGTAGAACTCGTGGCTATGGATGATGCGGAAATCAAGTATTCCACAGTCCAAAACTGGTTCCCAGGAGACGCTGAGGGCAAAGGGGGTGTCTTCAATTTTGTGACCAAGCGGGGCATCTGCGAGCGCAACGCTAAAATCAGTTGGACCCAAGTGGAAACAGGTTCGGCGGTGACCTGGAAATACCCTAGCTGCATCCTAAAAGGGGACAATAGTGTGGGCGAATTCTATTCGGTCGCCGTGACCAATCACTTCCAACAGGCAGACACCGGCACCAAGATGATCCACTTGGGCAAAAACACGAAGTCTACGATTGTCAGCAAGGGCATTAGTGCGGGGCAGAGCCACAATAGCTATCGAGGATTGGTGCGCATGGGTCCTCGTGCAGTGAATGCACGAAACTTCAGCCAGTGCGACTCGCTGCTCATGGGCGATCGCTGCGGCGCGCACACTTTCCCGTATATCGAGGTCAAGCATCCGACTGCGCGCATGGAGCATGAAGCGACCACAAGCAAGATTGGAGAAGATCAAATATTTTACTGCCAACAACGCGGTTTGGGCATGGAAGAAGCCATTGCTCTGATCGTGAACGGCTATTGCAAAGACGTCCTCAACCAACTTCCTATGGAATTTGCGGTAGAGGCACAAAAATTATTGGCCATTAGCCTAGAAGGCTCGGTCGGTTAAGCCCAAAAAGTCATGATTGAAATTGTCAATTTACACGCTAGCGTAGACGGCCAACCTATTTTGAAGGGAATCAACCTTCGCATAGGAGCCGGTGAAGTGCACGCCATCATGGGCCCAAATGGCTCGGGAAAATCCACTTTGTCGAATGTCATTGCCGGCCGTGAAGACTACGAAATCACCGAAGGAGACATCCTCTTTCAAGGAGAGAGTATTTTAGAACTCGCCCCCGAAGAGCGCGCTCACTTGGGTTTGTTTTTGAGCTTCCAGTACCCTGTAGAGATTCCTGGTGTTACCGTTTCTAACTTCATCAAGACCGCCTTGAATGAGAGTAAAAAAGCCCGTGGCGAAGAGCCACTGGACGCATCCTCCATGCTGAAGAAAATGCGTGAAAAGATGGACTTACTCGAGATGGATAAGGGGTTTTTGAGTCGCTCGCTGAACGAGGGATTTTCGGGTGGAGAAAAGAAGCGCAATGAGATTTTTCAAATGGCGATGCTTGAGCCCAAGTTGGCCATTTTGGACGAAACGGATTCGGGCCTCGACATTGATGCCTTGCGTATTGTTGCCAACGGCGTGAATGCTTTGCGTTCGTCTGAAAATGCCTTCATGGTGATTACGCATTATCAGCGCTTGCTCGATTACATCATTCCAGACCATGTACACGTCCTTTTCCAAGGGAAAATTGTCAAGTCGGGCGATAAGAACTTGGCTTTAGAATTGGAGGAGCGCGGATACGATTGGATCAAAAAGGAACAGGCATGAAGGATCGCCTAGCTGCCTCGTATTGGCTGCACGAATCGCAGTACGCGGCGATGTCCAGTTCTGCGGTGACAGAGCGCCGTCGCGCTGCGATGGAGCGCTTTGAATCGGAGGGCTTCCCAACCGTCCGCCATGAAGACTGGAAGTACACCTCGTTAAAAAAAATCCTCAAAGCGGAATACGCCCTGAGCTCTCCCTTTAGCGAAGCCGATGAATCAGAGACCTTGGAGTTCAAGGACATCAAGCGATTTTTAGTCAACGACATTGATTGCTACCGCGTGGTCTTCATCAATGGACGCTATTCGTCATGGCTTTCTGAAACAACCCATCAGGGATTTGACGTATGCACCCTCGGAAGCGCGTGGAAGAAATACGCGGATCAAGTTGAACCACATTTTGGTCGATTGACCGAAGGATTGGGCGCCACCGTCCAATTGAATACGGCGTTGGCATGGGACGGCCTCTATGTGAACGTTCCTGCGGGAGTGACCTTGGATAAACCCATTCAGGCCTTGTACTTCACTACGGGAGAACAGCCCGTATTCACCCAAACGCGAAGCCTTATTGTCTTGGGAGACGGAGCCAAGGCAGAAATTATCGAGCGTCATCAATCATTGACTGAAGCCGAAACGTGGACCAATGCGGTAGACGAGGTTTTCATGGGGGCCAATGCCCACATGCATTGGGTGAAACTTCAGCATGATAGCCCTTCCGCTGCCCTAACCCAACATAGTGTCATTGAGCAAAAGCGCGATAGCCATGCGACGGTGCATACGATAAGCACGGACGGGAAGTTCCTCCGAAACAACTTGGACTTTAAACTCGTGGAGCCTGGCGCGGAAGCCCGAATGTTTGGTCTATCCTTGGCGGATGGACAGCAATTAGTCGATCATCACACCCGGGTGGATCATTTGGCCCCTCATTGTGTGAGCCGGGAGAATTACAAAGGGATTTTTGATGGTCAATCCAATGGGGTTTTCAATGGCCAAATCCATGTGCACCTCGATGCACAGAAAACCTTGGCGTTCCAAGAAAACGACAACCTCATTTTGAGTGAAAAGGCGAGCATTGATACCAAGCCGCAGTTAGAAATTTTTGCCGACGATGTCAAGTGTTCCCATGGCTGTACGGTGGGTCAATTGGATGAAGATGCCTTGTTCTATTTGCGCGCTCGTGGAATTCAGCGCAAAGAGGCCCAAGCTCTCTTGATGTTGGCCTTTGCCCATGACGCCGTGGCAGACATTCAGCATCCCAGTTTGCAGGCGAAGTTGCATCGACTCATCGGCAAGAAGTTGGGAGTCGATATGGGCTAAGGACCCTAGGGGGTCTAAAACGCCTTTTCCCTTTAGTTCAGCGCAAAACCACTCAGTGCTCGCTCATGGAGCGTGACTTTTAGCCCGGAATATGCATGATAGCCAAGGTGGATTGGGTATCTTCGTTCCTCTATAAAACGGCTACGTATGAACCTCTCCTTTAAGCAGCTCAACAACCTCGGTGGTTGGCTCACCTTTGCGATTGCCCTGTTCACCTATGTTTCTACCCTAGAACCAACTGTAAGTTTCTGGGATTGTGGTGAATACATTGCAACTTCGGTCAAGCTTCAAGTAGGCCACCCCCCGGGTGCCCCCGTGTTTCAGCTGATTGCCAATGTGCTTTCACAATTGGCCCTTGGTGATGTAGAGCGTCAGGCTTTTTATGTGAATTTGGCATCGGGCCTTTCGAGCGCATTCACCATTCCTTTCTTGTTTTGGACGATTGTGGCTTTTGGACGCAAGTTGTTCAGTGTGGACACCTTGAGCAAGGGACAAGAGATTGTTTTACTGGGCGCAGGAGCCGTAGGTGCCTTAGCGTTCACCTTCAGTGATTCTTTTTGGTTCTCTGCCGTGGAGGGCGAAGTCTACGCCATGTCTTCTTGCTTTACCGCCATCGCTTTTTGGGCCGTGCTCAAATGGGAAGCCGCGGTTGAGGATGACCCCTATGCCAACCGTTGGTTGCTTTTGATTGCCTATTTAACCGGCTTGTCCGTGGGCATTCACATCCTCGTGTTCTTGACCATTCCATCGGTCGTGATGATCTACTTCTACAAGAAGTATCCAAATGTGACATGGAAGTCGTGGATCCTAGCGAATGGAGCCTCTATTGGTGTCCTGGCCTTGGTCTTTGCCATCATTATCCCATTCATTCTTTCGCTTTTCGGATGGCTGGAAATCACCGCAGTAAACAGCATTGGCTTGCCCAAGAACAGTGGCTCCCTCTTTGCCCTACTCCTGATCATTGGTGGAGTATACTTCGGAATTCATTGGGCCAAGAAGAACAGCCGCCCCCTCCTTGCTCAAGGAATCTTGGCCGTGGTATTCTTGTTAATCGGCTACTCAAGCTTTGTAGTGCTAGCCATTCGCTCCAACGCCAATACCCCCATTGACGAGAACAACCCCGAAGATGCTATGTCCCTTTTGTCCTACTACAAGCGGGACCAATATGGGGATTGGCCCGTCCTGTATGGCCAAAGTTTTAATAGCCAGTTAGACAATTCTCAGCCCTATGTGGATGGTAGCCCGGCATATCAATACAGTGAAGAGTCAGGCAAGTATGAAGTCACCAACGATGGCAAATCATCTAAGCCGAACTATGCCAAGAGTGATGTTGGCTTCTTCCCTAGAATGTGGAGTGATCAGGGCGATCACGTAGAGAATTATCAAAAGCTGATGGGAGTGAAGCCCACAGATAAGCTGAAGTTCAGCGACCACTTCAAGTTTTTCATGGACTACCAGGTGGGCCAAATGTGGTTCCGTTACTTCATGTGGAACTTCGCAGGACGTCAGAACGATGACCAAAACCGCTATGAGCTCACGAAGGGCAACTGGATTACAGGAATTGCTTTCATCGACGAGATGCGCCTTGGGCCACAAGACAATTTACCCGCACACTTTAGTCAAAATCCTTCGCGGAATGTCTACTTTGCCTTGCCGCTAATTCTAGGTTTGCTCGGTCTGGTGTATCAGGCCAAAAAGGACCAACGCAATGCTTGGGTAGTTACCTTACTCTTTCTTTTCACCGGGTTAGCAATTGTTGTTTACACGAACCACAAGCCCTTTGAGCCCCGCGAACGTGACTATGCTTTTGTAGGCTCCTTCTATGTCTTTGCGATATGGATTGGCCTTGGAGTCATCGCCCTGTACGAATGGATGGGGAAATACCGCAATACGATGACGGCGGGCGCCCTGACTGTGGCGATGCTGGGTATTCCCACCTTGATGGCCGCGGAGAACTGGGACGACCATGACCGGAGCGACCGTTACACGGCGCGCGAAATCGCTAAGATGTACTTGGATAGTTGCGAGCCAAACTCCATCCTCTTTACCAACGGGGATAATGACACCTTCCCCTTATGGTATGTGCAAGAGGTTGAAGGCTATCGCACGGACGTACGCATTGTCAATCTCTCCTTGCTCAACACGGATTGGTACATTGACATGATGAAGCGCAAGTTTTACGATGGGGACCCTGTGCCCATCTCCTTGGAAAAGAAGGATTATGTGCAAGGAACACGCGACGTATTGTATTTCCAAGATTTGAAATTGGATGGTCGCTGGTATGCCAAGGACTTCATTAATTACGCCCTTCGCAACGACGACGCGGTCTTCTTTACCGCATTCCCAAACACAAAGAGCCCAAAGAAATTGCAGTACTTCCCGATGAAGAAGTTCCGTGTTCCGGTGGACAAGGATGCGGTCATGGCCCATCAAGTCGTTCCCGCTTCGGATAGCACCCGCGTGGTCGACTACATTGATTGGGACTGGAATGGCAATGTCATTTCTAAGCGCGATTTGGTTTTGATAGATCTGATTGCCAATAATGATTGGAGTCGTCCGATTTACTTCTCTACGACGGTGGGAAGTAGCGCAAGCTCTTTTTTCTGGTTGCAGAAGTATTTCCGACTCGAAGGATTGGCCTACCGATTTGTCCCGGTAGTCACAGAGACCCCGGGCAATGCCTATGATTTTGGCTCTGTAGATGCGGACAAAATGTATGCGATGATGTACAATCCTACCGATGATCCGGCTAAGTTCAATTTCGGCAATATGGAAAAGCCCGGCGTATTCTTGGATGAAACCGTTCGTCGCTCCACGTTCAATTTGCGCATCAATTATGGACGCCTTGGCGCCGAATTAGCGCGTCGTGGCGAGAAAGAGAAAGCGGTGGAAGTGCTGAACTATGCCATGTCAAAAATGCCAGTCGAAAAACTCGGGTATGACTATTTCATGCTCAGTATGGTAGAGGGATTCTATGTGGCAGGTGCGCAAGAGCGTGCCCGCGAATTGGTTGAAGGCTTTGCCGCGAGCTTGGATGAAGAACTTCGCTATTACGCGCAGTTCCGTGGAAGCGATAAGCGCGCCATTACCAATGAAGTCCAGACGGATTTGCAGTTCTACCAAATGCTCGTCCGCATGGTTATGCAATATGAGTACAACAACAAACCCATGACTCAAGAAGAGTATGATCAGGTTGAACTGATCAAACGCTACGAGGAAGCGGCACAGATGGTAAGCTAATACCACGGTCCGAAAATGGATGAAATGAAAAGGGCGCCCCGCGAGGGGCGCCCTTCCTTTTTTTGGCTCGCGGAGCGAGCTTACAAGGTGCCGCGGCGTTCTTGCTCGCGTTCAATGGCTTCAAAAAGCGCCTTGAAGTTTCCTTTGCCAAAGGACTTGGCCCCCTTGCGTTGGATGATTTCGAAAAAGACCGTGGGACGATCCATAAGCGGTTTAGTGAAGAGCTGCAATAGGTAGCCTTCTTCGTCCCGGTCAATGAGAATGCCGAGCTTGCTCAATGGGCTCAAGTCCTCATCAATTTTCCCTACCCGGTCAAGGACATCGTCATAGTAGCTCTTAGGTACTTCCAGAAATTGGACGCCGCGGGAACGCAGCTCGGTTACCGTATAAATGATATCATCGGTAGCCAAGGCTAGATGTTGCACACCAGGACCATTGTAGAAATCAATGTACTCTTCAATTTGTGACTTCTTTCGGCCTTCTGCGGGTTCGTTAATGGGGAACTTAATCCGGCCATTGCCATTGGTCATGACTTTGGACATCAATGCCGTATACTCGGTAGAAATATCCTTGTCATCAAAGGAAACCAATTGGGCAAAGCCCATGATCTGTTTGTAGTAGTTGACCCAAGTGTTCATCTCATTCCAACCTACATTACCGACCATATGGTCAATGAATTTTAACCCCGTCGGGCTAGGGTGGAATCCACTATCCCAAGGCTGATATCCAGGAAGGAAAACCCCCTCATAGCCGTGGCGCTCAACAAAAACATGCACAGTATCCCCATAGGCTTTAATCCCACTCATGGTCACTTTGCCGAAGGCATCTTCTTTGGTGTAGGGCTCAAAGGCGGACTCTGCCCCACGAGAGGTGGTCGTTTCCCAGCTCTTAGTCGCATCATCGACCCAAATGGCCACATTCTTGACGCCATCGCCGTGGAGGACAATGTGGTCATTGATTGGGCTCTCAGCGGTTAAAGGGGAGGTGAGAACGAGGAGAATCTTATCCTGCTTCAACACATAGGAGGTGCGATCCTTCATGCCAGTTTCTAGCCCCGCATAGGCGTGGTCTTGAAATCCAAAGGCTGTTTTGAAGAAATGCGCGGATTGCTTGGCATTGCCCACGTAGAATTCGACGTGGTCAGTCCCATTTAAGGGAAGAAAATCCTCTGCTTCGGGGTTTTCAATAGGGAGCTTGAGGGAGGTTGAGTCCGTTTGCATAATGGCGGGGTATAGGGGTTATTCGTTCCAGGAGTTCCAGTAATCATCCAATTCCATGTCCAAAGCAGCTTGGGTTACTTTGAGCGGGCGGAAGGTGTCTACCATCACAGCAAGTTCAGCTGTCTCTTTTTGGCCAATACTTCGCTCATATGCGCCGGGATGAGGTCCATGAGGAATTCCACCGGGGTGGAGGCTAATGAAGCCCTTTTCCACATGATTGCGGGACATGAAATCGCCATCTACATAATAAAGCACTTCATCGGAGTCGATGTTGCTGTGATTGTAGGGGGCGGGAATGGACTTGGGATGGTAATCGTACATCCGAGGTGCAAAAGTGCAGACAACGAAGTTGTGGGCCTCAAAGGTCTGATGCACGGGGGGTGGCTGATGGACCCGTCCGGTTATAGGTTCGAAGTTCAACGCCGAAAAGATATACGGATAACAGTAGCCATCCCATCCTACGACGTCAAAAGGATGCGAACTGTAGGTGACGTGATGGAGGACCCCTTCTTTCTTGATTTTTATCAGGAATTCCCCTCGGGCGTCGATGGGAGCGACGTAGGTGGGCAATCGAAAATCTCGCTCACAAAAGGGTGAGTGCTCAAGCATCTGGCCAAACTCGTTTCGATAGCGCTTTGGGGAAATCACGGGAGAATGACTCTCAACCATCAAAACACGATTGTCCGGCCCGTCAAAATGTATTTGGTAAATCGTTCCACGTGGGATGACGATATAGTCGGCATATTCGAACCGAAGTTCACCAAACATGGAGCGAAGTACACCGCTTCCTTGGTGAATGAAAAGGAGTTCGTCGGAATCTGCGTTTTTATAGAAATAATCTTGGATTCCGATGCGTGGTGCCGCGACATCGATTTGAACGTCATTATTGAACAAAACGGTTGTTCGCGCCAGTAAGAAGTCATCCGTTGGTTTTGCTTTAAACCCCTGCAGCATGCGCGAGTGGATGTTTTTATCGACGGCGGCACTTGGACGCAAGTCAATGGCCTCACCTATGTGGCTGACCATGGTTGGACGATGGCTGTGGTAGAGCAGTGAGCTCACGCCATGGAACCCTTCGGTGCCAAAAAGTTGCTCATAATACAAACCCCCATCGGGCTTTTCATGGATGGTGTGACGCTTTGGGGGAACGGATCCGAGTTGATGGTAATAGGCCATAGGTCTTCGGTATTATTCGGTTTTAGCTCGATTAAAACGCTTGGCATGGCGGCTGCGCCCTTCGCTTTGGCGAATCTTTGCTTGTTCTTCTTCCGATAAATGAATGATCTCTTGGCATTCTGGACTGCAGGTCTGCTCACGAGCTGACTGGCAGGCCGAACATTGAATAAACAAAAGATTACACGCTTTATTAGCGCAATTTACGTGGTTGTCGGCAGGTTCTCCACACTGATGACACTGGGCAATCACTTCATCTGAGATGTGCTCCCCGAGGCGTTCATCAAAAACAAAATTCTTGCCCCGAAACTTGTTCGGAAGCTTTTGTTCCTGAATCTGCCGGGCATAGTCGATAATGCCTCCATGGAGTTGGTTGACATTTTGGAAGCCGTGATGCTTGAGATAGGCAGATGTTTTTTCACATCGAATCCCTCCGGTACAATACAGTAAAAGAGGCTGATCTTCTTTGCCTTTGAGTTTGTTCAAAACCTCAGGTAACTCCTCGCGAAACGTTTCGGCTTCCGGGAGGATCGCCCCTTCGAAATGCCCAATTTCGGATTCATAGTGGTTGCGCATGTCTACAACGATGGCTTCGCCAGAGTCCATAAGCGCGTTCCATTCCGCAGCACTTAGGTGCCTTCCGACGTTCGTGACGTCATAATCTTCCATGGAAAGCCCGTCGGCGACAATTTGATGCCGAACCTTGATGGTCAACTTAAAAAAGGACTTTCCATCGTCCTCCACGGCAATTTTAAAGGGGACGTCTCGGAAGGCGTCCCAGGCATAGAGGGAGGCTACAAAGGCATCCCAATGAGGCTCAGGTACGGACATTTGGGCATTGATGCCTTCCTGAGCCACATAGATGCGTCCGAAACATTGAAAGACATCCCATTCCAAAAAGAGCTGATCTCGAACCGATTGAGGGTCTTCTAAGTGCACGTAGCGATAAAAAGAGATGGTTCGACGCTCAAAAGGCTCTTGCGCCAAACGCTGCATGAGCGTTTCTCGATCGTACTTATTGTACAGAACGGGTTTGGGCATTTTGGGAGGCATAGGACAAAGGTAAGATACCCACCCTACGGGTGGAGGGAAGACAAAGTTGCCAAAAGGAACTTAAACGAAAGCTGATTTTCGTCAGGTACTTGGTCGATACATTTGCTTCATGGAAAAGGCATTAGTGCTTGGCGCAGCTGGGCAAATTGGAACAGAATTAGTGGCGGCATTGCGAGCGCGAATGGGTCAGGAAAATGTAATTGCAACCGACCTCCGCGCGGAAGCCTTAGAGGAGCCTTGCTTCGCCTTGAATGCCATGGATGAAGCCGCATTGCGGGACTTGGTGCAAACGCACGAGATTACGCAGGTATATCATTTGGTGGCCATGCTGAGCGCTACCGGAGAAAAAATGCCAGAAAAGGCCTGGGAGCTGAATATGATGACCCTTTTTCATGTCCTGAACTTGGCCAAGGAAGGCCACCTTAAGCGCGTTTTTTGGCCGAGTTCGATTGCTGCTTTTGGACCAAATACGCCCGCTGTAGATACGCCACAATACAGCCCGATGGATCCCACGACGGTCTACGGAATCTCCAAACTAGCAGGAGAACTTTGGTGTCAGTACTACCATGACAAGTATGGGGTAGATGTGCGCAGCATTCGTTATCCGGGGTTGATATCTTGGAAAACACTACCAGGCGGAGGAACCACAGACTATGCCATTGATATTTTTCATGCGGCTCGAAGAGAAGGCGCTTATACGTCCTTTTTAGCCGCGAACACCCGCCTCCCCATGATGCACATGGAGGATGCGATTCGCGCTACATTGAGCCTTATGGAGGCTCCGGTGGATCAAATCAAGATTCGGAGCAGCTATAATGTGTCCGGGGTAGATTTTACTCCGGCGGAATTGGCCGAGTCTATGCGACGACATTATCCTGATTTGGCGATGACCTATGCGCCGGATTTTCGTCAGGCGATTGCCTCAAGTTGGCCACAACGAATGGACGATGGAAAGGCTCGCGAAGACTGGGGCTGGCAACCGTCCTATACCCTTGACCGAATGGTGGACGATATGGTTGCTCATATTTAATAGGCTAACGTCGGGCGTCTTGCCAATTCCAATTGACGGAATTCGGGACTCGGCGCCGTTGAATCAGTATGTTCTTGACCATACCTGATGCATCAAAAATGAAGGTGCGTAAATAGGAAAAGCGTTCGAGCTTTCCGTTTTCTAAGAAACTTTCATAATTGAAAATAAGCACGATGTGATCGTTTTGGCGGTATTGGTAGAAAGGAATGACGGAAATGGGGTCAATGCCCGAAAAAGGATCGTTATCTAAGAGACTCCGGGCTAAATCTTCTTTACTAAGCCACGTATTGAGTCCACAAGAAGGGGTATAGTTCAAACTGTCGGCTAAGTAGGTCTTAATGCCCGATGTATCCTGACCAAAAAGGGCTTGAATGGTGGAGGAGGCGCGCACGGCGAATTCACGCACACCTATGGTGGATTTGGAATAGTAGTGAAAATGACTAGGGTTTGGATTCGGCGTGAAAGTCAAGGTAGAATTTTTTGGCCAGCACAAGGACCATTCAGTGACCGCGTTGAGTTTGCCGTTTTGGTCGAGGGCTATAAGGAAGGTACTGTAGCGTTCATCTATACTTCCGTCCGCTAGGGTATACTCCCATCGGCCAAAATTGAAAAAGACTTCCGTATCAAATGGAATATTCTTGACGGAGCGATTGTTAAATGCTTCGTATCGAACGGATTTGAAGCTTTGGTGACGGCGCTTGAAGTAGGGAATAAACTCTTGCGCACTGATCACCTCAATAGGACTATTGACCAGGCTGATCTTGATACTATCACTTAGCGGGAAAAGTACACGCTCAGGCCGTCCATTAGCCAAGTGTTCGATGGATTTGATGGACTGCTGGATTCTGATGCTATCTGCATCCCCATAGGGGCCCGGGTAGGAAACCGGAAAGGAGGGGTCATTCCATGTAAAGGTTTTTTCCGCCTCTTCTGTTTCAACTTTACCGGATTGACAAGCGGAAAGTACAGAGAGCGCCAAAATACAGAGGGTACTAAAAGGCCGGTACATGAGGTATAAAGGTCGCAATTTGACCGTTAATGCGCCAAGAAATCACTAATCTCTGCCTTGAATCTGCCTAAAAGTGAGATTAATTCGGAAGGTTTTGACGCGAAGCCTCTTAGGCAAGGCGTGTTCAAATGCGTGCTGGCAAGGAGCTTGCATCCAGAGTAAATCACCGGATTGAAGACTCAGCACATGGCGGTCTTTGGGCGGAGCAAGCCGACGTAAAAGGAAGTCCCGCGTAGCTCCGAGACTCAGGCTAGCTACATGAGGATTTGGGCCAAGTTCCATTTCATTGTCCCGATGATACCCCATATAGTCCGCTCCATGCCGGTAACCATTAACTAAGACAGAATTAAAGGGAATGCCGAGTTCGTGTTCGATGCGTTGCCGAAGGGCGTGCAATTCAGGGAGCCAACCGTCTGCAACAAGTGTCCTTCCGGCATACCGATACATCAGTCCCGGGTCCGCCTGAAAAAAGCTCCATCGGGGCTCTGGGTGCCATGTGCCAAAAAGTTGAACTTTCCCTTGTTCCCAAGGCCAACGATCAAGGGCCTGACGCAGGAGGGCATCAGATTCTTCCGGAGGCATCCAAGAGGAATAATGCTTCCAGGGAAGGGATTTATCCATGAATTTGTAGGTGCATCTCAGCGACCCATCGGCTAGTTTCTTCCCAAGGGCGAAAGGCAAAACCTAGGGCCTTGGCCTTTCCTACATGATATTCGGTGTGAGCGCAGGCGGCACGGACGGAATCTTCGGTAAGACTCGGTTTCCTTCCAAAGAGCAGTTCGCGCAATCGTTCCACGCGCCAAGCGATAGCAAGCAATGCTGCGGGGGCGATCCACCGAGGGGGACGCGCACCAAGATCTAGAGCAAGATCTCTAAATACGTCATGAAAAGAGCGGTTGACTCCGTTTAACAGGTAACGTTCTTGTTTCCTTTCTTGGTAGAGGTGTTCCACGCAAAACTGTGCTACGTCTCGAACATCCACCCAACCCGTGGAGCCACCAGAAACCAGGGGTAATCCTTTCGCTAGTGTCTTTGGGAACAGGCTGCTGCCATCGCTCCATGCCGAAGGACCCACAATCACCGTAGGATGCACAACGGTCATAGAAAGTCCTTCCGCAGCATAGCGCCATGCCACCATTTCGGCATCGTACTTGGATTGGCCATAGGCATTTAGGGAAGCACGTTTTTGCTCGCTAGATTCGGAAATAAAGGGCTCTTTCGGATCCGCGGAGAGCGTGGCTACGGAGCTAATATGCATGGCGTGACGGACACCCTCATCCAGGGCGGCTAACCAGATATTTTCCGAAATCTGTGGATTTAAACGGCGCATCATTGGCTCTTCTTTTTTGCGAAAGGAAACGATGGCAGCCGCATGAATGACGCTATCGGCCCCGTGGAGGGCCTCCTGTACCGCCAAAGCATCCTCCAAGTCAACCTGATGCCAATCTACTTGGGTATACAGCTCTGCATGACCTTGAGCGGCCCAGGATTGCTGTACCGCCCGAAGCGATTCCGGCCGTCGGTAAAGTCCACGTACCGAGCGCCCCCCTGCGAGTAGCGCATGGAGCACAATTTGGGAGCCTAGCATCCCGGAAGCACCTGAAACAACGAGCATGGAGCAAATGTAGGGCCCGCCTCATGCGGATGCACTATACCTTTGTGGCATGAGCACCTCCTTTGTTGAAGAATTGCGTTGGCGCCGGATGCTGCATGATAGCATGCCGGGCACCGAAGAGTTTTTGGCCTCTGGCCCCCAGAAAGCGTATATCGGTTTTGATCCGACCGCAGATTCTTTGGGCGTGGGTAACCTCGTTCAGGTGATGATGTTGGTGCATTTTCAGCGCGCGGGCCATCAGCCTTACGCCCTAGTTGGCGGCGCGACAGGCATGGTAGGTGACCCCTCGTTCAAGGCGGCCGAGCGCTCACTGCTGGATGCAGAGAGCCTTCAGAAAAACCTCGAAGGGCAGAAAAAACAACTGATGAAGTTTTTGGACTTTGATGGTCCTCAAGGAGCGCAGCTCGTTAATAACTATGATTGGTTCAAGGATTTTGGATTCTTGGATTTCATCCGGGAGGTAGGCAAGCACATTACGGTGAATTACATGTTGGCCAAGGATTCGGTCAAAAGCCGACAGGAATCTGGAATTAGTTTCACGGAATTCAGTTACCAGCTTATTCAGGGCTATGATTTCTTCCATCTATGGAAGAATGAAGGAATACGCCTCCAAATGGGCGGTAGCGATCAATGGGGCAACATCACCACGGGAACTGAACTGATCCGTCGAATGGGTGGAGGCGAAGCCTTTGCGCTGACCACCCCTTTGATTAAAAAAGCCGATGGCACCAAATTCGGTAAAACAGAAGGGGGCAATATTTGGCTAGACCCCAACCGAACGAGCCCGTATCAGTTTTATCAGTTTTGGCTCAATGCTGCCGATGAAGATGCAGGCAATTACATCCGCATTTTCACCACGAAAAGCCGCGAAGAAATTGAAGCGTTAGAGGCACAGCATGCGGAAGCGCCCCACCTGCGAATTCTTCAAAAAGCCCTAGCTGAGGACATCACGGCGCGGGTTCACTCGGTCGAAGAGGTAGAAAAGGCGATGGCTGCAAGTCAAATCTTGTTTGGACAATCCACGGCAGAGTCTTTGCGTGCCTTGGATTCGAAGACTTTGTTGGATGTTTTTGAAGGGGTGCCTCAAATGACCATTTCAAAGGCCGACCTCGCCGCGGGAATCCCCATTTTGGATGTGATTTGTGCGGACACCGCCTTATTTGCCTCACGCGGAGAAGCCAAAAAACTCATGGCAGCGGGCGGGGTGTCGCTCAATAAGACCAAGGTGGATGCCGACTATCAAGTGCAGCTATCGGATCTGCTTGCCGACGGCTACTTACTCGCTCAAAAAGGCAAGAAAAATTACGCCCTGATTGTCGTCGCCTAAACCTTAGGCGGGTTGAATCACATCCCAGCGATTGCCATAGCGATCCTGCACGACGCACACGAAACCATAGTCCTCCGTGCGAATCGGGCCTTCAATGTGCATCCCCGCGTGGGTCCATTGCGCGACCAATTCATGGAGGTTGTCCACATGCAAAAAGAGGAATACACGTCCGCCAGTTTGATACCCAATGGCACGTACTTGATCGGGATTGGCCGCTTTGGCAAGTAAAAAACCCGTAGGGGATCCCTTGGGGGCAACCCGTACCCAGCGCTTTTCGGGACTGAGTGAGCGATCTTCCAAGAGTTCAAAGCCCCAGTCCCCCACGTAGTGCGCAATGGCGTCATCATAGTCTGGGACGACTAAAGTCAGCATGTGAACCTGTGCACTCAATCTTCCAAGGGGATGAATGCGTAAGCCGCGTATTCATAGCCGCTAGATTGTGTCGTCGTAGGCTTTGAGAGGTGATGAAGCTGACCATAGGCTTTTTCCTCGAAGAGTTTGATCTTCGGGAGATCTAAGGTCTCTTCATGCGTTAGCACACATTGAATACCCACTTCGCCTCGGGTAAAAATGATCATGCGGAAGCGCTGCTCATCTTGGTTTCTTGCATCGGCGTAACGCAAGACCCAGGTGTCAATGCCTGCATCGGAAAGATCTTCGGGCTGGGGTTTGACTTTCTCAAAACCGAAGGCATCTAGGTAGGCCGAGAAATTATCCCAAAATGGCCCAACTCGCTTTTCAGTGAGAAATTCAACCAGGCTCCTTTCTGGCCATGAATTGCTAATAAAGGCAGAGGAGTTCACCTCCCCTTGAATCAGGCCTGTCACATATTTTTTGGCCATCCGACGATCACTGGGGACCCCTTGGTCAAGCAGAGTTAATGGGATGAGTGTCTGCCCCATGGCTTTGCCTTGGGCAGTATATAATGTGGATTGCGCAGCGAGTTCACTCTGGCTTACGGCGGATTTTTCTACCCAAACACGTTTTTGAATATGGTAGCCTTTAGCGGCACGCTCGGCGTGAACGGCGCTGCTGTCGGACAACGTAAACGCGGTTTGACCGTCCACGGTAATACGAGTCCATTCGTGCACCCACTGGGCGGACATAGGAAACCCGAGAAGAATAAGGGCTGCGGTCCACCACCACGATGCCGGGGCGGTAGGTTGCTGAGTAGACGGGGGCGTAGTAAGATGTTCCATAGGGGCTTCGATGGGCTTTAGGACGATAGGGATGATGATCCGCGATGGCTTGAAAACTCATTCCAAGTCCAAGCAAGGTAGCAAGGATAAGGCGCATAGCACAAGGGTTTTAATGGTTAAACCGTGAGAAGCGAGCAGCCTCGGAGGTCAGATCCCTCCATTCGGCCTAAGACTTCAAAGGTTCCATTTTCAAAGACCTTGCCAAGATCCGCCGTGGCGATGAATGCGCAAGATTCCGCATTGGCCAAATCCACACAATTCAAAGCGGCATGCGATCCGAGGGGCGCCCAATCCAAGGGGTTTTCTGGGCTGCGCGGAAGGATTCGCAACTGAGGTGGAGGAACATAGCGACCCAAGCCAAAACTATAGGCCTGGGAGAGGAGTTCTGTCATGCCATATTCCGAGTGGATGCACTCGAGGCCAAAGGCCGCTTGGAGCGTTGCGTGCACCTCTTCGCGAACGGGTTCGACCCGTCGGCCCTTCATGCCCCCCGTTTCCATGATGAGCGTAGACTTGAGGGACAGGGGCTTTTCCAAGCTTTCTGCCCAATCTAAAAGGGCGAAGGTGACGCCTAGGATGATGGTCGGTACCCCATTGAGCTCTAGCGTTTCAAGTCGGTAGCGCAGCTCATCCAACCCGTGTAGAAAAAATCCACTTTCCTCCACGGGGGATTGCTTGACAAAATGCTCCGCCATGGCGATCAGCGAGGACCCCTCGCGCTCCATGTAACTCGGAAGCAAGCAGAGCCAGGCATACTGATCTACCGGGCCATAAAAATGTTCAAAGCAGGCCTGTGCATTCTTGAGGTAGGCCTCGGGATGAGCGACCAAGTGACGAGAAGGCGTTTGACCGGTGGTACCACTGGATGTATAGATGGCCCCTGGCTCAAACGTACCCGTTTTTACCTCGTGTGTTTTGAAGGTCTCAATCGGCAAGAAGGGGACATCCATCAGCGAAGTAACTGCCTCCTGCCGGGCAAGATCCATCCCTAGGTGTTGAAGCCAGGTCCCATAGACTGGGTTGTGCTGCGCCTGATATCGAAATAGACGCAAGGCGACGTCCTCAAAGGTCTCGGAGATGAATGGAAAGAGATCAGTCCTCATCCTCTTCGTCTCGTGGGACACTGAGGGTTTGGACGTCCCCTCGAAGGCTATCAATAATCCACTGATAATAGATAGCCATTTGCTCAGCATTGCCATGATAGTAGGCGAAGCTTTGCTGCACTTGGATGGGGTTCACTCCAAATTCCTGGTACAAGCTGAGGTAATAATCAGAAAGGGGGATCGAATCACCGAGTAGCGTATTTCCTGTGCGAGCTCCTTCGAGCAAGTTCATTTCGTACAACAGGCGCACGAAGGTGGCTTCGGGTAATAAATCTTCAGGTGCCTCCATGGGATTCACCGCTTCTTGAGAACTGGGAGAGCTGCACCCCAAGGTCAAGAGGAGGCCTAAGAGGAACAGAGGTTTCATGGTCGCTGAAACATTAAGCGTTGGCCGCCTGCTTCACCGCGTACCTGGCCTTGCTTATATACCAAATGACCATTAACGAACGTGTGGGTGACCCGTGAAGCAAAGGTCCGGCCCTCAAAGGGCGACCAGCCACATTTGCTGAGAATATTCTCTGAGGTCACATTCCAAGGGCGCGATGGGTCGACAATGACCACGTCGGCATGATATCCTTCGCGCAGATAGCCTCGATCTTCGATCCCAAATAAATCCGCCTGGTTATGGCACATGAGTTGAACAATTCGCGCAAAGTCGATGTCTTTTCTACGCGCTAGCTCGAGCATGGCTGAAAGGCTGTTTTGGATCAGCGGTCCGCCTGAAGGAGCGTCGGCGTAGGGACGCATTTTCTCTTCCAGGGTATGGGGAGCATGATCCGTGGAAACCACATCAATTTTTCCGTTTAATAGGGCCTCCCGGAGGGCGTCGCGGTCTGCTTTGGTCTTTACGGCAGGGTTCCATTTGATGAAGTTGCCCTTCTCGGCATAATCCTCGTCGCTAAACCATAGGTGGTGCACGCACGCTTCCGAAGTAATTTTCTTTTCGGCCAAAGGAATGTCTCCGTCAAGCAGATCCAATTCCATAGCAGTTGAAACGTGGTAGAGATGAAAGCGCGCGCCGGTTTTTCTCGCTAAAGCAATGGCTGCAGAGGAGCTGATGTAGCACCCTTCTGCGGAGCGAATCAATGGGTGGTCCGAAGGGCGCAAGTTTTCGCGCCCTTTTTCCGCAATTAGGGCTTCAAGATTCCGGCGTATGGTCGCTTCATCTTCGCAATGTGCAATGAGCTGATGGTCGACTTCGCGAAAAATGCGTTCTAGCGTGTCGGGATTGTCGACCAGCATGTCACCCGTGGAAGAACCCATGAAAATTTTGATGCCAGCCACATCGCGTTTGGAAACCTTCTTGAGCTCCTCCAAATTATCGTTGGTGGCGCCCATGTTAAAGCTGTAATTCGCCCATGAAACCTCGGCGGCACGGGCGTACTTCTTTTCGAGTTCTTCGACCGTGACGGCTTGCGGAATGGTATTGGGTTGCTCCACATAACTGGTGACTCCACCGGCAATCGCGGCCATGGATTCAGAGGCAATATCCCCTTTGTGAGTCAACCCTGGCTCGCGAAAATGAACTTGGCTATCAATGACTCCGGGAAGAACATAACAGCCTGCCGCATCGATGACTTGCACATGAAGATCAAGTGGGCTCAGGCTGCGGTCGATTTTTTCGATGCGACCGTTTTCAAGTAGTATATCGCCCTCTTGAATTTGGCCCTCATTGATGAGCCGAGCGTTTTTTATGAGATAGCGTGGGGGTATGGAAGTCATTTGCGGAATATGCTCGTAATCTTCAGCAAAATTACCCCAAAGACGGCCTCGCGTATGATACCCGAGGACATTTTACTTTGACCCAATTTGCGGTCAGTGAAGATGACAGGGACTTCGGCCAAATGGAAGCCTTTTTGCCAAGCACGAAACTTCATTTCAATTTGGAAGGCATATCCGACAAAGCGAATCTTCTCAAAATCAATAGACTCCAAGACGTTGCGACGGTAGCACTTAAACCCGGCTGTCGTATCGTGAATAGGCATCCCCGTGATAAAGCGAACATATTTTGACGCGAAGAAACTCAGGAGCACTCGAGACATGGGCCAGTTGACCACATTTACCCCGTTGGAATAGCGCGAGCCAATGGCCAAATCGGCTTTGTACAAATCGCAGGCAGACAAGAGGCGGGGCAAGTCCTTAGGATCGTGCGAAAAGTCGGCATCCATTTCAAAGATGTAGGGATAGTTTCGCTCCAGGGCCCATCGAAACCCATGGATGTAGGCCGTCCCAAGGCCTAATTTCCCGCTTCGGCATTCAAGAAAGAGCCGATCTGGGAATTCACTTTGCGCCTCACGAACGATATCGGCTGTTCCATCTGGGGATCCATCATCAATAATGAGCACGTGGAACGGGGGCTCCAAGGCAAAAACAGCCTCTAAAATGGCCCGAATGTTATCGCGCTCGTTAAACGTGGGGATGATGACAAGTGAGGAAGACATATCTCCCCCAAAAGTAGTCCTTAAGGGCCGTATTTTTGAAGAAATCTCCTTTCTATGTCGATGCCCCGCTTATACCTTTTAGATGCTTACGCCTTGATTTTTCGGGCATATTTTGCCTTTGCCCGAAATCCTCGCGTCAACAGCAAAGGGGTCGACACCTCAGCCATTTATGGTTTTATGCTAGCCTTGCTCGATGTGATCGAGAAAGAAAAGCCCAGCCACATGGCGGTGGTTTTTGACATCGGGGGCAGTCAAGTGCGTGAAGAGATTTTCCCTGACTACAAAGCCAACCGAGATGAGACCCCAGAGGGGATCAAGGTGGCTGTCCCCTATATCCATCAATTACTGGAAGCCATGCGAATTCCAGCTTTGGGAGTTCGAGGCTATGAAGCGGATGATGTCATTGGAACGTTGGCCCACAAGGCGGAGGCTGCAGGCTATGAAGTGTACATGATGACCCCCGATAAGGACTTTGGACAGTTGGTCACGGAAAAAGTAAAAATCTTGAAGCCAGGTCGCGGTGGAGACCCTGCGGAGGTTTTAGGCATGAAAGAAGTGTGCGATCGTTGGGGAATCCAGCGGGTAGATCAGGTCATAGATATGCTTGGCCTCATGGGCGACGCGGTGGATAACATCCCGGGCATCCCCTCCGTAGGCGAAAAGACAGCCGCTAAGCTCCTCGCCCAATATGATACCATGGAAGGCATCTTTGAGCACGCGGACGAAATCAAAGGAAAATTGGGGGAGAAGGTGCGTGAATTCGCTGACCAAGGCCGGATGTCCAAAGTTTTAGCGCGGATTCTCACGGATGTGCCGATTGAATTAAATGAAGCAGATCTCCTGCGTGAAGAAGCAGATTCCGATCAATTGAAGCGCCTTCTAGATGACTTGGAATTCCGGAGTTTGCAGCGGAGACTTCTGCCTGCAGCACCCAGTCCCCTGCCCAGTCCCGCCCAGACATCCACGACAGCTCCTGCGGGGGTGTCCGATTCAGTACCACCACCTAGCGATGGACAGATGGACTTATTTGGGACAGCGGTGAGCCCGGCCGAGGTCCCAGCTGGGTCGGATGCGGCTTCGACAGCGCACACCTACACCTTGTTGGATAGCCTTCCGGCAATTCACATGTTGGCGCGCAAACTCTCTGAGCAGAAAGCATTTTGCTTTGATACGGAAACCACCTCGCTAAATACGTTGGACGCAGAGCTCGTTGGAATTTCATTTTCATTCGAAGCACACACCGCCTACTATGTGGCGCTACCTGTGGATCGGGAGCAAGCCGAGGTCTTGTTAGCCCCCTTAAAAGGGGTTTTGGAAGATGCACAAATTGAGAAGGTAGCGCACAACCTCAAGTATGATTACCAGGTGCTTCAGCGCTATGGTATTCGCGTACAAGGCCCCTTGACAGACACGATGCTTATGCATTATCTCGTTGAACCGGACCAGCGTCACGGGATGGATGATTTAGCTGCCAAACTTTTGGGCTACAGCCCTATTCCCATTACGCGCCTGCTCGGCCCTAAGGGTAAGAATCAAAAAAATATGCGGGACATCGATCCGGCGGAAGTGGCAGAATATGCGGGCGAAGATGCGGATATCACATGGCGTTTGCGCGGCCAACTGCTTCCCATGGTGGAAGAAACTGGTGTCAAGTCAGTCTATGAACACATGGAAGCGCCATTGATTCCTGTCCTCTCTGATATGGAATTGGCCGGCGTAAAGGTGGACCCAGTGGGTTTGGCTGCTTTTTCAGAAGAGCTGGCAGCAGACCAAATGCGCTTAGAAAAAGAAGTCTTCGAATTGGCAGGCCAAGAGTTCAATCTAGGGTCCCCAAAGCAATTGGGAGATATCTTGTTTGAAGGTCTAAAAATCGGTAGCGGAAAGGCCAAGAAAACCAAAACAGGGCAATATGCTACCGGGGAAGAGGTATTAGAGGCCTATGCAAAGGAGCATCCCATTGTGGGGAAATTGCTGGACTGGCGCCAAGTTGGCAAACTAAAGAGTACGTACGTCGATGCCTTGCCACAGTTGATTCACCCAGAAACAGGCCGAATCCACACGACCTTCAATCAGGCAGTCGCTGCGACTGGCCGATTGTCTTCGACCAATCCAAATTTGCAGAACATTCCCATCCGGACGGAACGCGGACGACGAGTTCGCGACCTCTTTGTGGCGCGTGATGAGGATCACGTCCTGCTTAGTGCGGACTATTCGCAAATTGAGTTGCGGGTGATTGCGTCGATGAGTCAAGACAAAGCCATGGTGGACGCCTTCTTGAGCGGAGAGGATATCCACGCGGCGACGGCTGCCAAGGTCTTTGGGCTGCCCCTTTCCGAGGTAAGCCGTGAGCAGCGTTCACATGCCAAAACGGTCAACTTTGGCATTATCTATGGGGTGTCCGCCTTCGGGTTGAGCAATCAAACCACCCTTTCCCGGAAGGAAGCCAAAGAGGTCATTGATAGCTACTTCGCTACCTATCCTGGAATCAAACAATACATCGACGACCAAGTGGCCTCGGCACGAAGCAAGGGCTATGTCGAAACGCTCTTGGGCCGACGTCGCTATCTCCGAGATATTGATTCACGCAATCAAGCGGTGCGAGGCCACTCAGAACGAAATGCAATCAATGCACCCATTCAAGGTACCGCAGCAGACATCGTCAAATTGGCTATGATCAAGGTGCATGCTCGGATGAAGAAAGAAGGATTCCAGTCCCCGATGATACTGCAAGTACACGACGAATTGGTGTTCGACGTGCAGCGCAATGAGCTGGAGGCACTTAAAGCGTTGGTTGTCGAAGAAATGGAATCGGCCTACGCCTTAAAAGTTCCTTTGGTGGCAGACACCGGGGTCGGAAAGACCTGGCTGGAAGCGCACTAAGCTCAGGCTTCGCCTTCGCCTTAGGATGCTTGGGTGCGCCTTCGCGTAAGGTGGCTAGGAAGCTAGGGAGTTCTGGGAGAAAAGTGAAAGGGTAAAGGGCTAAAGCCTACCGAAGTGCAGTGTTCGTAGCTTCTTCACACGAACCAACAAACCAACTAGCCAACAAACAAACCAGCCAGGCGCCCTTGCCTCAATCAAAAGTCACATCAACCGTCAACGATTGACCTCCACGGTTGATTGATACCGGCACGGTTTGTCCCTT
>JAHEGI010000001.1:108722-165618 GCA_024639785.1 Cryomorphaceae bacterium
AACGCTTTCATGTAGTCCATCATGGTGCCGACTTCGAGCGTTCCCATTTGGGTTACGATATCGCCTTTTTGGAGGCCAGCCTTTGCGGCGGGACGTCCTTCGCTAACGCCATCGATGCGCATGCCGGGGTCGCTATAGAGGTAGTCAGGCACTACGCCTAAAGTCACTTTAAAACGGGGACTGTCTTCGTTTTGGTCCTTGGTCTTGCTGAAAGGAAGTTCCCCAATATCATCGGCATAGCGAATGATGCCCTCGATGTAATCAACGACCATAGCGAGGCCGGCATAATTGATTTTATCCCAGTCGTCCGATGGGCGGTGGTAGTCTTCATGCTGACCTGTGAAGAAATGCAGGACGGGAATATCAGCTAAGTAGAAGGAAGTATGGTCCGAAGGGCCTACTCCAGAGGTTTCGCGCTTGAGGGCAAAGCCAAAGGTGTTTTGCTCATCCAAGATGCCGTCCCACAGAGGTGAAGTACCTGTGCCATACACGGCCAGTTGATTTTCTGCGTTGAGTCGGCCGACCATATCCATATTGATCATGAATTTGGGACTAGAGAAATCAGCGAGATGCTCTTTGGCAAAAGCGTTGGACCCCCAGAGACCCATTTCTTCGCCAGAAAACGCGATAAAAACGACGGTGCTTTGCAAGGGCTGGTATTGAAAACGACGAGCCAATTCGAGCACGGCGGCAACGCCTGACGCGTTGTCATCGGCCCCATTGTGAATGGCAGAATCGGCGCCGCGGTAGAGACTTCCTTCGCCCCCCCAACCCCAATGATCATAGTGGGCGCCAATATAAATGGTCCCCTCTCCCTGTCCAGGGAAGGTGGCAACGACGTTGCGTCCCGTGATTTTTGGTCCATTGGGAGTTCCATGGACAGAAGGTTGCGCTTGAAAGGTAGAAATATAGCTGGGCTTGTCTCCGGGAGCTCCGGGTTGAGCCCCAATGCTTTTAAATCGTTTTACGAGATATTCAGAGGCTTTCTTTTCACCACGGGTTCCAACTTTGCGACCCTCCATGGCATCATCAGCTAAGGTTTTGACGTCAACCTGAATCTGCAAGGCCTCTTTAGACAACTTTGGAGCTTCTTGTCCATGAAGACTAAAGGTCAAAACGCTCAATAAGGGTAAAACGATGGATGCACGATTCCGCATTGGGGTATTCCCGATTTTCATGGCCAAGTGGTCTTTAGGTTTGCACCAAATGTAATTGACCGGCAATGAAATCTTGTACCCCGTTCCGTAAACAAATCCTCCTATCGGCCGCTTTGCTGCATGGAATGAGCCTGGCTATCATGGCGCAACAACCGAATGTTGCGGGCCCAGCGTTTGATGCCACCACGTTAACCTATGTGGGAGAAAAACACTTGGTCAATGTCCGTCAACTGACCTTTGGGGGGGATAATGCTGAGGCCTATTGGAGCTTCGATGGCCAAAGCCTTGTGTTTCAGGCCAACTACGCGGAATGGGGCACAGCATGTGACCAAATCTTCTTGTATCGCGATGTAAATGAGGTGGATCGCTCACCCAAAATGCTGAGTACGGGCTTGGGACGGACCACATGCGCTTATTTCATGCCGGGAGATCAACACGTGCTGTATGCTTCCACGCACCAAGGAGGACATTCTTGCCCACCGGAACCGCCGAGAGAAGGCGGTCGCTATGTCTGGCCCTTGTATCCCAGTTTTGATATCTATGTGGCAGACTTGAATGGAGAGCTTCAAAGTCAATTGACCCACGAACCTGGGTATGATGCCGAAGCCACCGTTTCCCCCAAGGGCGACCGCATCGTGTTCACGAGCGACCGCAGTGGAGATCTAGAGTTATACACGATGAATGTGGATGGGAGCGACGTGGTTCAAGTCACGGACGAGCTGGGCTATGATGGCGGGGCGTTCTTTTCCCCCGATGGTCAATGGCTCGTATGGCGTGCTTCACGTCCTAAAACTGCTGAAGAAGTGTCAAAATACAAAGGCCTTCTCGCGGAACACCTGGTCGAGCCTACAGACATGGAGTTGTATGTTGCCCGTGTGGATGGCAGTGAAAAACGCCAAGTCACCCACTTAGGGAATGCCAATTGGGCACCCTATTTCACCCCAGACGGAAAGCGCATTTTATTTTGTAGTAACCATGCCTCCAAGCGGGGCTTTCCATTCAATTTGTTCCTGATAAATCTGGATGGGACGGGGCTGGAGCAGGTCACATTTGACCAAGCGTTTGACTCGTTTCCTATGTTCTCACCAGATGGAAAGCGCTTGATCTTTGCGAGCAATCGCAATAATGGGGGCACTCGAGAAACGAATCTATTTCTCGCGGACTGGGTAAACTAACGTCTGCTATTTAGGCTTGCCCTTGGTCAGCTGGACCTTCCTCATTTGTAGGATGGAATTCGCTGATTTCCATTTCTGGTGCCACCATGGCCGTGTCACGCAAGACCTCACCCAAGGTGCGATGATCATCCTTGTCGCGGTGCCGAACCATGCCCCAAGCCATGAACACAGAACTGGCTAGAATGATGTACAACAAAATGCCATTGTCGAATTGGGCAATGGCCATGCTCTCGGGGATAGCGTAGAAGAGCAAGATGGTAATCAAACCACGTGGAGCGAGATAGGTCAAAATGGCCTGGGGCTTTGGAACGGTCCACTGAATAGAGACGGCGCGAATTCGGTAGATGCCCACGAGGGCCAAAAGGGCAAAGAAGATGACCAATGGGTTGGCCAAGGAGCCTAAGTCAATACTGTAGCCAAAAACCACGAAGAAGAACGTCCGAACGATAAAAGCCGTTTCACGTGTGATCAATTTGAAGTCGTTCAAAAGGCCACTTACGATATCTGCTTTGAGCCATTTTTGGAGCTTTCCAGGGAAGAAAATACCTGGATTGTTCAGAATTAATCCAAAGATGAGAATCACCAATAGCGAGCTCAAGTGGAGCATCTTACCCACGGCGTACAATAAGATGAGCACCGCAATGAGGAGGAATAGCTTGAGTTGGGTTTTGATATTTTGGAGTAAAAGAACCAACAGGTAGGAAAATACAGCAGAGACTAAAACGCTTACTCCGAAAGACCATCCAAATTGAAGAAGCCATTCACTGGTGCTTCCGCCCGGATTTTCGAACCCTTCAACTAAGAAATAAAAGAGCATGATGCCCAAAATGTCGCTAAATGTGGATTGGTAAATCATAAACTCCTTGAGGTCATGACGCATATTCTCAACGGAGGGGATAATGATGGCGGAACTGAGAATGCTCAATGGCACTGCGTAAAGGATGGAACGACTCCAAGAAGCATCCATACCGAGGTGAAAGAGGGCCGCTAAAAAGAAGGTGGTGGCCCCCATCTCTAGGAGGGTAAGGGTTAAGCTGCGACCAATCATACCTGCGTGCTCACGGCGCAATTCTAAATCCAAGGCGGCTTCTAAGACAATCATAATCAGCCCCACCGAACCCAAAATCTCTAAAGCCGGGCGCACATCTGGCTGTGGAAGGGATGCATAATTCCCCCCAACATTGAATAAAATACCCATACCAAGTAGCATAAGCACGCTTGGAATACGCGTCTTCTTCGCGAGCAAATTGAAGAGGTACGAGACAATTACGATCGCCGCAAGGGCAATCAAAATGGAGGGGGTATTGATCAAGTGATTCACCAAGGGAAATTAGGAAAAAGCCATGGAGTTTCGTAGGCTGAGAGAAGAAAGCGACACCTACCGATAGAAAAAGGGTAAAAGAGATGTGGAGCGGTTTGAAACGCTTAATCCCTTTTACCCTTGCAATTTTGCTAGAACTTCGCAGCCCGCCGGGTTCTTGACGTAGTCAGCGCCCAAGTCCCTTGACGATTCAAGCCCTTCGGCAGTCTAGCCCTTGATCATCTTCATCTTGCGCAGACGAAGGCTGTTTGGCGTGATCTCAACGAGCTCGTCGCTTTGGATGTACTCCAAGGCTTCTTCCAAACGCAATTTGATGGCGGGAGTGATGCGCACCTTGTCATCCGTGCCTGAAGCGCGGACGTTGGTGAGCTTCTTGCCTTTCGTCAAATTCACCGCAAGGTCAGATCCACGGGTGTGCTCGCCAGTAATTTGGCCAGCGTAAATCTCCTCGCCCGGATCGATAAAGAATCGGCCGCGGTCTTGCAAACGATCAATGGAATAGGCAATGGCCGTTCCTTGTTCCATAGAGACCAACGATCCATTCGTTCGCTTGGGAAGGTCGCCCTTCAATGGCTGGAACTCTAAGAAACGATGGTTCATGATGGCTTCACCGGCCGTCGAGGTGAGTAGGCCGTTTCGCAGACCAATCAGACCCCGCGATGGGATGTGGAAGGTCAAAATCATGCGATCACCTTTAGGCTGCATATTGAGCATTTCGCCTTTGCGGAGGGTGGCCATTTCAACCGCCGTTCCACTCATAGTTTCGGGAAGGTCGATGACGAGCTCTTCGATAGGCTCACATTTGACCCCGTCAATTTCCTTGATGATGACCTGTGGATTGCCGATTTGCAATTCGTATCCCTCGCGACGCATGGTTTCGATCAATACCGACAAGTGCAAAACGCCGCGTCCAAAGACACGGAAGGTGTCTGCAGAGTCGGTAGACTCAACGCGAAGTGCTAGGTTTTTCTCGAGTTCCTTTTCTAGTCGGTCCTTCAGGTGACGTGAGGTCACAAATTTGCCCTCTTTTCCAAAGAAAGGAGAGTCGTTAATTGTGAATATCATGCTCATCGTAGGCTCGTCGATACTAATCGGGGGCATGCCTTCGGGATGCTCAAAGTCCGCAACGGTGTCGCCGATTTCAAAGCCTTCGATGCCATTAAAGGCACAAATTTCTCCCGCTGAAACCTCACTGACGCGGGCGCGTCCGAGCCCTTCAAAGACATAGAGTTCTTTGATCCGAGATTTGGTGATGGAGCCATCGCGTTTGACCACGCACACGGGTTGATTTTCCTTTAGCGTGCCGCGGTGTAGGCGGCCAATCGCCATTCGGCCGGTATAAGAAGAGTAGTCCAAAGACGTGATAAGCAACTGAGGAGTGCCTTCCAAACATTGTGCTTCAGGAACATGCTTGAGTACCATGTCCATTAACGGCTCAATGCTGTCGGTTGGAGTCTTCCAATCGTCGCCCATCCAATTGTTTTTGGCCGAGCCATACACGCATGGAAAATCCAATTGCTCTTCGGTAGCGTCTAACGAGAACATCAAATCAAAAACAGCCTCGTGCGCCGCTTCGGGGTCACAGTTTGGCTTGTCCACTTTGTTGACAACCACAATAGGCTTAAGCCCTAATTGCAAGGCCTTTTGAAGTACAAATCGGGTTTGAGGCATTGGGCCCTCGAAGGCGTCCACCAAGAGGAGTACCCCATCGGCCATATTCAATACGCGCTCAACTTCACCGCCAAAATCGGCGTGACCTGGGGTATCGATGATATTGATTTTGACGTCCTTGTAACGGACCGAAACATTCTTCGCTAAAATGGTGATACCGCGCTCGCGTTCAATGTCATTATTGTCCAAGATGAGCTCGCCCGTCTCCTGGTTGGAGCGGAATAGCTGGCAGTAATGAAGAATCTTGTCAACGAGGGTAGTCTTACCGTGGTCAACGTGGGCGATAATCGCAATGTTTCGGATGGGAGTCATAATGGAGGCCGTCTCTTTGGCCGCGCAAAAGTACTCCGAATAATCCGCAAGGAGACCGAACTCCCTGAATTTTAACGGATTTCCTTGACGGTGACTTTTTTATAGTCCGAATGTTTGAGGAAATCCTCAATAACTTCTTCGATGTCAGCATCTAGGAATTCGCATTGGCGGTAATCCAGATTGAGTATTGCACCTTCAGGCAAGGCTTCTAAACGAGACTTTAGAAGGCCTTTGCTCAAGTAGGTAACTACCCGGCGCAAGGTGAAGGTGAATTCTCCCTCTTTTTCTTCAAAAAGGATGTTGCTTTTGAAGTCGGACACGGCGATAAAAATGAGCGAAATGACCAAGCCGAGCGCAATTCCCTTGAGAAGGTCTGAGAGCAGAATGGCTACAACGGTGATAATGAAAGGCGCATATTGTTGATATCCCTTAGCTACGATTGATCGGATGAGGGCCGGTGAAACCAACTTGTATCCCGTCATGATTAGAATGGCCGCAAGCACGGCGAGGGGGATGCGGTTGAGTACGGGAGTTATGGCGATGACGGCAGCGGCCAAGATGATGCCGTGCATAATAGCACTTGATTTGTGCTTAGCTCCCATTTGAGCGTTTGCGGAAGTGCGGACAATGACGGAGGTGATGGGCAATCCACCAATAAGACCCGAAACGGAGTTACCGACCCCTTGGGCAATCAATTCACGATTGGTCGGAGTGACGCGCTTGAGGGGATCCATTTTGTCTGCGGCTTCGATACATAAGAGGGTTTCGATACTGGCAATTACCGCGATGGTGATGGCAACGACCCACACATCAAGGTTGCCAAATGCTGAAAAATTGGGGCCAATCAGACCGTCCTGCCACTGGGGCAATTGCACGCTATGTTCGGCCAAAATCGCCCATTCAGGTCGATACATTCCCAGGCCCCAGCCCAATAAGCTTCCCAAAACGACGACGAGTAATGGAGCGGGTAAGAACTTGGAGATGGCAAATTTGGCATACCCTAATCGCTGGCTGGCGATTAAAATGGCCAAACTGAAGAACCCTACGATGGTGGGCCCTAAGGTGAGTGCGCTCAGAGCGTGTTGTAAACCGCTGAAGGTGTTTTCCTCGCTGCGTTGGAAGAAGCCTTCATCGCCCATAAAGTCGACGTCATAGCCAAC
This sequence comes from Cryomorphaceae bacterium, assembly GCA_024639785.1. Lineage (GTDB taxonomy): Bacteria > Bacteroidota > Bacteroidia > Flavobacteriales > Schleiferiaceae > TMED14. The sequence goes on from JAHEGI010000001.1 coordinate 115,519, forward strand.
CAGGTGAGGAATTTGCTTGAGAATTAATATGAGGCCAATCGCGGCCATCATGCCTTTAATGACGGTATTTGGAATATAATGTCCGATGATGCCTAAGCGGAGAAAGCCAAAGACAATTTGGAATAATCCCGCGAGAAAAACAGCGAGCAAAAAGGTATCAAACCCTCCGAGGTCTCCGATGGCCACAATGACGATGGCAATGAGTCCAGCGGCTGGGCCGGATACACTCAAGTGAGATTGGCTGATGCTGCCCACGACAATTCCTCCAACGACACCAGCAATGATGCCTGAAATCAATGGCGCGCCGGAGCCTAGTGCGATGCCTAAACACAAGGGTAAGGCTACAAGGAAAACGACGACGGAGGAGGGAATGCTTTGACGTATGTGCTGGAACATGGGACGCAATAAAATAAAGAGTTAGGCGAACTTAATAAATGATTCCCTAAAGGTTGTAAAAAGAAAATGAAGTTCTGCCTTGAAGGGAATATAAGTGCTTGGTTCGCGATTGAATGGACTCAAATTCGGTGATTTTGTGCTTTTAACGTGGTCTAAAGCGGTGCGAAAAAAATTTAAGACATTGATTTTGAATGAATTAAGTATTCTGACACCCTTTGCATGCGTGAATTTGGGCAAATGCAAGTCACTTGGATGGGTCAAAAAGGAATAATCCATCTCAGTCGGATTACCTTTGTAGCCCTTGAAAAGCACAACCCGATGAAAAATAAGTACGTAGACCTGATTGAACAGACCTTTGACTTCCCTCAGGAAGAATTCTATGTGGAGCAGGATGAATTGCATTGGCATGACATTCCTTTGATGGAGTTAATCAAGCAATACGGAACGCCACTCAAGGTGACCTACTTGCCCAAAATTTCTGAGAATATTCAGCGCGCCAAGCGGATGTTCAATGTGGCCATGGCCAAGGTGGATTACCAAGGCAGTTATCACTTTTGTTACTGTACCAAGAGCTCACATTTCCAATTCGTCATGGAAGAGGCTTTGAAGAACAATATTCACTTAGAAACCTCTTCGGCATTTGATATCAATCTGATTGAGGCGCTGGAGGAAGAGGGGAAAATCACCAAGGATCAATTTGTGGTGTGCAACGGGTACAAGCGCGCGCAATACCTTGAGAACATTGCGCGCCTCATCAATGAAGGATGGTCCAACGTGATCCCCGTGATGGACAATAAAGAAGAGCTACCCATGCTCATTGACCAAATCTCGAAAGGAAAAGGACCACTCAAAATTGGTATTCGTATTGCCGCAGAAGAAGAACCAAAATTCGAATTTTACACCTCGCGTTTGGGGATTTCGTACAAAGATGTCCTTCCGATGTACAAGAATTACTTGATGGATCAAGAGAACGTCGAACTCAAGATGCTTCACTTTTTCATCAACACAGGAATCAATGACACGGCGTATTACTGGAACGAGCTTCTCAAATGTGTCAATGTGTACATTCAGCTTAAGAAGGTCTGCCCAACGTTAGACTCATTGAATATCGGCGGAGGGTTCCCAATTAAGAACAGCTTGAGCTTCTCCTATGATTATGAGTACATGGCGGAGGAGATTATAGCGCAAATTAAAAACCAATGCGCCCAAGCTGGGATACCCGAACCGCACATATTTACCGAGTTCGGAAGTTTCACAGTGGGCGAAAGTGGCGCGACCTTTTACTCCATTATGGGAGAGAAGAAGCAAAATGATCGCGAAAAGTGGTACATGATTGACTCAAGCTTCATGACAACGCTTCCAGACGCATGGGCGATCAATAAGCGATTCATCATGTTGGCCATTAACAATTGGGCAACGCCTTATGAGCGCGTTCTCCTAGGGGGTCTCACGTGTGACTCGGATGATTATTACAATTCTGAGCAACATTCGAACGCGATTTTCTTACCGAAATTCTCGAGCGATGCGCCGACCCAGTACATTGGATTTTTCAATACTGGGGCATACCAAGAGAGTATCTCCGGCTATGGCGGCTTGCAACACTGTTTGATTCCTGCTCCGAAACATGTCGTCATTTCAAGAGATGAAGACGGTGATTGGAACACGCGACTTTTTGCCAAAGAGCAGTCGTATAAGAGCATGCTCAAAATTTTGGGCTACTAATTCGTCGAACAAGCCACTTTCTGCCTTTATTTTTACCCATCTAAGCCTTTCAACATGCGTGGACCGATTTCAAATTTTATAGACGCTCATTACAAGCATTTTAACGCAGCTGCCCTCATGGACGCGGCGAAAGGCTATGAAGCCCACTTGACTGCAGGCGGGAAAATGATGGTGACTTTGGCGGGAGCTATGTCTACCGCTGAGCTGGGTCGTTCGCTCGCAGAAATGATTCGCCAAGGCAAAATCGACATCATTTCATGTACCGGAGCCAACTTGGAAGAGGACGTCATGAACTTGGTGGCGCATAGCCATTACAAGCGGGTGCCAAACTATCGGGACCTCACCCCGCAGGATGAGCGTGAGCTTTTGGATCAAGGCTTGAATCGCGTGACGGATACCTGCATCCCAGAAGAAGAAGCGTTTCGTAAACTTCAGCATCACATTCATGGTTGCTGGTCCCGTGCAGAGGCCAAAGGGGAGCGATATTTCCCACATGAGTACATGTATCAGATGCTCCAGCTCCCTGAATTCGCCGCAGAATACGATGACGCAGTAGACCCTGCGAATTCGTGGATGTTAGCAGCAGCAGAGCGCAACTTGCCCATCATTGTTCCAGGATGGGAAGACAGCACCATGGGGAATATTTTCGCCAGCTATTGCATTAAAGGGGAGCTCCAAGCGAGCACGATGAAATCAGGCATCGAGTACATGGGCTATCTCGCCACATGGTACACGGAAAACTGCCGAAATCCGCAGCATCCGGAGGCTCCGAGTGTGGGCTTCTTCCAAATCGGTGGAGGCATAGCCGGGGACTTCCCAATTTGTGTTGTGCCGATGCTCTATCAGGACATGGAAATGGAAGACATCCCGTTTTGGGGATATTTCTGCCAAATTTCAGATTCCACGACTTCATACGGATCCTATTCCGGCGCTGTTCCCAATGAGAAAATCACCTGGGGCAAGCTGGATGCGGATACGCCAAAATTTATTGTTGAGTCGGATGCAACCATCGTTGCACCGCTTATTTTCGCTTGGGTATTAAAATGGTAAAAGCACCATGGAAAAGCAGCGTTTAATCGTTGATTACAAGAATATCACTCCGGAACAACTACAAATCCTGACGGATAAATATCCAGAAGGTTTTGACCCGGATGACATGATCGTCTACAAGAATAGTGAGGGCAAAACAGTCCGCACGATTCCATTAGAAACAGAGACGACGAAGTATCTATTCAAAATTTCAACAGAGCTTGAGCGCAAGGCACAAGCTTTCTTGGATGATGAGGATGACCAGGAAGACACCGTGGGGGATGAGGAGGATACTCCAGATACCGACGCGGTGGAGGAGGTTGAAGAAGATTAAGCCAAGGCGTAGTACCCGGCTTGGACTCGAAGCGTCCCCAACCAGATCATTTCGGCTAAAGCCGCTAAACATCTCGGGCTACTAAGACCCGCTGATGCTTCAATGGCGGAGACCCGCAGCGGTCCCTGCATGAGGGCGCGACGGATCTTTTGATGATCGTCAGGTACTTCGTTTTCTTCCCTTATTTCGTGTTGGAGAAGGGGGGACCAACCGAGGTCCTCGGCGATTTGTGAAGTATCCGTGACCAATTGTGCCACTTGACGCCGAATTAAATCCAGGCAGCCATGACTGCGCACATCACTGATTCGCCCAGGCAATGCAAATACACTGCGGTCATATTGATGGGCGAATTGTGCCGAGATTCCAGCCCCAGATTTAATGGCGGCTTCGACCACCCACAGACCATCGCTCATCCCGGCGATGAGCCGATTGCGACGCGGGTAGGCCCCAATCTGTGGCGCCACGCCATGGGGCCATTCGGAAACCCAGGCACCACCTTGTGCCAAAATATCCTCGGCTAAATGCCGGTTGCTCGCCGGCTGCGCACAATGAAGCCCATGCGCCAACACGGCCCAGGTTGGAAGACTCCCGCGGAGTGCGGATTGGTGGGCTGCGCGATCAATACCTCGGGCCAACCCACTAACAATGGCGCAGCCATACTTTGCGAGGGACGCCACCCATTGTTCCGTAATCTGTAGACCATAGGCGGTGGCGTCCCGTGTGCCGACCACGCCCAAAGCGTGGGAGGTATTGAACTCTGCGACCCCCTTCACAAAGAGAAGGCAGGGCGCATCGGGAATGTGCAAGAGCCGCTGTGGGTAGCGCGGATCCGTATAAAGCAAGGATTGTATGCTGGATTGCTCCTGTTTCTCCAGGATTCGGGCGGCCTCTTGCACATGCCGAGCCCATTCGAGTGGATCGGGTGTAAGTGGGCCCGTTTCGTCTAGCCAGGCTTGGCCACTAGGAAAGTGGTCCATGATCTGGCGTGCGCGGACGGGGCCTATCCCGGGAACAAGGCTTAGCGCCAGGGCAAAATGTATCGACTCCATAACCCCAAGGACCGACGAATTGGTTGTTTAGTCGGTCATCCTGCGGTATAGACGTTTAATGGGATGAATCGCGATGAACGATGGTCGCAGAGGCCTGTGCGCTGGGGAGAATTAACACGTCTGCAATATTTACATGGGGTGGCGCAGAAATCATGTAGTCCAAGGTATCGGCAATATCCTCTGCCGTGAGGGGCTGCATGTGTTGATACACCGATTTTGCCTTTTGATGATCCCCGTGAAATCGGACCTGAGAAAATTCCGTATCCACCATCCCTGGGCACAGCTGACTGACGCGAATCCCATGGGGCACCAGGTCCATGCGCATGCTTCGCGTTAAGCCATCCACGCCAAATTTGGTGGCATTGTAGACATTGCCTTCAGGATAGGATTCTTTGCCTGCGATGGAGCCAATGTTAATGATATGACCAGACTTTCGTGTGACCATTCCAGGACTAACGGCACGGGTTACATAGAGCAAACCTTTGAGATTGGTATCAATCATGCGCTCCCAATCGTCCATGGATGCTTCATGAATAGGGTCCTTTCCGGCGGCTAACCCTGCATTATTAACCAGTACATCAATGGCTTGGAAGTTATGCGGCAAGGCAGATAGGGCAGCGGTGACCGCATCCCCGTCTCGGACGTCGACTTCTTGGAGGAAGACCTGGTTTTGAATCTCTGTGGACAATTCATTCCGCCAGTCCCTCATGCGGTCCATGCGTCGTGCCCAGGCGATAACATTCCAGCCTTTCTGTGCAAATCGGATAGAAGTTGCTTTGCCGAATCCGGAACTTGCGCCGGTAACCAAGATGGTTTTCATACTTTTCGGTATAAAGTGATGCCTATGTTAAGCGTTTCAACTGTTTTTCTTTCAGGACTTTGGGCTGGCCTAAGCCTCAGTTCAGGCCCTGATTCATCCGTGGTTCTGCTCGAGTCTACCGTGGTCACAGCCTCTCGTACAGAACAACGGGTTGAAAATACAACCGTAAGCGTGGATGTTTTACCCCTTCGCGTTTTGGAAGAAAAAGCGAACGCCCGCGTAGAACAGGTCATCCAAATGGCTCCAGGCGTGACGTTACAGGACGGACAAGCAAACATCCGATCTGGGAGTGGTTGGAGTTTAGGTGCGGGATCCCGGGTGCTGGTTTTAGTGGATGGCTTGCCTGCCTTGAGCCCGGATGCCGGTGGCGTTTTATGGAATGCCATGCCCATGGAAGCGGTTCAACAAATTGAGGTGGTGAAAGGCGCTTCGTCTAGTTTGTATGGAAGTTCTGCACTCAATGGGGTGATTCATTTACGCACCTGGGAGCCAAGCCAAAATTTGCGCGTACGCGTATCCACCATGGCAGAGTGTTATGACAAGCCCAAGATGCGCAGCCTGGGCTGGTGGGACCAACCCCGCGGCCGAGGGGCACTGCGTTTTGCTGTGTCCGATAGCCGAGGGGAATCGAATCAACATGGCTGGGTAGTACATGGGCAAGTCTTTGGCGATCAAGGCTACCAGTATTTAGTGGGAGACCAATCCAGTCGTCTCCATCTCAAGTATCGATATAAGCCATCCAGTCGATTAGAAGTCGGCCTACAAGGCCAATGGTGGAATTCAGATAGAAGTTCGTCGCTCATTTGGGAAGACTATCGATTGGGATACACACCTTTGGACTCGTCAGCCACCTTGACCCAGTCCCAATTAGGGGCCCTGACCGGACATGTGAAGTACCGCGTTGGCCGAAGCCTACACACCCTTCAGATTCGCCAAATGGCCTACGCGAACCAATCCGGCCTGGATAGTAATGATTACAGCAATGAGGGTGCCTCCTTGCATGCGGAGTATCTGCTCCAACATTTTGCCTCCAACGGCTGGACGTATACGGCAGGGGCATTGTGGTTAAGTAGTGATATGAACGCGGTCTTATTCAGTGGCGCTCATACCGCGATCAACCAAGCGGTGTTCGCCCAAGCGGATTGGAAAAAATCTCAATGGGATGTGAATTTAGGACTTCGGTGGGAGTCATTTCAAGTGGATGGATTGCAGGCATCCAAACCAGTTTTCCGCGCGGGCAGCCATTACGCCATCACTCCCGTAAGTCACCTACGGGCTTCTTTAGCCCAAGGCTTCCGCTTTCCATCTATTGCAGAGCGATTTAGCGCCTCCGCGGCAGGGGCCTTGCAGGTTTTTCCAAATCCAAGCCTTCAGCCCGAGTCGGGGTGGACGGGAGAAATAGGATACAAACAGCTGCTGCGAAAAGGAAATTTCCAAGGGTATGTGGATGCGGCGTTCTTTTGGACCCAATTTGAAAACATGTTGGAATTCACCTTTGGTAAATGGGGGAATTTGCCTGGAACCACCTTGGCAAATTATGGATTCACCTCACTGAATGTGGGCTCAACTCGGATAACGGGTCTGGAATTAAGTGCTGCTGCCCGCGCAAAATGGGGCCCCTGGATTGTGGAAGGCATGGCAGGCTACACCTACGCACAACCGATTTCTTTGGATCCCACGTACGCGTATGCCACCGATATGGATGGGGCCGCACTGTCCTATACGTCTACCTCTTTGGATCCGAGCAAGGGCATCCTTAAATACCGTTACGTTCACACGGCCAAATCAGATATTAACCTACGCTATGGTCGTTGGAGCCTAGGTTCTAGCCTTCGGTATAATTCCTTCATGTCGAATATTGACGCCATATTCACGGATCCTTTAATTGCCATTTTTGTGCCCGGCGTAGCGGATTCTCGCTACCAGCTAAACCAAGGAGATCTGTTCTTAGACATCCGATTGCTTGCCCGATTAACGGACCAGTGGACATTGCAATGCGCGGTGACCAATGCAGCGAATCGAATGGCAAGTCCTCGCCCGGCGTTATTGTCTGAGCCAAGAACCTTCTCGCTTCAGTTGACGTATGCATTGAATTGACTTTTCGGTCTATCTTTGCCGTCCACTTGGGGGATTAGCTCAGCTGGCTAGAGCGCTTGCATGGCATGCAAGAGGTCATCGGTTCGACTCCGATATTCTCCACAAAAACGAAGCCCCCGCACGGAAGTGCCGGGGGCTTTTCTTTTGGCCGATCAGGGAACGTAAAGGCATGCCTCCATCCCATTAAGGCGTATGGAGGATCAGGGGCAGGCTAACCGTCCGTTCGGGGTAGGTGAGCACCAGGTAATACATGCCAGGCGGGAGATGTCGGACATCCCATTCAGTCGTACCCGAAGGCAGATAATCAATAGCTGTTCCGTTGGCATGGAAGAGCTTCCCGAATAAGAAATTTTGGGCCTCCATTTCGTGTAGAAAAATCCGCTGTTGAGCCGGATTTGGGTAGAGGAATAGGCTATGAGCCTTTTCGTCGGGGAGGTGTATAGGTATTTGCCCGAGCCCCCCACTCCAGCATACGGTCCGAATAGCCACCAGAGGTAATGCCGACAAAGGGAGTCCAATAAAAGCCTGTGGTGTCGTTGCGAGACCAGCATGGATCCAGACCGCCAGGGTCGCCAAAAATCACCGCACCAATTTGCCACACGGAGTCTTCAAAAGATTCTGCGCTTGGAGCAGGTTGTACCCCGCAAACGCTGTCAGGCGTTGCTACAGGGAGCAATGTACTCATGCTAAGGAAAAGGGCGGTGAGCATGGGGTTTAAAAGTTTGAGATATTAGAACATATACCCAGACATGTGGTTCAAACCGTGCTGCCCTTTAACCCTGCTACCCCTTAAACATCCGCGAGATTTTTGTCATTCGGAAGGTCAGCAGGAGTAGCACCCCCGAGGTCAAGAAGGATAGCCCGTACCATAGCCCTTCATGGCCCCCATGCAATAAGAAACTACCAAGAGAAAATAGGAGACTGTAGGCGGCGACAACGGCGAGAACCCATCGGGAAAGCAGGAGTCGCAGGGAGGGTAATCCTTTGGCATAAATGCGTTCTTTAAATCCGGGCCAAGCCGCAGAAGGCTTGGTAAGGAACAGAACGGTCAGCCAGGCGACCGTAGTAAATCCCACGGTGAAAAAGAATGAATTTGGGAAGGTGCCCAAGTCTTCGGAGAGCCATTCACCGCGAGCCAAGGTGTATCCCACAAAGGGAGCTAGGGTGGCAGTAATCTCGACATAGGCATTGATACGTCCCCAGAACCATCGAAGGATCAGGACAAGCCCTAAGCCGGCGCCACATTCCATGATAAAAAGCCAGACTCCTTTGATGCTGTGAATTTGGGTGGATACAACCAAGCTAATGGCCGCCAAAACCAGGACCAAACCAAAGCTCCGCCGGACAATGGTCGGACCGGAGGGTTGGTCTTTTGCCAAGCGCAACCAGACATCATTCATGAGATAGGAAGCCCCCCAGTTGAGCTGGGTAGAAATCGTACTCATATAGGCACTAAAAAAAGCGACGAGCATGAGGCCCATCCACCCTGCAGGGAGGTAGTGCTTCATGGCAAAAATGTAGCCAAATCGTGGATCTACATGGTATTTGAGTGCCTCAGCAAGGGCAGGGCTGTTCTGGGCAGCCTGACGTAATCCTTCGCGTACCACGAGGACTTTCGTGGCCGAGGGAAGATCCTCCGGTGCGGCATCACCCACGAGCCACTGAGGCTGATAGCCCTCCATGGCTTGTACTTCGGTCAAGGCAGATTGGAGCTCGGCGGGTACTTGACTGGGGAGCTGAAACAAGGTAATCGCGGCCAGACCGACCAAAATCCATGGCCAAGGGCGCAAGGCATAATGCGCAAAATTGAAAAAGAGCGTCGCACCAACGGCATGGGTTTCATCCTTTGTGCTCATCACACGCTGCGCGATATACCCCCCCCCGCCTGGTTCGGCACCGGGGTACCAAGCGCTCCACCACATCATGCCAAAGTAGGCAAAGAAGGCGCCTATTCCGATGGCCAAACCCGTGCCGCTGCCTGCAGAGTCGATTCGCGGGAAAAAGTCCAAACTAGAAGCAGGCAAGGCTGCTTGTAAACCATCCAAGCCCCCCACTTCGGGTGATTGAATGACAAATACGGCCAGAGCGATGGAACCCGCCATAGCAAGGACAAACTGGACGGCATCGGTCAATACGACCCCAAAAAGTCCGCTACTGGCGGCATATAAAGCGACCAAAACCGTCAAGCCGGTGGTGAGCCAAAAGGCGGTGGATGGAGGCAGCCCAAAGAGTCCTTCGAGGACAGAGGTCATGGCAACATGCACCCAGCCTAGGATTAAGAGATTTATGAAAAGGCCCAAGTAAAGTGCACGAAAAACCCGAAGCCATAAAGCAGGTTTTCCATGGTAACGGAGTTCGATCAGTTCTGCTTCAGTCACGACGCCAGCCCGTCGCCACAAGGGGGCAAATACCACGGCCGTGAGCATGCCTCCTGCCAGTAAATTCCACCATAACCAATTCCCACTGATGCCGTCCATTGCAACAATTTCAGTGACGGCTAATGGGGTGTCTGCGGCAAAGGTGGTTGCCACCATGGAAAGGCCTGCAAGGGCCCAGGGCAAATTGCGCCCTCCAAGGAAATAGCCTTCTAGGGATTTTTCTGTGGACCGTCCAGCCCAAAGGCCGAGGGCAATCATTCCTGTCAAGGCGGTGATAATGATGCCAATATCCAGGGTGGAGAGGTGTATGGATTCCATGGGGAGAAGATACGAACGGCGTTCGATGCAGGGCCAAGAGGCCAAGGAGATTTGATTTAAACGTTTATAATCGTTTACAACCGAATCAAGCAATTGCAGGGTTGTACTTTTGGCATCAAATCCTACGAAAATGAATGTATTACTCCTTGGCTCTGGTGGCCGCGAATCTGCTCTAGCATGGAAAATGGCTCAATCGCCCATGGTGGAAAGCCTATTTATCGCTCCAGGAAATCCAGGAATGAAGGCCTATGGAAACTGTGTTTCAGTAGATTGGAAAGACCGTCATGCCCTAGCGCATTTTTGCACCGCGGAGAACATTCATATGGTTGTGATTGGCCCTGAGGATCCCCTGGTAGAAGGCCTCGCAGACTATTTCGCAGAAAGCCCGGAACTATCACACATCCATGTGATTGGCCCCAAGAAAGAAGCTGCGCAGTTGGAAGGCTCTAAGGATTTTTCAAAAGAATTTATGCGCCGCCATGGGATTCCGACGGCGGGACACCGAACCTTCACTTCGGATCAATTGGAGGAGGCGAAACACTATCTCACGACCATTGATGGCCCCTATGTGCTTAAAGCAGATGGCTTAGCCGCGGGCAAAGGAGTCTTGATTCTGGATAACCTGGCAGATGCGCTGCACGAAATGGATGCTATGCTCGGGCAAGCCAAATTTGGGGCTGCCTCATCACGAGTGGTGGTAGAAGAATTCTTGGATGGCATTGAATTCTCGGTCTTCGTCTTGACGGATGGAAAGGACTTCATGCTCATGCCTGAAGCAAAAGATTATAAACGCATCGGCGAAGGGGATCGCGGACTTAACACCGGCGGCATGGGTGCTGTTTCTCCCGTTCCCTTCGTAGACTCCGAGGTAAAGAAGGAGGTATTATCAAATATCATAGCACCCACCATCCGTGGCCTAGCCCACGAAAAGATGGATTATGTCGGGTTCATCTTCTTCGGATTAATCCATACGGCCAAAGGGGTGAAGGTGATTGAATACAACTGCCGAATGGGGGATCCAGAAACGGAAGTGGTGATCCCACGAGTGGACGAAGATCTCATTCCATTGTTTATCGATGCCGCGACTAAAAAATTGTTGACGCGCCCTATGGCTCAGTCTGAAATGGCCGCATGCACGGTCATGCAAGTTTCAGGAGGGTACCCCGAGGCCTATGAAAAAGGAAAGCCTATTTCAGGTTTAGACATGGATATCGAAGGAGTGCTGGTTTTTCAAGCAGGGACCAAAGAACGCGATGGCCAAATTGTAAGCCATGGAGGCCGAGTTTTGTGTGCTACCGGCATGGCCCCTGAGGCCAGCACCGCCTTAGCTAAGGCATATGAGCGCTTGGATCAAATTGAATTTGAAGGGGTCTATCGACGGAATGACATCGGGGTAGATCTTGGCTTGCGCTAAGTTTTTTGCATAAAAAAAGTCGCCCGGTGAGAGGCGACTTCTATCCATTGATCGAATGGAGACGATTAATTTTCGCCCGCCTTTTGATGCTTGCGCATTTGAATAATCCAGTAAATACCTAAACCAGCAATCGTAGCCATGAAAAGATAGTTGGCTGAATTGCCTAAAAAGGGGAGAAGCTGGAAGGTCCAATTGAGAAAATCACCAAGGCCTTCAAAAAACGAACGGAGGGGCATAAGAGTCCAATTAATTTTGAGCAAATTTACACCATAGCGTGCGCCAAGCAAGTCATATTTTCAGAAATCCTCATCCGGGCATTGCGGTGGTTCTCTTTATGGGAACGGCGGGACTGACTGCGGCGTTTAATTTCTTCTTTGCGGCGCCTGAACGGGTCGATGCCTCTTTTTGGTACGTTCCTGCCTGCGCAGGATTGGCTGCTTGGTTTATTAACGTGGTTTTGGTGTACCGCAGTCGCTATCTCAAAACAAACTATGTACTCGGTTGGTACTGGTTTGTGCTACTTCTAGTTACGCATCCACAGGGAGTCAATCTCGTCCAAATAGGAGCAAGCATGGGCTTTGCCGTGTGGCTCGCCATGGGGTATGAATTAGGGGATGAACGAAAAAATGGCTTGTTTGCGCGTTCGAATCTGGGGCTTTATTCAGCTTTTCTCGGGATTTTCTCGTTGGCTTGGTGGTCTTCTGTTTTGCCAGCTTTGTGGGCGCTACGATCGGGCAACCCCAGGCAGTCCACAAAATATTATGGGCAGATCATGGCTGCTTGGATTATTGGTTTAACCCTAGTCGCCCTAGTATGGGTCTTACGGGACCAAAGTATCGCTCAAGCACTAGCCCCATGGGCTGAAGTCAAAGGAGAATTAGCCTGGCCCCCTTTGGGATGGTGGATATTGGGCCTTTGGCTGTTAATTGCTTTAGGAGAAACCTTGAGGGCCATGACCTCCGCCAAGAAAGCCAAACGACGCGGTTTGATAGTCAGTTGGATTGGCATCCTGTGGGCGATGGGACTCTATGCTTGGCAGGGCCAAGAATCCCACGCTGCAGCCATTCTTGTCGTGTTTGCTGCTCCGCACATGGTGAATCTACAATCCTACATGAAAAAGCAATGGATGATTCGCCTACTAGACATTAGCCTTTTGGCCGCGGCCTTTTCATCCGCGATATGGACCTGAACTTGAGCTTAGGCCGGAGGAAAAAAGAGCGCTTTAAGCTCCGTGGCTTCTTCCGGGTTCATTTTACCGGATAAAATCAACGCCAACTGTCGGCGGCGCAAAGCTCCTTCAAATCGATTTTTTTCGAGATCACTTTCGGGTAGCACAGCAGGCACCTCAATAGGGTTTCCTAATTGATCAACGGCAACAAAAGTATAAATGGCTTCATTGCACTTGGTGCGTTCGCCAGATCCGCGCTGATCTTCGGTATAGACGTCCACAAAAATCTCCATAGAGGAGGTGAAGGAACGGCTAATCTTGGCCTCCATCGTGACGATGGCCCCTTGGGGGATGGCTTGCTTGAAGGAAACATGATTTACCGTAGCGGTAACAACGGTGCGACGACAATGGCGGTGGGCCGAAATTGCGGCACAACGATCCATCCAGCTCAATAACTGGCCACCAAAGAGATTATTTAAATTGTTGGTGTCGTTCGGAAGAACGATTTCCGTCATGACGGAAAGGGACTCGGAGGCGGGTTTTTGCTTCATTCATTGTAGATCCAAACCGCAGGGAAGGCCGCCTTGGCCTCTTCTTTGGCTGCATTTGCAGCTTCGCGGTTGGCAAAGGTACGAAGTGCCACTTTGGTCAAGCCCACCTTGGCTTCTATCACCTTGGCCGGATAGCCAGCCTCTTTCAATTGAGCAACTAGACGGTGGGCATTTTGAGTTTCAGAAAATGCACCGACCACCAAAGCATAAGAACCCGTGGAAGGGCTGGCTGTCGATTTAGGGGCCGAAATCGTTTTGCTTTCAAGATCCGCTGCGTCAAGCGGGGCTTCCTCCATTGGATCCTCCTGTAGAAAGGCAATTTCGGGGCTGACTTGAGCACCAAATTCATCAGCGATCTGCTCTTCTTCCGGAGCGCGTTCAAACCATGTCTGGACTTGTTCCGTAACATGGTCCCATTGCGGCTGAAAAGATGCATTTTGTACGAAGTCTCTAAAATCTGACTTAGTCGTACCCAAGGCCAAAAGACTGATGGCCCCTGCTATGACTGCAGCGGCACGCAGCGGAGCTAACCATTGCTCTCGGCGCTTGCTGACTTGTGGCATGGCCACGGCTAAACCGGGTTCTGCTGTAGGGCTTTGGCGCTGAGAAAGAGGGGTTACTCGGAAGATAGGCAAGCCATAGGCTTCCGGTAAGAAGTTAGCCTCGATGGAGGCTTGGAATACCCATTGAAGGCCTGTTTTGGAAAAAGAGCCCAAGCCATCTAAGCGCAATCGCTTGCCTTCAAGCAACTGTCGATTCCACATATTGACCTCATGGCCAATGGCGGTGCGTGCTTCGTCCGCGCTGAGCCCTTCAAAGCGGCTTAAATGATTGATGAGCACTTCACTTTTCCCAGCTACTGGGCTAAAGCTTAAGCGACGCGCTGGAGGAAGAAAAAGGCCAGACTGCAGCTGAATTTCTGCGCCAAAGCGTTGGGCTTCGAGCCGACCAAATCCAGGCACATCCACACTATCTTCTTGAAAAAGAAGATGAAAGATATGTCGCTCGAGTGCATAGTGTAGTGTCGCCATCGCTGTCTCAAGATAGCGATCAAATTCAGTCCAAAACGCTAGGAGCTAGGGGAGTTTTCAACAAAAAACTCAACGGTCAAAATAGCGCTCGATAGCCGTGGCAGTAGGGGCTGCCGCCTTTGTTATCGTAATAATCTTGATGGTAGCTTTCTGCAGAATAAAAGACGGCGGCAGGGAGTAATTCCGTAGCAACGGCATAGCCTTTTGCTCGGAGCAAAGCGATAAGCTTCTCCGCCGTGGCTTTTTGGGCATCATTCATGTAAAAAACAGCACTGCGATACTGCGGTCCTATGTCCGGTCCCTGGCCATTCACTTGGGTAGGATCATGGGTTTCAAAGAACATTCGAAGGACCGTTTCGTAGTCTGTTTTGCTCGGATCATAGATGACTTCTGTGGCTTCATAGTGGCCTGTGCGCTTCGTGCACACTTGCTCGTACGTAGGATTTTCGACAAACCCTCCGGTATATCCGACGGTCGTGCTAACGACCCCATCGATCCGCTTCAGAAAATATTCGGTGCCCCAAAAGCAGCCGCTGGCGAGAATAGCTTTTTCCATGGTGGAATTGGTAGGTTGAGGTTCAACGGGAGCGGCAGGCTGCGCGGAGGATTGGCAGGCGCTCAGCAAGCTAGCAACTAAGGGAAGGGTCCAAAATTTCATTACAAATCCATATCGCCGCCGCCTCCCATGTCCATGCCGCCGCTTTGCATACCCCCACGACCCCCACGACCTCCGCGGGAGCGATCCGGCTTGCCGAAGTTGTACTGCAAAGTGAGGAAGCCAATTCGGCTCTCGCGACGACGCATGAACTCCACATCTAAAAGAGGCGTGTACTGATCGTAGCGGAAGCGGCGTTGGTTAAACACATCGCTTAAACGCGCAGATAGGGTCCAATGTTTATTCAAGAAGTCCACCTTGTAGCCCAAGTCAATGAACTGAATGCCACGGCGGAAGCCCTGACCGGTGGGTCCAGAACCCCATTGATTGTAGGTGATTTGGATTTGTTGTTCCTTGGGCAAATTGAGCATGAGGTTGCTGCGTCCCTGCCATCCAAAGCCACCTTGTGTCAAGTTGCCTGAAATGTTGGAGCCGTTGATGATCGAGTAGAAGGCGTCTGCTGATGCTTGGAGCTGAATGTTTTTATTAAAGCGCAACATGGCGTTTGTGCTCAAGCCCACATTGTCGCGGGTGTTGAAGTTGAGCCAGGTCATCATCAAAACACCGCTTGGCAATGCTTCCATGTAGCGAGACATCATATTGATGGTATGGCGGCCATAGGCGGAGCCAGAGAGAGAGCCCCATTTTCCATACTGCACCACGTTGAACTCCATGGAGTGGGTGTATTCGGGCTTGAGGTCGGGGTTGCCCTTGCGAAGGCCGCTCGGGTTGGAGTAGTCGATATTGGGGTTCAAGCTGCCACCCCACCGGCCATCAGGACGGTTGACGCGCATAGAGTAGCTCGCCTGTAAATCCAGTCCTTTTCGGGGGCTGTAGGTAAGATAGGCGCTGGGGAAGAGCCCAGGATAGGAGCGCTGTAGCGTGGTGCTGTCCTTCAGCACGATGTCGACTAAGGCGGTTTCGTAGCGCATGCCGACTTGGCCTTTCCATTTGGGTGAAAAAACGTAGCCGTAGGTGGCATAGGCCGCATGGTTCAACTGGCTCATGTCCGTGAAGAAGCTGCGCAGGGTGTCGGCCAAAAAGCTTGAAGAAACAGGCTCTAACAATTGGCTAGCCGTACGCACTTCCACATTGGCGCTGGACGACGTACGCCATCCAAAGTCCACACGGGCCTTGTCGCTCAGGGGCCACTCGACGTCCGACTGAAGGTTCAATCGCTTAGAATTTCCGGGAACATCAAAGCGTTGGAGGTAGGCACCGAATGTAAAAGCGGTGGGGTACAATGGATCGGTGGTGAAGTAGTTGTTATCCACGTCGTGATCCTGGCCCCAAGAGTAGTTGGCATCCGCGGTCCACTTCTTGTTTTCGTCGGCAAACTTGCGTTCGTAGCGGAAGGAGAGGTTTTGGTTGGAGCGGCTACTGGTTTGGTCCGTGAATTGAACGGCTCCGGCAGGAATGCCATCCTTGCCCGTGTTTACAAAAGTGGCCGAATCCCAATCCGTGCCGCCGCGCTGATCCATGCCAAACGAAACGCCCACTTGGTGCTTGTCCTGGAGGTTCCAATCCAAGCCCAATCGCGCATTGGTGCCGATGTCATGACGCAATCCGAGCGACTCTTCCGACGTCAGGTAGGTGGAGTCGGGGAAGTGGTAGGTTCGGTACGTATAGCCGCCCGAAGCCATTTGACGATCGTCCGCGCCGATGGAGGCATTGATGCGCATTTTGCCGACCGGAATGGATACGTTTCCGCCCAAATTGTACTTGTTTCGCGTGCCAATGCCCGCTTGAATAGCGCCGTTCATAGGCAGTTCGCGCCCTTTTTTGGTGACAATGTTGATGATGCCGCCGGTGCCTTGAGCGTCAAATTTGGCGCCGGGGTTGGTGATAACTTCCACACGTTGTACCATGCCTGCGGGCAGTCGGTCAAAGGCATTGGTGCCCTGATAGCCCATGAGGGATGCGGGACGGCCGTCGATTAAAATGGTCACGTTTTCATCGCCGCGAAGGGCCACATTGCCATCGATGTCCATGGTCACGTTGGGAACTTGACGCAGGATGTCGGTGCCTGTACCACTCGCCACTTGGAGGTCGCCGGCTACGTCGTAGACTTTTCGATCCAAACCGTTGAGCATTGCTGGGCCCTCAGAAATTACGTCGGCCTGCTGAAGGACCACAGACTCGTCCAGCGCCAACTTTATAACGCCCAAGTTCACTTCAACACCGGATGTGCCTTGCAAACTTTGACGCGAGGCTGCATAGCCAAAGGAGGAAATGGAGAAGCCACGCGCTCCGGCGGGCAAGGTCACGGAAAAATCCCCTTCCGCATTCGTGGATCCCACGGCGTTGATGCTGGGGCGGTCTCCACCGTTCATCTGCATGGTGGAAATCACGGCGCCGATGATAGGGTCATTAGACTCGGCATCTACCACTGTGCCAGTGACGGTTATTTGGGCGGAGAGCACCCAGGAACCGCAGGTCAGCAAGAGGGCGAGAAGGAGTTTTACGTGTTTCAATGTGTTCGCGTTTAGGGTTATGACGCAAAAAGCGCACAGTTGTTTAACAAGAATCAAGCCTTAAGTTTTCCACATCGAAGTAATTCTTCGGCGATTTGCACCGCGTTGGTGGCCGCGCCCTTGCGCAAGTTGTCCGCGACGATCCAGCAGTTTAGGGCTTGGGGGTGGCTGTGGTCGGCGCGAATTCGGCCCACGAAAACATCGTCCTGACCTTCTGCAAAACGGGGCATGGGATAGGATTTCGCGGTAGGATCGTCCAAAACAGTGACCCCGGGGAAATCGCGCAAGCAGGCACAGATATCCTCCATCGGAGGGCGCTCACCGGCAAATTCGATGTTGACCGCCTCGGAGTGACCGCCTTGAACGGGAACGCGAACTGCCGTGGCGGAAACCAGTACGGATGCGTCGTTCAGGATCTTTTTGGTTTCGAGCGTGAGCTTCATCTCCTCTTTGGTATAGTCGTTTTCTAAGAAAACGTCACAGTGAGGGATGCAATTTTTGTCAATTGGATGGGGATACACCGTGGGACCTTGAATCCCTTGACGCTCATTTTCGAGCTGATCAACCGCGGCTTTTCCTGTGCCGGTAACACTTTGATAGGTGCTCACAATCACTCGTTTGATGGGAGAGCGTTGATGCAGGGGCTTCAACACCATAACCAACTGAATGGTCGAGCAATTCGGATTGGCAATAATGCGCGAATCCATGGCTAAAGCTTCTGGATTCACCTCAGGAACAACCAGAGGAATGGACGGATCCATACGCCAAGCCGATGAATTGTCTATCACGAAGCATCCTTGTGCGGCAAATTTGGGAGCCCATTCGAGGGAGGTTTCGCCACCCGCCGAGAAAATGGCCACATCGGGTTGAAGTTTCAGCGCCTCCTCTGGGGTGACGATGAGATAGGATTGCCCGTTCCAAGTGAGGTTTTTTCCTGCCGATTTAGCCGAAGCGACGGGAATGAACTCGGTCACAGGAAATTCCCGCTCCTTTAAAACGCTTTGCATGACTTCACCCACCATTCCGGTGGCACCAACGAGGGCTAAACGCATAACTGACAGTGCACTTGTAATTCTGCACAAAAGTAACCTAGCCTCGTCCATGATTACACCCTTTTCCTTTAGCGCTTGGATTCAGCCCTTTACCGCAACATTACAGCGATTGTGCGGCATGCTGGCCATCGTCTCCATGCTTTGCTCAAAACCGGCCAAAGCACAACAGGATTCCGCATATTTTTTGGATTGGCACGAGGTTGATTCAGCGCGCTGTGTGGGGAATCGGAGTCATTTTCGATGGGAGGGAGCACGGCTTAGACTGGACGCTCCAGCCGCAGGGGAGAGCCTTATTCAACGGCCCTGTGCGCTCCTTGGGGAATGGCAATTTTCTTTTCAAATCACCCTGGATTTCAACCCTTCATCGGCCAATCATTTGGTCCTTCGATGCCGGACGAATTCCGCCTCGTATTTGGAACTGCGCATCGGGGCAAATCAAGATGAATTGGCCCTGTTTGGTATCGACGCCACGGGTGAAAAGTTTCTTTGCGCCAGCCCTGACGGGATATTGGACCAAGGGCAAAACCACCTTTTTATCGAAGTAGCTCAAGATGCCCAAAAGCGTTATCGTCTTCGTTGGGTGGCACTGCCGGGAAATTCGGCCTGGGGAGAAGTACGTTCAGCACCAGACAGCTTGATGCCCCCGATAGCGCACCTTGAATGGCTAGCCCACTATACCGCCACGCGAAGAGATAAATTCTCTTGGTCTTCACTTTGGGTGTCTACTTCGAGAGGGATGCCGTGGAATCTCCCGACGGACTGGCGTTGGACGGAGGTTCTATCAAATCCCGCACCCATAATAGCAGGGGTTTCACCGACGGAAGATTTTCTGGAAGGGGAGTTACTTGGACTGGGGCCCACACTCATGGCGGATTGGACCCTGAGAGTGAATCAAAGGGATTATTCATTGCCTCCTATTTGGCTCCAGGTAGGGCAGCCTGTGGTGATTGGTCCGGAATCTTTAAGGTCAATTCTTCCGCCAACGGCGATCCTTTGGCCTGCCGAGTTGGATTTGCCTGGGGAAGCAGAGATTCAACTCGAACACAGCGGTGGGGGCCATCTGGGGGAATGGGCCTACAGCCAAACCTGGCATCGGCCTGCAGATAAGGCGCAAGGGGGGTACAGTTTGGAGCCAAGCCATCAAGCCCAGGCATGCTTGCCGGCCACATGGCATTCTAATTCGGAGATATCAGGCACCAGTCTCGGGCACTTTCCCAAGGGAGAAATGAGACCCATCGCATTGAATTATCCGGCACTTCGGGCTCAGGTGGATAGCTTGGGACGCCCGACGCTATATGTGGCGTGGAAGCATCCGTTGAACCCGCAGACGCTCCCATCCAACTCCGATGGGGAATGGCATCATGAACGTCCAGGCTACAGTACTTGGAGACCATTTTTACCTCCACTGCCTGGAGAGGTTTGTACTATTCTGTTGCCTAGTCAGTGGACTACTTGTTCAGGTGAAGTTTGGGGGTTTGATTCCTTGCGATGGGGATGGCCGCGCATCCCTGCTCCGGGGGAACTGCAATGGACCGAATTGCTCGCAGACCCTTTGCCTTACGAGCCTCGTTTCATCGAGTTGTATAATTCGACAGAGGAGGTACTGGATGTGGGCGCGCTGTTTGTCGCTGACGCTCCGTGGCCAACGGAATGGAAACGCTTAGGGAGTCTAGGCGAGTTTATTATGCCAGGGGAGGTCTGGGCGTACAGCGAAGACCCCCAGCTCAGCAAAAAGCGTTATCCCGCGGGGGATTCGGGACAAATTCGACCATTGGTCGACCATCTTTGGTCGATCAAAGTGGGGGACTACGTCGGTCTATTCCGGAGTGACGGCTTGGAAATCAGTCATATGGAAGGCATGGAGCATGCGGGAGCCTTAGGTAGTCAATGGGAGGGCTTATCCTGGTCCCGAAACGCCGAGGGGGATTGGCTCACCTCGGGCGATTCTGCTTCCCCGGGCCGATGGCAACCCTTCACCCGCACAAATTCAGGAAACGGCCGCGTGGATTTGCTTCAGCCTGATTGGTCTCTTCTCCTTCGGCCGCAGGTGGCATTTAAATTTCGAGAGGAGGGGGCGTGGCAACTCCGGGAGCGGTGGCTTCATATTCGAGGCGATGGATGGACGGCATGGTCGGCGGCGGTTGTGCGGCCCTCGGAGGGAACCTGGACCTCTGCGCTACCGCCGCCGCCCGGCAGGGAATGGATGTGGGAATTGGAATGGACATCACCGTCAGGGGGTATTCGTCGTCGGGCTTTCATGCTAAAAATGCGTGAGTGATGCACGCTCCACCTACTTTTGTAGGGTGATGAGAAAAGAACAGGCCACGCAACGTGCGGCGAAGCGTCAAGCACAGGCCCAGAATTTTGACCCAAATGGCTTGGCGGCCCCTGGCCACGTGTATGGACTGCCCTACGATGGGGAATCGGCGGAAGTCGTTATCCTCCCAGTACCTTGGGAAGTGACCGTGAGCTATGCTTCGGGAACCGCCCGCGGTCCAGAAGCGATGCGTGAAGCCTCTGCACAAGTAGATTTATATGACCCCGCGGTAGATCAAGCATGGAAAATGGGCCTTTGGATGGCTCCGAACCCAAGTAAGCTTGCCGCCAAATCAGAACGGAATCGCGAACGTGCCGAGGCCTACTTGGAAGCCCTAGCAGAAGGCTTGCCGATGCAGCGCATGATCAAAAACCACGAGAAGATTGAAGCGGCATGTCGCTACATGATCGATTGGGTTTCGGAGCAAGCCCTACACTATCTGGATCAGGGTCAATTGGTGGCCCTCCTCGGCGGTGACCACAGCACCCCCTTAGGCTACATTCAAGTCTTAGCAGATCGAAACCCAGGTATGGGGATTCTCCAAATTGATGCGCACATGGATTTGCGTAAGGCTTATGAGGGCTTCACGTATTCCCATGCCAGTATCATGTACAATGCCATGAAGCATGAGGGCATTGCTCGATTAGTTCAGGTAGGAATCCGGGACTATTGTGAGGAGGAATTGGAGGTAATGCAGGATTTGGGAGACCGGATTTCTGTGTTTTTCGATCGAGACTTGAAGCAAGCACAATTTCAAGGGAGTACCTGGGCTGCTCAAGTGGATTTGATCGTGGCAGCACTTCCGCAAAAGGTCTATCTCAGCTTCGACATCGATGGCTTGGACCCCAAGCTATGCCCACATACCGGTACGCCAGTAGCCGGGGGGTTTGAAGTAGAGCACATCCTCTTCCTTGTAGAGCAAGTCATCGCTTCGGATCGGCACATTATTGGCTTTGATTTAAATGAAGTAGCTCCAGGCCCTGAAGGGGATTGGGATGCCAATGTCGGAAGCAGACTACTCTATCGTCTCTGCAATTTATTGGGAAAATCCAACGAAAGAATCTAAGGGCAATGGCTACCTTTGCCCTATGAAATTTGGCGTTGTCACCTTCCCTGGATCCAACTGTGATCAGGACATGATTGACACCCTCCGCGATGGTTTGGGGTGTGAAACGGTAGCTCTTTGGCATAAAGACCGTGACTTGCAAGGCGTAGATATGGTCGTTTTGCCTGGTGGTTTTTCTTATGGAGACTACCTGCGTTCAGGCGCCATTGCGCGTTTTTCACCCATCATGGAAGAAGTGGTCAAGCATGCGGATCGGGGCGGCTATGTCTTGGGAGTATGCAATGGCTTCCAAATCTTGACCGAGACGCAATTGGTGCCTGGGGCGCTCTTGCACAATGCGAGCCACAAGTTCATTTGTAAAAATGTCTTCTTGCGTCCCGCGTCCAACCTCAGTCCAATGACGGCGGATTTGAACGAAAACAAGGCCTACAAAATCCCCATCGCCCATGGAGAGGGCCGCTACTTTGCCGACGAAGAGACGTTAAAATTGCTCAACGATCAAGGCCAAGTCATGTTCCGCTACTGTGAATCGGATGGGGCCATCACGGATTCAGCTAATCCAAACGGCGCGATCCAAAACATCGCAGGGGTGTGCAACGAAGGGCGCAACGTAATGGGCATGATGCCTCACCCCGAGCGCGCCGCCGATGAAAACCTGTTGAACACCGATGGTTTGGCGCTTTTCCACAGCTTGCTGAACCACATGGTCACCGTCTAAGTACGGATCAGAGTCTACTAAAACAAAACCCCCGCGGCATCGCCGCGGGGGTTTTTTTATGCGCGGCCGCCGAGGCCGCCGCGAGGGGGTAAGGGCCGAGCTTAGAACTTGACCACGCGTTGGGTGACGGGGGCACCGGAGCTGCGGCGTTCCACGAAGTAGAGGCCGTTGGGCCAGTCGTGGAGGTCAAAGCGGTCCACGGTGACTTCGCCGGTGCCGGTGCCTTGGCGTTCGAGCAGGAGGGCGCCCGAGGCGTCCGTCCAGCGCAAGGTGTAGGCTTCGCCCGCGGGCACGGCGGTGAGGACTTCGATCCAATCGCGTGTAGGGTTGGGGCTCACATGGAGGGCCTGCAGATCCAACTCATCGATGGACGTGACTGCGACCGCGATGGAGGTGGGGAAGCAGCCCAAGCCGACTTTGAGGCGCGCGTAGAAGGTTCCGGGAGCGCTAGGTACGTACCAGGGTTGCGTAGCACCCGTGATGGCGTTTTGATTGGCGTCCAACCATTGAATGGTCCATCCATTGGCTGCTTGCGGGCAGTAGAGCGAGTCGCCACCAAAGACCTGAACCGTGGGGACGGGAGGTGCGGCTTTGACTTCGAAGCTGTCCGTGCGTTCCGCTGTACACGTGCTGTTGGAGTAGACGTAGGTCAGGTAGTGCCAGCCCAAGGTGAGGGTGCTGGGTTGGATCTGCGTGATGGGCGAGCCATCCAACTCGTAGGAGCCGCCGCCGGGGTAGCCGCCAGAAGGGATGAAGGCGGCATCGGACGCACAAACCTCATCGATGTTGAAGTTCAGGAATACGTTGGGAGCAGCTAAAATTTGAATCGTACTCGTCGCCGAATTCACACAGCCGTTGCCATTCATGTAGGTATAGGTCACTGTGTACGTGCCTTGGCCGACCGTAGTGGGCAAGAACTGGCCATTGCTGACGCCCACACCGCTAAATACACCGCCTGCGGGGGTGCCGCTGAGGTTCAAAGGTGCACCGCCGACACAGACCGCCGAATACGTTCCTGCCGTCACCACAGGCAAGGGTAAAATCGTTACAATCATCGTGCTGGAAGAGACTTTCATGGGCGAGGCGCAATCTTCGGAAGAGGTGACTACACAACGGATGCTGTCGCCGGAATTCAAGGTAAAGAGGTCAATGCTCGAAGTGTTGCCGCCGCGTTGGCTACCATTCACTAGCCACTTATAGATCGGGTTGGAACCTGCGTTCACTGAACTTGCCGTGTACGTGATGGTATCGCCTAGGCAGGCAGCTGAAGTGCTGGAAACAATCGAAACGGATGGGCTAGAAAGGGTTCCAACCGCGAGGTAGCTGGTTTTGGTTAGCGTGGCATTTCCGGCACTGTTGCTCACCGTGAGTGTGACAGACTTAAGTCCAGCTGAAGGGTAGGATACCACAGGCTGAGCCAAAGATGAACTACTTGGAGAAGCGCCGGGGAAACTCCATGAATAACTCAACCCGCTGCCGGTACCCGCAAAGAAGAAAGGCGTCGCTTTATTGATACAGGTGGTCGTATCGCTGAAGAAATCAGCGGTTGGCGCAGGAAGGCTTGCAGATGCGATGCGCAAAAAGTCTAAATACACATGGTTGCCATTGCCGTTGCGGGCTTCAAACTTAAACCGCACTTGGCCTGTATAACCGGTTAAATCGATGCTGTCCGTCCGCCAATCACTGCTAGAACTCGGCACGAAAGCATTGCTTTGTGCGGCTCCCGTTGCGAAGCTATTGTTGCCCGTTTCTACGTATTGACGAAGAGATGTCCATGTGTCGCCACAATCCGTGCTGATAAACACCGTGAGAGTATCGGACGCTCCACCAGTCAGCGGGCGGTAGGCCAAATCATAGACCAAGGTGCTCGCCGTATCGATGAGGTAGCTCGGAGAAATTAAATTGTCCGTCTGTCCGGCGGCACTGTAGCCATATCCTCTGAAAATAGCCGAGGTATTATCGTTGGCACTACCCACGGGGGCGATACCCCATCCCTGGCTGTAGTCCGGATTCTCCACGGTCCAACGCGAAGGGATGGCAGCCACAAATTCCTCCACTACGGGGGATTGAATTCCACCCACATGGATGTACGCGGGACGTGTAAGGGTGTCCTTTCCGTAGGCATTTTCCACCACCAATTGAATGGTATAGGTTCCTGATGCACTAAAGGCCACCTGAGGATCGGAGGAAGATGAGCTACTACCGTTCACAAACTGAAAAGTCGATGGGTAAATTGTCCAAGACCATGAGGTCGGCAGGTTACTCGACTGGTCGGTCAGGGAAATTGTGTCAGCGATACTACACAAGACTTCAGAGGAAACTGAAAAATCAGCTTCGGGTCGATCTAAGAAGGCCGTCGCCAAGGGGCTCTGCCAAACACCGCGACCATAGGTGCCCACGCGAATGATGCTGGCGGTATTTAGAATTTCGATATCGTTGATGACCGTATTTGGCAATCCTTGCATGAAAGGAACCCAATCGGTCATAGAGGCATCACGGTAATACACCCCTAAGTCAGTTCCTACGTAGACAATGCCATTACTATTTGGTTGAACGGCAATACAGTTAGCAGGGATGTTGGGCAGGCTACCGCTGCGGTTGTACCACGCACCCCCTGCATTGAATGTTTCATACACCTTCGTTCCACTATAGTAGCCGGATTTAGAAATCCAAACGTGGTTTTCATCGGTTGGATCCACGGCGATGCCTGTAATGACATTGCTGCTTCCCACATTGGAAGTGATCCAATTCCAAGTTTGACCACCATCCGTGCTGTGGAATAGACGCTCATCAATGCTGACATATAGAACATTCGAATTGCTCAATGCCTCGGCAATACAATCAATGTTGCTCGAGCCTTGAATGTTGTTGGTGCTTGTCGCGCTGAAGCTGCCGCCGGCATTGGTACTCTTCCAAAGCTTTGTGAAACCAGCATACAAAGTGTTCGAGTTGATTCGGCTAGCCAAGAAAGGGGTTACCCAATTGCCGGTGCCTGCGGGAGGTAGGTTAAAAGAGGAATTGAAGCTGATTCCACCATTGGTGGATTTATCAAAATCTCCATAGTAAATGGAACGGTACATGGTGTTGCCGTCTGAAGCCGAAATGGCACAGTCCATGCCATCTCCGCCACCCACTTTGTCCCATCCATTGTCGTTCAAGTGGGTGCCATTGTCTTGTGCCCCTGCAATAGTTAACGTGGTATCTGCTTCCGTCGTTCCAATTTTGTAATACTGTGTAATGGACAGGCCAATATTGCGAGAAACCCATGAGTTGTTCACTCCACCATTGCCTGATTTATAGACGCCGCCATCACACCCTGCATAGACTTGATTGGTTCCTGATTTGAAAATCATCCAGTGGTGATCGGCATGGACGAAGGAAGCGCCCCCGCCCCCATACCAGTGACCGCTTAAGGCAAAGCTGCTGCCCCCATTGTTAGAGCGCCAAACATTGACCCCCCCCGTCAAGACGACCTCTTTGTCCAGAGGTGAAACAGCGATAGATAAATCATACCAGGCTTGGCCCCCAGAGCCTGATCCATTCGTGCTCCAATCTAATAAGTTTGGAGACGCTCCGTGGCGTTGTGTCCAAGACGTGCCACCGTTTGTCGTGCGGTACACTCCATACAAACCGTTGTTGTTGGCACCATAGAGGGCATAGACATAGTTGGTATCTGCGGATGTGGTAGCTAATTCGACACGGCCAGCATTCATAGGAAGACCGCTGGTCAACATTGTCCAGTTATCACCAAAGTCATCAGACATCCAAATACGACCATTGCTGCTCGTACCTGCATAGAGTTTATTCGTGCCCGGAACTTGAACTAAACAGCCAAAGGTGCCACCGACTTCTACCGTCCAGCTATCCCCGCCATCGAGGCTTCGGTAAATTCCATTGCGCGTTGCGGCCACCAAATAATGGGTGCTGTCTTTGTGCATGGCCATGCCTGAAATACGGGCCGATTGGATAAGATTAAAGCTCAATCCCGTTGGATTCCATGATTGTCCGCCATCGACAGACTTCATTACTCCTAGAGAGTAGGTATCGCCGGCATCCCGATCTCCTGTGCCGATGTACATGATCAGTGGATTGGTTGGATCGATGAGAATAGCGCTGACGCCGAGGTTGGGCAATAAATCCGTATTGGTGCTCCACGTCAGACCGTCATCCGTCGATTTCCAAAGTCCTCCAGCGGGGGCTCCCGCATACAAGGTGTTTGGAATGGTGGGGTGGAAGGCAATCACATTGACACGTCCAATGCCATTCAAACTATTTCCATCGAACGGGCCCACGATGGACCACTGCCCTAAGCCACCAGTTGAGGCACTACTTGTTCCTTGAATTCCTGAAGTATAACCTTGGTAAAGGGCTTGGGCATTCGGACGAATCCCCGTTGGATATACGCGGGGCTCCATAAAGGCCTCCCAACGCTTAAATTGTTTCCACCCTCGCCCCTTTTCTACGGATTTTCCCTCCCAGTATTCATTGAAGGCGTCCACAACGTCATAAAAGTTGACGGTCGGATCATTCATTAAATCCACATAGGAAGCGGCCGTTTGAGCACGCATGGAACTAGCTAAAAAGAGAAGAAAGAGGGACGCGAACAAACGACGGAACATAGGAAGCGAGATGAGTTTAAGTCAAAATAAAAGGGCTGAGTCGCAGCCCTGTCGGTCTAAAGGTAACACCAAGGGCTCACGCTTGTTTTGTATGGCTAAAAAGTACGTGAGTAAATGCGCCAACGCCACTTCCTACTTAGGATTCGTGGCTCAAATCTTGAACTTGTTTTCGGTAGGCTTCAAAGAGTTTGGTTTTGGAAACTAATCCAAGCCACTTAGTATCCTTATAAACAGGCAGATACCACATTCCCGTTTTTTCCATTTGACTGAGCACATGCTCCATGGGATCGGTAAACTGAATCCGTGCCGGAGCTGATTTCATGGCGTCTTTTGCCGTCACTTCCTCATGGTGATCTTCCCGCTGTGCCCGCCAAATGTCTTCCCAAGTGAGATAACCGACCATCCGACCATCTTCGATCACAGCCACCAAGTTTCGTTGGCAACGAGCTAAGGCGGCTTGACAATGGTGTAGGGGCGTATCGGGTTCGACCGTTTCAATATCCCGCTCCAAAGCATCTTCCATGTCAATTAAGGTCAAGACGGCCTTATCCTTGGATTGAGTCCATTGCCGCCCCCGCTGGGAGAGATATTCGGTATAAATACTGTTAGGATCCCAGGATCGCGTCAGAAAAAAGGCCAGCGCACTGGTCATCATCAAGGGTAAAATCAGTGGATATCCCCCGCCAATTTCTGAAATCATAAAGATGGCAGTCAGGGGCGCATGCATTGTACCCGCCATGAGTCCAGCCATCGCGATAAGGACAAAGTGTACGGCGGGGAGATCATTCACGCCAGCCAATTCCAAGGCTCGAACAAAAATGAGTCCCAAGATGCTCCCCATGAATAACGTTGGGGCAAACATGCCCCCGACGCCCCCTGCGTGAATAGTCAACGAAGCTGCTGTCACCTTCAGTAAGAGTAGACCGATCAGCAATCCAATCCCCCAAAGCAGATTATCAGCTTCGACCCCCAGCCAGTTTTGCGATAAAATGGACCAGTCATCCCCTCGCAGGGCCGCTTGAATCGTGCTAAACCCCTCTCCATAAAGTGGAGGCATGACAAAAATGAGCGCACCTAGCAAGACCCCCCCGGTCAAGGCTTTGGCCCAGGGATTATTCCAACGCATGACGAGCCGACCACTCAGGGCAAATACGCGTTTGAAATAGAGCGAAACGAGCGCGCAGGCTACCCCTAGAATCAAATAATAGGGGAGGTTGACTGGATCGAATGCCTCGATACCTTCAGCATAGAATAGTTTGCTCCCATCACTCATCATGAGTCCAGTCAATGCGCCGGTCGCCGAGGCGAGTAAAAGTGGAACTAGCGAGCTGAGGGTAAGGTCAATGCTAAATAGCTCTAGGGTGAAAATGATTGCGGCAACGGGCGCGCCAAAAATGGATGCAATGGCGCCAGCTGTTGCACAAGCGATCAGCAAAATGCGCTGCTTAAAGCCGAGGCGGAGCCATCGCGCCAAATTCGAGCCAATCGCTGAACCCGTTCCTACCGCAGGGCCTTCCAAACCGACAGAACCACCAAAGCCCACGGTCACGGCAGAGGTGAGAAAAGAAGTGTAAATCCGCGATCTTGGGATAATACCGCCTTGCCTAGAAATCGCCTCAATAGCCGAAGGGATCCCCTCGCCTGTCCGCAATTTGAAGGTCCGTACCAAGGCTACCGTCAAGAGAATACCGACCAACGGAAAAGCAAAATAGTAGAGTTGGTAGTAGTCCTCAAAACGTTCGGACCGGATCCACTCTTGGATTGCATGCGTCGAGTTTTTCAGAATGACGGCCACCAAGCCCGAAATCAGGCCCACCAAAATGCTGAGAACAAAAATGAAGTGCTGCATCGGCAAGTGCTGCGCCCGCCAAATCAGAACCCGTCGGATCCAAAGTTGCAGCCTGTGCTTCATGCCTGGCCTTCCGGGGTAATCCCCAAGGAGAGTTCCGTCAGCTGAACGGGGTTGATGTGTGAAGGCGCATCGATCATGACGTCGCGGCCGGCGTTGTTTTTGGGGAAAGCGATGTAGTCGCGAATGACCTCGTCGCCGCCCATCAGGGCTACCAAACGGTCAAAGCCAAAGGCGATGCCACCGTGGGGAGGAGCGCCGTATTCGAAGGCGTTCATCAAGAAGCCAAACTGTTCCAAAGCCTCTTCCTTGCTAAAGCCAAGCAGGTCAAACATGCGTTGCTGGAGGGCGCGGTCATGGATACGGATAGAACCACCGCCGATCTCGTTGCCGTTGAGGACCAAGTCATAGGCGTTGGCACGCACGGCGCCGGGGTCACTGTCAATCAGGGGGATATCATCGGGCTTGGGGCTCGTGAAGGGGTGGTGCATTGCGAACCATCGGCCGGATTCTTCGTCCCATTCGAGCAAGGGGAAGTCTAGTACCCACAGTGGGGCAAATACATTTGACTTGCGGAGGCCCAGCTCTTGAGCCAAATGCATGCGCAGCTCGCTCAAGGCCTTGCGGGTTTTGTTCGCGTTGCCTGCGAGGACCAGCACCAAATCGCCGGCCTTGGCGTCAAAGGCTTCCGCCCAGCCGGCCAAGGCGGCTTCGTCAAAGAACTTATTCACGCTTGAGGACAGCTGGCCTTGCTCGTCCACTTTCATCCAGATAAGGCCGGACATGCCTAACTGCGGGCGCTTGACGTAGTCGGTGAGGGCGTCGAGTTGCTTTCGGGTATAGCCGGCGCAGCCATCGACCTTGATGCCCACGACCAGCTCCGCGTTGTCGAATACAGGGAAACCACTGCCCTTTGCGCGATCGTTCAACTCAACGAAGGTCATGCCAAAGCGAATGTCCGGCTTGTCATTGCCGTAGAGGCGCATGGCGTCGTCGTAGGTCATGCGGGGGATGTCGCCCACTTCCAGGCCGTGCACATCGCGGATGACATGCTTGAGGAGGCCTTCAAACGTTTGGAGGATGTCCTCTTGTTCGACAAAGGCCATCTCGCAGTCGATCTGCGTGAATTCAGGCTGGCGGTCGGCGCGCAAGTCCTCATCGCGGAAGCAGCGCACGATTTGGTAGTAGCGGTCCATACCGGCAACCATGAGCAACTGCTTGAAGGTCTGGGGCGACTGGGGCAGCGCGTAGAACTGGCCGTGGTGCACGCGGGAGGGTACGACAAAGTCGCGGGCACCTTCGGGGGTGCTTTTAATTAAGAAGGGGGTCTCCACGTCAGCGAAGCCTAGGTCGTTCAAATAGGTACGAACCGACATGTTGATTCGGTTGCGCAGCAATAATTTTTCGCGTACTGGCGCGCGGCGGATGTCCAAGTAGCGGTACTTCATTCGGAGCTCTTCGCCGCCGTCTGTTTCCGCCTCAATTGTGAAGGGAGGGGTTTTGGCGCAGTTGAGGACCTTGAATTCACTCACCCAAATTTCCACCTCGCCCGTAGCGAGATTTGGGTTTTTATTTTCACGCTCCACCACTTTACCAATGGCTTGGACCACAAATTCGCGCTGTGCGCTGCGCGCCAACTCCAACATGGCGGGATCGACGCCCTCGTTAAAAGCCAATTGTGTTAGGCCATAGCGGTCGCGCAAATCGATGAAGGACATACCTCCAAAGTCGCGTCGGCGCTGAACCCAGCCGCTAAGGGTGACGGTTTGTCCAACATGAGAAAGGCGTAATTCGCCGCAAGTGTGTGTACGATACATGGTCGTGAAATGAAATGCAAAGGTAAAAAAGCCCGTGGGGCTACGTAGTTTTATCCCCATGGAGTTTGATGATGTTTATTTTATGCGCCAAGCCATCCGGGAAGCCCTCAAAGCATATGAAGCAGATGAGGTCCCGGTGGGGGCGATTGTGGTGTCCCACAATCAGATCATCGCGCGAGGGCACAACCTGACAGAGCAACTCCATGATGTCACGGCCCACGCCGAAATGCAAGCCATTACAGCGGCTTCTCATTACCTGGGGGCAAAATATCTCCCGGACTGCACCCTTTACGTTACGCTTGAACCATGCAGCATGTGCGCTGGAGCTCTTTTTTGGAGCCAAATTGGTCGGATTGTCTATGGGGCCAGCGATGAGAAGCGCGGCTTTCGGACCATGGGCGGCCAGTTCCATCCCAAAACGCAAGTGACAACTGGAATTGAGGCGGAGGTCTGTGGGGATCTTATGAGTGAGTTCTTCCGTTCAAAGCGTAAGAAATAGCCAACCATAGTGGAAATGGCACAGCTTTTGAAATGGAAAAAATGTGTTCTACTGCGTTTAGGCACAATCGTAAGTTTAGGTTGGGAAGGGCCGTCGGGGGACGGCCCTTTCTTTTTTAGCTTCGTCCTATGAAGTTGCATTCCTTAAATACCGGGTTTTTCAAGCTAGATGGTGGAGCCATGTTTGGGGTAGTTCCCAAGCAACTTTGGCAGCGGACCAATCCGGCTGATGAAAACAATCTTTGCACTTGGGCCATGCGCTCGCTGCTGATAGAAGATGGGAATCGCCTCATCTTGGTGGATACGGGCATTGGCAACAAGCAGGATGACAAGTTTTTTAGCCATTACCACTTACACGGCACGGATAGCTTAGACGGAAATCTAAAGGCATTGGGCTTCCAAAGAAGTGATATCACCGATGTATTCCTGACGCACATGCACTTTGACCATGTGGGTGGAGCGGTGGAGCGCACCGAAAAAGGGCTTCGTCCTGCGTTTAGCCAGGCGACGTACTGGACGAATGAGCGCCATTGGCAATGGGCTAGTATGCCGAATGCGCGGGAAAAAGCCTCCTTTCTAGCTGATAACATCCTCCCTCTCCAAGAAAGTGGTCAACTCGCCTTCATCGACGCCCCCGAAGGCCAACAGCGCGTGGGCACCCCCTTAGGGTTTGACACCTTTGTAGTCAATGGCCACACCGATGCCCAAATGTGCCCTATCCTGGATTACCGCGGTGAAAAAGTGGTTTTCATGGCGGATCTTCTGCCTTCGGTTGGGCATATCCCTTTACCCTATGTTATGGGGTATGATACACGCCCACTTTTGACCTTGGGCGAAAAAAAGGAGATACTAACGGAAGCCGCTGATCGAGGCTATCGTTTGTTCCTAGAACATGATCCGGCCAATGAAACCTGTACACTTGAACTTACCGAAAAGGGCCCTCGATTGGCTCATACTCGAACTTTAAACGACTGACCTCACATGAAGCACCTCCTCGTCGCCCTTTTGGCCCTGATGGCCTTTCCTAGTCTCGCTCAGTACTGGCAACAAGACGTTGATTACCATATTCAAGTCGACTTAGATGATAAAAATCACCAGTTACAAGGGGACTTTAGTCTTCGGTACACGAATAATAGCCCGGACGAATTAGGTGAAGTCTATTTTCATCTTTATTGGAATGCATTTCAGCCCGGTAGCATGCTGTCCAACATGGCAAACATCCCAACTAAGTTCCCCGACCGCGCCATTGGAAACAAGGTAGAAAACTATGCACCGGATGAGTATGGTGAGCAAATCATTCAGAGCTTAACAATGAATGGGCAGCCGATCTCATTTGTGGTAGACCAAACAATCCTTCATGCGAAGCTTCCCTCTAGCATTGCTCCGGGCCAAACGGTCACGTTTCACATGAACTACACTACCCGCATTCCATTACTCGTGGAACGCGCTGGCCGGAACAATCCCGAAGACATTGCCTACACCTTCACCCAGTGGTACCCTAAAATGGTCGTCTATGATACGGACGGTTGGCACCCAGATATCTATGTGGCCCGGGAGTTCTATGGTGATTTCGGCGACTTTCAGGTGGACATTACTGCGCCGGCGAGCTACATGATTGGCGGTTCGGGTGTCCTCCAAAATCCCGACGAAATTGGCCACGGCTATTCGGCCACGCCCGTGAAGTTCAAAAAGAAGGACCGCATCACTTGGCGATTCAAAGCAGAAAAAGTGCACGACTTCGCTTGGGTTGCGGACAAGGAGCTCCAACATGACATTCGCGTTACGGCTTCCGGCCTGCCCATCCATTTCTTCTACCAGAGCGACAGCGCCTCCAGCAAGCACATGGGGTCAGAGAAACTTCAATCAGATGTTGAAGCCTACTTTGCCTTTATGCATGATCATTTTGGCAGCTATGATTGGCCCCAATTCAGTGTGGTTCAAGGCGGGGAAGGGGCTATGGAGTATCCCATGGCGACCATCATGCAAGTGCATGGTAGCTACGACGGTGTGCTTGGTACCATTATCCACGAGGCCTCTCACATGTGGTTTTATGGTATGCTAGGGACTGATGAGCAGCGCTACTATTGGATGGATGAGGGCTTTACCAGCTTTGCGGAGGACGAGGCCATGAATGTGGTTTCGGGTAAAAACTTCCCGAATGCCCACCTCGGCTATCTAGGTCGCTACGGACGCGTCGCCCACGAAGACTGGATGGAGCCCGCCAGTACCCTCGCCAACTACTTCGACGGCAAATTCCCTTACCAAATGGCCGCCTACATGAAGGGCTCCCTTTTCCTTGTGCAGCTTCGTGGCATCGTCGGCGAGGAGGCCTTTTGGTCCACCATGAAGCGTTACAAAAATGAATGGGCATTCAAACATCCTCGCCCTGAGAACTTTTTGCGCATTGCCGAACAAGAATCGGGAATGGTTTTGGACTGGTATATGAATCAGTGGATTGAAACGAATAAAGTACCGGATGTGGCGATCGACTCAGTGTATACAACGGGAGGCAACCTCACAAACATTCAATTGTCAAGGAAAGGCTCTCTGGCCTTACCGGTGGATGTGGATGTAATTCTAAAGAACAAGACCACCCTGCATTATACCCTTCCACTTGCCGCCATGTTCGGGTCAAAATCCGGGATGGCCGTGGCGGGCCCTTGGAATTACACCCAAAAAACCTTCACTTTTCAAGTAAATGTGCCTACCGAGCAAATTGAGCGCGTCGTGGTAGATCCTGAGCGTTGGACCGCCGATGCAAATCGAGAAGACAATGTGTGGGAGTAGCGCAAAGCGCCTTAACGCCGCTTCTTCTTGGGCGTGGTCTTGGAGCCTTTTGCTTTAAAGGACTTCGGCCCGCGGCCACTGGTGTCGCGTGAGGAACTGCCCCGATGGCTGCTCCGAGCACCGCCACTTGACCATCGGCCACCAGCTTCTGTTGGACGAGTATCCGAAAATTTCCCTCGGCCTCCTCTGCCCTCAGAATGGACCCCCGCTTTGCTTCCTGCGACGCCAAAGTCAATGGTTTTTTTCAAAACGTCCACCTCCTTTACGACAATGCGTAGTGGATCCCCAAGCTGGTAGGATCGACCATGTCGTTCGCCGACAATTTGGAACTTTTCGGCTTCGACATAGTAGTAGTCATCCGTGAACTCGCGCAATCGAACGAGACCTTCACAGCCCATGCCGGGAAGCTCTACAAAGACTCCCCAATCGGTGACACCTGAGATAATGCCATCAAATTCTTGCCCCAGGTATTTCTCCATGTATTTGGCCTGCATGTATTTGATGGAAGCGCGTTCAGCCTCCGATGCATTTTGCTCGCGGGAAGAGGAGTGCTCACAGAGTTCTTCAAACACCGAAGCGGATGGGCTCTTTTCTTTATCGAGAAATCCTTGGAGTAGCCGATGGGCCATCATGTCGGGGTACCGACGAATAGGCGAGGTAAAGTGGCTATAGTCGTCAAAGGCCAATCCATAGTGTCCAATGTTTTGAGTACTATAAACGGCTTTGGCCATGGTTCGGACCGTGAGGGTCTCGAGCATATTCGCCTCCGGCGTCCCTTTCACTCGCTTGAGTAGATCGTTAATGGATTTGCGCACCGCTTGGGTCCCCTGAGTGGCCAAGGCATAGCCCAAGGGTCGAACAAACAATGAAAGCGTTTCCAACTTACTCGGATCTGGCTGGTCATGAATGCGGTATACCATGGTACGCGTGCTCCGTTTTCCATCATCTTGACGTCCAACGAAATGTGCCACATGTTTATTAGCCAATAACATGAACTCTTCAATCAGCTTGTTGCTGTCACCGGCCTGTTTGAGGTAGGCGCCGATGGGCTCGTTGTTGGCGTCCAGACGGAATTTCACTTCCGCGCGATCAAAGGCAATGGCTCCGGCCTTCATGCGGCCTTTGCGTAGCGCTTGGGCCATGTGGTTCATGGTGAGTAGCTCCGTGCTCAAGGGGTCGCTTTCGCCTTCCAAAACGGCTTGGGCCTCTTCATAGGTGAAGCGACGGTCCGAATGGATTACTGTTCTTCCGAACCAGCGGTCCAATACATTTCCCTCTGCATCCATTTTAAAAAGGACGGAGAAGGTGAATTTATCTTCATTTGGACGCAGTGAACAGACCTTATTGCTAAGTTTTTCGGGCAGCATGGGCACGACCCGATCCACCAAATACACCGAGGTGGCTCGGTTTTGTGCTTCTTCCTCCAAAGCAGTTCCAGGGCGGACATAATGGGTGACATCAGCAATGTGCACCCCAATTTCCCACTGCCCTTCCTCAAGAGGCTGAATGCTTAGTGCATCGTCAAAGTCCTTCGCATCAACAGGGTCAATCGTGAAGGTTAGGGTTTCCCGCAGGTCACGCCGACGCGCAATCTCTTTGGGGTCCAAGGTCTCAGATATGGCCTCGGTTTCTTTTTCCACGGCCTCAGGGAATGCATAGGGCAAGCCGTATTCATTCAAGATGGCGTGGATTTCCGTTTCATGGTCTCCTCGTTCGCCAAGTACTTCAATCACCTTGCCTTGGGGTTGACGATTTGGGTCATCCCAGCGAAGGAGTTCAGCGACAACCATCTCACCATCTTTTCCGCCGTTTAATTCCTTGAGTGGGATATAAAAGTCCGGACCCACTTTGCGGGAATCAGTGACTAAAAATGCGTGCTGGGGGGTGATTTGTAAGGTGCCGACGTAGCGATCTCGTGCACGTTTTATGACTTCAATGATTTGTCCTTCTAACTTTCTCCGGGCGCGACTAGGAAACAATTGAACCCGAACCTTATCGCCACCAAAGGCAAGACCCAAATCGGTCTCTTTGATAAACACATCATCTTGCCCCCCTCCGGGCACGACATATCCCGTCCCGCTTGAGGTGAGCTGTAAGGTGCCTTCCACCAAATTCTCCTCCATGGCCAACTGATAGTTATCGTCATGAATTTCCTTTACGTGTCCAGCCGAAATCAGAATGTCCATCGCCGCCTTGGTCAAAATCCGACCACTTCGCTCCATCATGCCCATGTCCAAAGCCAGGTCCGAAAGGGGGAACACCACACTGGGTCGGCGCTGCATGCTACGCAAAATTCGAGAGGCTAGCGAGGCCGCATCCATGGAGCGGTGGGCCTTATTTTTCTTAGATTTCTTCATAAATTCTACAACAAAGGTCGCCCTTTTTCACGCGCCTTATGCTACTACCACGTTAAGAGTGGCACCGAACTTGCAAAGGGTTAAGTAATTAAATCTGTATAAAACGCACCTTTGTGCCCATGAAACATCTAGCTACCCTCGCATCTTTCTTCTTTTTGGCCCTGACTAGCTTCGCCCAAACCACCGATGACAGCGAAGCCAAAGTGCATCTTTTTGCCAACATTGAAAACGCCTACAACAGCTACCAAGTGCGCCTCGACATCGTCAACGAATTCCTCGAAGCCGGTGCCATCACCGAAGACAGCGCTCAAGCGTGGAAATGGCAACTCATGGAAAATTTCCAAGAGCGATTAATGGAAATTGCTGTCGATGCGGGCGACCAACTGTGGTCCGAAGACGGCGAAGAAGCTTCCGTCGAACCCGAAGAAGACACCGCCAGCGCCTATGCCGCAGTGCGCGAAGCCAATGAAGCCCAAGGTGAGTGGATTGAACAAGTCGGCGAACCCGATAACGATCCCAAAGGCACCTGGAAGAAACGCAAGCGCAAATTCACCGGTAGCGGAATGAACATCGGCTTCGCGCCCTATTTGATGGCATTGGATGCAAATCAGGAATTTGTTCCTTCTGATTGGCTCCCCGAAACGGGCACCGTTAGCACCGTCAGCTGGGACCTCTTCTTTCACCAGCGCCGTTTGGGCCGGACACCCCTGTGGCTGCGCTCTGGCCTCACGTGGGATTTCTATACCGTGGACTTAGGGACCCATACGTACTTGACCACGGATCTCATTCCTGGTGCCAATGGCATTTACCTCATGGAGGATCCGTCCATCACGTTCCGAAATAGCGCCCTTTCCACCTCCTACCTTACCATTCCCCTTTGGTTCTATCTCAATGGCAGCCGCACGGGCCGAAAAGGCCTCATCGCCGCCGCCGGCCTCTATGGGGGCATTCGCGTGGGCGCACCCACCCGTTACCTTCGGTACATGGACAGCAACAATGGCTGGACACGCGAACGGGTCAACTCCCGCTACTACACCAACCCCCTTTCCGCTGGTGTCCAATTGCGCATCGGTTACAAAAAAATCCACCTCACGGCCCGTCAATCCGTTACCCCCCTCTTCAACCCCCGTTTGGACATTGTCCGTCCGGACGTCTACGTGGCCTCTTTGGCTTTTGGCTGGGATTGGGACTAGGAGCGCGCGCGAAGCGCGTGCTTCGTTTGTTCGTTGGTTGGCGAGTTGGGTTAAGCAAAGCCCTTTCCCTTAAACGCTTAATGTCTTTTACCCTTAAACTGTGTGGTGGCCCTTCGCCGCGCGCCGGGACTTTCCGTTGATTTGCCCAACAAACCAACAAACCAACAAACAGCGCGAAGCGCCTCATCCCTTTTGACCAAAACAAAAAGGCCACCCCAAGCGGGGTGGCCTTTGACATTCACAAGAAAAAGAAATTACATGATACCTTGGTCGAGCATGGCATCTGCCACTTTGACAAAGCCGGCGAGGTTAGCGCCTTTCACATAGTCTACGTAGCCATTTTCTTGCGTTCCATATTGGACACAAGAAGCATGAATATTCACCATGATACTGTGGAGCTTGGCGTCCACTTCTTCACGCGTCCAGTTCATGCGGAGGCTGTTTTGAGACATCTCCAAACCAGAAGTAGCCACTCCACCTGCATTAGATGCTTTGCCTGGGCTAAAGAGGATGTGATGGTGATGGAAAGCTTCGATGGCTTCAGGGGTACACGGCATGTTCGCACCTTCAGCCACACAAGTTGCTCCATTTGCAATGAGCATCTTGGCATCATCACCGGTCAATTCGTTTTGCGTGGCGCAAGGAAGAGCGATGTCGCACTTCACTTCCCAAGGGGTTTTGCCAGCAACAAAAGAAGCTGATGGGTAGGCGTCTACATATTCGGAGATACGTCCACGCTTTACATTTTTCAGGTTCATAACGAAGGCCAACTTGTCGGCATCTATGCCGGCCGAATCATAGATATAACCTGATGAGTCAGACATGGTAACCACTTTGCCACCCAATTCACTTGCCTTTTCAACAGCATATTGAGCCACGTTACCCGAGCCAGATACCACAACGGTTTTGCCCGAGAAGCTGTCGCCTTTAGTCGCGAGCATTTCTTTTGCGAAGTAGACCGTACCATAGCCAGTAGCTTCGGGACGAATCAATGAACCGCCCCAATTCAAGCCTTTGCCAGTGAGTACGCCAGTGAATTCATTGCGGAGTCGCTTGTATTGACCAAACATGAAACCAATTTCACGTCCTCCAACACCGATGTCGCCCGCGGGAACGTCTGTATTTGGACCAATGTGACGAGCCAATTCAGTCATGAAGGCTTGACAAAAACGCATGACTTCGGCATCAGACTTGCCCTTAGGGTCAAAGTCCGAACCACCTTTACCACCGCCCATAGGGAGGGAAGTCAAGCTATTCTTGAAAATCTGTTCAAAACCCAAAAATTTGAGAACGCTGAGATTCACCGTCGGATGAAAGCGAAGACCGCCCTTGTATGGGCCAATAGCGCTGTTGAATTCAACGCGGTAACCACGGTTGACATGAACGGTGCCGTCATCACCTGTCCAAGACACACGGAAAAGTATGGTGCGCTCGGGTTCAGCGATACGCTCCAAGATTTTTGCGGTCTTGTACTTGGGATTTTCCTCAATAAAGGGGATAACGGACTCAGCAACCTCTTGAACTGCTTGGAGGAATTCAGGTTCGTGCGGGTTGCGAGCACGAACACCTTCCATAAACGCGCTAATTTGCACGCTGTAATTCTGAGCCATAGGAAAGTTATTTAAAGCAAAGGTATACCGAAATTAGCGTCATGCTTGATTCTCCCTCCCCCAAAAGAACTCCATTGTCTGATCTCGGTGAATTTGCCTTGATTGATCGTTTAACAGCGGCCGTTGAAATCAAGGCGCCCAGCACCAAAAAAGGAGTGGGGGATGATGCCGCGATTCTAGATTTTGAAGATTCTGAAGTACTGATATCCAAGGATTTACTTGTTGAAGGAGTGCATTTTGACTTGGGCTATGTTCCCTTGAAGCATTTGGGTTACAAGTCGGCTGTGGTCAACTTCTCAGACATCTATGCGATGAATGGAATACCCAGTCAATTGTTGATTGGCATGGCGGTAAGTAATCGATTTCCCGTCGAGGCACTCGAAGAAATTTACGCCGGAATGCTCCTAGCTTGCTCCAGGTATGGGGTGGATTTAGTTGGTGGAGACACAACGTCGAGCCAATCGGGCTTGATTTTAAGTGTGACGGCCGTGGGGCATGTACCCAAAGGGACGGCAGTCCGTCGGGACGGCGCACAGGCTGGCGATTTGCTGGTCGTGACGGGAGATTTGGGTGCGGCCTACATGGGGCTTCAAGTGCTTGAGCGCGAAAAAGCGGCGTATCAAGCTAATCCCAATTTACAACCAGAACTACAGGGCCATGAGTATGTATTGGAGCGCCAACTCAAACCCGAAGCCCGTAAAGATCTAAGGCCACTTCTGAAGGATTTGGGGGTGACGCCAACAAGCATGATGGATGTTTCTGATGGCCTGAGCTCTGAAATTTTGCACCTAGGAACCCAAAGTGGCTTGGGCTGTACCATTTATGAAGACAAGATTCCAATGGACCCCCAAATGATGCATTTGGCGGAAGAATTTGGCATTAATCCCATCACGGCTGTGCTCAATGGAGGAGAGGATTATGAAATCTTATTTACCATTCCGATTGCCGAATGGGATAAGATAAAAGGCAATCCGAGCTTGACGCCCATTGGACACATGACCCAAGACAAAGTTTTCCAGATGGTCACCAATGCGGGCCAAAGCATTCCGCTGGAAGCTCAAGGATGGACGGCATTTCAAGGCGAATGAAAAAAAAACCCGCTGGCTTTCGCCGAGCGGGTTCCATAGTGCGTGTTTAAACGTCGCTTAAAGCTTGTCGAAGCCGTACTCCGTGGTCATCAGAGTTTCACCAAAGGTGGGATCAACTTCGGAGGTTTGATTACGGAATCTCAAGGTCGTCTCCAAGAATGAAAGCACTTCAAATCCTAGCGTTTCACCGTTGGCTGTCATATAGATAGAGTCTGGGGTTGCGCCGCCACCGTCCACTGCATACCATGTGCCAGATAGGTTGTCTTGGATGTCGGAACCAAACATTTGACCCATCATGTTTAGGGTGATACGAACATCTTGGTTCCACGTGAATGTGTTTTCCATGTCTTCGACATAGGACAGTTCTAGAATATTGTTTGCACGAATTAATGAGTCTTGTCCAGTGAAGGTGAGGCTTTGCCCAGCAATGTTCATGGAACCGGTGATTGCGATGTCATTCAAATTCCACGTGCCGGCTAACTTTTCTTCCAAAGAAGGCGCTTTAACGCAGGAAATGGCCAAAGCAGCAAGGCCTAAAATAGAAAGGAGTTTTTTCATGGGATGAGGTTGGGGGTTTAATCGAATTATCACAGGCCCAAATGCAAACGGCGTGCCATTGGCACGCCGTTAGATCAAAGGAAGAGGGGTGTTTTACTGCTTGGCGAAGCCAAACTCTATCGTCATGTCGACACCTTGTCCTTGAAAATCGACTACTTGTTGAGTGCGCAAGCGAACACTCGCATCCAGCAAGCTGAGGACTTCGTACTTCGTGATGGTTCCATCGTTGCCAATTAAATGGACGGAATCAGGTGCAGCGCCACCGCCATCAATCGTAGTCCAAGTGCCCACACCACTTTGAGCCCAAGGCACATCCAACGTGGTACCCGCAGACACACTCAAGGTGGCGTCTACAGCATAATTCACGGAGTTTGGCTCTTGAATCAAGGTAAATAAGGATGTAGCTGCAATGTCTTTGTCATTCGCTACCAGTGGAATGTTCTGACCACCAAAAGCGATTTGGCCAGAGGCAATGATGTCATTGACCAGCCAAGTGCCTTCCATGCGGTCAGCTAAAGTGGGGTCTTTTTTACATGCAGCTAGTGCTACGAGCACCAGACCTGCCGCGAGAATCTTTTTCATAAGGGAAAGGTAATCAATTACTTGGATGTGATGGAAGCCGAAAGGAACTCACGGTTCATTCGTGCAATATTCTCAATAGAAATGCCTTTAGGGCATTCCACTTCACATGCCCCGGTGTTGGTACAGTTGCCAAATCCTTCCAAATCCATTTGGTTCACCATGTGAAGGACCCTGTCCTTGGCTTCTACCTGCCCTTGAGGAAGGAGTGCGAACTGACTCACTTTGGCAGAAGTGAAAAGCATCGCCGAAGCATTTTTACACGTGGCCACGCACGCACCACAACCGATACACGTGGCCGCATCAAATGCCGCATCCGCATCTGGCTTTTCGATAGGGGTCGCATTGGCGTCAGGCAAGTTGCCCGATGTATTTACGGATACATAGCCTCCTGCCTGAATGATCCGGTCAAACGCACTGCGATCCACCATGAGATCTTTGATCACCGGGAATGCTTTGGCCCGGAATGGTTCGATGGTAATTTCATCCCCATCCTTGAATTCACGCATGTGCAATTGGCACGTGGTGACACCACGGCCTGGACCATGAGCTTCTCCATTGATGAACATCGAACACATGCCGCAGATCCCTTCTCGACAATCGTGATCGAAAACAACTGGATCCACCCCTTGGCCAATCAGTTGCTCGTTGAGCACATCGATCATTTCCAAAAATGACATGTCATCACTGACTTGGTCCACCTGGTAAGTTTCCATGCGGCCCTTGTCTTGTGGGCCGTTTTGACGCCAAACGTTGAGGGTAAATTTCATTTGTAGGAGCGTGTAATCAGTTTAACATTTTCAAAGACCAGTTGTTCTTTGTGAAGTTTTGCTTTTCCGGGATCTTGATCTGCGAATTCCCAAGCTGCTACGTAGGCGAATTCATCGTCACGACGAACGGCTTCACCCTCTTCGCTTTGGTACTCCTCTCGGAAGTGACCTCCACAAGATTCTTCACGACTCAAGGCATCAAGGCACATCAATTCACCCAACTCAAGGAAGTCCGCTACGCGGCCGGCTTTATCTAATTCTGGGTTCATCTCATGCATCTTGCCTGGCACCTTCACTTCCTTGTAGAAGCGCTCACGCAAGCTGCGAATATCTTGGATGGCTTTTTCTAAGCCTTCCTTGTTTCGGGCCATGCCACATTGGTCCCACATGATTTTTCCAAGCTCGCGATGGAAAACCTCCACGGGGGTATTCCCCGCATTGTTGAGGAAGCCCTCCATGCGTTGACGCGCGGCAGTTTCAGCGTCAACAAACTCAGGCAATTCGGTAGAGATTTTACCGGTCCGAATGTCATCGGCCAAATACGTACCGACCGTGTAAGGGGCTACGAAGTAGCCATCTGCTAGACCTTGCATCAAGGCAGAAGCGCCTAAGCGGTTGGCGCCGTGGTCAGAGAAATTGGCCTCGCCCAATGCGAAGAGGCCAGGAACGGTCGTCATCAAATTGTAATCTACCCAAATGCCCCCCATGGTGTAGTGCACCGCCGGATAAATCATCATAGGCGTTTTGTAGGGGTCTTGGGCTGTGATTTTTTCGTACATCTGGAAGAGGTTTCCATACTTACTTTCTACAATCGCCTCTCCGAGTTCACGCACTTTTTCAGCACTCGGATGGTGCAAACCTTGAACATGCGCAGCTTCTTTTCCGTAGCGTTCAATGGCTGATGCAAAATCGAGGTAGACAGCCTCTCCAGTTTTATTCACCCCGAAACCTGCGTCGCAACGCTCTTTGGCCGCTCGCGATGCCACATCTCGTGGAACAAGGTTACCAAAAGCCGGATATCGACGCTCCAAATAATAATCACGGTCTTCTTCGGCTAGTTGCACTGCCTGAAGT
Organism: Cryomorphaceae bacterium; assembly: GCA_024639785.1. GTDB lineage: Bacteria > Bacteroidota > Bacteroidia > Flavobacteriales > Schleiferiaceae > TMED14. The sequence goes on from JAHEGI010000001.1 coordinate 158,907, forward strand.
TTCCCGGCGCGAATCGCTTCTGCATCTTCTTTTTTCTTCGGAACCCAAATGCGTCCGTCATTTCGAAGGGACTCGGACATTAAGGTCAGCTTAGATTGAAAATGGCCGCTGACGGGGATACACGTTGGGTGAATCTGAGTAAAACAAGGGTTGGCCATGAATGCTCCCTTTCGGTGAGCCTTCCATGCCGCAGTGACATTGGAACCCATCGCATTTGTGCTCAAATAAAACACATTGCCATAGCCGCCGGTGCAGAGTAAAACGGCATGTGCTGAATGACGCTCTAGTTCGCCTGTGACCAAGTCGCGAGCGATAATGCCCCGGGCCTTACCGTCCACTACGACCAATTCGACCATTTCATGACGGGCAAACATTTGGACGCGGCCTTTGGCAACCTGTCGAGAGAGGGCGGAATATGCTCCAAGAAGCAGCTGCTGACCGGTTTGCCCTTTAGCGTAAAATGTGCGACTCACCTGAACTCCACCGAATGAACGGTTATCCAATTGGCCGCCATAATCGCGAGCAAATGGCACCCCTTGGGCGACACATTGGTCAATAATACTTGCGGAAACTTCAGCTAGGCGATGCACATTCGCTTCACGGCTACGATAATCGCCTCCCTTGATGGTATCATAGAAAAGACGGAAAGTAGAGTCTCCGTCGTTCTGATAATTTTTTGCGGCGTTGATGCCACCCTGCGCTGCAATAGAATGCGCCCGTCGAGGAGAATCTTGGAAGCAAAAAGCTTTCACATTGTATCCAAGTTCAGCCAGCGATGCTGCGGCTGAACTGCCGGCCAAGCCTGTGCCCACGACAATCACGTCGATTTGGCGCTTGTTGGCTGGGCTCACCAATGGGATTTTGGCCTTGTGTTTGGTCCATTTTTCCGCAATGGGACCTTCGGGAATGTGTGCGTCTAATGTGGACATAGCAGAATTAGCTAAAAAATCAAGTCAATAAGATGTAGAGCGGAATGCTGGCAAAGGTGGCAGGGACAAGCACCGCAAACCCATACCCTATGGCTTTAATCCATGGCGTGTAGCGAGGGTGGGACCAGCCCATGGTCTGAAAGGCGCTAGCGAAGCCATGCCATAAGTGGAATCCCAAGGAAATCATCGCCACGACATAAAAAAGGCTGTACCAGACTTGCTCAAATGCAGCCACGGTGATCGTGTATAAATCTTTGTAGGTAGAACCTTCTGCATCCGTAATCATTGGAACAGAACCCCAGTGCATCTCGTACCAAAAGCTCTTCATGTGAATGATAAGAAAAAGCAAGGTGAACGTGCCTAACAAAGCCATGTTCCGTGAGGACCAATTTGCGTTGGCGGCTCCATTGTATTTCACATAATTTGCCGGACGTGCTGCCATGTTTTGCTTAGCGAGCATCAGGCCATCCACAGTATGAAGGAGAATACTTGCGTAAAGCAAATAGCTCACCGCTTTGATCAAAGGAAAGGTGGTCATAAAGTGGGCGTAGGCATTAAAAGCCTCCTGCTTTCCCATGAGCAACGGGAGGTTGCCTAATAAGTGGATTACCAAAAAGCTGCACAGGAAGAGCCCCGTCAGGGCCATCCAATATTTGCGTGCAAGAGAAGATCCAAAGAGTCCGCGTGTGGTCGCCATAAAAGGGATAAATTCAAGGTTGTCACAAAAGTACAGCCCAAGTGACGCGCTGCAAAGGATAAACACAAAAGCGATTACCTTCGTTCACTATGAAATACCTCCCTTTAAAATCTTCCATTTTCGTTCAGAATCGTGCCCGTTTTGCCGCCACGATGTCCGCGAATTCCCTGGCTGTATTCCATTCAAATGACCTCTATCCCACTGGGGCCGACGGAACCTTGCCATTCAAGCAGGCCTCTGATATTTTTTGGCTGAGCGGTGTGGATCAGGAAGAATCCATCCTCGTTTTATTCCCAGATGCCCCAAAACCAGAGCACCGCGAGATGCTTTTCTTGACGGAGACAAATGCTCATATTGCCGTGTGGGAAGGGGCCAAGCTGGATGCCTCGCAAGCATTTGAAGTGAGCGGGATTAAAACGGTGTATTGGCTCCAAGATTGGGATCGCATCATCAAAGAAGTCATGAGCCAAACGGAACATGTGTACCTTGTCACGGAAGAGCATTTGCGCAGAAATAATCCCGTTGAAACAAGAACAATGCGTCTGAATAAGGTACTCAAGGAGACCTTTCCACACCATAGTTACAAACGATCAGCGCCTGCTCTGAATGCCCTTCGTGCAGTGAAGACCTCCGAAGAAGTTGAGGTCATGCAGATTGCGGCAGATATTACGGCAGCGGGCTATGATCGAATTCTAAAGTTTTTAAAACCAGGGGTTACTGAATTTGAGTTAGAAGCAGAATTCACCCATGAGTTTTTACGCCGACGATCACGTGGATTTGCCTACACCCCAATTATTGGTAGTGGTCCGAGTGCCTGTGTTCTGCATTACATCGAAAACAATCGTGCATGCCTTTCGGGCGACCTTGTCCTCTTTGACGTAGGGGCTGAATATGCCAACTACGCCTGCGATGTGACCCGTTGCTTTCCTGTGAACGGAACTTTTAGCCCCCGCCAACGGCAGGTCTATGAGGCTGTTCTTCGCGTGGAGAAGGCGGCCATTGCATTGCTTCGCCCTGGAGCCGTTTTAGCCGAATATCACGTCCAAGTTGGCGAGCTGATGACGAAAGAACTCATCGGGCTAGGCCTCATCACCCAGGCGGATGTTGACGCTCAGGACCCCGCATGGCCTGCGTACAAGAAGTACTTCATGCACGGGACAAGTCACTATTTGGGAATTGATGTACACGATTACGGCTTGTGGGACGGTTCGCCCATGGAAGAAGGCATGGTCTTCACATGCGAGCCGGGAATCTATATCCCCGAAGAGGGCTTAGGAATTCGCATTGAAGACGACATTGTCATCACAAAGGAGGGTCATATCAATTTGACTAAGGCGATTCCCAAGGAGGTGGATGAGATTGAGGCTATGATGGCCGGTCGATCATAAGCTTTCCCAAAGTAGGCCTTACATGAAACGAATTTTACGAGGAATTTTCTATGCATTTGGTCCGCGCGCGCGCCGTGTAGTGCGCCGTATAACCTTTGCGCCGATGGATCTTCTATCGTTGCTTAGGCACGGCGGGCGTCCACGCTATAATGGCATCCCCTTGCCCCTGCCTGGTGAAATCTTTACTGGCGGCGGAGATTTCTTAGAAAATGGTTTGATTTTCAAAGCCTATTTCCAAACCCTAGGCGGCCTACAGCCACAAGAAACGGTGCTGGATATTGGCAGTGGATTGGGCCGAATGGCCATCCCTCTCACTGATTTTTTAACGGCCCCCGCGGAATACCACGGCTTTGATGTTGTAGCCTCCGCAGTGGACGATTGTCGGCAACGCATTTCCATGCGTTTTCCGCAATTTCACTTTCAGCACGTATCCTTGGTGAACGATCTGTACACCTTAGAAGGTGCCTCGGCAGATCGATTTTCTTTTCCGTATTCGGAGAATCAATTTGACTTTGCTTGGGCTACTTCCGTTTTTACTCATATGGAAAGGGCCGAAGTCCAAAACTACCTGCGCGAAGCGCGCCGCGTGCTCAAGCCCGGCGGGCGCTTTTTGGCCACTTTTTTCTTGACCGATGAAGAGGCGCTTTCCTGCGCCAAAGGCAGTGCTTATGAATTCAACGTTCAACGGGGTGAAGATTGGTACATGGATGCCGAAGTGAAGGGGGCCAACGTGGGCTTTACCCCAGAAAATCTGAAGCGTTGGGCGGAAGAAGCGGGCTGGACAGAGACTCGCATCCATCTTGGCCGCTGGTCCGGGCGCTCGGGCCAAACGACCGACTTTCAGGACATCGTCGTCTTTTCGTGAACGGCTAAACCGATGCCTTGCCTACCTTCGGGGTATGGAACTAAATTTGGTCGGAAAGCGTGCCTTAGTTGCAGGCTCTACTCAGGGGATTGGGAAGGCGGTTGCCAAAGTGCTCGCAGCAAAAGGTGCCCATGTGGTCCTTTTGGCACGGAATCGTGAAAAATTAGAGAACACGCTCAAAGAACTCGATCGCCGTCACGGCCAAGGGCACTCCTTCCTTGTGGCCGATTACAATGAGCCGGACACGGTCGAATCCGCTCTCGAGGAGTTTTTAGAAGAAGGACACCCCATTCACATTTTGGTCAACAATACGGGTGGCCCTGCTGCAGGTCCCATTGTGGATGCGACGCCCGAAGCGTTTTATTCAGCTTTTACCAATCATTTGATCAACAACCATCGTCTGGTTCAATTGCTTGTTCCGGGTATGCGCGATGAAGGCTATGGTCGGATTGTAAATATCATTTCGACCAGTGTGAAGGCTCCCCTGCATGGGCTGGGAGTGAGCAATACCATTCGGGCTGCGGTCGCAAACTGGTCCAAGACACTGGCTAACGAGTTGGCCTCTCAGGCCATTACGGTCAACAACGTTTTGCCGGGCGCCACGCTGACAGAGCGCCTGGGTAATATCATCGATGGCCGTGCCGTCAAAACGGGTCAAAGCCAAGAAGATGTCAAGCAAGCCATGTTAGATGAGATCCCCATGGGCCGATTTGCCGAACCCTCGGAAATTGCGGAAGCCGTGGCCTTTCTCGCTTCCCCTGCTGCGAGCTATATCACGGGCGTGAATATTCCCGTCGACGGTGGCCGAACCCCCAACTTATAAGTATGCGTCTCCAGAATTATATCGATGGACAGTTTGCCGCACCCGTCAACGGCGCCTACCTCCCCAATGTAGCCCCTGCGACGGGCGAAGTCTATGGGGAGATTCCAGATAGCGGGGCTGAAGACGTAGAGCGTGCCATCGCTGCCGCCAAAAACGCTTTCCCCATGTGGTCCGGCTTAACTGCCGCCGAGCGCAGTGCCCACATGCTCCGCGTCTCGCAGCGCATCGAAGAGCGCATGGACGAGCTGGCGGCCGCAGAGTCCAAGGACAATGGCAAGCCCGTGAAGTTGGCGACGCGGGTAGACATTCCCCGGGCGCGAGACAATTTTGCGTTCTACGCTACGGCGATTTTGCACGACGCCTCGGAGAGCCACGACATGGGCGCGCAAGGCTTCAACTATACGCTGCGCCGCCCCATCGGGGTGGTGGCCTGCATCAGTCCGTGGAACCTGCCGCTTTATCTGTTTACGTGGAAGATTGCCCCGGCGCTCGCCGCGGGCAATACGGTCGTGGCGAAGCCTTCGGAGGTAACGCCTGCCACGGCGTATTTGCTAAGTGAAATCTTGAACGAAGTGGGCTTTCCAGCGGGCGTGCTCAACATTGTGCACGGCACGGGTCCCAACGTAGGCGAACCTCTGGTTAGCCATCCTGAGGTGCCCGTCATATCCTTTACCGGTGGCACGGCCACGGGTGCGCGCATTTCAAGTGTCGCGGCGCCTATGTTTAAAAAGTTGAGCCTGGAATTGGGCGGCAAGAACCCGAATGTCATCTTCGCGGATTGCAACTTTGACAAAATGCTGCGCACCACGTTGCAGTCCTCCTTTGCCAATCAGGGCCAAATTTGCCTTTGCGGGAGTCGAATCCTTGTCGAACGCCCGATCTACGACCGCTTTGTAGCCGCCTTTGTCGAAAAGGTGAAGGCCCTCAAAGTAGGCCAACCGGAAGATCCCACCACTCAGGTGGGTGCCGTCGTTTCCAAAGACCACCAAACAAAAATTCTCCACTACATCCAGCTTGCCCAAGAAGAAGGGGGTACGGTAGAATGTGGCGGCCAAGCGCTGTATCCAGAAGGTGTAGAAGGGGGATTCTACGTGGCCCCCACGGTCATCACCGGCTTGAATATGGGCTGCCGCACCAACCAGGAGGAAATCTTTGGACCGGTGGTTACCATTCAAGCTTTTGAGAGCGAAGAGGAAGCCTTGGCGCTGGCCAATGCCACCAAGTACGGATTGGCGGCCACCGTTTGGACCGAAAATCTCAAGCGCGCGCATCGCGTTGCCGCGCACATTCACAGCGGCATTGTGTGGGTCAACAATTGGCTCGTGCGCGACTTGCGTACCCCCTTTGGAGGTGTAAAGGCCTCCGGTATTGGCCGTGAGGGGGGATTTGAAGCGTTGCGATTCTTTACAGAACCCAAGAATATTTACATCGATTTAGGGGATTAAATCCGCCAGCAATGGAGGAAGCGTGTGAGCAGAACCTGACACGTATAAAAAAACCCCGCCGAAGCGGGGTTTCCAGAGAGCGTTCAATGAAACGAACAAGTCGCTAACACAAAATCACCTAAACGCAGAAGCTCTCAGAAAGGGTATTTCCAAAAGCGTGCCAAACTTTTGCTCTTTACAAAAATTAATGGAGCACTTGGAAGCGGACCTGGGCATTTTTGCCCGTTTCTAGATGAATAGAAGCGATGTAAATACCATTAGACCAGTTGCTTACATTCATCAAACGGCCATCGGCATCCTCAGCGCTCCAGGGGCTATCCAACACCACGCGACCGAATGCATCGACCACGGTTAAGCGACCGGCAGCGCGTGCGTCTGGCGCGGAGAAACGCAGTACACTTTGAGCAGGGTTGGGGCTAGCGGTGAGGCCAATCAGCGCAGTGGATTCGTCCAGGCTCACGTGGCTCTTTTTAAACTCCAAGGAAGTTGTAACCAGGGCGTCACCGGAATTCTGGTTGTTACCATTGGCAAAAAGGCCGGCGGCATACACGGTTACGCTGTCGGA
>JAHEGI010000001.1:165718-182451 GCA_024639785.1 Cryomorphaceae bacterium
TTCGCTTCGGGGTAGTTCCCGGCCCATTTATGGTACTTAAACTTCACAGGGCTCCATTTGAGCCAGCCCGGAATTTCGATACCAAACTGCATTCCGTGTGTGTGTCCGCTCAAGGTTAAGGCAATGTTGGCAGGGTGCTGCGCCACTTGCGCATCATAATGTGAAGGATCGTGGCTAAGAAGCACTTTTGGAGTTTCTATACTCAACCCGTCTAGGGCCTTACTTAAGTCTCCATGTTGAGGGAACGGCGGCTTACCCCAGTTCTCAATTCCGACTATTTCGAGGCGGTCCCCATCCTTTTCAATGATGCGATGTTCGTTTCGAAGCAGATCCCAACCAAGCTTTTCATGGGTAGCGCATAAGGCTTGGAAATTGTCTGCTTTCTCCTGTGCATCATTCCATTGCATATAGTCGCCGTAATCATGATTTCCAAGAATTGAAAACACCCCAAAAGGGGCCTTTATCTTCTGAAAGGCAGAAATCCATGGCGTCATCTCTTCGGCCACATTATTCACCAAGTCTCCGGTAAAAGCAATTGCATCCACGGACTGAGCCATGACCATGTCAATTCCCACTTGGACTTCTGCAGGATCACTAAAGCTACCGCTATGAATATCGCTGATTTGTAAAATTCTAAAGCCATGAAAAGCGCTAGGCAACCCCTTTATTCTCACCTCATTGTGAAGGACGCGATATTTGAAGCGTCCGCGAAATACCCCATGAAGAATACCAATGAATGGAATAGCAGCGAGGCTCCAGCCCACGGTGGCGACAAACTTCCGGCGACTTTGCCAGCCATTTCCTGTTGCCCATGCCCCTGATCGGAACAGATCCTCCAAAAACCCCATAGCCACAGGAAAAATTTTTGGCACATAAAGTGCAATGGCATAAATCATGAACCCTTGCATGCCTTTACGCAGTTCTGCTGGGCTAGCCTGAGGGTTGAATTGGAATATGGCATACACGATGTAAGCATAGCCCAAACCATGAATGAGCCAATAGACTCGCCCAAACAATTTGCCTAAATCAAGCGCTTTGAATGTTTGAAATGCCAGGAGATCTAAAACAAAGAAAATGGCAAGAGGGAAGAGAAGTAAAAGAGGGCTACGCATGGTGCTGCAAAAATGACACTTCCTCAACTCAAAAAACGCACCAGAGTTTAAAATAAGATGAAAAAGTCCCGTTACCTTCGTTCCAATGGCATTCTTTGACGTGGACAAGATGAAAAACCTGTGGAAGGGAGGCTTGCTCCTTTCTGCCGTGGGTATTGGCGCGCTCACGCTGTGGTATACCGAGCAATTTGCCAGCCATCTGCGCGCCGAAGAAGAGCGACGGGTAGAACTTTGGGCAGAAGCCATTGAAAGCATTGTTCAAGGCGATCCCGAAGCGGATTTGACCTTGGCGACACGAATCATCGAATTGAATACGACTATTCCATTAATCCTCACGGATGCTCATGGTGTTATACTTAACCACCGCAATCTACCTGGTTCAGACACGAGTAGCTTAGCGATTGAGCGCGAATTGAAAATCATGATGAATTATGCCGCGCCGATCGAAGTCAATTTGCTTCCAGGGGTCAATCAATTCATTTACCGAAATGAGTCGGTTAATGTGCAGCGACTGCATAATTATCCCAGGTTTCTTCTGGCGATTATCGCAGCCTATATACTGCTCGCTTACTTTGGTTTTAGTCGGGCGCGCAAAGCAGAACAAGATCGCGTTTGGACAGGTATGGCTCGTGAAACGGCGCACCAACTGGGTACACCACTTTCTGCGTTGTATGGTTGGACTACCTTGCTTGAAGAGGAGGGGGCATCTCCAGCGGCGGTTTCTGAGATAAAAAAAGACCTAAATCGTTTGCAAACGGTGGCCGAGCGGTTCTCTAAAATTGGAACCGAAACAAAAGGAGACTTGGGCAACCTGACTGAATTGCTCCGTCACACGGTCGACTACTTGCAACGGCGAAGTCCTGGGGAAGTACATCTCTTATTGGATTTATCCGAAGACCTTCCTTTAATCCCAATGCAACCTGTCTTACTAGGCTGGGTGGTTGAAAATTTGCTCCGAAACGCGATGGATGCCATGGATGGAAAAGGAGAGGTGACGATCACTGCCATTCGTCAAGGCCGTAAAGTTTGGGTTGATATAAGTGATACAGGTCGTGGCATGAGTGCTCGAATTAAGCGTGTTGTTTTTAACCCCGGATTTACAACCAAATCGAGGGGTTGGGGTCTTGGGCTCTCGTTAGCAAAGCGAATTATAGAATCTGGCCATAGAGGACGTCTTACAGTACTTCGATCTGTCCCTGGAGAGGGCAGTACATTCCGAATTGAACTCCCGTATTAATGGCAGGATTATACGTACATGTGCCTTATTGCAGAAAGGCATGCCACTATTGCGACTTTCACTTTTCTACGCAGCTCAGCACAATGCCCCAATTGGTTGAAAGGGTAAAATTGGAAGCAAAAATCCGTCAAGTGGACCCTCAAAGTGTAGAAACTTGGTATTGGGGAGGAGGCAGCCCATCAATCTTGCCGCTGCCGCTGGTCAATACCTGGCGGGATTGCTTTTCGGAACACTTTCCATTGGTTCCTGGCGGTGAATTCACCTTGGAGGCTAACCCAGAAGATCTAGACGCTAAAGCCATTCATGGGTGGAAAGCAATGGGGGTGAATCGACTTAGCGTTGGAATTCAGAGTTTTGTTGATCACCGATTGCAATGGATGAATCGAAGTCACACAGGACAGGAAGCAAAAGATGGGATACGGAGAGCTCAAGATGCAGGGATTGATTCGATTTCGGTGGATTTAATCTACGGATTGCCTGAAACTAGTCTTGGAGAATGGCAGGATAATGTGGGTGAGGCCCTGGCCTTGGGCGTCCCTCACCTATCTACCTATGCTTTGACGGTGGAAGAGCGCACGGCCTTGCACCATCACATACGGCGGGGTCAATCCACTGCACCTGTAGAGGATCGAGCGGTAGAAGATTTTTTATGGATGCGTTCGCATCTAAGGTCTATCGGTTGGGAACCCTATGAATTGAGTAATGCTTCATTGCCCGGTCACCGGTCAGAACACAATTCGGCCTACTGGTCGGGTGAAGCTTATGTAGGTCTAGGGCCTGGGGCTCATTCTTTTGATGGCGTGTCAATTCGGCGATGGAATATTTCAAATAATAACCTCTATTTGAAACAAATGGGAGAAAATACATCCTGGTTTGAAGAGGAGCATCTGCGGCCAGTAGATCGAGTGAATGAGCAAATAATGACTCAGTTACGTCGAATGGAGGGCTTGTCTCGAAACTCGATGGGCGCTCTGGCTACGAATTTGGATGCCATTTGGGCTAGCTACATATCGGATGGTTTGATGATCCGTACGGCTGAATCTTGGGTGCTCAGTGATGAGGGGCTTTTTCTAAGTGATCGAATTGCCATGGAGGGCTTTGTGGCTGCTGGCCCCCATGATACCTTAGAGGTATGAACGAGATGGAAGGGCCATTCGATTTGAGCTTAGCCATAGAAATTGGTAAGAAGCGTGCTTGGTATGTTGATGGCATGGTGCGTCGGCCCGTTCGTCTTGGAGACTGGGTAGGTTCGGTAGCAGACGGGGGTGATGTAAATTTCTTCACATTAGAGTTTAATCCACATGCTCATGGGAGCCATACGGAGACGGTAGGTCATATATGCCGCGGCCACTATCCAGTGAATCAAATTGCCATCCCCTGGATGCAAGAATCTTTGATTATTACGGTACATCCGAGTGTCAAACAGGATGTAGGGCGATGTATTTCATGGAAGGATGTGGAAGCTTCTATTGAGGCTTCGGGCGGGCTACAGGGGGCAACTGCCCTCATCGTTCGCTGCTTTGAACGAATCCCGAATGTGGCAGACATGGACCATTCAAATTCTGATGCACCCTATTTTCACTTCGAGGTCGGTTCAAAATTGGCAGAATTAGGCATAGAGCATTGGTTAGTGGATCTGCCCTCAGTGGATCGAGAAGAAGATGGGGGAGCATTGGCCTGCCATCGTTCGTTCTGGAAAGTTGGCCCAAAGGAATCCAAACCGAATCCGGATACTCGAATTCATGCCACTATCTCAGAATTGCTGCATATCCCCTCAGAGGTGGTGGATGGGCGATGGCATCTTCAAATGAACGTATCAGCCATGGAGAATGATGCTGCTCCATGCAGACCCGTAGTTTTTCGAAAATTCACTGAAGTCTAATCTGGTTTGATTCTTGAAGTAAACCGGGCTTCTCGTACCATCTTAAAGCAATCGTACCTTTGACGTCTATGTGGGAACGCGCTGGCCATTTATTATTAAAGTATCGAAGAGGGGTTTTAGCCTTTTGGGCTCTGTATATCGGAATGATGGCATTTTTTGGCCGCTCGGTAGATATCAGCTACGAGTTTGCCAAAATGCTTCCTTCAACGGATTCGGTCTTCACGACCTACATGGGATTTCATGAGGACTTTACAGAATCCGGCAATGCGATAGTTCTTGCCGCAAAAGATGATGCTTTTTTTACGCCTTCAGTGCTCAATGCATGGGCAGATATGGCCACTCGCTTAGAGAAAGAAGAAGAGGTCGTGGGTGTTTTATCCTTGCATAATGCGGTCGATCTCTACTTAGGCGAAGAACAGGGCGCAAAAATGGAAACCACCACCATCATGGATGGGCGCGTAGATAGTCCTCAAGAGGCATTTGCGATTCGAGATCATTACAACGCCCTTCCCATCTATCATGGATTATTGAGTAGCCGCGATAACACCACGCACCTGATGGCCATCACCATTACGGACAAGGCAAACTATAGTGCGCTCATTTTCGATTTGTTTGACCGCCTGCATGCAGAAACAAAGCGCTTTGAGCGCAGAACAGGGATTGAAGTTCAGATTTCTGGCCTCCCATATTTGCGATTGAACAATGCGCGTAGTATTAAGGGTGAAATCAACTTGTTCTTAATCTTGACAGGTCTGGTAACGGTCTTAATCATGCTCATTCTGTTGCGCAGTATGCGGGCGGCCTTGATTGCCTTGTCCGTTGTCGGGGTCGGAGTGATTGGGTTGTATGGAATTATGGGCTTGCTCAGTTATAAAATCACTTTATTTAGTGCTCTCTTGCCACCGTTATTAATTGTGATTGTGGTGCCCAATTGCATCTTCTTCATCAATAAATATCACCAAGAGTACGCCAAAGACAAGGACGTTAAATCGGCTTTAATTCACACAGTTAAGAAAATAGGTGGTGTGGCGTTTCTTACGAATGCCACAACGGCGCTTGGATTTGCAACCTTCATTTTGACTTCCTCTGAGGCCTTAGTGCATTTTGGGGTGGCAGCTTCGATAAACGTCTTCATGGTGTTTTTGATGAGTTTGACCATCATACCGGTACTATACTCTTATTTATCTGCACCAAAAGAACGCCATTACAAACATTTAAATCAGAAGTGGTTAGTCAAGTGGATTGAGTGGTTAGTGAGGACGGCAGAAGGGAATCGAAGAAATGTGTACGTGGGGGCTTTAGTCCTTGCCGTTCTGGGGGTAATCGGGATGACCAAGATGCAAACTACGGGGAACCTGACCACGGACATTCATGAATCAGATCCTTTGGTTACTCAAATGCGGTTCTTTGAACGCGAAATGGGTGGTGTCGTTCCTCTTGAAATAGTTATCGATACCAAAGAGGAAAATGGTGCGGAAAAATCAAAAGTATTGAAGCGGGTTGATCGGTTTCAAGATGCGCTGGATACGATGAAGCACTTAAGTCGATCTCTGTCCCTCGTTGATGTGTTAAAATTTGGTCGGCAAGCGTATTACGGTGGAGATCCACTTTTTTATGCGCTCCCAAACAATCAAGAACGTACGATGATTGCGACATCCATGCCCAAATTGGACAGCAAGGATCTCGCCTTTTTGACCAATGGATTCCTTGATGAGCCGCATCAAAAACTTCGAGTTTCAGTGCAAGTAGAAGACTTAACCCGGCCTGAAATGATGGGCTTAGTAGGAAGAGTTCAATCCACGGCAGATTCCATATTTGATCGAGCGAGCTATAATCTTTCCTACACTGGTGCGAGTATTATTTTCTTGCGATCCACAAAATTTCTCATCAATAATTTAGTGGTGAGTTTGCTTTTGGCGATCATGGTGATTTCGCTTCTCATGGCGGCGTTATTTAAAACCTTTCGTATGGTCGTAGTTGCCATTATTCCCAACTTACTTCCCCTTTTGATGACCGCTGGCATTATGGGTTGGTTTGGAATCCCGGTCAAGCCGTCCACTGTGCTGATTTTTTCCATTGCCTTTGGAATAAGTGTGGACGACACCTTACACTATCTCGCACGATATCGTCAAGAACTGGTCGGAAATGGCCATAATATTGCTCGAGCGGCAATTTCTGCGATCCGTGAAACTGGACCCTCAATGTTCTATACATCGATTGTTTTATTTGCAGGATTTTTCATTTTTCTAGCTTCAAGCTTTGGAGGAACACAAGCGCTAGGCTTACTTGTTTCCATCACATTGGTATTTGCGATGTTCTCAAACTTGATTTTACTGCCCAGCCTATTGATGTCTCTGGATAAAGTGATGACTGCCTCAGACATGGAAGATATTTTAATTGACTTAGCCGAAGACGAATAATGAAAGGGATCATTTTAGCTGGCGGCTCAGGCACTCGTTTGCATCCACTTACCCATTCGGTTAGCAAGCAGTTGATGCCTGTGTATGACAAGCCGATGATCTATTATCCTTTGAGCACCTTATTAGAAGCTGGAATTCGGGAGATTTTGATCATCAGCACCCCGCATGACGCTCCGTTGTTTCAAAACCTCCTTGGGGACGGAAGCCAATTAGGGTGCTCCTTTCAGTACACCGTGCAGCCTGAGCCCAATGGATTAGCGCAAGCATTTGTTTTGGGGAAGGAATTTATTGGTTCAGATAGCGTAGCACTCGTTTTGGGAGACAATATTTTTTACGGCACCCAAATGCCTCAGCTCCTTCAAGAGAGCGCCAACCCGAAGGGTGGAATCGTGTTTGCCTATCCGGTGAGTGACCCCGAGCGGTATGGAGTGGTAGACTTTGATGCAGAAGGTAGAGTCCTTTCTATTGAAGAAAAGCCGACTAAACCCAAAAGCAATTACGCAGTTCCTGGCTTATACTTTTATGACAACCAGGTAGTCGAAATAGCAGCAAACCTAAAGCCATCCGCACGCGGTGAATATGAAATCACCGATATCAACCGTGAATATCTACGTCGAGGATCATTGCATGTGGGCGTTTTGGACCGAGGTACCGCTTGGTTGGATACCGGTACGTTTGATAGTTTGATGGAGGCGGCCCAATTTGTGCAAATCATGGAGCGCCGACAGGGCTTGAAGGTGGGATGTATTGAAGAAGTGGCATATCGCATGGGATTTATTGATTCTACCCAGCTTGCAGCGCTAGCAAAACCCTTACTTAAGAGTGGTTATGGGGCATATCTGAAATCTTTACTTAGATGACGGCGGTAGAGCGATTACAACGCATTTTCTTGCAAAGTTTAGAGTCGGGTTTTGGAGAGCCTGAATGGAATAGGCAACCGGATCGACTGTACGCCCCGCAGCGATACATTTTGGGCATGGGAGGCAAGCGATTACGTCCCGTATTGTCCTTGATGGCTGCCGAAGCGCTGGGCAAATCCGCCACGGTTGCCTTACCTGCGGCCCATGCGGTGGAGCGTTTTCATAATTTCTCTTTGATTCATGATGATATCATGGATGAAGCTCCTGTTCGCAGAGGCAAGCCAACGGTCCATGAAACTTGGGGAAATAATACGGCTATTTTAAGCGGTGATGCACTGCTTGTCATGGCCTACGAAAGCCTGAGAGCGTTGCCAACGCGTATTTTACCTGAAGCTTTGGAAGTTTTTAACCGAACTGCGCTGGAAGTGTGTGAAGGCCAGCAATGGGACATGGATTTTGAGACAGAAGATCAAGTTCAGGAGGGGCAATATGTACAAATGATTCGATACAAAACTTCTGTATTACTTGGTTGTGCCCTAGAACTAGGCATTCTTGCGGCTGAGGGCTCCCGTGAAATGGCAAAAGCTATGTATGCTTTCGGTCTAGAATTGGGTACTTCATTCCAAATTCATGATGATATTTTGGACGCTTTTGGGGATGCAGCGTTAGTAGGAAAGCAAGTAGGTGGAGACATTCGCTCGAATAAAAAAACGATGCTTTGGATTCATCTAGCCAAAACCCAAGGAAGCTTTCTCCGCACGTGGGAACTTCAAAAAAGTGATGAAAAGGTAGAGGCCATCAAAATGGCCATGATAGAGGCCGGGAGTCTAATGCATGCGGAAACTCAGCGCAGTCACCATTTTAAGTTAGCTATGGCGGCTTTGGATCGTGCGAAAGAATTAGGCGCTGAGACGGCTGACCTTAGTGCGCTGGCAGACTGGATTTTTTACCGAAAAGCCTAATAATCCCTCAACAAAACCTTTGATTATCTGCTGAATTTGCAGGCTTTGGGCGTGGTTTTTGCCGTAATTTTGTTTTGAATAATCAACGGATTCAATGGACCGCTTTTCCTTCTTAGGAACCTCACATGTTGGCTTTCTGGATGACCTCTACCAACAGTATGTTAACAATCCAGATGAGGTTGAACCTTCGTGGCGATCATTTTTTCAGGGCTATGACTTTTCACGTTCGGAATACGGAGACCTGCTTGAGGTAGAAACCGCCGTTCCCGATGAGGTTCGCAAAGAATTTGCCGTCCTTGATCTGATCAACGGCTATCGGACTCGCGGACACTTGTTTACACAAACCAACCCGGTTCGTCAGCGCCGGACGTACAGCCCCACGTTGGATCTGGAGAACTTCCGACTGAGCCCCTCGGACTTGGATACCGTCTTTCAGGCGGCCGTGGAGGTGGGCTTGCCAGGGCCAGCGCCGCTGCGAGAAATTGTGGCACACCTGCAGGCCATTTACTGTCGCTCCATTGGCGTGGAGTACATGTACGTGCGTCAACCTGAAGTGATTAAATGGGTACAGTCCTTTATCCATCCCAACGATAACTATCCCGTACTCAGCCAGACGGAAAAGCGGCACATTTTGCACAAGCTCAATGAAGCCGTTGCGTTTGAATCCTTTTTGAACACCAAGTTTGTCGGTCAGAAGCGCTTCTCCATTGAGGGCGCGGAGTCCTTGATACCCGGGTTAGATTTCATGCTGCAGCGCGGTGCAGAACTGGGCGTGGAAGAGGTTGTTTTGGGCATGGCGCACCGCGGTCGACTCAATGTGTTGACCAATGTGTTTGGCAAACCGGCTTCGCAGATCTTCTCGGAATTTGAGGGGAAGGAATTTGCGGAGGATGATTTTGACGGAGACGTAAAGTACCACCTCGGGTATACGACGGAGCGCACCTTGGCCAACCAGAAGACGGTGAAGATGAACATTGCCCCCAACCCTTCGCATTTGGAGGCGGTTGATCCGGTTGTTGTGGGCATTGCACGGGCCAAATGCAATGCAGACTATGCGAGCAACTTTGACCGGGTATTGCCCATTCTCATTCATGGGGATGCAGCCGTAGCCGGGCAAGGCGTGGTCTATGAGACCCTGCAAATGGAGCGTCTCGCAGGCTATTCTACAGGGGGCACCATCCACGTCGTGATTAACAACCAGGTGGGCTTTACCACCAACTATATGGACGCGCGTTCGTCCACCTACTGTACCGATGTAGCCAAAGTGGTTTTGGCGCCCGTGCTTCACGTGAACGGCGACGATGTGGAATCTGTGGTGCATGCGATGCGCTTTGCCATGGAGTACCGTCAGCGCTTCCACCGCGATGTCTTCATCGATCTCTTGTGCTACCGCAAGTACGGCCACAACGAAGGCGACGAGCCACGCTTTACGCAGCCCTTGCTGTACAAAGCCATTTCACGCCATCCCAACCCCCGGGAGATTTACTTCCAGAAATTGCTTGGCGAAGGCCAAGTTCCCAATACTTTGCTGAAGCAGTTGGAGGGAGAGTTTAAGGGCATGCTGGAAGGCCAGTTTGATACGGCCAAGAAAATTGAAAAGAACGTCATCGTGCCCTTCATGTTGGACGAGTGGCAAAACTTCCCCGCTGCGAAAAACGGCGATGTACACCACCTGCCCAGCACAGAGGTGGCACGTGAGCGCCTGGACGGAGTAGCGAAGGCCCTGACGACGCTTCCAGAGGGTAAAAAGTTCTTCACTAAAATCGTACGCCTCATTGGCGATCGGGCTGCGATGGCCTTTGAGCGCAATGCGCTGGACTGGGGCATGGCGGAAATGATGGCCTACGGCACCTTGTTGCAGGAGGGCTTTAATGTTCGGATTTCAGGAGAAGATGTGGAGCGCGGTACGTTTAGCCACCGCCACGCCATCATCAAATTGGAAGATTCGGAGGAGAAGGTGAGCCTGGTCGATCAGGTGCCCCAGAAAGTAGGGCGCTTTGCGATTTACAATTCCCATTTGAGCGAGTACGCCGTGTTGGGCTACGACTATGGGTATGCTATGGCGAGCCCTGAGACCTTGGTGATTTGGGAGGCGCAGTTTGGCGACTTCTCCAACGGTGCCCAAATCATTATTGACCAGTTTTTAGCGGCTGCTGAGGACAAGTGGAAGGTGCAAAACGGCATAGTGCTTTTGCTGCCCCACGGGTACGAAGGCCAGGGGGCGGAGCACTCTTCGGCCCGGTTGGAGCGCTTCTTACAGCTCTGTGCGCAGAACAACATGTTTGTGTGCAATACGACGACGCCGGCCAATCACTTCCATTTGCTTCGCCGTCAGATGCATCAGAAATTCCGCAAGCCCCTGGTGGTCATGAGTCCCAAGAGTTTGTTGCGTCACCCCTTGGCGACCTCCACGATGGAGGAGCTCAGCGCTGGGCAGTTCCAGCCGGTGATGGGAGACGATTTGGATCCAAAGGGTATTCGCAAGGTGGTCTTGTGTTCGGGCAAGCTGTACTATGAGCTGCTGGAAGAGCGCCAGAAGCGGGAGGACAGCCAAACGGCATTGATTCGACTCGAACAGCTCTACCCCTTGCCAGAAGCGGCCCTCGAGGCAGAACTGGCTAAATACCCATCGGACGTGAAGCTGGTATGGGCCCAAGAAGAACCTGCCAATATGGGCGCATGGTCCTACCTGCGCACCAACACAGATTTGCCGCTTCAGCGCGTCTCGCCCGCGGCATCTGCAGCCCCTGCATCTGGATCGCACCAGGCGGCACACCATATTCAACATGCGACCATTCAAAAAACATTTGACTGCTAAATCTCTCTCCCATGATTCTTGACATGAAAGTTCCCTCCCCCGGTGAGTCCATTTCTGAAGTGGAAATTGCCAGCTGGCTAGTTAGCTCGGGCGACTACGTCGAAAAGGACCAAGCCATTGCGGAAGTGGATTCGGACAAGGCCACCTTGGAATTGCCCGCTGAAATGAGTGGGGTGATTGAAATTTTGGTGGAGCCCGGCACCACCGTGGCGGTGGGCCAAGTCGTCTGCAAGATTGACACCTCGGCAGAAGCACCTGCGGGAGGTGCCGCGAAGCCCGCTTCGGCCGCGGCCCCCAATCCTATGCCCGTTGCAGCCGCTCCGGCCGCACAAACCTATGCCACCGGCACCCCCAGTCCGGCGGCCAAGAAAATTTTAGATGAAAAAGGCATTTCAGCCGCACACGTTTCAGGGACGGGTAAGGACGGCCGGATCACCAAGGAGGATGCCGTCAATGCCAAGGTGGCTATGGGATCCACGGCTGCCGGTCGTGGAGAATCCCGCCAACGCATGAGCGCCCTCCGCCGGAAGTTGGCGCAGCGTTTGGTTTCTGTCAAGAACGAAACCGCCATGTTGACCACCTTCAACGAGGTGGATATGAAGCCTATAATGGATTTGCGTAAGCAGTACAAGGAGGCGTTTGCGGAGAAGCACGGCGTGGGTCTGGGCTTCATGAGCTTCTTTACACTTGCGGTTGTTCGGGCGCTCAAGCTCTATCCGGCCGTAGCGAGCATGATTGACGGCGACGACATGGTCAGCTTTGATAGCACGGATATTTCCGTGGCTGTGAGTGGACCAAAAGGCCTGATGGTACCGGTCGTACGCGATGCGGACACCTTGGACTTTGCGGGTGTGGAATCCGCGATTAAGGACCTGGCCATCAAAGTGCGCGACGGAAAAATCACCGTCGATGAAATGACGGGAGGTTGCTTTACGATCACCAACGGCGGTGTATTTGGCTCTATGTTGAGCACGCCGATTATCAATCCTCCCCAGAGTGCTATTTTAGGCATGCACAACATCGTGGAGCGTCCTGTGGTGGTAGATGGTGAGATTGTAGTTCGTCCGATCATGTATGTGGCGTTGAGCTACGATCACCGCATCATCGATGGACGCGAATCCGTGGGTACGCTGGTCGCCATTAAGGAGGCCCTGGAGAACCCTGTGGAACACCTGATGGGCGGCGATGCCAAGAAGGGCCTCGGCTTGTAAATCCCCTTCGTTTTGATAGATACGCATACGCATTTGGACAACCCGCAGCTGGCGGATGACCTAGATGCGGTGATGGCGCGTGCGTTTGCGGCAGGCGTGAGTCACATGCTTTTGCCCAATGTAAACGATGAGAGTTTGCCCCGAATGCAGGCGCTACAGGCCCGCTATCCGGAGGCCGTGCGGCTTATGTTGGGCCTTCATCCCTGTGACGTCCAGGAGGACTGGGAAGGGGTATTAGACCGCTATGAGGCACTCTGGGAGGCCAATCCCGAGGCCTTTGTCGCCGTGGGAGAAATTGGTCTGGATTTGTACTGGGATAAAAGCACCCTAGACCGCCAAATCCAGGCGTTGCACCGCCAGTTGGACTGGTGCATTCGCTTCCAAAAACCCTTCAGCATGCACGTACGGGAGGCATGGGGCCCCACCATGGACGTTTTACGGCAACGCGCCTGTCCAGAGCTGTCGGGCGTGCTTCATTGCTTCACGGGCTCCCTAGAGATCGCGCAGGAGCTCATAGCCATGGGGCATCACCTGGGCATTGGAGGCGTCGCCACGTTTAAAACGGCTAAGGTGGTAGACGTCCTGGCGGTGGTTGGATTGGACCATGTGGTTTTGGAGACGGACAGTCCGTATTTGGCCCCCACCCCGTATCGAGGGCAGCGCAATGAATCTGCCTATGTGCGCCGAGTGGCCGAGCACTTGGCCGACCATTTGGGCTTGACCTTTCAGGAAGTGGACCGCGTGACAAGCGACAATGCCCGTCGTATCTTCCACGTGTAAAGCACAACCCACATGAAGGTCTTACTCATATATACCGGAGGCACCATCGGCATGGTTCAAGGGCCTGAAGGCGATTTGCAGCCCTTTAACTTTGCGCAAGTATTGAGCCATGTGCCAGAGCTTGCACAGCTTCAGGCCACGGTAGAGACCTGGCAGCCCTGGGAGCCCATGGACAGCAGTGAGGTACAGCCCTACCATTGGGAACGCTTGGCGGCGGGCATTTATGAGCGTAGAGACAGGTATTCGGGTTTTGTGGTGCTGCACGGCACAGACACCATGGCCTATACCGCTTCGGCGCTGAGTTTTATGCTCCAAAATTTGGGTAAGCCCATCGTCTTCACGGGCAGCCAATTGCCCATTGGCGTACTGCGGTCCGATGCGCGCGAAAATTTAATCACCTCGTTGGAAGTGGTATTGCAAGAGGCAAATGGGGCGCCAGTGTTGCAGGAAGTCGCAATTTATTTTGAGTACCAATTGCTGCGGGCGAACCGAGCGTACAAGCGATCGTCCCAAGCCTTTAATGCCTTTGAAAGTCCCAATTACCCCGCATTAGGGGAGGCAGGTGTCAGCCTGCAGCTTCATGAGTCCTCTCTGTGGAGGCCCACGGGCCCCGTTTGCTTTGCACCCGCGACGGATACGCGAGTTGGGGTGCTTCGCTTTTTCCCCGGCATGGATGAGCGTTTGGCGCGGAGCATCTGCTTGGACTCAGGTCGTGATGTGATCATTTTACAGAGCTTTGGTAGCGGTAATGCGCCCAACTGGCCCTGGCTTCCAACCCTTCTTGACGAAGGGCAAGAGCGCGGTGTACTCTTTATCAATGCGTCCCAATGTCCGATGGGTGGGGTGCGTCAGCCGGCCTATGCCGCATCGCGAACGTTGCGCCATGCCGGCGTTCTATCGGCGGGGGATATGACCTTGGAAGCGGTCATCACCAAGTCCATGTGGCTTCTCGGACAGGGCAAGCAGGGGGTGGCGTTTCGCGAAGGCTTTGCGACCAACGTGGCTGGCGAGCGCAGTCTATAAACCCAAGAGAGCTTGGGCGAGTTCCACTTGAATCGCTTGTTGTTTATTGAGGGCATACCACTTGTGAAGTTCTTCGGAATAGGTATGTGCTAGGTCCGGATTCGCTTTAATGCGCGCCACGAGGTCCATGGCATACGCGGGTCGTGGCCCCCAGGTTTTGCCAACCGTCCAATCGGGGGTGAGCGCAAGGGTCATGGGAATGCTTCTTCCTCCGTTGGTAAGGTGGGCATCCATGAGTTCCAGATTTTGATCGCGGAAGAGTACCCGAATTTCTAAGCGACCATTGCTCGCTCTTTGCATCGCAGCTTGAACCGGTATGCTCTGAGCCCCGTCGCCACACCAATGTTCGTTTAGGATCAACCATTTGCTGCCCTGTGGAGCATTCAGGCAGGCCGCTTCCACCTCTGGATTCAGTTGGAAACGGCTCAAGAGCCGCTTCACTCTTTGTTGATTGATCGGGAGGTAGCGGTCCATGCCCTCCAAATCTTTGGGCATCGTTTGCAGCAAGTCGTCCAAATAGGTCTCTATAGGTAGGGCCTTTTCCCAATACGCCAGGTAGGCTAGGTCCAAATTCATAGCTACAAAGGTCTTGAACAGTCCTGTATAGTCAAAGGCTTGCAGGGCAGGCCTTTTATGTATCTTTGCCGCCCACAACATCTTTGGAGAGGTGTCCGAGTGGTTGAAGGAGCACGCCTGGAAAGTGTGTATACGGGAAACTGTATCGGGGGTTCGAATCCCCCTCTCTCCGCTTAAAATATTGAAAATCAGCACTTTAAGCGCTGATTTTTTTCAAAACGCCGTTCAAAGCGCGTTGAACATGCGCACCCCCCTTCCCGTTTGCACAGGGCGCTTAGGGTGCGTTTTTTATTCCGACTTGGCTGTGGGTTTTTTTTGGAGAGGTACTCACCACATCCCAGTCAAAGGACGTTGAGCACGTACAGTTTTCACAATTCGAACATGTGGCGTTCTTATTGGCTTCTAGACGCGCTTTGGCTGAAGAATACAAGACAGCTTTTTTATCAAACCAACCCGAAGTCTTCATGAGCACCTCACGTGGACTGTAGACACCGTGGGCGCTGTGGGGCCGGTCCATGTAGGCGTTGATCACTTCGGAGACGACTTTGATTAGATGCCCCTTGTCTTGCGCATTGACCACTCTTTTGTATTCATTTTTCAACGTGTGAAAAACACGCTCAATCATAGAATTAGAGGGTATCCCGTTTTTCTGTGCGACTAAATGGGTCACCTTGAATTTGATATCCGGTAAGTCTGTGTCTAGGATGTTGCGGTTTTCACTCCCTCCATCCGTCATGTACTTCACCTTCTCTGGACAGGACCGAATAAACGCATCGCGTAGTACTTCTGCCGATATGGATTTGCGAACACGGTCTTCAATGCGCCAAGCCAAGACTGCCCGCGAATAATTATCCATCACACAGTACAGACAGTGTTTTTTCCCATCGGCGGTGAAGATGATAGAAATATCCGCGTGCCAAATTTCATGAATAGCGTTTGCCCGAACTTTTCGATGCTTTTTGGGCGCTTTTCGATGTTGCTTTTCCGTAAGTATGTCTTTCGTGTACGTGTAAAAAGTCTGTTTTCCTACGGCAATCTTCCCTTCTTTCAAAGCGGTGGCCCAAATCGCATATTTATTGGGGCCTCCTTTCATAGCAATGCGCCGTATGCGCTGGACTTCTTGCTTCGTCGTTTTGTGTGGACGCTTCCGTATGCACACCGAATCATAACTGCTATCGCATTTGACGGTCTCTGCAATTTTCCAGCTCCAATATCGGTTTTTACTTACGCCTGCGGCCTCCAGGAAAATGTTCTTTGAAATGGCCCCCTCGAGGGAATCAACGACTATGAGGAAGTCTCGTTTATTTGAACTCAAGAACCGCAGGTATTCTTTTTCGCCCATTCGGTCCTTAATGAACTGTAAGAATTTGAAATAAGAAGCTGTGATCTTTTTTCGAGTCGCCGCTTCATGGCTTTCTTTCGATTTTGCCCGTTTTACGATTTCACGAGTTTCTGGATCTTCAAATTGCTGGATAAAGAACTGAGGTGGCTTGGACCTCCAAAGGGATAAGGTACTTCGCGGTATGGTTTGCAGAAATTCTTGTGGATAGAGTTTCCTTTCTTCCCGTAGGCAAACTGCAAGCATTAATTCGAGAGGGTACTTTGCATTTCCATGTTTCATACTAAATGGTTTTTAAGGTTATGGCTTTAAAAATCCATCCCTAACATGTTCAGTAAATTCTGTACACCCTTTTGGAATCCCGGGAGATTCCACGATAGGAAGTATTCAGTGAATAAAGTGCCTTCAATTAGGAAATTAGAGAACTTAAAGCCTATATTTCTAAAGCTTTAAGATGGCAGTTTAGTATGCTTAGACAGAAAAATTTTAAAATGTACCGAGGGTTCGAATCCC
>JAHEGI010000006.1:0-7070 GCA_024639785.1 Cryomorphaceae bacterium
ACTTGGTTTTTGGTTGCCACCATCAGCTCTTCCAACACAGCCAAATCCACATCGGCAAGTTTGTTGATGTACAGGCAGCCCGCTCCAGTTTTGTGCTTGCCCAATCGGTTCAAATACGAAGCAAACTGCTCCAAGCCACCCAAACAGAGGTAGAGGGACAGAGAGGTTTTTCGAGGCGAAAATCCCACTAAGAACCAATCCCCTTCGCGGCCAGTAGCATAGCGGTAGCGCATATCGCCGTAGCCGACAATGCTGGCACCCCACATTCGGCCGGGATGGCCGGAAATGCGCTGCATCATGGCATGCACCTGGAGGGCATCTTCGCGACGCCCCGCATGTTCAATCGCCTGCAAAAATTCCGTGACTGGCACGGCCGTCGGTTGCGTTTTATTCTCCTGGGCCATACCTCAAGATAGCATGCCTGCAGCAACGGTGGCTCCGGTTCCCTCATCCACCAGAATGAAAGAACCCGTCACACGGTTTTGCGTATAAGGGTCCATGACCAGGGCCTTGGTGGTCTTTAACTGAATTTTGGAAATGCTATTGGCCGTGAGGGGCGATGCCTGCCCTTGAAACTCCAGCGAACTAATGTCTAATACCCCATGGACATGGCTGATCATAGCACGCGCTTCCGCACTGCCATGACGAATCACAAACTTGGCCCCTGGACGCTGAGGACTATTGTCTAACCAGCATAAGGTGGCCTCAGAGGCTTGCTCCAATTGAGGACTTGTTCCGGCAGATAAGGTATCCCCGCGGGAAATATCGACATCATCTACTAAGGTGAGTACGACAGATTGCCCGGTGTGCGCCGTTTCAAGCGTTTGAGAGCCCAGGTGGATTTGGGCGATATCACTTTCTAAGCCCGAAGGCTGCACCACAATGCGGTCCCCCACAGAGATCTTACCGGAAGCCACTCGCCCTGCGTAGCCCCGAAAATCATGATGCATATCCGAGTGGGGACGTATGACGGTCTGAACAGGAAAGCGAAAATCACTTTGGGACTCTGGGCGGTCCACTTCAACCGTTTCCAGATGATGGAGCAAGGTGGGCCCCTGATACCATGGCATATTTGGACTTGGATCCACTACATTATCCCCGAGAAGCGCCGAAATAGGAATGAAGGCCACATGCTTCAGCCCAGCAGCAGTTTGCACGGATGCGTAATCAGCAACGATGGCATCATAAGCAGATTCGTTAAAATCAACCAAGTCCATTTTATTGATGCAGACCATAATATTTGGAATGCCCAATAAGCCCGCAATAAAGCTGTGACGACGGGTCTGTTCTACGACCCCATGGCGGGCATCGACCAAAATCAAAGCAGCATCGGCAGTGGACGCCCCAGTGACCATATTTCTGGTGTACTGAATGTGTCCAGGAGTATCAGCAATAATGAACTTGCGCGCGGGGGTGGCGAAGTAACGGTAGGCCACGTCAATGGTGATCCCTTGCTCGCGTTCGTCTTTAAGGCCGTCGGTAAGCAGGCTAAAATCAATGCGCTCCAAGCCTTTCCGTTGAGAGCTCTTCTCGACCGCTTCCATCTGGTCGATGTACACGCTTTTAGAGTCAAATAAGAGGCGGCCAATCAAAGTGGATTTTCCGTCGTCAACGGATCCAGCGGTAGTAAATCTTAGTAGGTTCATAGTCAAGTTTAGCCTTAGAAATAGCCTTCTTTTTTGCGGTCTTCCATCGCGTTTTCACTGCGCTTATCGTCCTCTCGGTTGCCCCGTTCAGTCTGGCGGGAGGTTTCGATTTCGCGAATCACATCGTCCAATTCGATCGCTTCAGATTCTAATCCACCAGTAATCGTGATATCGCCCAGCGTGCGGAAGCGTACCATTTTTTCTTGGGGGATTTCGCTGGGGCGCAGGGTGATAAAGTCACTCACCGGAATCCATGAATTGCTACGCCAAATAACTTGACGGGGACGGGCAAAGTAGAGTTCGGGAAGTTCAATTCCTTCGCGGCGGATATAGTGCCAGACATCCATTTCTGTCCAGTTCGAAATCGGAAACACACGGAAGTGCTCTCCTGGGCGTTTTTTGCCATTAAAGAGGTTCCAGAGTTCAGGGCGCTGGTTCTTAGGATCCCATTGGCCAAAATCATCGCGGTGGCTAAAGAAGCGCTCCTTGGCACGCGCCTTTTCCTCGTCGCGGCGGGCGCCCCCCATGAGGCAGTCAAATTGATTTGCTTCAATTGTCTCTAGGAGGGTCGTGGTTTGTAGACGGTTGCGATTTGCAGCCATTCCCGTCTCCTCTTGGACTGTGCCACGGTCAATAGAATCCTGCACCAAGCCCACAATCAAGCGGGTTTTCATTTTTTCCACAAAGGCATCCCTAAAGGCAATCGCCTCAGGGAAGTTGTGTCCCGTGTCTACATGCACCAGAGGAAAAGGAAGATTAGCAGGGGCAAAGGCCTTGTGCGCGAGGTGACTCACGACAATGGAGTCCTTGCCCCCCGAAAAAAGGATGCCGGGGTTTTCAAATTGAGCGTACACTTCGCGGATGATGAACATCGCTTCCGCTTCGAGCTCATCGAGGTGGTCGTAGATCATGATGGTATAAAATCAACAATAGTTTGACGGCATTGGGCCAAATCAGAGCGGTCTGTGTGAATATGGATTTCCGGTGATTCTGGGGCTTCGAAAGGCGATGATATCCCTGTAAAGTCGGGGATAAGTCCCTGGCGTGCTTTGGCATACAAACCTTTGACATCCCGTGACTCGCAAACCTCCAAAGGGCAGTCCACAAAAATTTCGATGAAGCGTTGTGAACCGACAATTTCGCGAGCCTTCGCTCGATCGGCCGCAAAAGGACTCACAAAGGCCGTCAACACGAGTAGTCCAGCATCAGCCATGAGTTTAGCCACTTCGGCTACGCGACGAATATTCTCCGTTCGATCCGCCTCACTGAAGCCGAGGTCCCCGTTGAGGCCATGTCGTAGATTATCCCCATCCAACAAAAACGTATGGCGGCCCTGGCTATGAAGCAGGGTCTCCACCTCATTTGCCAAGGTGCTTTTCCCACTTCCACTTAGGCCCGTAAACCATAGCACCTGCCCTTTCTGCCCCATAGACTTTTCTCGATCTGAGGCTTGAATCTGATAGGCTTGGTGCACAATATGTTCCGAAGATTTCATGCGCTTAGAAAATATAAATAGGCGAGGACCAGGACAGAATAGACCGCCGTCATCCATGCGCCAAAAGTGAGATAGTCCCGACTATGGTAGCCCCCAGGCCCCATGACCATAAGGTTGGTTTGATAGCCAAACGGGGTTAAAAAGGCATTGGAAGCACCAAATGCTAACGCCAAAAAGCCTTGGATAGCCGAAATTTCGGTCTGTTCGCTCAAACAGATAGCGACCAAGGGAAACATGAGTGCAACTGCCGCCACATTGGTCATCAAATTGGTCAGAAGTGTGGTCAATCCGAAAATGAGCATGAGCCATAACCAAGGGGATTGAATCGCCCCTTTCGGAATCTGCTCAAAGGCCATTTGAATCAACCCGGAACCCATCAAGGCTTTCGAGAACCCCAAGGCGCACATGAGGACGACCATGAGCTCCCAATCCAAGGATTTCTTCACGTCGTTCCAACCGAGCCATCCCACTCGAGCGAGTACTGCGGCTAAGCCGATTAAGGTGGCCAAAAAGTCTAACCAATCCAGCGCATAAGCGATGGTCAAGAACGCCGTAGCTAGGGAAAGAACCAACTTATTCCATGAGCTCAATGGGGCCAATGGGGCTTGACTGCTGAGACTATAGAGATGCGAGGATTCGCCCATGAGTTCAGCATGCCGTGAACCGGCAATGACCAAAAGCAAATCACCGGCCTCGAGGCGCATATTCCCAATCCGTCCCTGCATTCGCTCTCCGCGTCGATGGACGGCCACAATAGCCGCATCAAAGCGCTGCCTGAATTGTGACGCTCGAACTTGAGCTCCGACCAAATCACTTCCTGGGGGGATCATTACTTCCACTAGAGCGCTAGAAGCAGCGCCCTGAGTCAGTTCCTCTTGTGGAAGTGCTAGGCCCGAATTTGATTGCGTTAGTTCCCGGACCGCATCCAAGGCGCCGGCAAAAAACAAACGATCGCCTGCTTCCAGCATTTCCGTTGGTGAAACAGGGGCAATTAGCCGGTCTTCCCGGGCTATTTCAACCAAATACAGGCCATGGACTTGCCGTAATCCCGCTTCTTGAACCGTTCGCCCCGCGTAAAGGCTACCCGGAATCACTCGGGTTTCAACCGTGTATTCACGAGATTTCTCATGACTGTCTACCCGTCGCTTAGGCAGAACTTTATCCGCCAAGATCACCATCGCGAAGACCCCACCGACCACCACGAGCATTCCTGGAATCAGATAATCGCTACTATGCAATATCCGTAGGCCATTCTCCTCGAGCAAGCCATTGAGTACTAGGTTGGTCGAAGTGCCAATTACCGTGAGCATGCCGCCAAGCGTCGCGGCAAAAGCTAAGGGCATTAAAAATGTAGAAGGAGCCAGACGTTGACGAATTGCCCATTGTCGAACCGGGCCCATAAACAAGGCGACAACGGCCGTATTATTCAAGACGGAAGAAAGCAGTGCTGTAATCGGTAGCACACGCAAGAAAAAGCTCTGAGGACGGGCGTCTTGGGTCCAGCGATCCAAGCGCTGAGCGAGTCCTAGTCTAGCTTGCAGGGCTCCGGCCAAAATCATCAAGACAAAGAGGATCAACAATGAAGGAGTCGTCAGGGTAGATAACAGCTCTGCCGCGGAAAGCTGACCGGAAAACACCAAGAGCAAGCCCCCAATACCAAAGGCATGGACCGGCTTAACCCGCTTAAAAAAGAGAGCCAGAATAACCCCCGCATAGAGCAGGAGCAGAAGTAGCTGAGCAGAATCCATGGGCTGCAAAGATATTAATTCCTACTAAATTAGTAGGAGTTTATTTCTGCCGCTGGAAACCCCTGTGTGGGGCAGTTCAAGATTTTTACCTTCGTGAAGCTATGAATGACCTCTTACACCGCCTTTCTTTCAAAAAATCCGACCTGTGGATTGCGCTTGGATTTTTGGTTTGCTACCTCGCCATCTTTGATGCCAAATTGGATCTCGGCGGCGACAATGCAGGCTATTACATTTTAGGGCAGTCGCTGCACAGCGGTCAAGGCTACACGGATATTCATCTTCCTGGGGCGCCTTCGGCCAAGCATTTCCCTCCAGGTTACCCGGCGGTTTTGGCCGTTTTCATGACAATTTCGGACAGTTTTGACTTCCTCAAATGGATGAATGGCCTGCTGTTTTTGGGCGCTTTGCTCATGCTGCAAAGGCTCTTTGTCCGAATGACCGAAAACGCTCTCCTCGCATGGACCGCATTGGGCCTCACCCTATTGAACGCGCACCTTCTGCGTTCATCGACCATTTTGATGTCCGAAATTCCCTTCCTCTTTTTCTCTGTCGCAACGCTGACCTGCCTGGTAAAATGGAAGGATTCCGAAACGGCCTTTTGGAAGTCCCCATGGTTCTGGGCCATGCTCGTGCTGAGTTCCGCCTCCTACCACATCCGAACCGCCGGCCTCGCTCTCATCGCCGGCATCGGCCTCTACCTCCTTTTTGAAAAGAAATGGACTGCCGCGGTGGGCTACGGGGTGGGCTTCATCGGCCTCGCGCTTCCCTGGTTTCTCCGCGGCAAAGCCCTAGGCGGAAACCCCTACCTCCAGCAACTCATCCAAGTCAATCCCTACCGCCCTGAAGAAGGCGTCCTTACTGCCAGCGGATGGGTGGACCGCATCCAAACGAACGGATGGCGCTACCTCACCCAAGAACTCCCCAACGGCCTCTTCCCCAAGTTGGACGTCGTTTATTCCCAGGACGAGCCCACCGGCTTCTTCCTCTACGGCAGTCTCTTATTGATCTTGGTAGTCTTTGGCACGTTCAAAATGCCCAAACTCCGAATGATGTGGGCCGGCTACCTGGCCGCTTCCGCCGCAATCTTCTTGCTCTGGCCCGAAGTCTGGTTTGGTGTACGCTTCATGCAGCCACTCATTCCCTTCCTGCTTCTAGCCGCAACGGTGGGGGCGTGGGAAACCCTCCAATGGGCGCAAAATCGCTTTAAACTGCCTTCTTGGGTGTCCTCTCCCTACATGTTAATGGCGGCAGGACTGATTCAACTTTCGGCGGTCACGAAGCTTCGCACTGAAAGCGAAGCCCCGGTCGGGACCCAATATGCCAACTACTTCAATATTGGACGCTACGCGGGACAAAACTTACCCGCCGATGCGATCGTCGCTACGTACAAACCGGCCCTCTTTTACCTCTATGCGCAACGCCCTTGCGTTCGTTTCCCATCCATCGAGGACAACGACGCTTTCATCGCCAAACTTAAAGAGCAAGGCGTCACACATGTGGTGGTCGATCAATTGGGATATTCCGCCATTGGCCGATACGTGGTGCCGGCCATTCAGAAATACCCTGAACGCTTCCCACTGATTCTGCAATTGCCGAATCCCGATACGTATTTGCTTCAATTGAAGTAGCGGGGAGCTCGGGCTTCGCGCGCGCTCCGTTGGTTGGTTAGCTGGTTGGTTGGATAGCTGGTTGGTTGGTTAGCTGGTTAGCTGGTTAGCTGGTTAGCTGGTTAGCTGGTTAGCTGGTTTGTTGGTTCGCTGGTTTGTTGGTTAGCGGGTTATCTATGCGGGGGCCCACTTAAACGCTTAATGTCTTTTACCCTTAACCATTGCTGTGGACCTTCGCCGCGCGCTGGGAATTTCAAAAGCCATAACCAACAAACCAGCGAACCAACAAACAGCTCAGGCGCATCCTAGCCCTTAACCACCCAGCGCAATGTCTGAACCTCACTGGGGTTAGCTACCCAGCGAACGAGGTATAGGCCAGCAGGTAGGGCAGGGAGTTGGAGTTGGCGTTCGGTGGCCGGCTGGGAAAGAACCGTTCGGCCCAATGCATCTAGAACGTGCACATGTCCATTCGCGGTGGGGAGACTGAGCGTACTGCCGCCGTGGCTAGGATTGGGCGCAAGAATGAGCTGCTCTGAGGAAATTTCTTCCTCCCCCACGGTACTGCTAAAGCGCA
>JAHEGI010000006.1:7170-13665 GCA_024639785.1 Cryomorphaceae bacterium
ACGTGCACATGTCCATTCGCGGTGGGGAGACTGAGCGTACTGCCGCCGTGGCTAGGATTGGGCGCAAGAATGAGCTGCTCTGAGGAAATTTCTTCCTCCCCCACGGTACTGCTAAAGCGCACATCATCCAGATAGACGTTGTTGCCGCCGCCGCTGACAAATTCGAATTTGATCATCACAGACGTCGCATTGTTCATGCCGGTGAATGTCACGGTCGTTTCATTCCAATCTGCGGCGGTTGGGATGTAAAGCAGATTTGGCTGGTAGCCAGAAATACCGAGCTGGAAGGCAGGGACCAAACGTTGCAGAGCCCATGTCTGGCCGCAGTCCGTGCTTGTATAGATTTTTAACTGGTCGTTGTCCGAAGAGTTCCTGCGCGCGAAGGCATGGCTGAACTTAAGCACCTTGGCGGTCGCATTGGTCAACGCGATTGGACCAGCAATAAGAGCATCACCCCCCCCGGCACCTGAAACATTGAAATTGTCAAGTACGTAGCTGTATGAACCCGTTTTGGCGGCGGCACTCGTTCTCACCCATTGAATGTTGTCTCCGTTGTTCTCCACTGCCCAAATGGCATTCGGCAGTGGGTTTTCCATATCGGCCGAAAAGAACGGGCTGTAGGTTTTTCCTCCGGCTGGTCGAACGGTGATCATTTGGTTAAATTCTTTCATGCTATTCCCCGCCGCATTCTGAATTTCTAATTTGACATCGTAGACCCCTTCTGCGTTGAATGTGAGCAGGGGATTTGCGGTGATGATGTGTTGTTGATTCCCGTTGTACTGATCTTTGATCGTGTAATGGAAACTGGTCAAGGTTTGGTAGGCTGACAGGTCCGTAAACTGCACTTGTTCACCGGCGCACAACAAGGTTCGGTCGACGGTAAAATCAGCTACGGGAGCACAGGTAACCGCATTTCCATCCACTCCAGTGAGGGCCAAATTTGCCGAGGTGCATAGTTTGCCGCGCAAATTCAGGTTGTTGAGCACGGATTTGGCTCGGGACTTTTGGTTCTGCGTGAAGGTATTCATGCAATTGTCGTCGCTGTAATCCATGTAATTCTCTACCATGTCTGGCAAATTCGGGTTGTCATTGCTGCACGTATTCTGGGTACTGTTGTTGCAGCCATTAGATGCACTGAAAACCGGCGGTGTATCATTGCAGTTATCGCCCTGGAGGCAGCTCCCCTGAAACGTGTGATACAAGTTGACATAATGCCCAACCTCATGGGTTAGGGTTCGGTGGCGTGTGCCGGCCGAGGTGCCGATGCTTCCCAAATTATCATGGCGGATCACAATGCCATCCTGGGTTAGCGGGATGCCATTGTAAGGAAAAGCCGAATAGCCTAAAGTGATGGAACCGGGAGAAGTTCCCGCGAGATCGATGTTACGGACCACCCAAATATTGAGATACTTCGTGTTGTCCCATCCTATGAGTGATTTCACATTATTGTTGGCAGCTAGGCTCAAGTTTGTTTGAGTTCGGGTGATTCCGCTCGTACAGTTGCCACTCGGGTCTTTTTTTGCGATTCGGAATTCGATTTCCATATCAGCCGCCACCGGTTTAAATATGGCTCTGAGTAAACCCGTGTCTGGATTCATGCGGCGCATGTCTTCATTCAAAATTTCGAGGGCATCCAACAATTGTGCTTCGCTAATATTGTCCCCATGATCGTACCACATGATATGGAAGACGACGGGAATCACATGAAGAACAGATTCGGTCCCTGAGGCATCTTGCGCCATTTGGGCCTCCATCATGGCTTCAGTCTCTTCCAATAAGCTCGCTCTGCGTGGATTATTTCGCATTTCTGTGGCAAGCTGTTCATCACTGCCGCATCGGTTGATGACTTGCGCGTGAAGGCTTGTAAATCCTAGGAAAATTGAAGCAATAAGAAGAAGTGATCGGCGTAAAAAGCGCATGAAGTGGACGTATTTTTGAGAGCCACTAAGATACTTTGCATTTATAGGTCATTGAACCTTTGGCTATTTGCAATTAAAGTGCGTATCTTCGCAGCCCCAAAAAATATTGCTGAAAAGTGGATACTCTTAGCTACAAAACAATCTCTGCCAACAAGGCAACGGCCCAGAAGTCCTGGATCGTTGTAGACGCCAATGGTCAATCATTGGGTCGCGTGGCCTCCTTGATCGCTTCACGTTTACGTGGTAAGCACAAGCCAAACTTTACTCCTCACGCAGATTGCGGTGATAACGTTATCGTAATCAATGCCGCAGCGGTGACGCTTTCTGGATCCAAAATGGAGACGAAGCAATACATCCGCTACACTGGCTACCCAGGTGGTCAGCGTTTCAGCACGCCTGCGTTGGAATTAGCTAAGAATCCTGAGCGCGTTTTGGAAACAGCCGTACGCGGCATGTTGCCAAAGAATCGTTTGGGTCGTGCTTTGTTCCGCAACATGCATGTATATGTTGGTGCTGAGCACCCACATGAAGCTCAACAGCCCGTATCAATCAACGCCTAAGCTCGGTCTCTATGTCAACCTCTTCTACTCACGCCATTGGCCGCCGTAAAACGTCTGTAGCACGTGTTTACATTAAAGAAGGAACCGGAAATGTTTCCGTGAACAAGCGTGATTTAAGCAACTATTTCTGCACTGCACAATTGCAGTACAAAGTGAACCAACCATTTGCCATCACGGAAACGTTAGGCAAGTATGATGTAAAAGTGAATGTTGAAGGCGGTGGTATCACCGGCCAAGCAGAAGCAATTCGCTTGGGCATTTCTCGTGCCTTGGTGAGCATCAATCCAGAATACCGCCCTCTATTGAAGCCTGACGGCCTCATGACGCGTGACCCACGTATGGTGGAACGTAAGAAGTTCGGTCAAAAGAAAGCGCGCAAGCGTTTCCAGTTCTCCAAGCGTTAATCGCTGGAGTATTTGGTTTAGTATCCAAACTAGGCAGATCGCACAGCGCTACTGTCTGGTTGAATTAAGTGAAAGTAAACCCCAAACAAAATGGCAAATACGCCTGAAATTCAACAACTTCTCGACGCAGGTGTCCACTTTGGTCACTTGACTCGCAAGTGGAACCCCAACATGGCTCCGTACATCTACATGGAGCGCAATGGTATCCACATCATTGACTTGCAAAAGACACAGCGCAAACTGCAGTCTGCAACCGATGCCATGGCAAAGATTGCTGGCTCTGGCCGTAAGATCCTTTTCGTTGCTACGAAGAAGCAGGGTAAAGAGATTGTAGGCGAGACAGCCAAGGCTTTGAATATGCCTTACATCGTAGAGCGTTGGCCAGGAGGTATGTTGACCAACTTCGTGACGATCCGCAAGGCGATCAAGAAGATGACCAACATCGACAAGATGAAAGAGGACGGAACGTTCAACACCTTGTCCAAGCGTGAGCGCCTGCAAGTAGATCGCGTTCGTGCGAAACTTGAAAAGAACTTAGGTTCTATTGCAGATATGAGCCGCCTTCCAGCCGCTTTGTTCGTCGTAGACATTCTCCGTGAGCACATTGCCGTAGAAGAAGCCCGCACATTGGGTATTCCTGTCTTCGCGATGGTTGATACGAATTCCAATCCAAACTTGGTTGATTACGTTATTCCTGCGAATGATGATGCCTCTAAGTCGATTGCGTTGATTATGAACTCGGTTTCCGAGGGAATTAAAGAGGCCTTGAGCCAGCGCAAAGCGGAAAAAGAAAAAGCCGGCAATGAAAAGCTGGAAAAAGCAGCCGCGAAAGTTGCCGAATAATTAACACCGGGGCAACAGCCCCGGTTTTACTTTACAAACAAACTAAATCCTTACAATCATGGCAATTACTGCTGCAGATGTAAACAAACTTCGTCAAATGACAGGTGCAGGCATGATGGACTGCAAAAAGGCATTGACTGAAGCCAATGGAGATTTTGAAGCTGCTATCGACGTATTGCGTAAGCAAGGTCAGAAAGTAGCGGCTAAGCGCGCTGACCGTGATGCAACGGAAGGTGCGGTAATCGCCCTAACCAACGCAGACCAAACGCGTGGTGTGGTCATTAGCTTGAACTGTGAAACTGATTTCGTTGCTAAGAACGAAGGCTATGTTGCCATGGCGACCAAAATGGCTGAAGTGGCATTGGCTGGATTCCCAGCGGACAAAGAGGCTTTGTTGGCCTTGGCGTTTGAAGGGGGTTTAACCGTGGCAGACAAGCTCACAGAGCAGACAGGGGTCATTGGTGAGAAGATTGAGATCTCTTACTATGAGTCGATCGAAGGCGCTTGTGTGGCTTCATATATCCACGCTGGAAATAAATTGGGCACATTGGTGGCTCTTTCTGCTTCAGCCCCTGAGGCTGGAAAGGACGTAGCGATGCAAGTGGCTGCGATGAACCCTGTGGCTTTGAACAAGGAAGAAGTTCCTGCTGCGGCTATCGAGCGCGAATTGGAAATTGCACGCGAGCAAATCCGTCAAGAAGGCAAGCCTGAAGAGATGGTTGATCGCATTGCGCAAGGTAAATTGGGTAAGTTCTTTAAGGAGAACACCTTAGTTGAGCAGGACTTCATCAAGGACAGCAAGCAATCTGTGGCTAGCTACTTGAACGGAGTTCAGTCAGGACTCGTTGTAACGGGCTTCCGTCGCGTCGGCTTGGGCGTTTAATCCCAATTCCAACCCATAACATGGCGCCGTGCCGAGGGAAACCTTCGCACGGCGCTTCTTTTTTGTCCTGAATTTGGGCTTGAGCCCTAGGACATAGAGCACTATCTTTGAAACAATCTAGCATCCCATGAAGTACAAACGCATCTTACTAAAACTCAGCGGGGAAGCCCTGATGGGGGACAAATCTTTTGGTTTAGACACCCAGCGTCTTGCCGATTATGCTGCAGAAATTAAAGCCGTCATGGCACATGGGGTCCAATTGGGCGTTGTCATCGGTGGGGGAAACATTTTCCGCGGCCTTAAAGGCGCGGGTGAAGGTATGGATCGCGTTCAAGCAGATCACATGGGCATGCTCGCCACGGTCATCAATGGCCTGGCCTTGCAGTCCACCCTCGAATCCATTGGCGTGCAAACCCGTCTTCAATCCGCAATAGAAATGGACAAGGTCTGCGAGCCCTTTATTCGCCGCCGGGCCGTTCGCCATTTGGAAAAAGGTCGTGTGGTCATTTTCGCTGCGGGCACAGGCAATCCATACTTTACCACAGATACGGGAGCGACGCTCCGCGCCATTGAAATTCAGGCCGATGTCATTTTGAAAGGCACTCGGGTCGATGGCATTTATACCTCGGACCCAGAAAAGGATGCGAGCGCGATGAAGTATGATACCATTTCCTTCAAGGAAGTATTTGACAAAGGCTTGAATGTGATGGATTTGACCGCCTTTACTCTCAGCAATGAGAATAAGCTACCCATCATCGTATTTGATATGAATAAGCCCGGCAACCTGCTCAAATTAGTGCAAGGAGAAAATGTCGGCACATTGGTCACCCAATCGTAAGCAATCCCCGCCATCCTCATGGAAGAAGAACTTGAATTCCTTATTGACAGTATCAAAGAAGACATGGATAAACCCCTGTCTCACCTCGATAAAGCCTTATTGAAGCTCCGGGCAGGGCGAGCCAATCCAAGTATGCTTGATGGCATTGCGGTTGAGTATTACGGCTCCATGGTCAAACTAACCCAAGTCGCCAACATCAATACCCCAGACGCACGCACACTTTTTGTCCAGCCATTTGAGAAGACGATGATCTCTACGATTGAAAAGGCGATTCTCAACGGGAATTTGGGATTCAATCCGCAGAACAACGGGGAAATGGTCATCATCAACATTCCCCCATTGACGGAAGATCGTCGCCGCGAGTTGGTTCGCATGGCGAAGGCCGAAGGCGAGGACGCCAAAGTGGGCATCCGTGCCATCCGAAAGACGGGAATGGATGAGGCAAAACGCTTGGAAAAAGATGGATTGAGCGAAGATGGCCGCAAGGCACTCGAAGAGGATATTCAAAAAATTGTCGATCAGTATAGCGCTTCGGTGGATGCGAAAGTCAGCACCAAAGAAGACGAGATCATGAAGGTCTAATAGGCCCCGGTCATGAAGAGTTTACAGGAGGAAATCCAACAGCGAAAGTGGCAAAATGATCAGCAACTGGCGCTGATTAATGTCCTGTACACCTACCATTGGCTTAAGGATCAGATGACCGAGGCACTCAAACCGTATAAGATTACCATGCAGCAATACAACGTGTTGCGCATCCTCCGTGGGGCACACCCCGATGGGATGGCTGCGGCGCGAATTCGTGAACGCCTTTTGGATAAAACCAGTGATGTGTCGCGTTTGTTGGATCGCTTGGAGAAAAATAACTTAGTTGAACGTCAAGCTTCCAAAGACGATAAACGGATGTCCGAGATCTTCCTCACCTTACGCGGATTGGAAATTCTGGGTCAAATCAGGTCGGTGGACAAGCTCCACAAGGAGCAGCTACCGAAGTCGCTTAATGATGAAGAAGCACAGTTGCTCAGTGCCTTGTTGGATAAAATGAGGGGCT
>JAHEGI010000006.1:13765-52758 GCA_024639785.1 Cryomorphaceae bacterium
GGATTGGAAATTCTGGGTCAAATCAGGTCGGTGGACAAGCTCCACAAGGAGCAGCTACCGAAGTCGCTTAATGATGAAGAAGCACAGTTGCTCAGTGCCTTGTTGGATAAAATGAGGGGCTGAGATCGCTTCGCTCCCGCTAGAGGGCGAGAGAGCACGCGCTTCGCGCTCGCTTAGTTTGTTGGCTAGGTTGGTCTGTCGGGACATGCGAAGCGCCTTCACTTAACCGCTTAATCCCTTTTATCCTTCAACCTTGTGGTCGATCTTCGCTGCGCGCTGGGACTTTCCGTTGTTTTACCAAGCGCAAGCCCTCGAGCCCTATAGAAAGCTCCTTACGTGCTTCAACAGCGCTGTGGTCGAGGGGTCATGTGCGCCCAACTCGCCGTCGCCTTCTAATTCAGGCAGGATGGCATTAGCCATTTCCTTGCCCAGCTCTACGCCCCATTGGTCGTAGGAGTAGACGTTCCAAATCACGCCCTGGAAGAAGATTTTGTGCTCATACAGGGCAATCAAGGCACCCAAGGCAAAGGGATTCATGCGGTCAAATAACAACGTGCTGGTAGGGCGATTGCCTTCAAATACCTTGTACGCGGTGGCGGCTTTTGGACGGCCAATAGCCAGAGCCTCAGTTTGCGCTAAGAAATTGCTCAGCAACTTGGCATGATGCGCATGTAAAGGATGCTCAGGCAAAACAGACGCAATAAAGTCAGCAGGAATCAACTCCGTGCCTTGGTGGATCAGTTGATAAAACGCGTGTTGGCCATTGGTGCCGGGCTCACCCCAAACCACCGGTCCAGTGGCATAGGTGACGCGCTCGCCATTGCGATCCACATATTTTCCATTGCTTTCCATATCGGCTTGCTGCAAATAGGCAGCAAACCTGTGGAGGTATTGATCGTACGGAAGGACGGCATGACTTGCAGCCGACATGAAGTTTCGATACCATATGCCCAAAGCCGCCATGATTTGAGGGATGTTCTGACGGAAAGGCTGCTCCGCGGTATGGCGGTCCATTGCGTGGGCGCCATCGAGAAACTGCTGAAACTGTATCGAACCAATCGAAATACACACAGGCATGCCAATGGCGCTCCAAACGGAATATCGTCCACCGACCCAATCCCAAAAGCCAAACGTGTTTTTCTCACTAATTCCGAAGGCTTTGACTTTTTCTGAATTGGTGCTGAGGGCGACAAACTGCTTTTGAGTACAGGCGGTGGTGCCTAGTTTTTGAATCAACCATGTGCGCGCTGCCTCGGCATTGGCCATGGTTTCTTGGGTAGTGAACGTTTTGGAAGCCACGATAAACAGGGTGCGCTCCGGATCCACCTTCATGAGGCATTCGTGGAGGTCGGAGCCGTCCACATTGGCCACAAAGTGCATTTGGAGGCTGCGGTCTGAAAAGGGCTTGAGTGCCTCGACTGCCATGCGAGGGCCGAGATCTGATCCGCCAATACCGATGTTTACGATGTGCGTGAATTTCTTGCCTGTGAAACTCTTTTTGCGCCCATCGCGGATAGCATCCGCAAAAGCGAACATACGCTCTCGCTCCCCGCGGGCCAGGGCTCGCACGTCTTCTCCTTGAACCTCAAACGATTCTGTGCTTGGATCGCGCAGTACACTGTGCAGAACGGCGCGACCTTCTGTTTGATTTATAGCCTCGCCACCCATTTGTGCTTGAAGCGCTTGAACAGCACCACATTCATGGAAAAGCTGTTCCAAAAGGTTCAAAGTCTCTTCACTCACGCGGTGCTTGGCATAGTCAAACAAGAGCAAATCCTCTACGCGGACATGCATGCGCTCAAAGCGATCCGCTTCTTTAGAGAGGAGGTCGCGAAGATGAACGTCTTTCGCTGTTTTTGCATGCACCTCCAAAGCTTTCCAAGCAGCGGTGGTCGTGGGATTTACGGAAGGGAAGGACATAGAACTTAAGGTTGGATGTTTGTATCCTCTTTAAACCAAGAGGAGTACATCACATAGTTTTTGGCAATACGCTCGACTTCGCCTTGAGTTAATTCAGGGCTAATGTCTTTAATTTTTTTTGCTGGGATGCCCGCAAAGATGCTTCCGCTGGGCACATGGGTCCCTGCCGTCAGCACGGCGCCCGCAGCAATGATGCTATTGGATTCGACCACACAGCCATCCATCACGATGGCACCCATGCCTACGAGAACGCGGTCGTGTAAGGTGCATCCATGGACGATGGCGTTATGTCCAATGCTGACATCATGACCGATATGGGTAGGAAACTTTTGGTACGTGCAATGGACAACCGCATTGTCTTGCACGTTCACGCGGTCACCCATATGGATGTGGTGCACGTCCCCACGAACGACCGCATTGAACCAAATTGAGCAGGATTCGCCCATAGTCACCTCGCCAACCACAGTGGCCGTAGGGGCAAGGAAGCAGGATTCGGGAATCTGTGGCACATGGCCACGGACGGGCAGAACAGTGGGCATGGCGTGAGACTTATACCGGTACGACGTCCTCAACCAAGGTGGGGAGCATGCGTTGCAAAATATTTTTAATGCCTTGCTGCAAAGTGAGCGTCGAGCTTGGGCAGCCCGCACAGGCCCCTTGGAGCTGGACTTTGACAATTTTCTCTTCGTAGGCCACAAAGGCGATGTTACCGCCATCTTGTGCAACCGCGGGCTTGACAAATTCTTCCAAGATGTCAATGATTCGGAGTTCAATCTCTCCGAGGTCCTCCTCCTGATCGACCGAAACGACGCCATCGCTGGACTCATTGGCTGCCACGGTTGGGGTGCCGGTCAAAACTGGCTTACCCTCTTGGAGGTACTCCAAAATGAACTGACGTATTTCTTGGGTGACCGTTTCCCATTCTACCACGTTGAACTTCTGAATGGCGATAAAGTTGCTCGACATAAAGACCTCCTTAACGAATGGGAAATGAAATAATGCAGTCGCCAAAGGGGAGATGGATGCTTCCTCAATATTGTGGAACTCCACATGATCGAGGTCGACCACCATTTTATTGGCAACAAATTTCATGACCGCGGGATTCGGGGTCATTTCCGCATAAACACTGACGGGAACGCGTTGAATTTCCATTCTACAAAGGTACCGAATGCAATTGGCATGTGCCGGCCATTCCGGCCTTATTTTTGCTCATCTTGGTCCGGGCCATGGGTGAAGGGCATTTCCTTAAACTTCTGGCTCCCAAAAACATATCATTATGCTCGATTTTTTAGTCTACTACCTGGTTATCAACCTGTACAGTTCGCTGATCACTTGGAAGTTTTTCATCGCGAATGGAAAGCCTGCCTGGGCAGCGTTCGTTCCGCTCTACCGAACGTGGGTGTTGACACAGATTGCCGATCGTCCGCGCTGGTGGACCTTCTTGTGCTACATCCCCGTGGTGGACAATGTCATGGCCATCATTTTGAGCTACGAGCTATTGCACATGCATGATTACCGGGAGAACAAGCATATTATTTGGACAATTGCCACGCTCGGAGGTTACTTGGGCTATCTAAACTATACGGCCAAATTGTCTCCCGGGTCGCGGGATAACGCAGAGATCCGACGCCGGATGCCGGCCACAATCAACCATATTTTATTCGCCGTGGTGGCTGCGGGCTCAATTCGAATGACCACCTTCGAGGCCTACAACATTCCCACGGGCTCCATGGAGAAGACCCTCATGGTGGGCGACTACCTCTTTGTGAGCAAAGTGCATTATGGATTGCGTTTGCCGAATACGCCTTTGAGCATCCCCTTGATGCACAACCTCATTCCCTATACACAGACGGCCAGTTATTTAGATTGGATCGAAATGCCTTATGTGCGCATTCCCGGGTGGACTCAGCCCAAAAAGGGCGATGCTGTGGTCTTCAATTTCCCAGTCGACCCTGATCGTCCCGTCGACAAGAAGGAGAACTACGTGAAGCAATGCGTGGGCACCCCGGGGGACACCTTGAAAATTGTGGACCGCCAAGTATACACCAACGGTCTGGCTCAGTCCTTTGGGGAGCGCAGCAATCCGCAGTGGAGCTACTACGTTCGGACCAACGGTCAGGGCTTTAATCCGTCCGCGCTCAAGCGCAATTTTGACATCAACTACTTGGACAACCGCTTGGTAAACAACCAAAATCTGTCGGATGTGATCCAAATCACGGAGACGGAATACTTCATTACCATCTCCCAAGACATGCTGGCCGCCTTCTCCGCGCAGCCCAACATTGACACCATTGTCGTGATGAACAGCCCAGGGGACAACATTTTCCCAGAGGGTACGCCGCCGGCCATCGTGTGGTACAACGAAAATGCGGTGGCTCCCGGAGTCATGTTCCCGAACCCTGACGGCCACCAGGATAGCACGGTTTTCTCCTGGTCGCGTGACAACTACGGACCTATTTGGATTCCCGCGAAGGGCCAATCGGTGGCCTTGAACTATCAAACGGCCCTCATCTATGGCCGCGCCATCCGCGAATACGAAGGCCATGACCTCGAACTACGCGACGGCACCTACTATGTGGACGGCGAAGCGGCTTCGAGCTACACCTTCGAGATGGACTACTATTGGATGATGGGTGACAACCGCCACAATTCCTGGGACAGCCGCTACTGGGGCTTCGTGCCGGAGGATCACATCGTGGGCAAGCCGGTCTTTATCTTCTTCTCGAGCGATCAGTTCATTGAAGGCTTCCTTTCGTCCAAACGCTGGGAGCGCTTCTTCACCGTTGTCCACGGGGAAGGACAGCCTACGAGCTACCTCTGGCCATTCTTGATCTTAGTGGCCCTCTACTACGGCTGGGAGTACTATAACAAGCGCAAAGCGGCTAAATGAAGCTACTTCGGAGCTACCTCGTAATGCTTACCCTCCTGATGGCTTTCACGGCATTAGGGCAAGGGGAGGAGCTCCGCATGGATAGTTTGCCAGCGTGGCCCAATGTCATTGCAATTCCCGAATACCGGCATACTCCTTCGGTGGATACGGCGGCGATTTTAGCGGATAGCAAAGAGCGCTGGGATCAACTGAGCCAAAACCAACTCATTCGCCTACTCTGGGTGGCATGGAAGTACGAATGGCCCCGCGACAGCCTGGTGGCCGTGGTGCACCGACATCCGCAGGGCTACTCCCGGGATTCGCTCATCGTTTGGCTCGAGGAAGGCGGAAAAGCAGGCGAAGAACGCTTTCGAATGGCCCAAATTAAAGCCCGCCGCTACCAAATTGCGACCGAGGCCTTCAACTACACGGGCGATGTACGCCAGCTCGACTTGAGTTTGATGTGGTACGGTGTCCAGGCCAACGACGACGGCCATTGGAGTTTGGCCCAGGTCAAGCCCAAAGTTCTCCTGAGCCAATTCCAGAGCCAACCGGGCGCGCTCGAATTTGATATCCAAACCAACCGAGACCAAGGCTTCCACTTTCTGTTTGGGAGTCCCGTACCGCTCGATACGGTTCGGGCCTGGTACAACGGTGCGCTGTCCTACGTGAATGACATACCCACACTTTTCCCAGGCACAGCCGAAACATTTGACCGCCCAAACGGATCTTGGATGTATGTGCTGCTAGCCACTGGCGCTGTGACGGGGCCGGGTAAATGCGGCGGCTTGAAGGATTATGAATTGCAGGTTCGGAACCAAAAATCGGATGCAGAAGTTGCCCTGAGCCAAAACATCGGTGCCCAATTGGTGGATAGCGTCTACCACTGTGTGCCCGAACTCTACTGGTCCGGC
The DNA here is from genome assembly GCA_024639785.1 of Cryomorphaceae bacterium. GTDB lineage: Bacteria > Bacteroidota > Bacteroidia > Flavobacteriales > Schleiferiaceae > TMED14. The sequence continues at coordinate 19,469 of JAHEGI010000006.1, forward strand.
TACCTCATGGACGACCACATCCCCGATGCCGTAATGGTCCAGGAAATCCCCGGTGGATTGCGCATGGTCCTATTCTTATCTGATCCAGCTCCTGAAGGTCAAATTTGGATTAAATCAGCCGAATGGTTCCTCTACAATGAACCAACGGAAGGGGAAGATGCCCCATCTTCGTAGGGTTAAAGCCTCTACAACTATGTCTCTCGCTCAAGAAAAAAATGCGGATACCCTAAAACTCCTCGTTGCGGAAACCCGCCGACGCTTAGGGGAAATCTCCTTGGGTGGGGGAAAAAAGCGCTTGGAAAAATTGGCACAACAGGGCAAATGGTCTGCGCGCGAACGCGTCCACGCTCTGCTTGACCCCAACACACCAAGTCTTGAAATTGGCGCCTTTGCCGCTGATGGGATGTACGAGGAACACGGAGGCGCCCCTGCCGCCGGGGTAGTCGTTGTGATGGGCCGTATACACAACCGACTTTGTATCGTCGTGGCCAATGATCCGACGGTCAAGGCGGGTGCGTGGTTTCCAATGACAGGCAAAAAGAACCTTCGCGCTCAGGAAATCGCCATGGAGAACAAGGTGCCCATCTTGTACTTGGTGGATTCGGCCGGAGTATATCTGCCCATGCAGGATGAAATTTTCCCCGACAAAGAGCACTTTGGACGGATCTTCCGCAACAACGCGGTCATGAGCAGCATGGGCATCCCGCAATTGGCCGCGGTTATGGGCTCTTGTGTCGCCGGAGGTGCGTACTTGCCCATCATGAGCGATGAAGCCATCATTGTGGAGGGAACGGGAAGCATCTTTTTGGCCGGCAGCTACCTCGTAAAGGCGGCCATCGGGGAGGATATTGACAACGAAACCTTAGGCGGTGCGGATACGCATACCTCGATCAGCGGAGTGGCCGACTACAAAGCCAAAGACGACGCGGAAGCGGTGAAGCTCATGCGCGGCCTAGTGGACAAGCTCGGCGAGCGCCCCCAAGCAGGCTTTGACCGGGGGGAATCCCTGGCGCCCGCCTTCCCTGCAGAGGAATTATACAAGCGCATGCCGGTAGATGCGAAGCCGTATGCAATGCGCGAACTTTTGGAATGCCTTGTGGATGCCGATTCCATGTTGGAGTACAAATCGGACTATGGCAAAACATTGATTACCACCTACGCACGTATCGACGGCTGGGCGGTAGGCATCGTCGCCAATGAACGCCAGGTCATCAAGAATGCCAAGGGGGAAATGCAAATTGGCGGCGTGATTTATAGTGAAAGTGCGGACAAGGGCGCCCGCTTCATTGCGAATTGTAACCAGAAAAAAATCCCTTTAGTCTTTGTCCAAGACGTGACGGGTTTCATGGTCGGTTCTCGCGCAGAGCATGGAGGAATCATTAAGGATGGGGCCAAACTGGTCAATGCCGTGGCCAATTCGGTGGTTCCTAAGTTTACGGTCATTGTAGGGCACTCTTTTGGCGCCGGCAACTATGCGATGTGCGGCAAGGCCTACGACCCGCGCCTTATCATTGCCTGGCCGACAGCTAAGCTTGCGGTGATGGGCGGGGAACAAGCCGCCAAAGTGCTGGTTCAGATCGAGAAAGCCCGAGCGGGTGCCACCACCCCTGAGGCGGAGCAGGAACTCCTCGAACGCATCAAGGAACGGTACAATACGCAGATGAGTCCCTATTATGCGGCCTCGCGTCTATGGGTCGACGCTATTGTAGACCCCGTGGACACGCGAACGTGGTTATCCATGGGTATCGAAGCAGCGAATCAGGCGCCTATTGAACGGCCCTACAATCCGGGGGTGCTGCAGACGTAATCGCGCGCAAAGCGCGCGCTTCGTTTGTTCGTTTGTTGGCTAGTAGGTTTGCTAGGTATGGCGGCGGGCCTCCCCTCAAGCGCTTAATCTCTTTTACCCTTAAACTGTGTGGTGGACCTTCGCCGCGCGCTGGGACTTCCCGTTGCTTTGCCAAGCTCTAGCCCTCTAGCCAACAAACCAACAAACCAACAAACCAACAAACCAACAAACAGGCAAACAGCGCGTAGCGCCTTAAAGCCTCGCATCCACCACCTCGCGCGGCAAGACCCCTTTGACATCGTAAATCACAGCGCCTTTTTGGGCTTTCAGTTCAGGCATATCCAGGGCGAGGAATTGTTCGTGGGCCACGGCCAAGATGATCGCATCGTAGCCGGCGGGATCCAAGGCGTTGACTAGGCTGAAACCGTATTCGTGCTCCACCTCTTGGGAGCTGGCCCAAGGATCGTACGTGTCGACTTGCAAGCCGTATTGAAGGAGTTCGTGGCGGATATCCACGACTTTGGTGTTGCGTATATCCGGGCAGTTTTCCTTGAAAGTGATCCCCAAAACGAGGGCCTTGCTTTCTTTTACCGTTTTGCCTTCCGCGATGAGGAGTTTCACCACTTTACTGGCAATGAAGAGGCCCATGGAGTCGTTTACTCGGCGCCCACTTAAGATGACGGCTGGGTGGTATCCGAGGCTTTCGGCTTTATGGGCCAAATAATAGGGGTCCACAGAAATACAGTGCCCACCTACTAGGCCTGGACTGTACTTTAGAAAATTCCACTTTGTTCCTGCGGCTTCCAAGACATCGCGGGTGTCGATGCCCACACGGTCAAAGATGAGGGAGAGTTCGTTCACGAACGAGATGTTCACGTCGCGTTGGGCGTTTTCAATCGCTTTGGAAGCTTCGGCCACCTTCATGTTGGGGGCCAAGTGCGTTCCCGCCGAAATGATGCGACGGTATAGTCCATCGACAAATTCAGCCGCGGCAGGAGTGCTGCCCGATGTGACTTTCTTGATGGAGGTCAAAGTGTTGATCTTGTCTCCTGGGTTGATGCGTTCGGGACTGTATCCGCAATAGAAATCCTGGTTGAATTTCAAGCGACTATGTGCTTCTAGGACGGGCACACAATCCTCTTCCGTGCAGCCAGGATACGTGGTGGATTCGTAAATGACGACGTCGCCCACCTTAAGATTTTCGCTAATGGTTTGAGATGCCTTGAGCAAAGGACCTAAGTCAGGCGCGTTAAAGGAATTGATCGGGGTAGGGACGGTGACAATGTAGACATTGGCTTTTGCCAAGTCTGCGATGTTACAGCTGAATACAATACCGCGCTCTAAGGCCGATTGAATGGCTGCAGGTTCTGCTTCCTTTGTGGAATCCTCGCTTCGATTGAGTTCGTCGACACGCGTACATTTTATATCAAAGCCAATGACTGGATAATGCTTCGAGAATTCGAGAGCGAGGGGCATACCCACATAGCCTAAGCCAATGACTGCAATGTGAGGATTCGTAGGCAGTTCCGCAGGATTCATACGGGTAAAGGTACGCACCGCCGTACCTTTATACCATGAAAGCCCTTTGGACGCTCAACCCCTATTTCTGGCGATACAAATGGTTGCTCTTGAGTGGGATCGTTTTTGTGTTGCTTTCGGCCGCGTTTTCCGTCTTTCCAGCGGTCTATATTCGTGAGGCTTTTGATGAAGTGGCGGGTGCCATTTCGGGCCAAGGTGCCGCCGATAGCGAGCGCAGTTTAGCCCTTCGGAATGCCCTCATCCTGTATTCCGCGCTCATTTTGGGCTTGAGTGTGCTCAAAGGGGTCTTCACATTTTTGATGCGGCAGACGTTGATTGTCATGTCTCGGCACATTGAGTTTGATCTCAAAAATGACATCTATACCCACTACCAGAAGTTGGATATGGGTTTTTATCGCCGGAATAGTACGGGGGATTTGATGAACCGAATTAGTGAAGATGTAGGCCGAACCCGCATGTACATTGGACCGGCACTGATGTATACCATCAACACAGCGTTTGCCACCGGTCTGACGCTCTTTTTCATGTTCCGAGTAGATGTGCGCCTCAGCTTGCTCACTTTGGCGCCGATGCCTTTGCTCGTTTGGTGTATTTACCGGGTGTCCACCTTGATTAATCAGCGCAGCCATGCGGTGCAGTCACAGCAGTCGGCCATCAGCACCTTGGCACAAGAAACATTTTCAGGACTGAGGGTACTTAAGGCATTTGGCTTAGAATCGGAGCAGACCGAGCGTTATGCCGAAAGTGCTAGCCGTTCTTTTGCCCAAAATGAGCGTCTCTATCGGGTCAACGCACTCTTCATGCCTCTCATGCTGCTCCTCGTTGGAAGTAGCACCTTGATTGCAGTTTGGATCGGGGGTCAGGGGGTTATTGAAGGACGACTCAGTCCAGGGGTCATCGCAGAATTTGTCTATTATGTGAACCTCTTGACTTGGCCAATTGCGAGTATTGGTTGGGTGATGAGTATGGTACAACGGGCCGAAGCATCGATGCAGCGCATCAATGACTTCCTTCAGATTGAGCCAGCAATTCACAGTCCAGAACAGGCGCATGCCCCGACGGAATTCAAAGGGGACATTGTTTTCGATGGGGTCAGTTATACCTATCCGGACAGTGGCATAGTCGCGCTGAAAAACTTTTCTGCGCACATTGCACCCGGAGAGACGATTGTCGTCGTGGGCAAAACGGGTTCTGGGAAGAGCACGTTGGGCTTGCTGCTCAATCGCGTGATGGATCCAAATGAAGGCCGGATTTTGGTTGATGGGGTCGACATCCGTGCCTGGGATGTGCAGGCTTTGCGTCGGGCGATTGGAACAGTTCCTCAGGATGCCTTCTTGTTTAGTGACAGCATAGCTGAAAATATTGCCTTTGGAACGACGGATAGCAGCCGCGCATCCATCGAAGAATACGCTGCTTTGGCCGATGTAGCGGATGACATTCAAGGCTTCCCCAAGGGGTATGATACGATTGTGGGAGAACGGGGGGTAACGCTCAGTGGGGGGCAAAAACAACGCGTCAGCATAGCGCGTGCGCTTATTAAAAAACCGCCAATGTTGGTTTTGGACGATGCATTGTCCGCAGTGGATACCGAGACGGAAGTCAATATTTTGACCGGACTGCGGGAAAAATTACACGGTGTGACGGCGATGCTCATCACCCAGCGATTGAGTTGTGTTCATTTGGCGGATCGTATCTACGTCCTAGAGGATGGTCGATTAACCCAAGAAGGCACCCATAGTCAATTAGTCCAAGTGGAGGGTATTTATTCCGAACTCTACGCCCTACAAAACCCAGATACCTGGTCAGCCGCATGAAGCTCTATCCCAATTTAGTTGCCGGAGTGCTGGAAGTCTTAGAATGGTCTTTCGGCAAGGGATGGTATGCGGATCGTGTGGTAGACAAAGTGCTTCGCGCCAATAAAAAGTGGGGCGCTCGGGATCGTGCCTTTGTAGCTCAGCACAGTTACGAAATGGTGCGTTGGTGGCGCTTGCTGTGGGCGCTAAAGGGAGAAGAGCCCAGCTTAAAGCGAAAAAAACTCAAAGAACTTTTCGAACTGTATTGGGCGTGGAAAGTCGAAGGATTGTTGACTTTGCCTGAGGATTTGCCTCTGGGGGTAGCCGAGAGCTACCCAGCATGGTTTGATGACCGAGCCCATGAAAGTTTAGGGGCCCAATGGCCCATCCTAGCGAGAGCTATGAATCAACCTGCGCAGGTTATTCTGCGCACGAACACGCTTCGTGCCACCCGCGACGAGCTCCTAGAGCGCCTAGCTAGCGAAGGCATCGAAGCGGAGGCCTCGGACCTCCGTCCGGAGGCAATTGTGCTGAGCAAGCGCCCGCGCTTGCAGCATTTGACCTCTTTTCAGGATGGTTGGTACGAAGTACAAGACGGGGGTAGTCAGTGCATAGCCCCCTTCCTGGATCCACAACCTGGTGATCGCATTATCGACGCCTGCTCGGGAGCCGGAGGCAAGGCCTTGCATATGGCGGCCATGATGAAAAATCATGGTGAGGTTCTCTGCATGGATGTGGAAGAATACAAGTTAGGTGAAGCCACAAAGCGAGCGCAGCGAGCGGGCGCTTCGGTCATAAGCACCCGACACATTGTCCACACGGCAGACGTCTTGGAGCGCGGTGCCTGGGCGGATAAAATGCTTTTGGATGTGCCCTGCAGCGGGACAGGGGTTATTCGCCGCGATGTCGATAGCAAATGGAAACTCCAACCGGAACACCTCGAGCGAACGTTGGAAGTTCAGGCGAGAATTTTAAGTCGCTATCCAGGCGCCTTGAAAGTTGGTGGTCGCTTGGTATACGCAACATGCAGTATTTTACCCGAAGAAAATGAAGCCCAAGTGGAAGCATTTGTAAAGAATCAACCCGACTTCAGTGTGGAGTCCATGCATCGAATTTCTCCGGAGCATGCGCATTCCGATGGATACTTCGTTGCGGTACTCACGAAAAACGCTTAAAACGCATTAAAAACGCTTCTACATGGCGCTGATCACTGAATCTGAATCCCTCCATGACGGCTTAGAGTTTTTATCAAGCGGAGAGATCCTACGTGGAATAAACCAAGAAGATCACAAGGTCGCTGTAGCAACGGAAGCGGCCATCCCCGCCTTGGAGGTGCTGGTGGAGTCTATTCTGCCTCGCATGAAAGCTGGAGGTCGCCTATTTTACATTGGGGCGGGAACCTCCGGCCGTTTGGGCATCGTGGATGCGTCCGAATGCCCACCTACTTTCGGCGTTGAGCATGGTAAAGTCATTGGACTTATTGCAGGAGGGGATGGAGCGATCCGCAAGGCAGTGGAATTTGCGGAAGATGATGAACATCAAGCCATTTTGGATCTTCAGGCCCATGGTCTCACCTCCAATGATTCCGTCGTTGGAATTGCAGCCAGCGGTCGCACCCCCTATGTGATTGGAGGGCTAAAGGCGGCGCGGAAATTGGGCTGTATTACCGGGGCCATTGTGTGCAACACGCGGAGTTTGGTCGCAGCAGAGGCTGAGTTTCCGGTGGAGGTACTCGTTGGCCCTGAATATATCACCGGGTCGACGCGGATGAAATCTGGGAGTGCCCAAAAGCTCATATTAAATATGCTTTCCACTGCCTTAATGATTCAATTGGGGCATGTGCAGGGGAATCGGATGGTGGATATGCAATTGAGCAATATCAAACTGGTTGAACGCGGTACGCGGATGGTTGCCGAACAAACGGGTTTGGAGCCAAACAAAGCCCGTGAACTCTTGTTGAATCAAGGAAGCGTTCGCAAGGCCGTTGAAGCATGGAAGAATCAAAAAAACCAGTAGCCCGAATTATCGGATCCGGCATTGCCGGCATTGCAAGTGCCATCCGTTTGGCGCAGAAGGGCTATGAAGTGCATATTCATGAAGCCAACGACTATCCAGGGGGCAAATTGAGTGAATTTCGACTGGGTGATTATCGTTTCGATGCGGGGCCAAGTCTTTTCACCTTGCCGCAGCACGTAGAAGATTTATTTCGACTTTGTGGAGAGAACCCTGAGGAGCACTTCCCCTATTTCAAAAAAGATGAGTCGTGCCGGTATTTCTGGGAAGATGGCAAACGGCTTATTGCGCACAGCGATCCGCAGAAATTCGCGGAAGAAGCGGAATCCGCCCTTGGAGAGCCCGTCCAAAATACCTTGGACCATTTGGCCTTGGCAAAAAAGCAGTATCATGCCACCGCCGGGTTTTTCCTAGAACGATCACTTCACCGACTGCGTACATATCTGCGCCCGGCTATTTTTAAAACGCTAGCGGCCTTGCCGTCATTAGGGCTTACCCAAACGATGGATCGCATTCATCGCCGCCGGTTTGAAACGACTCATATGGTGCAGTTGTTTAATCGCTACGCCACGTTTAATGGGTCGAGTCCGTATCGGGCGCCGGGCACCTTGTGCATGATACCCCACTTGGAATTTGGTGTTGGCACCTTTCTCCCTAAGCGTGGAATGGTGGATATTACCCATAGCCTTGTGGCCTTGGCCCTCCGCCAAGGAGTTCAGCTTCACCTTTCCCAACCGGTACAGCGTATCCATTATGAAGGAAAGCGGGCTACCGGCATTGCCTTACACTCGGGAGCCCTATTTGCTGCGGATCTCGTCGTCTGCAACATGGATGTAACGCCTACTTATCGTCGACTTCTTCCAGGATTATCGGCACCAGAAGCCACTTTGAGCGCAGAGCGCTCTTCGTCGGCATGCATTTTTTATTGGGGAATGGACCGGAGTTTCCCCGAACTGGATTTACATAACATCCTTTTCAGCGCGCATTATGCCCAGGAATTTGAGGCCCTCTTCGAATCGAAGACCCTCATAGATGATCCTACCGTATACATTAACATTACGTCCAAAGATGTTCCCGATGATGCTCCGAAGGGCGGTGAGAATTGGTTCGTCATGATCAATGCCCCTGCAGATGCTGGCCAAGACTGGGAAGCACTTAGAGCTCAAGGTCGTGCCGCGATTCTTGCCAAAATTCAGCGGGTCTTAGGTGTGGATGTGGCCGCGCATATTGTAGAGGAAGACTACCTTGATCCGCGGCGCATTGAGTCGCGCACGAGTAGTGACCGAGGAGCGCTCTATGGTTCCAGTAGCAACACGGCCATGGCAGCCTTTTTGCGTCATCCGAATCATGGGCCACTGAAAAACCTCTATTTCTGCGGAGGCTCCGCACATCCAGGTGGTGGAATTCCCTTGTGCTTGCTTAGCGCCCGAATCGTGGGCGAGATGGTGCCTGCGGTCGACTAGGATACCCGTTCAGATCCAAATATTCTCCTCTTGGAGATGAATCCCTTTGCCGAAGAAAATGCGCGAAATCTTCTCAAAGCTCTCCGTGTAGTCCGAGACGGCAAAGTGATGACTCTCTGTGGCAGGGCGATCGCGCAATAAGTGACCCTCCTCGAGTTGTTTTGCCACAAAGTTGGCAACGATCGTCGGGATGCGCAGCAAATGGACTTTCTCTTCCAGCTGCTTAGCAATTTGAGAAGCGATCAAAGGATAATGGGTACAAGCGAGGACCAGGTGCTCCACTCCATGCATTCGAGCGTCGTTCAAGTATAGCTGGACCACGGCATCCGTTACTTGGCCTTTAAGCAGGTTCTCTTCAATGACTGGGACAAGTAAAGGAGTGGCCATGGGGCGCACTTCTGACTTAGGTAGTACTTCCGTCAGTTTCCGCGGGTAGATTCCCGAAGCAACCGTAGCACGCGTTCCCCAGATGCCGATATTCTTGGCATGCTTCCGTTGGAGGTAGTGAACCACGGGGTCAATCACATTATAAACCGGGATGTCAAGCTCTTCTTTGAGTACGTCCAAAGCCACTGCAGAAGCCGAATTACAGGCTACGACAATGGCTTTGGCGCCTTGGTCCATTAAGTGCTTTGAAATGCCTAGAGCATACGTGCGAATGGCTTCAGGAGACTTCTCTCCATAGGGCAAGTGAGCGGTGTCCCCAAAATAAAGTAGGCGTTCATTGGGTAGCTTACGAGCCAAAGCTCGGGCGACCGTCAAACCACCGACTCCAGAATCAAACAGCCCAATGGGGCCGTCTGAAGGCTTCATCACATGCCCAATTTTGCCTTGACCGCAGACATGAGGTTCATGCCGCCTTTGGCATAGATCACCATGCCTTTGCTCTGCGAAGCGTCCAATACGTAGGCTACGCTTTTTTCTGCAGCCACTTCGTCAATGGCGGTTTGCAACTTCTCCAAAACGGGAGTGATCAAAGCAATTTCCATGCTCTGCAACTCTTGCTGAGCGCTTTGCATGTATTGCTGGATATTGTTGTACATCTCTTGCAGACGCTGCTGCTCCTGACGTTGGCGCAGCTCAGTCCACGTTCCAGCATTGGCTTGAAGCGTTTGAGCGCCTTTTTCCAATTCAGCGTTCATTTCTTTCGCTTCATTTTCAAATTTGGCTTGCTCCATTTGAAGGCCTTCCATGACTTTCTTGTAGTCAGGCATTTCAACCAAGAGGCTGTCCACATTGATGTGGCCAACAACAGATTGGCCAAGGGCCGGGGCAGCGGTCATTGCGACCAGGGCGAGAACTTTCAGTGCGTTTTTCATAGGGGTCAAAAATAGTGATTTCAATAACCAAGTTGTTGGAGTACGTCAGAGGTAATATCATTGGACTCGTTGGCGTACACCACACTGACAGACGAGCCTTTATCAAAAACAAAATCGAGCTTCTTTTTTCGCGCAACTTCCTTGATGGCGCCGGCCACAAGTGCTTGGACAGGGGCGACTAATTCCTCTCTTTTTTTGAAGAGTTCTCCGTCTGGGCTGAAATAGCGCATTTGACGAGCACGCGCCGTATCCCGAGTATTTTGAATGTTGGCATTGCGCTCAGCGATCATCTCCGCAGTGAGCAAGACGGATTCCGCCTCTAATTGTGCCTGGAGGGCGGAAGCATCCTCAAATAGACTCGCTACTTCGCCTTCCCAGCGCGTGGATAGGCGTTCCACTTCTGCCTGGGCTTGCTTGTATTCTGGAATCGCGTTCAAGATCGCCTGGGTATCTACGTAGCCAAGGCGTTGAGCCAATCCCGAAAAGGTCATGCTCACCAGCGCAAGGAGGAAATAGATTCGTCGCATCATTTTAGAACTGTTGGCCCAAGACAAAGTGAGTTTGCCATCCGGAGGCGCCATTTTGACCAGGCATATTGTCAAAACCATAGGCTAAATCCACGCCAAGTAATCCAAACATGGGCATGAAGATGCGCAGTCCAACTCCAGAAGAACGCTTCAATTCAAAGGGTCGATAGTCGGCAAAATTGTCATAGTTGTTCCCTGCCTCAGCAAAAGCCAGGACAAAGATCTGGGCATTTGGATTGGGTGAAAGCAAGTAGCGCAATTCTGTTGTGAACTTGTTATACAGGGCGCCTCCTCCGTCAGGAGTCAGACTGTAGTTGGTATATCCGCGCAGTCCAATGATTTCGCGACCGTCCAAGACAAAGTTCTGAAGACCATCACCTCCTAGGTAGTAGCGTTCAAATGGCGGCAATCCATAGTCCTTGTTGTACGAGCCCAAGAAGCCGAATTCTGAGTAGGAACGAACCACAAAATTTTTCATGATCTGGGCGTAATAATCACCCGAGAATTTCCACTTGTGGTATTCGATGAATTTGAACTTGTCTTCGGTGCTCAACTTACTGTAGTCCCGTCCATCCAGCAATGAAACTGGAGGGGTGGCCTCCATGGTAAAGGCAATGCTCGATCCACGCGTTGGGAAGATCGGGAGGTCGCGGTTATCCCGGCGTAAAGAGAGGGTGTAGGCTACGGAATTGGCGATGCCTGTGGTGAAGTTTCCGCCAACAAATGGATAATTGTTGATGTCAAAGCGACGGTACTCCAAAGCGTGATACAATGTAAAGTAGTCATCAGGCCACTTAAGGCGTTGCCCTTGACCCAAGGTCACCCCGGTAATCGCAATTTTCTGCGCGGTACTGTCCGTACGGCCGTTATAGTTCATGGTGTTGTGGTAGGCCGAGAACGTGACCGAATTCGGCTTTTTCCCTCCCCACCAGGGCTCTGTGAAGCTAAAATTGTAGGAACTATAATACGTGCCGTTCGTTTGCGCCCGAATGGTGATCGTCTGACCATCACCCGCAGGCAGTGGCTGCCAGGCTTTTTTGTTGAACAGATTACGGGACGAGAAATTGTTAAAATTCAAACCCAAAGTGCCGACGACCGTATAGGCGCCCCACCCTCCTTGGAGTTCTAATTGGCTGGTCGATTGTTCAACCACCGAGTATTCTAGGTCTACGGTTCCTGTGACAGGATCGGGGATTGGTACGGGCGTAATTTGACGTGGATCGAAGTATCCCAATTGGCCTAATTCACGCACCGTTCGCATGATGTCTGCTTTCGAGAATAAGTCGCCTGGACGGGTCCGGATTTCGCGGTAAACTACGTGGTCATTCGTCCGTTCGTTTCCGTTGACGATGACTTTCCGCACGGTGGCTTGACGGCCTTCTCGGATGCGAATTTCCATATCGATGGAGTCGTTCTCCACCTTCACTTCGACCGGAATCACATTGGCAAATAAGTACCCGTTGTTCAAGTAAAGGGAAGAAATATCATTGCTGTTAGGATCTCCGTTGATGCGTGTATTCAGGGCTTTCGCATCATATCGATCGCCAGGCTGAATCTTTAGAATCGACTCCAATACTTCCGTGGGATACTTGGAGTTGCCATAGAAGCTTATACTGCGGAAGTAGTAGGGACGACCTTCTTCGATCGTAATTTCTACTTTGAGCATGTCTTCCACGCGGTACACGGTATCCTTGAGGATGCGCATGTCGCGATAGCCGGCCTCATTATAGGCTTCCACCAAAAGGGCCTTATCTGCCTCTAACTTGTCTCTAAGGAGTTTGGAAGTGGTAAAAATATTCCACCAGCGGTAGCGGTGGGTATCGTCCATGACGCGGCGAAGTTTGCCCGAAGTCAACGCGGTATTCCCGAAGAACTCAATGTCATCGATGCGTAATCGTGGTCCTGGAACCACATCAATGCGAAGTACGACGGCGTCCAAAAGGAGGCTATCGGATTCGGTAGAAATTTTTGCGGTGGCGTCGGGGAAGCCTTTCTCTTTGAAGTGCTTGAGAATGGCGTTTTTAGCCGTGATCTTCAAGTTTTCGGAGACGACCATACCCCGATTGAGCTCGAGTAATTCTCTCAGCGCATCTTGCTTGCCCTTTTTGATTCCAGTAAAGTAATACTTGCTCAACTTGGGAAGGGTAGTCAGTCGGAATTCTAGGTAAACGGTGCGATTGACCTTTTGGACCACAAAAAGTTGCACATCGGAGAAAAGTTCTTGATCCCACAAGTTGCGAATGGCTTGACCAATGCGCTCGGATGGGAATTGTACTTTATCGCCCACATTGAGACCCGAAAGAAGCCCAACCATGGTCGGATCAAGTTGATCTGCTCCGGAAACTGTAATTCCGCCGATTTCATAATCCACCTCAGGCTTGATGTCAATCGCCTGACCCAGTTGAATTTGGGCGAAGCTCGCCATAGAGGTAAGAACCAGTAAAGCCACTGTGCTCAGGCGCTGTAATCGTCGTTTCATCAGTTGCTTTGCTCGTTGAGTTGTTCACTGGTTTTGCCCATACGTCGCTCACGCGAGGCATATTGGGCGAGGGCTTCTTCTAGATGTTCTCTGGAAAAATCGGGCCAAAGTACGGGCATGAAGATCAATTCGGCATAACTAATTTGCCAAAGAAGGTAATTTGATATGCGCTGTTCGCCACTCGTGCGGATGACTAGATCTGGATCGGGCATTCCCTGGGTGTAAAGCGCATTCGAAAAAGCGGCCTCATCAATGCTCTCTACGCTACGTTTTCCTTCGGATACTTCTCGGGCTAACGTCTGAGCAGCCCCAAGCATTTCTTGTCGACTCCCATAGCTCAAAGCGAGGGTAAGCACCAGACGAGCGTTCCCGGCGGTGGCAGCCTTGACTTCATTGAGTTCGCGTTGTGCACTCTTTGGAAGTTGATCCAATTTACCAATGGCTTGCAATTGAATCCCATGCTGCATCAGGGTCGGCAACTCTTTGGATAGGCTGCTGACCAAAATGCGCATGAGCGCATCCACTTCGGTTTTGGGCCGCGACCAATTTTCTTCCGAAAAAGCATAGACCGTAAGGAATCGAATCCCCAATTCGGCACAGGACTGGGCGGTGCGTCGGAGGGCTTCGACACCCACTTCATGCCCGCGAATGCGCGTGCGGAAACCCTGGCCTTTTGCCCAGCGGCCATTGCCGTCCATGATGATGGCGATATGTGTTGGGAGACTCATCGGTGTAGGAAGCTTGAACATTTTTCCATAAAGGCCTCCAGGTGGATTCCCATGCCAAGCCGCAAGATAAAATAGGCGTCGCGGGTTTGCGCATTTCCGCGGGCCATGCCCAGGGGCAGATTTAATCCAGAAGGATCAGCAAAATAGGCTGCCGCTTCTCCATAATTTTCTTGGATGACCGAGATGTCCGAATAGGTGCCATGCACATCGTCCAGGTAGTCGCTCGTTGTTTGGGTCCAGGTGGCTTCGAGATTGACTACCCACAAAGAATTGACTTGCACGCGCCATCCCAAACCAAAAGGCACGGTGCGTGCGCGGGTTGAATAGCGGGCCTCTGGATTGACGGAGGTGCCCTGTCCCTCTGTACCTAGCGGTTGTAAAGGGATCCACTCGCCTTGATAGTACCCGCGCGGCTCAAAGGTCATGAGGCCCATTCCCGCAAAGAGATAGGGGCTATGCTGAAAGTTAAAAGATGGAATGCGCTGCGAGAAGAAATCCACTTCCATTCGAGCTTGAACTGAACGGAAGGGCGTTTGCACGTGGAAATTCCTTTGCTGGCGCTCCGGCCAAGCACTTTGGGCATCATTGGCTTCGAGTCCGCCTTCACTATAGCCTAGGTGAAAAGCGTAGTGTGGATGCGCTTGAATTCGGTAGTCTAAATCCCAACTTCCACCCTGTGGCAAGGTGAGTCCAGCGGGTCCTACATCGCCCATCAAACGGGTGCCTCCCCAGCTCAGCGTAAGTTCTTGAGAACGCTGTGCCCAGGCCCCCGCAGAAACGGTGACCAAAGTGAGGAAAGTAAGAAGACGTAATGTGCCCATAATTAGCCCGCAAAGATACAATTTGCCGGGGGAGCTCAGTTCCTGCGATCCAGTCCCCAGAGCAGTTTATTGCGCAAGGTGGAAGCGAAATCGGTATAGGCGGTGCGAACAAGTTTGAATCGGAAATCGGCTCGCCGTAAAGTGAGCTCAGTTTCGCAGTCCAAAGTGAACACCCGCGAGTCCAATGACGCCAGGAAATTACCCTCCCGGGCCTCCACCTTGATGCTAATGGTGTCGGCATTAGGTATAACGAGGGGACGCACCGTCAAATTGTGCGGAGCGATAGGGGTAAGGATAAAATTATTTGACCCCGGCAGTAGAATAGGCCCTCCGCAACTCAGATTATAGCCCGTAGATCCCGTTGGCGTGGATATCAAGAGGCCATCTGCCCAGTAGGTATTTAGGAATTCTCCATTGAGCGAAACATGGATGGAAATCATACTGGTTGTGCCTTTGCGGCTCACGGCAATTTCGTTGAGGGCAAAATTGGGTTGAATGATATCATCCGAAGCGGTGTGCGCTTCCAAAGCATTTCGTTCGTCCAAACTATAGTCACCGGCCAAAATTGCTTTGAGCGCCATAGGGGCCTCATCACGTGTGATATTCGCTAGGAATCCAAGGCGTCCCGTGTTCAGTCCAATAATCGGAATGCCGGAACGCTCCACTAAGGTGCTGGCATCCAAAATGGTTCCATCGCCTCCGATGACCAAGAGAAAATCAGGGGCACAGGCCTGTAGCTCTGCGGCATTCTTGAATTCGGGAAACTCCCAGCCTACGGCCCACTGTTCATTGATTCGATGCTGGAATCCACGGTACATGATTAATTCACAGCCCTCTTGGAGCAGGGAGTTAATCGTTCGCTCGACAAAAGTTTGGACCTCGTCGGGAATGCGCTTTCCGAAAATTGCCATTCGTGCCATACTCAAAGGTCCAAATAATGAAGTAAGTGATCCAGATTATCTTCCACTTCTTCAGCGCGATACCCCTTTGGGTAATAGCCCAAAATGGTGCAGCCGAATCGTTCAAGTGTCGCTAATGCCGCCGTGGGGTCGATTTGATCCAAGCGGGCAAAGGATCGAAAAACGTTTCTTTCAGGTACTAAATCCGTGGAAAAAGCGACCACGCGCACCCCTTCGGCCTCAATGCCACGGATCCACTCCCCACCAAAATGTTGAGAAATGGGGTGTTCAAACCAAATGGTGGATCCGGGAAGTTGAAATGCCCACTGGCTGCCAATCCGTTCTGCAATGTCTTGACTTTTATAACTGCCTTGGAACGTCTCTTTTTCACATACGGCGACACAATCTACCTCCCATGCGCTGGCTATGGCGAGGGCATCTACGGGATGTTGTGCAACCTGAATGGCGGGTACGGAGAGAACATGCCCATCAGGCCCCATGAGCCCAGAATACAATCCTTCTTCGACCACGGGCCAAAAGCGTGTTCGGCTTTCCTGTGTTCGGAGCTCGTAGTCCTCCTCAGAACAACTTTCTTGAAGTGGTCTAGGATGGGTCAAAAGCAAGTCATTCCAATCCAACATAGGACGAAGTTAGCCCGGATGCCCGAACTTTGGGCCAAATTCTCATCTATGGCCATGGAACCTGCCCATTTAAGTGTCAATATCAACAAAATAGCTACCCTTCGCAATGCCCGCGGCGGGGAGCAACCCAATGTGCTCGAGGCGGCCCGACGCATACAGGACTTTGGTGCTCAGGGAATCACTATTCACCCGCGTCCAGATGAACGGCACATTCGATATGCGGACGCCCGTGCGCTGCGCGCGGTGGTGCATCAAGAATTCAATATCGAAGGGTATCCAGACCGTCGATTCATGGATCTCGTGCTGGAATGCAAGCCAGAGCAGGTCACCTTGGTTCCTGATGGCCCCGATGTGTTGACGAGCAACGCGGGGTGGGATACGTTGGAGCATGGGGCATTTCTGGCAGAAGTCCTGAAGGAATTCAAGCAAGCAGGTATACGCAGCTCATTGTTTATTGAATGCGATGCGAAGCGGATTGAAGCCGCAGCGGCACTTGGAGCAGATCGTATCGAGCTGTATACGGAGGCCTATGCAAAAGGATATGGCCAAGATCGCGCTGGTGCGATTGCACCGTATATAGAAGCAGCGGCCTTTGCAAAGTCTATCGGACTCGGAGTAAATGCGGGCCATGATTTAAGCGCTGAAAATTTGGCTTACTTCGCCCAAAACATGCCTTACCTCGATGAGGTGAGCATTGGGCATGCGCTCATTTCTGAGGCCTTGTACTTGGGTCTAGAAAACACCGTTCAGCGCTACCGACATTTGATGCAACGCTAATGGCTGTTTTGCCTCTCGCAAGTAAAATCATGGGTAACGGGGGTGAACCGTTACTTGTGCTGCATGGATTATTCGGCATGGGGGACAACTGGGCGTCTCATGCACGAATTTGGGGGGAACAGGGAATGGATGTGCACCTCCTTGATTTGCGCAATCATGGGCGTTCGCCACACGCGGCGTCTCATACGTATGCTGACATGGTGGAAGATGTGAAAGCCTATGCACTGGAGCATTTTGGCGAGCGTCCCGTGCGTTGGCTGGGCCACAGTATGGGAGGGAAGACGGTCATGGCCTTAGCTGTCCGCTACCCATCCCTAGTAGATCGGTTGGCCGTCATTGATATCGGCCCGAAGGCCTATCCGCCACACCATCAATCGGTGGTGGATGCGATGCACCAGTTGGATTTTGGACAACTAAAAAGCCGAACAGAAGCGGATCGGGCCTTAGAGCCTTGGATGCCGGATTGGGGCATGCGACAATTCTTGCTGAAAAACCTGGAATGGAAGGAGCAGGGGCAACTGGGCTGGAAATTCAATTTACCCGTTTTGGAAGGTCAAATGGGTCGCATTGGTCAGGCCTTGCAACCGGAAGATCGATACATCGGTTCCACCTTATTTGTCCGAGGGGAGAAGAGTGGCTACATCCTGGATGAAGATTGGTCAGGGATTATGGATCATTTCCCCTTGGCTCGTTTGGAGTCTGTTCCTGAAGCTGGACATTGGGTGCACGCGGAGAAGCCGGACGAATTTCAATCGGCTGTCTTGCCATTTTTACTCGAAGGGTAGGGAATTCGAGCTTTGCATTCAGGTTTGCACGCTCGTGTTCCGAGGAGCCACGAGAAGTCTAAACCTTTAAATGGTTTTCACGCCTGGATCAGCCCCCAAAATGGTACTGCAACTTCACTGGAATGACACGGCCGTCATGGGTGAATCGTTGATTAGCGACATCGGGCCGGGAGAACATACTTCGTGCACCGTTCGAAAAGGCATAGGGCTCCGTTGGCTGTCCAAAAATCCCTTTATCTAACTCGTTGTTGCCATTGAGGTCTAGGTAGTAGGAGGCGGTGTAAATTCCTACTTTTTTAGGGCCAATGGTGACACGTTGCTTTAGGGAGGTGGCAGCGAAAGGAAATTGTTCAATCAGGGTCCCGTTGGCGTCGTGAAGAGAAACCATCCATTGGGCACTTTTTGGAAGGGTCTCCACCTCGGGGGCGGACAGGTCAAAGACCATTTGGCCCGATTGCCCGAGGAGGCCGATGGACCAGAGAAAAAGGAGGCTAGTGAACAAAGCACGCATACGGGGAAAACGCATGGGAGGGTGAAAAGTTCCGGAAGAACAGGCAAAAAAAAACCGGAGACTAATGCTCCGGATATAGAAAACGTTTTAAGCGATTAGCGCATCAAGACTACGCTGCCTTTTTCTTCGAGGCGGGTAGTTTCTTGGCCACTTGGGACCGTGTAGAGCGCTAAAAGGTGCCAGAGGTACACGCCCTCCTTCAATTGACGCCCGTTGTAGGAGCCATCCCAAGATTCTGTTGGGTTAATGCTCTCGAAGACCAAACGGCCGTATCGATCAAAAACGCGTAAACGATACTCCAAGGGCTCACAGGCCTCCGTGACCAACACGCGAAATTCATCATTCGTATTGTCGCGGTTAGGAGTAAAGGCATTTGGGGCAAACACACCACACTCATTGTTGGGGTTTGGATTGGTCTGAGCCTGTCCAGAGAGGCCCAACGCCATGAATGCCAATGCAAATAGAATACGTCGCATGTTTCAAATGTAGCAGAAAAATCAGAGGAAATCAAGCCTTTGATGGAAGCCTCATGAGCGGCTGAACGAACGAACTATTTCGCTGAACGAACGATTTGTATCGGGCTCTTCTTCCCACTCAAATTGGTATTTCTTTTCGGGAATTACAGGCCGCTCAACGGGCTTCTGAAATATATTTCGGAGGTCTTGACCTTGCTTTTTCCAGTCCTCTTGAACTGAGGATTTGATGTCCTGACTGAGGGCTTTTCGATCTAAACTAAATTTCAATTGGTCTGCAGGACCGACAATGTGGATTGGAATCCAAACGGGACCTCGGGCTGACTCTTCAGCGATAAATGCGTCTAGATCTTTGGACCGCGCAGGTTTTTTGCCTCCCACAAGGTCACGTAGCTGCATTTGCAAGGTGAAGTCCATCACATTGTCAAAACGATGTTGGCCCGCGACCTTGAGCACTAAAGCGTTGTTTTCCAGGGTCATTTCTGGGATGTAAACGATTTCATTTGCGATGCGCAGTTGATTTTGGACGGTGCCAAAACGCACGTCCTTCAGGTCTTCCACTTCGGCAAATCGCGACAATTCCAACAGGGGATCAAATTGGGTGATTCGACCTTTTGAGACTTGAAAATCCACCGTTGCCAACAAGGCGGAACTTTGAAGATTAAAGTCAGCGTCAAATGGCGCCGAAAGCCGTAAAGTGGCATCCAATATCCCACTTAGGTTTTTATCTGTGAGTTGGTTCTGGCCAAAATTGTCCATGGATTGCATGAGCGACTTGAGGTCAACCTGCTGAATTCGGCCATCTAAAAGGAGTTGCCCACGGTCCTCTGGGAGCGGAACCCATTCAATGCGACCCGCCAGACTTCCGCCCGAATGCCTCAAAAACACATTGTCGGATTCGATGTGAAGGCCCTGTCCGGAAAAACGTCCAGATGCATCTGTGGCAACAAACTTCCCATAACGCAAGCGATCCACTGCGAGACTTAGATCATAACTATCGGTAAAATCTTCGCCATCATCCGGTTCGCCCGTGAAATTGGCATTCCAAATTTCCCAGCCTGTGATGTCCTCGATGAACCACTCTCTTCCAGTGATTCGGAGGGTATAGTGATAGGCATTGTCCGATAATACATTCGCTACCGTACCAGAAATGCGCGCCGAAGTCTTGCCCGTTTGAAGTTGCGCTTCTTCGATGCCGATATCTTGGCCCAAAAGGTTCAGTTTGGCTAGAGGGATTTGCGTGTTTTGCTTAGCTCCCTCAATCTGAAGCAGGGCATCGCGTACCGTGAGGTTTCCCGACCAGAGGCCACCCCAAAGGCCTTCCTCTGCGAGAGCTTCGAGCGAAGAAAAATTCTGCTTCCAACCAATAGACCCTTCGATGTTTCCTTGGCTCCCTGACCATGTGGAATATTCCAGCCAATGGATTAGGTCCATGAGGTTGTCACGGCCATTGATTTTAAGACGCGCTTGCGCTCTTGGCTGAGCCAAATTGTCCATTCTAAAGCTGCCGCTCAACTCCGAATTGCGGGATCGAAAGGCAAAGGATGAAATATCTAATGTGGCTGTTTCTAAGCGTGCTTGCGAACCGTTGTCAAAAATCACATGGGCGCGAACGTCATCTCCTACAATCCAACCAGAGCTTGCATTGAGGCGCCCATTTTTCCAATCGCCTTCTGCTTTGATGCGTGAACCAGCAGGGGTGGTGCTTGCCACGACGCGAAGATCCAATGTGCCATCGGCAACAATTGTACTTGGATCAGGAATCAGTGCTTTTGGCAGTAGGGCCATCACATCCGTCATATCCAAATTTTCTGCCGAGGCAGTCCACTGGCCCAGGCCATTCTGAATGCTCCCATTCAAGTCGAGTTCCCAATCATTGATGGTCACTTGGCCGTTGTCGACTAATAGTTGATCTACCTCGCTGTTGCTGTAGACCTCCATAGCGCCTTGGACTCGAACCGCTTGATCGTTCCAATTGGGGAAGAGCAATTCCCACTGAACCTTGGCGTCCATTTGGGCTGCGTCAAGAATACCTGCCAATTTGATGCGCTCGGCGATGAATCCGACCTCCCATGGGGTGTCTCCATAGCCTTCGAGATGGATTCGTGAATTGAGCAAGCTGAAGCCTTTCAGGTCCAGGTATGAATCCGTTTGACTGCTGTCTGCTTTAAGGATGCTAAAATTGTTCTCATCCTCCTCCCAGCGAAGTTTCAGCAGCCCATTTTGGGCGGTAACTCGCCGAAGCACGGTCTCCCCCCGAAGAACGCTGAAGAGCCCAAATTGAGCATAGACTTCCTGGAAGTAAAGGAGGGTGTCCCCGCTCCCAATTCGCAGCGGATCTTCGATAAAAACCTCGTCCAATCGGAGCGAAATGTCGGGAAATTGCCCGAGGATATCGAGGTCCAAACCGCTCGCCTGCACAGGGACAGAGAGCTGTTCATTCACGACCGTCAGTAGGCGTGAACGCAGCGCGTCCGAATCCGATTGTATATAGGCTATGAGTCCTCCTAGCCCAAGGGTCACCAGGCCGAGAGTGATGGCGAGGGCAAGGAGGATTTTGCGAATCACAGCATTTGCAAGAATGAAATTTCCTTGGAATTCAATAGACGATAATGGCCACGTTCCAAGCTCTTTTTAGTGAGGCCGGCAAACGAGGTCCGATCCAATTTGATTACCTCATACCCGAGGTGTTCAAAAATTCGACGCACAATTCGATTTCGTCCCACATGCAATTCAACGCCCAAATTGAAGAAATCGTCTTTGGTGATAAATTCTGCCTTGTCCACCATTACGGGGCCGTCTTCGAGTACTAAGCCTTCTTTGAGCGCAATCATATCCGCAGGGGTGAAGGGCTTGTCCAGAGTGACTTGGTAAATCTTCTTAGCGCCATGACTTGGATGGGTTAATTTCTTCGCCATCGCGCCATCATTGGTTAAAAGCAAAACGCCCGTTGTTCCACGATCAAGTCTACCTACGGGATAGATGCGTTCCTTGCATGCTTTTGCGACCAAATCCATCACGGTTTTGCGTGCCTTTTCGTCATCTACAGTGGTGATAAACCCTTTTGGTTTATTCAAAAGCACATAGACTTTACGCTCTGACTTGAGGCGTTCTCCGGCGTAGCGAACGTCGTCGGCTGGGCCAACTTTGAACCCCATCTCGGTAATCACTTTGCCATTCACGGTAACCATCCCATCGGCAATGAGGCTATCAGCGTCACGGCGTGAGCAAATTCCTGCATGGGCCAAAAAGCGATTCAAGCGCATTTCGTCCGTAGAGGGAGCAAATTCCTCGGCGGTTTTGTATCGAGGCTTTCCGCGTTGTGCTTGCTTCTTCTCCCAGTACTCTCGATCTCCCCGCTCCCCGCGTTGAGGTCCAGATCCAAAAGATTTTTGAGGGCGGTCGCCGTAGGGTTTCTGGCTGCGGTCGCCCCAAGCGGGCTTGTCGCCAAAGTTGCGTTGTGGACGATCGCCTGAGGGCCGGTCGCCATGAGGGCGGTCAGAACGGGGACGTTCGTCGCGGGATCCACCACTTTGAGGCATTGAAAATTTCCGTCGGCCATCAGGGCCGCGCTCCTCACTAAAGGAAGCTCTGGAAGGTCGACCGGCGTCGCCCTCACGGCGAGACGGTTTGTTGGTCGGACGCGAAGGTTTTCCCCCACGCGATGGGCGCTGTTCTTTCACAGGTTCAAATATTTCTGCAAAGGTAGGCAATTCCCGTGCCGTACTGCGTTAGTCCCAAGACTCCCAAATGTTTGCAAATACTTGAATCTGTGGGGATTCCAAGTCGCCACTGAGTACGCAGAGGACAAATTCGGGTTCGTGTGTCCTCAGTGCGTCGGGGCGCAACTGCCTTGCGGCGCGATAAATCCGTCGGGCCTGCCTGGGATTCAAGGGCAATTGCTCCCAGTTCCTTGAACGGTATTTAACTTCCACAGCAAGCAATCTTTGACTATCAGGATTCCAAAGCAGGAGATCTACTTCGGCTCGACCGACCCGTCCATTTTGGGAGATTAAATGATAGCCTTGCTGCTCAAAATGCACGATTGCATGGGCTTCGGCTCGAAAGCCCGCCCAACGACGTTTAGAGGGGAGAAAGATGGCCACCATTCAAATCTACATCGAGCTGGTAGGCATATCCGGTAATAAACGGTTCATTGTCTTCGAGGTGTCCGAAAGGAAGGTTGCACGCGAGCGGGAGGTCTTTTGGGAACGCTTCACGAATGATTTCAAGAGGCTCCTTTCCAAATGGAATCGCGTTGTCTTTCATATCTGAAAAGGCACCTAGCGCAACACCCTTGATTCCGTCTAACACACCCGCTCGGCGCAGCCCCCACATCATTCGATCCAAATGGTAGCGGTATTCGTCCAAATCTTCCAGGGCAAGGATGCAACCATTCAAATTTGGAAAACTGCTCGAGCCAAGCATACTGTAGAGGACGGATAAATTCCCACCAACGAGTCGGCCCTTGACGCTGCCCATTTGATTTAATGGGTGATTTTCGGCCCGCAAGGCTTGGGGCTCACCGCGTAATAGAGCCGCTAGATGATGGGCAGAGGTCTCCGTGACCATGGGTCTTTGGATGGGCATCCAGCTGTGAATGGCACAGAGTTGATGTTGAAAGGCATGACCCAGAAGCAGGGTAAAGTCGCTGAAGCCGATTAGCCATTTAGGTTGAGATACTAGCGCGGACCAATTCACCCCATCGACCATTCGCACGGCTCCATAGCCGCCCCGAATGCTCCATATGGCCTTGACCTCAGGGTGCGCGATGGCCCAGTTGACGTCGGCCGCGCGGGTAGCGTCGTCGCCGCCAAACTGCTGGTCGCGGGCGCCCAAATTCGGCGCGCGAAAGGGGTTGAAGCCTTGGGCGCGGATCCAAGATTCGGCCTGATCAATCACAGAAGCCTCGCCAAAGCGGGAAACGGAGACCAATGCGATGCCATCGCCGGGCTTCAAAAATGGTGGAGAAACGCTTTGCATCATAGTTCCAAACCAAGGTACTGCCCTTTGTACTTTTGTCCTACATGAAGTCTTACAAACGATCTACTATCACGGCCGCCTTGCCCTATGCCAATGGGCCTATTCACATCGGGCACCTGGCTGGATGTTATCTGCCTGCAGACATCTATGTGCGCTATTTGCGCATGAGCGGCGAAGCGGTGGCTTTCGTTTGTGGATCAGATGAACACGGCATGGCGATAACCATGAAGGCGCGGAAAGAGGGCGTTACCCCCCGCGAAATTGTGGACCGCTACCACGAGATGATGCGCGAAGCGCTGGCAGGCTTTGGCGTGCAGTTTGACATTTACTCGCGCACGTCGTCGCCCAAACATGCGGAAGTGGCGAGCAATTTCTTCCAAACCCTCTATGAAAAAGGGGTGTTTGAAGCCCGAGAAACGGATCAGTACTACGATCCCGAAGCAGAGCAATTTTTAGCGGACCGCTACATCACCGGCACCTGCCCCAAGTGCCAAGCAGCTGGGGCCTATGGCGACCAGTGCGAGAAGTGCGGTTCCACGTTGAATCCCACGGAATTAATCAACCCGACGTCGACGCTTTCGGGCTCGGCCCCGGAAATGCGCAAGACGACCAATTGGTTCTTGCCTTTGGACAAGCTAGCGCCTGAACTGCGCACCTACATCGAGTCCCACCCCGAATGGAAATCCAACGTTTTCGGCCAGTGCAAGTCCTGGTTGGATGCCGGCGATGGCCTGCAGCCCCGAAGCATGACCCGCGACCTCGATTGGGGCGTTCCCGTCCCTGTGGAAGGTGCGGATGGCAAGGTGCTCTACGTGTGGTTTGATGCGCCCTTAGGGTATATTACCGCTACGCAGGAGCTCTTTGGGGACGATTGGGAAAAATGGTGGAAGGATGAGGACACCCGCTTGGTACACTTCATCGGCAAGGACAATATTGTCTTTCACTGCCTGATTTTCCCAGCCATTCTGATGCAGCATGGCGGGTATATTTTGCCCCAGGACGTGCCTGCGAATGAGTTTTTGAACCTCGAGGGCGAGAAGCTTTCAACGTCCCGAAACTGGGCCGTTTGGCTGCACGAATACCTCGCCGATTTCCCTGGAAAGCAAGATTCGCTGCGTTACGCTTTGTGCGCCACCATGCCCGAAACGAAGGATAATGACTTTACCTGGGCCGATTTCCAGCAGCGCAACAACTCGGAGCTGGTTGCCATCCTTGGCAACTTGGTCAACCGCGTGATGGTCCTCAATCACAAGTACTGCGCGGGCTTGGTGCCCGCCGCAGGCTCGGCCCCCGAGGACCTGGGGGCCATAGCAGCTATTGCCCAGCAATCGGCCAAAGTGTCGGCGGCCTTGGACGCCTACCGCTTCCGCGAAGCCTTGACCGAAGCCATGAACCTCGCCCGTGTCGGCAACAAGTATTTGGCGGATGCCGAACCTTGGAAAGTGGTTAAAACGAATCCTGTGCGCGCCGCGGAGATTCTGGGTACAGCCACCCAAATCATGGCTGCGCTCGGCGTGGTCTTTGAGCCCTTCCTGCCCTTTAGCGCCGCGAAAATTCGCGCCATGCTGGGGATGGAGTTGGCAGATTGGTCGCTTTTGGCTGGGACGAGCTTGGTGCCGGCCGGACAACCTCTTGCGGAACCTGCCCTTTTGTTTGAAAAGATTGAAGACGAAGCCATGGACGCCCAGCGTGCCAAACTCGTCAAACCTGTTGAAACCCCTGTTAAGCCTGTGGAAACTCCTGCTATTCCCGCTATTGCGGCCAACATCGACTACGATCAATTTGCTGGATTGGACCTTCGTGTCGCTACCATTTTGGAAGCCACTAAGGTGCCCAAGGCCGACCGCTTGCTCCAATTGACCCTAGACACCGGTGTCGATCGCCGCACGGTTTTATCGGGCATTGCAGAGCACTTCGCGCCCGAAGAGGTGATCGGTCGTCAGGTGGTGCTTTTGGCCAATTTGGCGCCACGCACCATTCGCGGGGTGGAATCGCAAGGCATGATTCTCATGGCCGAAAACCCGGAAACGGGCAAGTTGGAATTCCTTCAGCCCGGCGCTGCATTGCCAGCAGGGGCGACGATTAGGTGATACCTCAGCCATTTGGCCCCGTAGTTCAACGGATAGAATAGACGTTTCCTAAACGTTTGATCCAGGTTCGATTCCCGGCGGGGCTACAAGTCGAAAGAGTTTTTGCAGCTGGCGCTCCGCGATGCTGCAAAGACGCTTTCTCGTTTTTGGATGGTGCAGCTGGGGCTCAGAAGGCGGCACCGTGGGTGGTTGGGTTTATGAAATAACTCATAGCCGGCGTTACCTTCGGAAGTACATTTTACCTCATCCGTTCCGTTCAAAAACATGACTGACACCTCCCATCACGATGCCCGAATCGCACAGATGACCTTCGCATCGGTTTATCCTCACTATGTGACCAAAGTGGTCAAAAAGGGTCGAACAGAAGCCGAGCTCCGCAGTGTGATATCATGGTTGACGGGCTTTGAAGAGGCGACCCTAGACGCGCACTTAGCGTCAAAGACCACGTTCGAAGACTTCTTTGGTGCAGCCTCGTTGCCTGATAATGCTTCCCAGATCAAAGGGGTCATCTGTGGCTATCGCGTTGAGGAAATTACCAATGTCCTCACCCAACAAGTACGTTATATGGACAAGTTGGTGGATGAATTGGCCAAAGGCAAAGCCTTGGAAAAGGTGATCCGTTGAGGTTAAACTTTACGTCCTGCCCACCAAGAGTCGACGCTCCAACGACCTGGACCTAGCAATAATACCGCCAAGAAGGCAATGGCGTAAAGCAAAGCGTGTTCTTTATCTGCTAATGGGTCCGAGCCATGTGCTACGAAGGCAGCTACTAACATGGTGAAGGCCGCAGGAGCGGCCATCCAACGTGTTTTAAGGCCCGCCAAGATGAACGCCGGAGCAACGAGTTCACCAAAAATGGTGAGGATCAAAGAAAGGGTTGTTCCCAAACCCAAAAAGTCCATGAACTTCACGGGTTCCCCGGCTTCTAAAGCTTGGCTCAGGCGCTCGTATTTGGCCCAACCGTGTGGAATCATCAAGAAGGAGGTTCCTGCGCGCAACAAGAATAGGCCCAATGCATGTGTCATGAGCACGAATATAGGCGATGCCCTAATTGTTCGGTGCGCCCGCGGCAATCCACTTTTCGAGTTGTAGAATCTGACAGTCCGTCAAACCACTACCACTTGGAGGCATGGCCACATAGCCGGATTGGTGCTTCACAGCGCCCATTAAGCGGTTATTCGTAGTGGCGGCAACGACCCCAGCATATTGATCCAATGCCACATACCCAGGGGTGCTGGTCGCGTTATGGCAGCCGACACAAAACGTCTGCATCATAGGTTGAATGGTGCCGCTAAATGTAAAGGCCGTGGTGTCGCAGCCCGATTCACAAGAATTGTTCTTCGCACCTTGCTGAATCCAAGTCTTTATCAGCTGGATTTGGCTCGCTGTCAAACTTGCCGGAGGAGGAGGCATGATTTTATCCGGGTCATTCTCGACCAGAACCTCGTACAACTCACTGTTGTTAGGCTGGCCAGCCTTCACATTTCCAGTGTTCATGATTGACGTGTACGAGGTTAGAACCACACCGTCCTGCGCCGAAGCCGCATCATGGCATCCGCTCATAGCACAGCTAGAAACAATCAAAGGCAATACCTCTTGCTGGAAATACACCGTGTCTGGATCGCAATTACTCCCTGAATTTCCACCACCAGTGCTATCAATTGGATTTGGATCCACATGGATGGGATCGTGCTTGCAGCTCGTAAAAAAGACCCCCATGGCGAGGGTTAAAACAACGATAGAAAGGGAGTATTTCATGCGCTAGGGTTTTGGATGTATCATCAAAAACGAGGCCGCAATGAAGTAAGGCCTCAGGGAACATCAATTTTCGTTGACCCTGTGTCTAACATCTCAATGTCATCCAACAGGCCATCAACGGCCTCATTAGGCACCGCAAATGACAGCGTGTAATGATCAATTTTCCACGAATTGCGCCCATGGTCAAAGATCAAGATGGCCGTGCCGCGACAGCGCCCCATGTGCTCGGAGTCTAATTTTTCATCCAGCCAAGCCACATCTCCAAGAGAGCGAATATGTCGCTCGCCCGGCACCGGGATAAAAGTCCATGCCGAGGCCCGTTGGAAATAACGACGACTCCAGGATTTGAACTCGCTAGTCGTCCAGCGCTCTGTTTCATCCGTGCCGATAAAAATGCTTTCTTCCGAAGCCATTGTTCCGAAGTACGTTGTCGAGTCTGCCACACTGGCGGCGTGGTGCCAGGCGTCCATGACCATGTGAATGTCCGTGTGATTGGCGATGGATTCTGCTTCCTCGGTAGGCTGGCAGGCAGTAAGCAGACCAAGCATAGCTATGCTGAAAAGCAAAAGAGATTTCTGATTCATTTTCCTAAGGTAAGGACTACTTTTGCAGCCTGGATTGGCTCCGTAGTACAATGGATAGTATGTGGGTTTCCGGAGCCTAAGATGCAGGTTCGATTCCTGCCGGGGCTACAAATCAGGCGCCCAGGCGTCACTCCGGAATGACCGCCCCGCAGGGAAACTTGTCGGGGTGGTTTTGTTTCAGGGCTATTCCCACGGCTATGCGAAGTATTTTAGCCCTCTTGATATAGAATTACAGGAAATGACATTTTTATACATCGGACCCGGGATGGGCATCGGATCTCTCATTTTGGTGGGATTAATCGTGGGAATTGTTTTATTGGCTGTTGGTTACACGGTTTGGGCGCGAATCAAGCGGATATTTAAGAAGTAACTGGGTGCCCGAAACGATCTCCTTCTTAGCAGCACTCCTTTCCGGATGGTTATTGGTTCGTCTGATCCTGTGGCGGTCCGAAGAGCTCAGCGCTCTTGCGCGCACGGCGGTAGGCGTCGTTGACGCTCTCCTAAGTTCTCTGCCCGAAGCAGAAAAACTGCCACTTGTTGAACGTCAAAACCTTCAATTATTAAAGGCACTTGGCCGATTTTTCCTTCGCATTGGAATGGCCCTCGCTGCAGCCTGGGCAGCCGTTGAAGCGGGAGATTTATTGGGAGAGCCTCAAGGCCCATGGACGTCTTGGCATTGGGGGGTTTTCTCCTTGGGGGCTACACTTCCCTTCCTCCGACGTTCCAAGCCTCAAGGCCCATATAGTGCCATTCAGCAGCTCTTTCACCATTTGGTCTTGGACCATCCGAATATAGGCCGCAGGCTTTTCGAGCGAGAGGTCAGGCGCGTTCTCAAGGGGCAACCCCGCCCCGAACGGCCCTTTTTAATCGTTACGGGTCTGGCCCGTGCGGGCACCACCAGCCTGCTCAACCGCCTCAGTGAAACAGGATTATTTGCCTCCTTAAACTACCGCCATATGCCATTTCTCATGGCCCCTGGAACTTGGGCGCGGTGGAACAAGCCAAAGCGGATCGAAGCCAAAGAACGCAGTCATGGCGACGGCATTGAAGTTAGTTTGGATTCTAACGAAGCTCTCGAGGAGTACTTTTTCTCTGCCTATGATGACAAGGTCCAAAAGGCGAGTTTAATGGAATATTCCCTCTCAGAAGAGCGTGCAGTGGACTATGCAAATTATCGTGCCCTGGTGTCTGTGGAGCAGGGCGGACGCGTTTATTTGGCTAAGAATAACAATGCACTCTTGCGCTACAGCTCTTTGTCAAAGCATTTTCCGACTATGCGGACGGTGGTTCTATTTCGGCAGCCCATTTTTCATG
This sequence comes from Cryomorphaceae bacterium, assembly GCA_024639785.1. Classification (GTDB taxonomy): domain Bacteria; phylum Bacteroidota; class Bacteroidia; order Flavobacteriales; family Schleiferiaceae; genus TMED14. The sequence goes on from JAHEGI010000006.1 coordinate 48,752, forward strand.
CAGCGAGCCTGATGGAGATGCATGAGCATTTCTCCGCGGAGCAGGAAAAAGACCCCTTCTTCCTAACCTACATGAACTGGTTAGGTCACTTTGAATTTGGTCAAAATTGCAAGGCCTTTTCTTTTGCCGATGGGAGCGGAATGCCAGATAAATTGCCCGTCACTTTGGATGATTGGCTCGAACGCTGGATGGCATATTATGAGCGGGTTCTGGCCCTCAAAGATGATCAAATGCTTCTGCTATCCTACGACCGCTACTGCAAACAACCTGGCGAGGCGGTGGAGGTGTTGCTGAATGCGGTGGAGCTGCCTAGCTCAGATTTAGCGCTCGGGGCGCACCAAAACGAACGCCCTGAACCGGAAGGCGCCTCCGAGGAGGTTCTCCGTCGCGCCCTCGCCCTCTACGACCGCTTACTCATTCACGAAATGCCCTTAGGGGCTTGACCCTATTTTCGTCCCTATGCCGCATGCACCCATTTTCATCCTTGGCAGTCACAAGTCTGGTACCAGCTTGTTGCGCTCCCTTCTGGATGGGCATCCCGAACTCTTCGTCATTCCCTTTGAAACGCATTTTATGGCCTTGCTTGGGCGGTGGATTACCTATTCGTACCGAAAACAAGCGCCCGTAGAGGATGCAAATTTTCTGGAGGGACTCGTGGAAATTTTAGAGTCTTATGCGCGTTCAGTGGATCGGCAAGCGGATGTGGTGCTGGGCGACCGTCTCGACATGGATGCCGTGCGGGCCTTTGTAGGGGAGATGGATGAAGCGGATGACCCAATTCAAGCCCTTACCATACTCAAAGAGCTTTTGCCTCAAGTGGTGGATGGATTGGAAACGGCGCTCGGAAAGCGTGCTGTTGAAAAATCGGTTGAACATTTAGAAGTCGCGGTTGAGCTGGCACAAGCGTTCCCTAAAGCCCAGTTTATTCATATTGTGCGGAATCCCTACGCCAACATGGTGGCCCTGCGCAAGTTTAAAGCAAAGGACCAGGGTTACCCGCTGATCAACAAGGTTTTCAAGTCACTTGAATCAGGATATTATTGGCTCCAGACCAACCAGAAGTTGATTCCTAATTATAAGGTGATTCGCTATGAAGATTTGGCACAGCAGCCGGAAGTCGAGATGAAGTCAATCGCGGAATTCTTACAGATATCTTTTGACGGCAGCCTTTTGGAGCCTACGCTCATGGGCGACCCTTGGGGAGGTAACAGTGCATATGGCAAGTTTAAAGCCATTTCTTCTGAACACTTGAATCGTTGGAAGGAAGAAATCACCCCGTTGGAAGCCAATCTGGTTACCCAGCATTTTGGGCATGTCCTGGCGGAACATGGGTATGAAAAAATGCCACTGTTTGCCCGCACTTGGAAGCGAGCCAAAGGGGAACGCCTCAAGCGATACTTTTATAATCGCTTTTACCCACTATATCTCAAGTAAAGCGGGCCGCGTTCTGGAAGCCTAGAGCGAACAGAAAAGCGCATGGGAATGAAATCTTTAGGGGTTCAATCCCCAGAAACTTAGTCTTTGCTGTTCAATTTGGCGACTTCTGCTCGCAATGCTTCAATCTCTTTGTTTGCTGTGCTCAAATCAGCTTGCAACGTCAAATTGGCCTCTTGAAGTTCATCCGCACGACGGCGCTCTTTCTTGGCCATGCTTTGAAACTTTTCCGCTTCTTTTTCAGCGGAATAGATTTCTTTTTGGTCTTTGGACTGAACCAAAAAACTATAGACTGCGTACAAGGCGACCCCCGCGATGGCTGCGATGCGCAAGCTGCCATTGTAATCTTTCAATGGGCCGACAAAATAGGAGGCGGCAAAGCCGAGCAGTACGACGCTACCAAAGCCCAATAAAATGCGTTCAATCGTATTTGTGTTCATAAACTAGAGGAATATCTCCGTTGAAGGTAGTAAAATTGTAGATGCCGTCTTTGTAGCTTCCACTTCTTTAACATACTATCCCTATGCGAAACGTACAAAAATGGTCCTGGGTGGTTGCCGTCGCAGGATTTCTGTTTGGATTTGACACGGTAGTCATCTCAGGGGCCAACGAGCCCATCCGCGAACTCTGGAACACCTCCGCGTGGTTTCATGGCACCTTCATCATGTCCATGGCCCTTTGGGGTACGGTTTTAGGCTCGCTTTTTGGCGGCAAACCAACGGACATCCTGGGTCGAAAGCCGACGTTGATCTGGATTGGGGTACTTTTTTCGGTCTCTGCGGTTGGCTCCATGTTAGCTTGGGATCCGTATTCCTTTTCTTTCTTCCGCTTCATCGGTGGGGTGGGCGTCGGGGCTTCTTCGGTAGCGGCACCGGCCTACATTTCGGAGATTTCCAGCGCAGCTTCACGAGGTCGTTTAGTGGCTCTCTACCAATTTAACATTGTCTTCGGCATCCTGATTGCCTTCTTCTCCAACTTCCTCCTCAGCGGTGTTGGGGGCGAATGGGATTGGCGTTTGATGCTCGGGGTGGAAGCCATTCCCGCCATCGTGTACACGTTCATGGTCCTCACTGTGCCCGAAAGCCCCCGCTGGCTCGCCGTCAAGAAAGGCGATAGTGCCGCGGCCCAAAAAGTGCTGAACGAACTTTTTGATAATGAGACTGAAGCTGTGGAAACCCTCAAATCCATCCAAGCCGATGCTGCGGAAACCGCCTCCAAGCCTCGTGTACCTCTGTTCTCGCGCGACTTCCGCTTCCCGCTTCTGCTGGCCTTTTTGTTGGCGATGTTCAACCAATTGTCGGGCATCAACTTCATCCTCTACTACGCACCTTCCATTTTGGAAAATGCGGGCTTTGCCAGTAGCGAATCCTTGCTTTCCAGTGTCTCTCTGGGCGGCATCAATCTCCTCTTCACCTTTGTAGGCCTCTACTTCATTGACCGCTTAGGCCGAAAGCAACTGATGTACATCGGCTCCATTGGCTACATCATCTCGCTTTGTATGGTGGCCTATGCCTTCTACAGCGAAGCAGCTCCCATGTTCACGCTGACCTTCATCTTGATGTTCATCGCTTCGCATGCCATGGGCCAAGGAGCGGTCATCTGGGTCTTCATTTCCGAAATCTTCCCCAACTCTGTGCGCGGCGCCGGCCAATCGTGGGGAACGGGAACGCACTGGGTCTTTGCGGCTCTCATCACCTTGCTAGGCCCTGTGGTCATGGAGGTCTTCCCGGAAGGATGGCCCATCTTTGCCTTCTTTGCGGCCTGCATGGTCCTTCAGTTGGTCTTCACTCATTGGATGATGCCGGAAACCAAAGGAAAATCTCTGGAAGAACTCCACCACGAGCTCCATAAATGAGCGCATTTCTCTGTTTTGGGGAAGTTCTCTTTGACGGCCTGCCCACAGGTCCCGTCGTTGGAGGCGCGCCCCTCAATGTCGCCTTACACCTGCACCAGTGGGGCCAGCCCACGCATATCGCTTCATGTTTGGGCCCTGACGCACACGCGGAAACGCTACGTGCCTTTTTAAACGAACGCAAGTTTCCATTGATTGGCCTGGCCCAACACGCGAGCTGGCGGACCGGCTGGGTTGATGTGACGTTGGATGCCAAGGGCAGCCCCTCCTATGACATTTGTGCGCCGGCCGCTTGGGACGGCATTCCTTATGACGCCGCGTTGGCTGGGCAGGCTGAAATCTTGGTGTTTGGCTCATTGGCGCTGCGGAATGCGGAATCGCGTTTGGCCCTTCATCGCTATCTCAGCGCCTTGCCGCGCCGCGTGATGGACATCAACCTTCGGGCGCCCTATGTGGACTGGAAGGTGATTGAGCCGCTCATGCGCCAGGTGGAGGTGATCAAGCTCAACCGCGACGAGCTGCACGAATGGATGAACTTCCGCGAGCTGAGTGCCTCACAGGACGGCTGTGAAGACCTTGCGCTCTTTGCCGAGCACTTCACCCAGGCGGAACACATCCTCGTCACCGACGGGGCTGCTGGGGCCTACCTTCTGGCGGGTGGTAACGTCTGGCACCACCCCATCTTCCCCGTGGACGTGGTCGACACGGTGGGCAGTGGAGA
>JAHEGI010000008.1:0-25381 GCA_024639785.1 Cryomorphaceae bacterium
TGCAAGAAGGCCACCTTCTCATCCAAATGCTTTGGCAAGGTGAATACTTCATTCGGGTATTTCCCTGGATTGGTATAGAGTTCGATTTGCGCCAAAACTTGGTTCGTGAAGCTATTGGACATCACAAAACTGGGGTGACCCGTGGCACACCCTAAGTTCACCAAACGACCCTCCGCCAAGACGATGATATCATTGCCTTCGATGTTGTACAGATCTACTTGAGCCTTGATGGTTGACTTCGTGTGGCCGTAGTTCTTGTTCAACCACGCCATGTCGATTTCATTGTCAAAGTGGCCAATGTTACAAACTACCGTCTTGTCCTTCATCGCCTTGAAGTGGCGGTCCACGATAATGTTTTTGTTGCCCGTCGAAGTGATGACGATACCCGCCATACCGATGACATCCGCCATGCGGCGAACTTCAAAACCATCCATCACGGCCTGAAGGGCACAAATGGGATCAATTTCAGTGACAATCACACGTGCGCCTGCTGCCTTAAAGGAAGCGGCCGTGCCTTTGCCTACGTCACCGTAGCCTGCACACACGACAACTTTACCCGCGATCATCAGATCAGTGGCGCGACGGATCGCATCTACGGCAGATTCGCGGCAACCATATTTGTTGTCGAACTTGCTCTTCGTCACGGAGTCGTTGACGTTGATCGCTGGCATCGGAAGGGTGCCTTTAATCATACGCTCATACAAGCGGTGAACTCCCGTTGTGGTCTCTTCAGACAATCCGCCGATTCCAGCGGCGAGCTCTGGATAGCGATCCAACACCATGTTGGTCAAATCACCTCCATCATCGAGAATCATATTCAAGGGCTCGCGATCTTCCCCGAAGAACAGGGTTTGCTCAATACACCAGTCGAATTCTTCTTCATTCATCCCTTTCCAAGCATACACTGGAATGCCCGCCGCCGCAATCGCTGCCGCCGCGTGGTCTTGGGTGGAGAAAATATTGCAGGAAGACCAGGTAACATCTGCACCTAATTCCACTAACGTTTCAATCAATACGGCCGTTTGAATGGTCATATGCAAACAACCGGCTACCCGCGCACCAGCGAGCGGTTTGGTCGCACCGTACTCCGTACGAAGAGCCATCAAGCCAGGCATCTCTGCTTCGGCGAGGGTAATTTCTTTACGCCCCCACTCTGCGAGGGACATGTCCTTGACTTTGTAAGGGATATAGTTGGTTGCTGCCATATTTTCCTTGAATTTCGCGTTGGTTTATGGATTTGAACGGCAAAAGTACAAAGAAGGTTCAGCCTGAGGTAAAAGATCTTGGTCTTTTCGGCTTGGAAATAGGCCGAATGCCCCTATCCGACGGCTCGGAACAGGATTTCCTTGGAGAAGAACTTGAGCTTTCCGCCGCCGATCAGCAGCGCCTTTCAGACATCCAAAATGTGGGCAGAAAAAGGCATTTTATTGCGGCCCGTCATGCATTAAACGCCATAGACCCCAAGCTTCTCGCCGCGCTGGACTATGATGACCGCCGGCCAAAGTTGCCGCAAGGGCACGTCAGCCTGAGTCATGGTGGCAAGCATGCCTTCGCCATTTTTCACCCAAGTTTAGCCGTAGGAATTGATGTGGAAGGACCCCGGGATCAACTGGCTCGAATTGCTAAAAAGTTCTTGCATCCCGAAGAGCTTGCATTCACTGCCACACAGGAGAATCATTGGGCGCTGCGCGTAGCTTGGGGAGCCAAAGAGGCCATTTTCAAAGCGGCCCATCAGCCGGGCCTCGATTTCTCTGAGGGCATTCGGCTGCTTTCTTGGCCCAAAATGTTGAACGCTTCCTCAGGGGTTCAGGGCAATTTAGGTTCCTTCGAAGCCCAAATTCGCGATGGACGGCGTTTTCGACTTGGGGCTGAGATGCTTGAGACAACGGATGGCTCGTTTGATTGCCTGGTATGGGCGGTCGAAATTCCTAAGAGTCTCGAAATTGTGCTCACGGGCGCAGAATCTTCCGGAAAATCCACGCTGGGTGAGCGCATTCATGCGACTTATGGCTGGACTTTAGTGCCCGAATATGCGCGCACATATTTCTCCATGAATACCTCTGAAGGCTATGGGATTCAGGCTATCCAATCCATCCATGCAGGCCAGCGCCACCGAATCCAAGAGGCGCATGAGCGCCTGAGCGCCCCTTCGGCTGGCCTTTTGCCTAGAGTGATTTGCGACACAGATGAACTTACCACCCAGCTTTGGGCGGAAGAAAAATTTGGCACGCTCCCCGAGGACATGGCCACCTCCCCGCGAGCACATGCCTACTTAGTTTGCTCCGAAGAAATACCCTGGGAAGCCGATCCATTGAGAGAGAATCCGCACGATCGGGCGCGATTGACCAACGTCATCCTTGAGAAAATTCAAACACTCAAACGACCCTATATCCTTTTGAGAGGTTCCATCGAAGAACGCGAAACCCAAGCCATTGACTTTATTCAACGTCAAGGCTTTTGAATGGAATCCCTATCTTTGACCTAACACAGGGGTGCCGGATTCGGCTGAGATGATACCCTACGAACCTGGGCAGGTTATGCTGCCAAGGAAGTGGAAAAGCCCGTTCGGGCCGCCTAGATCAGGCACCTCGCTGTGTAACTTTAGAAAACCAGCGAATATGAAAACTTCCGCTTTTGCCCTCTTGACGATCAGCGCTTTAACGCTGAATGCGCAACTCCTTGACACGGCATCCTTGACCACAGTTTCCCTGACCAGCGTGGAACTTCTAGAGGTTCGGGCCTCGGAACGCACGCCGATGACAGCGAAGACCATCACGATTTCGCGGATTGACGAGCGGAATGTTTGGAATAGCTACCTATCCAATATGAATACGGGGCAGGACATTCCCTACGTGCTGCAATTTTTGCCTTCTATGACGCAGTCTTCGGATGCGGGAACGGGCATGGGCTATACGTATTTGCGCATGCGCGGCATGGACCAAACGCGCATCAATGTCACTATCAACGGGGCGCCCGTGAATGACCCGGAGTCGCACGGGGTTTTTTGGGTGAATACCCCGGATTTGACGTCTTCCCTAAACAGTGTGCAGATTCAACGCGGGGTAGGCACCTCGACGGTGGGTGCCGGGGCTTTTGGCGGCTCCATTTCCATGGAGGTGGGGGTGCCGGACCAAAAGGCTTCCACCAAGCTGACTTTGGGCGCGGGCTATTATGGGAGTAGCCGTGCGACGGTGGTGATGCATTCGGGCGCGGTGGGCTTCAAGGGCCAAAAGGACAAACCCTTTACGTTTATGGGCCGCTATTCGAGCATGCAAAGCGATGGTTTTATCGACCGCTCGGCGGTGGATTTGACGTCGTATTTGATTTCGGGCCAAGCGCGATTGAAAGACGGCTATGTGCGTTTGGTGCATTTCAGCGGCGAAGAGCGCACGCAGCAAGCCTGGTGGGGCATCCCGGAGGCGAAGTACCGCGGTGACGCCCAAGGGGTCGAGGATTACATCGCACGGAACTATTTGGATTCGGCGGATGCCGACCATTTGCGACGTTCGGGCGCCCGCACCTACAACTACTACCGCTACCCGAATGAAATCGACCAGTACCGCCAGGCGCACACGCAGTTTATCACCAAATTGTACCTGCCGCGCAACTGGGATTTGAACATTACCACCTATTTCGTGAGCGGAAAAGGCTACTTTGAGCAGTACCGCGCCGGCGATGCCTTTGCCGATTACGGCCTGGAAAATCCCGTCATCAATGGGGATACCATCTACACCACCGACCTCGTCCGCCAGCGCTGGTTGGACAACTTTATGATCGGCACCAACGCGTCTTTGGTGAAGCAGGTGGGCGATCGCAAATACGTCTTGGGGGGCTTCTGGAACGGCTACCTCGGCGATCACTTTGGCACTTTGCCGTGGATGCGCATCAACCCCTTGCCCAGCATTGGGACGACCTATAATTTTTGGCTGGACCGCGAGGACTTCCAGGGCGCCAACGAGTACCGCTACTACGAGGCGGTGGGCGATAAAATGGACGTGACCGGCTATGCGAAGGCCGAAATTCCCTTGGGTCCCTTCGTGGCCTATGGCGATTTGCAGGTCCGAAATGTGGCCTACTACATCTACGGCCGGGGCGACGATCAGACGCGTCTGGATTTGGGCTACAACCAGCTCTTTTTCAACCCGAAAGCCGGCCTGGACTGGCGGCATGTCACGGACAACCAGGCCATTCACCGCGTCTACCTTTCGGGGGCGATTGCCAACCGGGAACCCAACCGAAACGACTTTGTCGACCGCCGCGACCTCGAAGCCCCTAAGGCCGAACGCCTCTTTGACCTCGAGACCGGCTACATCCTCGCAGGCCCCACCTACCGCCTGGAAGCCACAGGCTATGCCATGGAGTACAAAGACCAGCTGGTTCCCACGGGTGCATTGAATGACGTAGGCGCCCTCCTCCGCACCAATGTGGACCGAAGCTTCCGCCGCGGCATCGAGCTAGCGGCCGAAGGCCGAGTGGGCCAACACTGGAGCCTCTTCGCCAATGCGACGTTCAGTACCAACCGCATCGCCGCATTTGAAGAGGTGCTCTACGACTACCTGGATTACTCCGAAGTCAAAACACTATATACCAACACCCCCATTGCCTTCTCCCCTGGATTCATGGGCAATGCCATCCTAAAATATGTCTGGGTTACGGATAACTTGGATCCTCAGGAACCTCAGGCCTATGTCGCTCTTCGCGCCAAAACGGTGGGACGCCAATTTTTGGACAACACGGGGCAGAATTCTCGTAGCCTAGACCCCTACCAAACCTTTGACCTGCAGTTAAGCATGCCCGCAACCTGGGGCACTTTCAAAGTGGACTTCCTCAATGTCTTAAACGCCCAGTATGCGCCGAACGGCTACACCTGGGGCTACCTCTACGGGGGGCAACGCACCGACGAGAACTTCTACTACCCCATGGCGGGCCGAATGATCATGCTGACCTATACGTTGGGGTTGGAGGGCTAGGGGCGCTTTGTGCTGTTTGCTGGTTAGTTGGCATGTTCGTTTGTCAGCTAGAACTCGGCAAAACAACGGAAAGTCTCGGCGCGCGACGAAGGTCGACCACCAGGTTTAAGGGTAAAAGAGATTAAACGTTTAAGCGATAAGGCGACAGCGCGAAACCCGTGCTTTCTGGCTTTAGGGCGCAGCCCGAGCTAACAAACCAACTAGCTAACAAACGGAGCGAGGGCGAAGCCCGAGCTCACAGCACCCTCCTCGCCTCTTCCGCGTCTTTGGCGATTTGCGCGACAAGTGCTTCTCGATTTGGAAAGCTATACTCTCCACGAAGGCGTTCAATAAAATGCACTCGGATCCGCTGACCGTAGAGGTCTTGCCCTCCTTCCAGTAAATGGGCTTCAAGCACGGCCAAACCGGCCTCAATACTCGGGCGTTGGCCATAATTCGCGACAGCAGGCAAACCGCGAGTGGCCGATGAGGCCTCATGGTCGAGCAAGTCTACACGAACGGCATAAACTCCTTGCGAAGGGAGTAATTTATCCGGATGTAAGCCCCCGATATTGGCCGTTGGGAAGCCAATCGTCCGACCTATTTGGCGCCCCTTCACAACTTCACCCGTCACAAAATAGGGTCGGGTCAGCGCGAGCGTCGCTTTGTCCATTTCGCCCGCGTGCAGTGCCTGTCGAATTTGGGTGGACGAAACATGCATCGCTTCGATATCTAAGGCAGGAATTTCTTCCACGTCAAAGCCATAGACCGGAGCGAATTCTTTCAAATGTTCAAAACCCCCTTCTCGGTTCCGTCCAAAGCGATGGTCATGTCCGATAACGAGTCGTTTTACTCCAATTTTTTCCACCAAGAGCTGGCGCACAAAATCGATGGATTCCGTTTTTGAAAACGCATGTGTAAAGGGCTGCACAATCAAGTAATCCAAGCCGAGTTCCGCGAGCAGTTCGGCACGCTCTTCGACTGTGGTAAGCAACTCAAGCGGATACTCGGGATGAATCAGTCTACGCGGATGGGGATCAAAGGTGATGAGAACGCTCTTACCGTCATGTTCCTTGGCGGCGGATATCAAGCGCTTTAGGATGGCTTGATGGCCCGCATGAACTCCGTCAAATGTCCCCGTCGTTGCCACAGCATGGCTCAACGTTGGAAATTGGGAGATGGATTGGAAGGTTTGCACGAAGCGCGAGATGTTTGGCAAAGATATCATTGCCATCTTTGCTCTCATGGTACATGCACTCAAAAATGCCTGGGCAACGTTCATGCTCGCCCCCCGACACTTTCTTCTATTTGGATTCATGGCCTATGTAGCGACCATGCTCGGCAAGTACATCCCCGTGCTCCCCTTCTTGGTTTCCTACTTTGTCTTGCCTGCATTGTACATGGGTGTGGCCATTGCCGCTGAGTCAGGAGAATTTCGTTCGTGGGGGGAAAAACCACAACTCATGGCGACGAGTAAGGGTTTCGTGCATGCTGGAACACTCGGATTGATGATCCTTTTTCAACTCTTGGCTAGCACCATGATTCTGGGATTTGTCGTGGCGCTCTTTTTAGATGAAAGCACAGCCGCTAGCTTGGAGTCTATCCAACGCGAAGCTGGGAACGATCCCCAGTTAATGATGGATATGCTTCAAAATGACATGGATTGGTCGCGTTCACGTTTTCTTGGTCTTGCTTTGCTCTTGCTCGGCTTGGCCATGGTGGCCCTGAGCATTCAAGCATGGTTTATCCGAGTTTTTGAGCACCAGAGTTTCTTTGGATCCATTCGTCAAAGCGTGGCTCGCGGTCGAGCAAATTTTGGGGCTTGTATACTTTTTTCGCTCCTTCTTTTGGTCGTTTTGGCCGCGGATGGCCTGGTAAATGGGGTTTTGCTGGTGTTCACCTTCCCACTTCTTGCCTTGACGCATTATTTCTTGTACAAAAAGATGCGTTACTAAGCATCTGATTAGTACCTTTGCAGCCGAATTCAGAAAGATTTTTATACCCTCATTATGTCCACTCTGAAAGGAAAAATTGCCCAGGTCATCGGTCCCGTTGTTGACGTGTACTTTGAAGGCGCTGTGCTTCCCAAGATTTACGATGCCTTGGTGGTGACTCGCCCCAACGGCCAAAAAGTTATCATGGAGACCCAACAGCACGTTGGTGAGGATACGGTTCGTGCCATTTCTATGGACTCTACGGACGGTTTCACTCGCGGCCAAGAAGTTATTGCTACCGGCCAACCGATTGCGATGCCTTCAGGCGAGCAAATCCGCGGTCGCGTATTCAACGTTGTTGGAGAAGATATCGACGGAATCGGTGGAATCCAGGAAGGCAATGGCTTACCGATTCACCGTGAGGCTCCTCGCTTTGAGGACCTATCTACCGCTACGGAGGTTCTTCTTACCGGCATTAAGGTCATCGACTTGATCGAGCCCTATGCGAAGGGTGGTAAAATTGGATTGTTCGGTGGTGCCGGTGTAGGTAAAACCGTATTGATTCAGGAATTGATCAACAATATTGCGAAAGGCCACGGTGGTCTTTCTGTATTTGCCGGAGTGGGTGAGCGTACCCGTGAAGGAAATGACCTGTTGCGCGAAATGATCGAGGCAGGCATCATCAAATACGGCGAGGACTTCAAGCATTCCATGGAGGAAGGCGGATGGGACCTGAGCAAAGTAGATAAAGAAGAGTTGAAAGACTCAAAAGCGACCTTCGTTTTTGGTCAGATGAATGAGCCTCCCGGCGCACGTGCCCGTGTTGCTCTATCCGGCTTGACCATGGCTGAATATTACCGTGACGGTGAAGGCACTGGCCAGGGTAAAGACATCCTTTTCTTCGTAGATAACATTTTCCGTTTCACACAGGCGGGCTCTGAAGTATCTGCCCTCTTGGGCCGTATGCCTTCTGCCGTAGGTTACCAGCCTACCCTTGCAACTGAAATGGGATTGATGCAAGAGCGCATCACCTCGACTAAGAATGGTTCGATTACTTCCGTTCAGGCCGTTTACGTTCCTGCGGATGACTTGACGGATCCAGCTCCTGCAACCACGTTTGCCCACTTGGACGCTACGACCGTTTTGTCTCGTAAGATTGCCGAATTAGGTATTTATCCTGCGGTAGATCCGTTGGATTCCACCTCGCGTATTTTGACGCCTGAGGTTGTCGGTAAAGAGCATTACGACTGTGCCCAGAACGTGAAGATGATTCTTCAGCGCTACAAAGAGCTCCAGGACATCATCGCCATCTTGGGTATGGAAGAATTATCTGAAGAAGATAAGTTGGTCGTACACCGCGCTCGCCGCGTTCAGCGTTTCCTTTCTCAACCCTTCCACGTTGCCGAGCAGTTCACGGGTATTCCCGGGGTGTTCGTTGACATTGCTGAAACGATCAAAGGTTTCAACATGATTATGGATGGTGAGTTAGATAAGTATCCTGAAGCTGCCTTCAACTTGAAGGGAAGCATCGAGGAGGCTATCGCCGCTGGGGAGAAAATGTTGGCAGAAGCATAAACATGGCATTACACGTTGACATCCTTACGCCGGAAAAATCCCTTTTCAAAGGGGAAGCAACCGCAATCCAGTTCCCTGGTACGGAAGGACTGTTTCAAATTTTAACAGACCACGCTCCGATCATGGCCTCTCTAGCTCAGGGTAGCATCGTGATTGACGGAGCTTCTGGCCGCACCACTGTAGACATTCAAGGTGGCGTTGTGGAAGTCTCCAACAACGTTGTTTCTGTCTTAGCGCGCTAAGCGCGCTGTGGTATCTTTATGCCCGACCCTCCCAAGGGGTCGGGCTTTTTATTACTAGTTATGCGCATATCTACCTACCTTTTCGCTTGTTGTTTTACGGCCATTTCGGCTTGGGCTCAATCCGAACAGGAAAACCTGTCCAAGCAAAACGACACGGTCACGTCAGAGCTAGGGTTTGTCTTGGTCGATCCTGTCTTCATCTATGGGGCGCTGGACCGCGAGCTCGGCCACAAAGTGGAGAAGCAGGGCATAGCCGGCACGACAGAAAATGCCAGCGATGCGTTGGAGCAGAGCTTTGCCTCCGTCGATATTCGAAGCCGAGGCCTGAACGATGTGCAATCTGACATTTCGGTGCGCGGTTCCACCTTTGACCAGGTCCTCATTCTGGTGAACGGCATCCCCTATTCCGATCCCCAAACTGGGCACCACAGCATGAACTTACCCGTTCCCATAGAAGCCATTCGCAAAGTTTCTGTGTTGCCCAGCGGCGGTTCCTACCGATTTGGACCCTTTGCCTTTGCAGGGGTGGTCAATATTGACACCTGGATGCCTAAAAATCGTCCCGGCTATGCCCATGCTGGAATTGGACAGTACGGCTACCAGCGGGGAGCGGCGGGCATGTACCTGGGCAACCTAGCTGGCACCGACATTGGCTTTGACATGGACTACAAAGCGGCGGATGGCGCTTTTGTCAACACGGATTTCAGTCAGCTCCAAACCTATTTACGCAGCATAACGAATTTATCTGGGGGCAAAGTCCTGAGCGGCCACCTCGGCATGGTCACCAAGGGATTCGGCGCGCAGAATTTTTACTCATTCAATTTTCCCGAACAGTATGAAGCCATTGCAAGCTATTCGGCTGCCCTAGATTTGGACGCCTATACCTGGAATGCCAAAGTCTATGCGCGTCAGCACAGCGATCACTTTGAATTGTTCCGCGAGGACCAGGGCTACTACCAGCGCTTTGAAAATGGTCAATTCATGCGCACGACGGACTCCAGCTGGGCGCCTTCATGGTACACCGAACACAACAACCACCGCACCCGCACCCTGGGCGGCGAAGTCCTGTACACCGTCAACCAATACCGCAGAACCTTTATCGGCGCCGACGTTCGCCACGACGGCATTGTCAGCTCCGTATTGGGTACTGATCTCCTCAGCCCTATACCTGCGCCGGACAACCGTTCCTACTATACCCGTGGGGATGCCCGAACCAATGCAGGCCTCTTTGCCACGAGCTGGCTTACCCATCCCGCGAATCGCTTCACCTTGAAGGCCGACTACCGCGCCAACTACAACGACCGCTACGGCTTGGACTACTTGCCCAATTTGGAGGCCCATCTCCGTGGTTCGGATCCGAGTTCTTTGAAGCGGACCGAGTTCTTTGGAAGCGTCAACCGCAGTTTCCGACTTCCCACCTTTACCGACTTGTACTACACGCTCGGGGGCGCTCAAGGTTCGGCCACCCTACAGCCCGAACATGCCTGGAATTTCGAGGCCGGTACTTCTATTTGGCGTTCCCCCGTGTCCGTTTCAGGGGGATTGCAAGGAATGCCGACCTATCTAAAAGGGACCGTCTACCAGCGTCGGGGCACCAACCTCATTGACTGGATTTACCGAACGGTCGACGGCGCTCAAGTACTTCAAGCGGATAACATTACGCAAGTCAACATCCAGGGTCTAGAGCTGGAGACCGGCGGATCCGCCGTGGATCTATTCCAGTGGGAAGCCCGCTTTCAGGCGGCAACCCACAGCGCCTCTGCGCTCGACGGTCAATCCATCTATGCGCTCGACTACCTCGCGAACCGCCTTCAACTGGAACTCACCTCCGCTCCGATTAAGGGATTTCAAGGAGGACTCGTATACATCCGCCAAGACCGCGCGGGCCAGTATGCCCTGCCCGGAGGTGATCTCACCGCGTATGCCCCTTTCCAAACGGTCGACGCCCGGGTGAGCTATGACCACGACGGCATGAACGTCTACCTCGACGGCATGAACGTTCTCAACGCCACGGTTTTGGACCGCGGAAATGTGCCTTTGCCTGGGCGATGGATCAAGGCGGGCATACATTTTCATTGGAAATAACTTCCGACGCAAGCCAATCAATGAAAACGTTCTGGCTGAGGAGACCAGGTCGACCCACAACCCATGAACGCTTTTACCCTTTGACCCATCTACCTTTGTAGCATGGAATCAGGCTTACCCCAGGCATTAGAAGGCACGTTGAGAGACGTTCCCTCTGATGCATTATTTTGGTTAGCTGCCCTGCTAAGTCTGGCTCTAGGACTTTTAATCCAACGCGCGCCTTCGGAATCTAACCGCTGGCTCAACGCCATTGAGCGCATCACCCATTGGGAGGATTCACCGACTAGACTTTGGATTCCCAATTTCTTACTCGTGGGTTTGATGAGTCTCCTGGGATTTCTCATCCTTGGGGCCCAATCCATCCCTCATTTACTCCCCGGATACAATGGACCGTGGTATGGCTTATACCTCATCCCTCTGGTGGCATTGAGCAGTCAATTACTCATCCACAGTCTTTTCGGCGTGATCTGGGACCAAAGTAGCCACCATTGGAATCATTGGGGGGAACGATTCTCTTTTCTACCCGCACTTTGGATCGCGCTCCCTGTCTTGCTATGGCTCATGGTGGCCGCCCAAAGAAGTATTGACATCCTGGAGCCTTTTTACATTTTCATTGTTCTTTTAGCCTTATTTCTGTACGTTTTGGGCATGGGGAAGTCATTTTTTCGATACGTTTCGAAGAGGCATACCCCTTGGTATTTAGCGATTTTGTACCTTTGCGCCCTAGAAGCGAGCCCTATTTTCTGGATTCTATTTTTTCAATCATATGAAGGTTAAAAGCATCCTGGTTTCACAGCCCGAGCCACAGGCCGGAACGAATCCCTACACCCAATTAGCTGACAAGCACAAGGTGAAGGTGGATTTCCGTCCATTCATCGAAGTGGTTGGGGTTCCTGCGGCTGATTTCAGAAAAGACAAGGTTTCTCCAGCAGATCACAAGGCTTTCATCTTTACAAGTCGCAATGCGATTGATCATTTCTTCCGAATGTGTGAAGAAATGCGGGTAGCGATCAATCCGGACTGGAAATATTTCTGCGTTTCGGAAGCGGTCGCCTTCTATTTGCAAAAATTTGTCCCCTACCGAAAGCGCAAAATTTACCCAGGCACCGGCAACTTGGCGGGCCTCATCCCAACTTTGAAGAAGCAACGCGGAGAACACTTCATGCTGCCTACTTCGGACATTCTCAACCCAGACATTCCTGAGTTGCTTGAAAAAGGGAACATCAAGTGGACCCGCGCCACCATGTACCATACCGTGGCTTCAGATTTGAGCGATTTGAGTGATGTGAAGTATGATATTTTGGTCTTTTTTAGCCCAGAAGGCATCCGTTCCCTACTCAAGAATTTCCCTGACTTCAAGCAGGAAAACACCCGAATTGCCGCCTTTGGGAACACCACCCAACAAGCCATCGCGGAAAACTCCCTGCGATTAGACATTGAAGTACCTGCGCCCAAGTTCACCTCTATGAGCCAGGCCTTGGATGCCTACATCGAAGAAGCGAATAAAGGCAAGTGATTGACACCCGATTCCCCCGAGAGGAACGGCTGAAACTTCGCAACCGAATAGCCTTTCTTTTTGAGCAAGGGCGTCGTTTCAGTGAAGGCCCCATTCAAATTGTTTGGGCTGAATCTAGCTGGCCTTTGGACCGATCTGCCCAAATACTGGTCGGTGCGCCGAAACGACGTTTCAAACACGCCGTGGATCGCAATCATTTTAAGCGTTTACTCCGAGAAGCCTATCGGCTTGAGCGCTCAGACCGCCTCCAGGATTGCCCCCCCTTGTTGATTGGTTTTCTCTATCAAGGCCCAGCCAAAATGGACCTAGTCCAGCTCCGTGGCCATGTGGCTGATGCATTGATGCGCATTCAAAAGCAAGCCAACAAGCAAGACAAGCCAACAGCCTAAACGTCTAATTCGCTGGATTGGCTCTTCGATTGATCCACCATCCAGGCCCATGCGAGAGCAAACAACGACACTCCCAAAGAGCGTTCCATCATGCTTTCTGTCAGCCAAAGGCTCCCAAAGTAGATCAGCACGAGTCCCAAACTAAAAGGCTCCCATGGAGCTAAACGGAAAGAGGCAATCCAACTTAACAGGAGCACGCCTATGCCCACCAAGCCATAACTGAGGGCCCACTCTAAGAATTGGTTGTGCACATTCAAATGACGCTTCATCCCAAATCGATAATTCATCTCGGTATAGCGCGAATCCAATGCGGCCTGTTTTTCGACGGTTCCCCAGCCTGTCCAAGGACGTTCTTGAATTAAAGTCCACGCCGCCTGCGCTTGCACCACCCGCGTATCTACCGAACCCGTCGCCCAATAGGGATCCACGGGTTTCAGGACATGCCCTAATGCGCGTCCCTCTGAAAAAGCCTGTGTAAGGACAAACCCGAGAACTAACAATAACCCAGCCCAGCCCGCTTTGGCTGGCAACCGACCCCGGTGGTACACAAACCAGAGAACGGAAATAAAAGTGCTGAGGATAAGCATTTTGGCCCCTAGAAGTCCTAAAAAGAAAAGAACCAGGGCGGTGTAGAGTCCTTTGATCCGCCACCCCAGTCTTCCCGTCCAGACGGCGACCACGGCAAAGAGAAGATAACTCCCAATGTAGACGTGCTGATGGAGACCTTCCAACAGCCCTCGATAAAGCAACGTCGAAAAATCGGCACCTTCTAAAAAGCGAACCGCGCCTGAACCGAGCAAATACAGCATAAGGATGAGCCCACCCAAGGGCAGGGCTTTTTGAATGGTTTCACGATCAAATGCCCAAAACAGAAGCATGCATGGAAGTACGCGAAGATGGGTCTCTAACTCAGACTCGTGCCAAAAGCCCGCAATTCCTACCATGGCGACAATGCCCCAAAGCGGCCAAAAGGATGCCGATTGTAACCACTTCACTTTGGCTGCTGTGCGATCCCTCCAAACGACGGCCAGAAAGGCCAAGACCAACGCCAACCCTGCCCCCAAATCCCAAAAAGGTAAAAGGATCAGCCAGAGGCTAAGAAAAATACGATGAATTATGCGTTGGGATTCCATACGGTTCTCCCTAAACGCTCAGAAAGGCCTGTCAGTATCTCATAGGAAATAGTCCCCGCACACTCCGCCATATCAGAAACAGTCAATTGAGCGCCCAGTACCTCGACGGCATCGCCTCGTTGCGCTGGCACATGGGTCACATCCACCAAGGTCATGTCCATGCACACACGTCCGAGGACCAGACACTTTTGACCATGAATCATCACATACCCTCGGCCTGAACTCAAGGCACGTGGAAACCCATCCGCATAACCCAAAGGCAATGTGGCGATTCGGCGATCATAATCGGCCGCATCGCTATGTCCATAGGACAGCCCCTCTCCGGCCGGTAGATCCTGAATGTGTGAAATGCGGGTTTGAATGTAGACAACAGGTTGCAAGGCGTCCCGGTCCTCCCGGATAGGTGAATCCCCAAACAATCCAATGCCCAGACGAATCATGTCATAATGCAGGGCGGGGTGTCGCAGTAACCCTGGGGTATTCGCCGCATGGCGCAAGGGGCGGTAGCCCAATTCTCCGACGAAGGCATCATAAAAGGCATCAAAGCGCTTCCCTTGCATCCGAGTAAAATCATCTTGACTGGGGTCCTCCGCCGAAGCTAAATGCGTCATGACAGAAGCCACTTCCAGCCCAGGATACTGGGCCAAATGTCGCGCTACCGCTACCCCTTGATCTGGAGCAAACCCCAAACGGTGCATGCCGGTATCGACTTTGATATGCACCCGTCCTAGCGCCGCTTCAGGATAGCGCTGGTAGGCTTGGCCAAATCGGTCCAACACCTCTAGACTGAAGATTTCGGGCTCAAGGCGAAGTGCGAGCATTTGTTCCATGCTCTGCTCTCCAGGGTTCATCACCATGATGGGAGTCAAAATCCCCGCTTCGCGCAGTGCCTTCCCCTCATCAACATAGGCCACGCCAAAATAATCCACGTGGTGTTTGGCCAAGGCTTGGGCAATGGTCACTGCCCCAAGGCCATAGGCATTCGCTTTCACCATGGCCATAATGCGCTGACCGCTCATCAGGCTTCGGTAGTGTCTAAGATTAGAAGCCAAGGCCTCCAAATCGATGCCGAGGACGGTGTCATGGTGTTGCATTTTTAAAAAGGGCAACAAGGCCTCTAAACGGGCCTCCCGCGGCCCCTTTAACACCATCGTGCCCCCCATTCCCACGGCTTCCCAAGGGGCCGCTGCGCGGAATCCCTCTACATCGGCAAAGCCATTGGGCAAGGCGTGTAGCTCCGCACCAATACCCCACCATCCATCGATTCCGCGCGATGCGCAGGCGGCATCCATCCATTCGGGGAAATTTGACATTCCCACAGGGCAGGCCACAACGGCATAGCGCGGCGTAGCGGGTTCTGCCGCCAGCGTATCCAGGGCCCAGCCTAAGGCATCTTGATCCGAAGTATAGCAGTCGTTAAGTAAGGTCCACCCATCCATACCGGGAAGTCGCTCCATCCGAAGTCCGGAGGCGATCACATCGTGAAGACGCGCCGGATCCCAGGGCCAATCCAAGAAGAGGATGCATGCAAGCGCTGAGGCGACATTGTGTGTTTGCACGGGATCCCATAACGGACAGGATGCTGAACCATGAATGGTTCCATCCGTTGAATTCCATTGAAGTTTGCCCTCAGCCCAGGTAAATTGAAGTTCGGCATCGCCATCCCCGTTCCATGACCAGCGACGAAGGGGTGCCGTAATCGCTTGACAAATATGTGGCTCAGAAGCTGGCGCAATAACCCACTGGCTATGGGCAAAGAGCTGCGCCTTTTCCGCCGCTTTGGCTTCCATCGAAGAAAAACCACGGGCATGCGCATCCCCCAGGTGGGTGAAAATTCCAAAATCTGGGCGCACCCAAGGGGCCATCCGGGCCATATCGCCTTCGGCGCTCACGCCAACCTCGAGCAACGTGGCCCGCGCATCTTTCGCTGCAGCGAGTAGGGAGAGCGGAACCCCTAATTGAGAATTAAAGCTCTTCGGAGAGCGCGCAATGCCGGCGTCACCTAACAAGTGAAAGAGATATTCCTTCACGGTGGTCTTTCCATTTGACCCCGTAATGCCAATGACTGGACCTGCTAATTCTTGACGATGCTCGGCCGAAAGGCGGTGCAAGGCTGCCCAGGTGTCGTCTACGACCAATATGGTGCAGGTTTCGGGTAAGTCCTCAAGGAATTTTGGCTGACCGTGATCCGACTGAAGGATGAGTGCCACGGCCCCCTGCTGCGCCGCGTGCTGCGCATAGCGATGCCCATCTCCACTTTCTGTCTGAAGGGCAATGAACGCGGTGGGTTGAATCCACAAAGCTTGACGGCTGTCGCTTACGATGGCCTGAATCAGCGATGCACTTCCCTGATGGACGATCTGGGCCCCCAGACGTGCGGCGAAGCGGTCAATCGGTATCGCCGGGAACATGGGATGGACTTTCGTTTTGAATTTGGGTAAAAACTGCCCGGGAAACCGGTTCATATTCATTCTGTGAACCCAAAAGAATCGTGCCTTGTTCCGCTTCAAGTCGGTGTGAGTAATGCGCAAGCTCTCCCGTGCGGACGCAAATGGCATGGACCTTCGTGACAAATTCCGCGACCGCCATCAACTGCGGCATCGGGCCAAACGGCTTCCCCGCAAAGTCCATATCCAATCCGGCAATGATTACGCGGGTCCCCGCATTAGCCAATGCATTGACCACATCCACGATGCCTTCATCCATGAATTGCGCTTCGTCAATTCCGATAACATCATAGCCTGCCGCTAAGAGGTGCAATTGATCAGAGCTTTGAACTACCTGGCAGTCGAGGGAAGTGCGATCATGCGTGACAACGGCATCATCCGCATAGCGGGTGTCAACCCCTGGTTTGAATATCTGAACACGCAGTTTTGCAATCTGCGCTCTTTTGGCACGGCGAATGAGTTCCTCCGTCTTCCCAGAAAACATGGAGCCCGCGATGACTTCAATCCATCCGGAACGGCGTGTAGGAACTTCGGTGTGCTCTTGGAACATTTTGTACTTTTCGGTGCCGCACAAATCTACCACAGCGGTAACAAACCCATAGCGCATGTCACTCACGGATTCCCTTTCCGCTTTACGCCAAGCTTTACAGACCGAAAGCCCTAGCCCTGCTCAGATTCAGGACATTTTGGACCTCTGGGTCTTGGCAGAACAGCGGGCACTTTCTGGAAAATTAGCCCAAATTCAGCAGCTCGGCGAAGCGCAAATCGCTCAAAAAGCAGCCGCCATGCGCGCAGAGTTGGAGGCAAACCAAGCAGAAAGTCTTCGTATTGCTGAGCGCGCTTCGCACGATTTACTGGCGCAAATGCCCGTTTCCAGCCCAACAGAAAGTCCGAAAGAGGCAGCAACCTCAGCCGAAAGCCCTGAACTGGCTGAAACACCCGAGGTAGAAATGCCCGAAACCAGCCCTGAGCCCCCAACGGTAGCTCCAGCGACACCAGAACGCGCGCCAAGCGCAGAGCGTACAGCACCTCCTGCTGCCGCACCCAAAACCACCCCTGCGGCTTCGGCCAAAAGTGTGAATGCCCGGTATGCGGTACTAAAAGTGGGCTTGAACGATCGGGTTGCCTTTGTCAAGCACTTATTTGATGGGGTGGATGATGATTTTCAACGTGTGGTGGCTGCCTTGGCTACGATGGAAAGCAAGCAAGAATGTGAGACATTTCTTGAAAATGCCGTCTATGGGGATTATGATTGGAGTCAGAAACCAGAAATCGCCGAACGCTTCCTCGCCTTGGTCTTTGCGCGCTTCGAATAATTCATGGGAAAGCTCATCCTCGTTCCAACCCCACTGGGCAATCTTGGAGACATCACGATCCGAGCCATGGAAGTGCTTCGTGGCGCAGAAATTGTGCTCGCAGAAGATACCCGAACCTCGGGTAAGCTCTTAAAGCTGTTAGATATTCAGGCTCCCTTGCGCGCTTTTCACATGCACAACGAACACAGTTTGCTCGAGCGAACCGTAGCGGACATTCAACAACGCGTGGGAATGACGGCGCTGGTCAGCGATGCGGGAACCCCAGGGATCTCCGATCCAGGATTCCTGCTCGTCCGCGCGTGCATCGCCGCAGGAATCGTCGTCGAGGCGCTCCCCGGCCCTACTGCACTCATCCCAGCCCTCGTTGCCAGTGGTATCCCATGTGATCGATTCGTCTTTGAAGGTTTCATCCCACAGAAGAAGGGACGCCAAAGCCGAATGAAAGAATGGAAAAATGAAATGCGGACCGTGGTGTTTTATGAGTCGCCTCATCGCATTGCCCGTTGTCTCCGAGAATTGGAGGAGCATGTAGGGCCCGAACGCAGCATCTGCGTTGTACGCGAGATCAGCAAAGTCTTTGAAACCTACCACCGAGGCAGTGTCTCCGAATTGGCGGCTCATTTTGCTTCCCATGAAGCCAAGGGCGAAATCGTCGTCGTCCTCGGCGCGGCAGGGAATTAACTGCCAAATTTTTCAAACATTAAACGGCTATCCGGAACACACCCGGTACCTTTGAACTTATGAATTTGCCCGCGCATCGCGAACGCTCCTTTGGTCCCTGGACAGGTTCCGTCCAGAATCCGCTGATTATTGCAGGTCCCTGCTCGGCAGAATCTTTGGAGCAAGTCCTCTCGGTCGCACACAGCCTCAAAAAAGAAGGGCAAACGCAACTCTTTCGCGCAGGGGTATGGAAGCCTCGGACTCGTCCCGGACAATTTGAAGGGGCTGGCTACAATGCCCTCGAATGGCTACAAACCATGCGCAACGAAGTCGGACTTCCTTTCGTGATTGAAGTGGCCAATGCCGATCATGTAGAAAAAGCATTAGCCGTGCACGCAGATGCCGTCTGGATTGGCGCGCGCACCACGGTCAATCCCTTTTATGTCCAAGAAATTGCTGAAGCCTTGCGTGGAAGCAAAATTCCGGTCTTAGTCAAGAATCCAATCCATGCAGACCTTGGTTTATGGCTTGGGGCATTGGAGCGACTAGACAGTGCAGGGCTGCACGATTTGGCCGCGGTGCATCGTGGCTTTTTTTCTAGTCATGCCGCACCATACCGAAATGAGCCTCGATGGGAAATGAGTTTTGAGTTGAGACGCCAAGCCCCCAATGTGCCCATCATATGTGATCCCAGTCATATTGCGGGGGATCGCCGCCTTGTGGAGCATGTTTCGCAAGTCGCCATGGACATCCAAATGGACGGTCTCATGATCGAAGTTCACCCCGACCCCGATCAGGCGTTGAGCGATGCCGCCCAGCAAATCACTCCGAGTACCTTATACCAATTGCTCCGCAAACTCGAGGCGAATGCCCCAAAAGATGTGGCTTTGCAAGAAGTCATTGATAGCGAACGACTCAAATTGGATGAGGTGGACAGCGAGATGGTCAAACTTCTTCGCCAACGCATGGACATCGTGGATGCTTTAGGCCAATTGAAAGTTTCCCATAATGCCGGAATCTTTCAAATGGACCGCTGGTTTGACTTGTTGCAAAAACGCGGTATGCAAGCAGAAGATCTCTCTCTCAATCGCGCCTTCATCGAAGAGCTTTTCCAAGTCGTTCACAAATATTCTGTAGAACACCAAGTAGCCGTCTACCGCGACAAGCGCAAGACCCGAGAAGAATGATCAAGCAATGGACGCACGCTCCTGAGGGATCGGCCCAGGCCGTGGCGGCCCTCACCGAAGAACTCGGTGCCCCTTATGCAGCGTTAAGCCGAGTGCTTGTTCAGCGCGGATTACATAGCCTCGCAGAAATTAAAGATTGGATTCCAGGGATTCCAATTTCCCAAGTAGATCCATTTCAGATCGCCGACATGCCCCAGGCTGCGGCACGTTTGGCCCATGCTCGGGTCCAAAAAGAAACCGTCATGCTCTTTGGTGACTATGACGTGGATGGCACCACGGCAGTTTCCGTCGGAAAGCTAGCCCTTGAGCGGGGAGGATGGTCCCTCGTGACCTACATTCCAGACCGCTACAAGGAGGGGTATGGGTTATCTGAGGCAGGTGTCCAACATGCCCTTGATACTGGGGTAAAACTATTAATAGCGCTCGATTGCGGGATTAAATCCAATGAACTCATTGCTTCCGCGCAGCAGCGGGGACTTGACATCATCGTGGCAGATCATCACACCCCTGGTGCCACGCTTCCCCCAGCGGCGGCTGTTTTGGATCCGAAGCGCAAAGACTGCCCCTTCCCTCATAAAGAACTTTCTGGCTGTGGGGTCGGCTATATGCTTTGGCGTGCCTCCTTCCAAAAGGCTGGACTTGATCCAAGCGATTTGGATGATTTAATGGATCTCGTGGCGGTGAGCATCGGCGCAGACATGGTTCCCCTCGTCGGTTTGAACCGCGCCATCGTACGCGCAGGATTAGCTTCCATCAATGCGCACCCTAGACCTTCTTTGGCTGCATTACTCAGCGCTCGTCCAGCAGGACACATCACGTTGCAAGATGTCGTTTTTGCCATAGGTCCGCGAATTAATGCCGCAGGGCGAATGCACCACGGCCATCTTGCCGTAGACCTTTTGACCCAAGGCCACCCTGAGATTCTCCAACAACTTAGTCAAGACATTGAAGCCCACAATTTGCAACGTCGAAGCACAGAACAAGGGGTAAGTCTCGCTGCACAGGCGCAAGCCGCACTTCAATCGGATCAATTAGGCCTTGTCTTGCTTGGGACCGATTGGCACAAGGGCGTACTAGGAATTGTGGCTCAACGCACGGTCGAGACCTTTTACAAGCCCACTATTGTCTTGACTGAACATGAAGGCAAACTCTCTGGAAGTGCTCGATCCGTGCCAGGACTTGACCTCTACGATTGCCTCGACGCAGCCTGCGAGCATCTGATCCAATTTGGTGGGCATCGCGCAGCAGCGGGTATGACCTTAGCTCCTGAAAAACTGGCTGATTTTCGGAAGGCCTTCAATGCCGCTGTGGAGCAACGTTGGCCCATAGATCAACGCGAACCGAATCAGTGGATTGATAGCCCAGCAGAAATTCATGAACTTCACGAGGGATTAGCGCATCTTCTGGAGCGTTTGGAACCCTTCGGGATGGAAAATGAAGCGCCCATTTGGGGATTGAAGGGGGTTGAGCTCGAGCACGTGCGGAAGCTCTCCGAAGGCAAGCACCTTCGAGCCATGGCTCGGGATCCCAAAACAGGCGCCCAAATTCCAGTCATAGGCTTTGGTTGGGGTCATGTAGATCCGCGAGGGCCCGTCAATCTGGCCATCGTACTCGAGTGGAATATTTTTCGAGGAAATAAAGAGCTCCAAGCCCGAATTTTGGACCTACAATCCTAACACCGTCATGGGAAAAAACAAACTCGCCCGATTTGCCGAACTGGCCACCTTTCCTCATGTCCTTCAACCTAGCAAGGATGAAGTCCTCGAAGGCTTCCCTATGGCCGGGAAATGGAAATCCGACTTCTTTAAGAATGAACGTCCGCTCGTGGTAGAATTGGGCTGTGGCCGGGGGGAGTATTCTGTAGCCCTGGGCCAACGAGATCCCTCCAAAAACTACCTTGGAGTGGACATTAAGGGCGCGCGTATTTGGGAAGGTGCTAAAAAAGCGATGATCGATGGAATGGATCACGTGGGCTTTCTGCGCACCCGCATCGAATGGGTCAAGCACTGTTTTGCCGCAGGAGAAATCGATGAAATATGGATCACATTTCCCGATCCACAAATCAAATACCAACGTGCCAAGCATCGGATGATTGGCCCAGCATTTCTTGCGGTATACCGAGACCTCATCGCCTCAAATGGATGCATACACCTCAAATCCGATAGTGAATTTTTACACGGATACCTTCACGGCATCATTGAGTGGTGGGGACTAGAGGTTTTGGAGACCTATCACGATATCTATGGGCAGGTGATTGATCAGCCTGACCATGTCGTCTTTGCCTGCCAGACCTTTTATGAGAAAATGTGGCTCAAGCAAGGAAAGACCATCACCTATTTAAAGTTCAAATTCCCCGAAGATGGCGGATCGCGATGATTTTTTTGAGCGCGTCTATCATGTAGTTCGCCAGATTCCTTTCGGACGCGTGACCTCTTATGGGGCCATTGCTAGAGCGATTGGTGCTGCCAAAGCAGCACGAACCGTGGGTTATGCCATGAATGCAAGCCATTCCCTTCCTGACGTACCCGCACACCGCGTTGTGAACCGTCTCGGCCTCCTAACGGGAAAGCACTACTTCGGGGGGCTCAATGCGATGCAGCAGCTCCTGGAAGCAGAAGGCATCGTGGTGGTGGAAGATCAGGTTCAGGATTTCAAAGCACTGCTCTGGGACCCTTTATTGGAATGTGCCGATTTGCCCGAATAAGCGATGAACCGCGACCAGGCCATCTCCTTTTGCGAATCGCTGCCCAGCGCGGAAGCCACCTTCCCCTTTGACGAACACACCTTAGTTTTCAAAATTGCGGGAAAGATGTTCGCCATGCTCCCCTTGGAAAAGGAACCACAAATTGCGCTGAAATTCCTCCCGGAAGTGCTCGAGTCCCTTCGTGAAAGCCATCCCGCCATCTTTAAAGGCGCCTACCTCAATCCCATCCATTGGAGCGGGGTCTATTTAGATGATTCCGCGAGTCTAAAAGAAGTACAACGCTGGATAAAAACCAGTTATAATCTTGTAGTTGCTAAATTGCCCGTTGCACAACGCAGCCTATACCCTCCATTGCCATGACCAAACGCCTACTCAATTACTTCATCCAAGGTTTGCTTTACAGCGCCCCTATTGCGATCACCCTCTATGCCGTATGGTCGCTTTTAAGCATGCTGGATCGTATTATTCCCATTGACATCCCTGGCCTGGGCCTACTCGCCTTGCTCATTATTATAACCCTCATAGGTTTTCTGGGAGAATATGCTTTAAAGTTGCGCATCGTCAAATTGGTGGACCGCATGCTAGAAGGCTTGCCTTTGGTGAAGTTGATTTACTCTTCCGTCAAAGATGTGATGAAGTCACTTACCGGGAAGAAAAAAGGATTTCAGCAGCCCGTTTTACTTCGATTGTCCTTGAACGAACAGGTGCGCCGCGTGGGCTTTGTAACGGATGAGGCTTTGCGCGATCTAGGCTCTCCCAGCGACGAACTCATCACCGTCTATGTGCCGCATAGCTTGGCGATTTCCGGCCAAGTCTTTGTGGTGCCTAAATCCTACGTGGAGCCGCTACATGCCAAATCGGCCGATGTCATGAAGTACATCATTGCCGGCGGCGTGACCGGTTCTTAAGTCCGGACGCGTTTCGCACGAACATTCCCTTCGAGAATACTCGAAACTAAGGTCATCACCATACTGAACACGAGCGCAGACCAGAAACCGTGGACCGTGAATCCGTCGACCCAGTCACTGGCGAGCAACACGAGCATGGCGTTTATAACCAACAAAAACAATCCTAGCGTAAAAAGGGTCAAAGGGATGGTGAATAGGATGAGCAATGGGCGCACGGTCACATTCAAAACAGCCAAAGCGAGCGATACCCAGATGGCCGTGGTAAACTGTGCCAACTCTACCCCGGGCAGGAGGTAGGCTGTCGCAAAAACGCTCAACGTCCGAATCACAAAACGGATTCCCCAGCCTTGTCGGCCAACTTGAAGGGTAGCGGTTGTCTCAGTCATCCCTTTATTTTTAACAAAAGTCGCACCATATACCCGAGATTAGCGTAAAATTTTGCTGTTTCCTATGAAAATTCCCGTTTTAAGCGTTTGCACCAGCTTCCTGCTGAGTGCTTGTCAACTTTCTGAAACCGCCGTAGAACTCGTCCCTATGCCCTTAGATCCTCATTCCTATGCCGACCCCGCAGAGGCGGTGGTGACCCATTTGAGCTTGAACATCACTTCGGTGGATTTTGACGCCCACATGCTGCAGGCCATAGCCACCTTGACCTTTGACTGCCACCAAGCGGACACTTTGCGATTGGACACCTATGGTTTGGAGATTCAGGACGTTCGAGCCACAGGCGAAGGCTTTGGCGAGGAGGTCTTGCGCTTTGCGGCAGGCCGGCAAGATGAAATTTTGGGAACGGAACTGCTCATCTTCCCCGACCGAACCGTGGATGGCTCCTACACGATTACTATTTGGTACAAAACCAACCCTGATGCAAAAGCGTTGCAGTGGCTAAGTCCCGAGCAAACCAACGGCAAAACCCACCCCTTCCTGTTCACGCAAAGCCAGGCCATCCTCGCCCGCACCTGGATCCCACTGCAGGACAGTCCAGGCATTCGCTTCACCTACGATGCCAAGGTCCAAGCCCCCGAGGGCCTGATGGCCGTTATGAGCGCCTCGAATCCACAGGTCCTTTCCGAAGATTCCCGCTACGCCTTTGAAATGAAGCAGCCCATTCCTTCCTATTTGATGGCCTTGACGGTGGGCGATTTGCGCTTCCAATCTACGGGCCCGCGCACGGGTGTATATGCCGAACCTGCCATCCTCGAAGCTTCCGCTTGGGAATTTGGGGAGACCGAAGCCCTCATTCAGGCGGCCGAAGCTCTCTACGGCCCCTACCAATGGGAGCGCTACGACCTGCTGGTCCTGCCTCCCTCCTTCCCCTTTGGCGGCATGGAAAATCCTCGCTTGACCTTCTTGACCCCCACCGTCATCGCGGGCGACCGCTCTTTAGTCGCCTTGATTGCGCACGAGTTGGCGCATTCCTGGTCCGGCAACTTGGTGACCAACGGCACCTGGAACGACTTCTGGATCAATGAAGGCTTTACTGTTTACTTCGAAAACCGCATCATGGAGGCGGTCTACGGGGCCGACTATGCCGCCATGCTTCAAGCCTTGTCCCATAGCGACTTGACCGCCGAAGTGGCCGACTTTATGAAAAATGCCCCGAACGACACCAAACTGGCCATCGATCTCGTCGGACGCAACCCTGATGACGGTGTTACGACCATCGCCTACGATAAGGGATTTCACTTCCTGCGCCTCATCGAGCACACGGTCGGCCGCGATGCCTTTGATGCGTTTTTGAAGGATTACTTCGCCTCCTACACCTTCCAGTCCATGACCACCGATCGCTTTATGGGTCACCTCCGCGCGAGCTTGTTAACTGACGCCCAGTGGGAGG
This sequence comes from Cryomorphaceae bacterium, assembly GCA_024639785.1. Taxonomy (GTDB): domain Bacteria; phylum Bacteroidota; class Bacteroidia; order Flavobacteriales; family Schleiferiaceae; genus TMED14. Next base: position 24,883 of record JAHEGI010000008.1, read on the forward strand.
AGATTGGAGGGGAGGAATGGATTTTTGGAACAGGTTTACCTTCCAACTGTCCGGTGGTAGAGCCCTCCTACTTCACAGTCGTCGATGCCGCGGCCACGCGCTTTCTTTCGGACGGCACCTTGCCCACAGAAACGGACAAATGGAATACGCACCAGTGGTTGCGCTTTATGAATGCCTTGGAAGGGCTCACTGCCGAGCAGGTCATGACCTTGGACCGCAGCTTTCACTTTACTCAGTCCGGCAATTCGGAGATTTTTGCTGCATGGGCGGTGCTTGCCACCCGCTCAGGTTTCCGAGACATGGCACTGGACGAAAAAATGTCGCAGTTTTTATACCGTGTGGGTCGCCGAAAGTTCTTGACCCCGATCTACAAAGCATTAGTGGAGGCGAACCGAAAGGATCTCGCCCTAATTATCTACCAACAGGCTCGCCCCGGCTACCATGCAGTTGCTCAGGAGACCTTGGATAAGCTTTTGGGGTATAAGGGTTAAAGGGCGCT
>JAHEGI010000008.1:25481-52273 GCA_024639785.1 Cryomorphaceae bacterium
CGGTAGACGTTGAGTTCAGCGTCATTGGGGCGTTCCGGCAATGGGAGGACGACACGGAACATGCCGTTAACTTCCATGGTTTGGGCCGAATACCCTTGGCTATTTAGCTCCAATACACGCTTAACCGCAAGGGCCTTCGTCTTGAAGGACCCCGTCACCAAGTAGCAAGCTACCGCACCCGATGCAGAAGCCTTTGCAGGCTGAATCTTCGCGGGGGCTGCTTTCACAGGAACTTCCTTCGTTTTAGACTGAGCGGGAACCAACGGCACCATGGCTACAGTGGATTCTTCCTTAGCGTCAACAAGGGCTATCTCCATGTCGCTGGAAGGCATAGAAGGTGCAAAAGCGCGGGGCTGATTGGTCACAATGAACTCCGTTCGGCGATTCGCCCAACGGATATCATCCGGGCAGACCGAACATTCCATATCACAAGGCATGGCGGGTTCAGATTCACCGTGGAATTCGCCGTGAAATTGAGCGGAAGTGATCCCCTGGCTCGCGAAGTAGCGCTCCACTGTTCCGAGCCGTTGCTTGGACAATGACAAGTTGTACGATTCCGTTCCTTTACAATCCGCGTGAGAACGAACGATGACATGCAGTTCAGGCTGCTCGCGCAAGGCCTGAGCCACGTAGGCCAGTTTGCCTTGCTCTTCAGCTGTTAAATCCGCACGGTTGTATCGGTAGTACAAGGGAGGCAGCGTCAGGGTGAGGGATTTTCCACCGGCAGCCTTCCAACTGCTAGCCTTTGAAGGCAGTCCAGGATAGTCCACCTCACCTTCTACGGCAATGCTAGCTTGGCGGGCGGCATCTTCGGCAGCGAGGGCCGAATCTTTTTTCGCTTGCTCCTCCAACAAAGCGGTCATGTCGATTTGGAAGCGGAAGATGTTGTCCCCATCGAGGGCCGCCTTTCGGTTCGAGGCAAACCAGCCACTGCCGGCAGCGTCTAAGAAGGGGCTAAAGTCATCCGCCGGAGAATTCACATCATCCATGAGGTACCATTCCTCCGTCTCTAGGTTCAACATGATCAGATCGAGCCCTCCTTGGCCGGGGAAGCCATTCGAAGCGAAAAAGAGGCTATCTCCAAAAACTACAGGAAACATCTCCTTGCCTTCCGTATTCGCTATCCGAAGCGGTTGGGCTGACTGCCATGCCGAATCTTTCCAATCGGAGTAATAAATATCTGTTGCGCCTAATCCGCCGGGCATATCCGAGACAAAATACAGGCGCTGACGCTTTTCATCCCACGAAGATTGGCCGACATTAAATTCATTGTTGTTCAAAGGAAAGGCCTCTTCAGATCCCCAGGTGCTATCCGGCAAACGGTGGCGACTATACATCTGGAGACGGAAGAGACCATTCAGCTTTTGAAGTTCATTTTTCGTGTAAAACACGGTATTTGGCCCAAAAGAAACAGGACCCACGTGATAGGGCGAGGCTTCCATGAGTGCCTTGTCGCCCATTTCAAATAACCGAACCTTACTTGAATCCCATACCCAAGGCTTGATGAATGGCTCATTGCTGCGTTTATCCTTTTTTTCAAATCCATCAGTCTGAGGCCGTGAAGAAGAAAAAACCAGCGTTTTCTCCCACATGAATGGGGCAAAATCGTCAAAGTCAGAATTGATTTGTCCAGCTAAATTGATGGATACCCCACCCGGAAGCTCCAAATGGGAAATTTCGGCTCGATTTTCCCACAATTCCGAACGGCGATGGGCCGGATAGGCACTTGAGTAGTCGTCCATGCGCTTGGCGGCTTGCTCGATTCGACCTAGCTGGCGCAATGCGTCGACATGTGAAAAAATCACTTCCGCAGAGAATGGCGCCTCGCTCTTATTGGCGACAAGGGCTGCGTCAAAGGCCGTGACGGCCTCCTCGGCGAGACCGCTTTCGGCATAAATCAGACCAGCTAAATTCCATTCCTTGGCTGTTTTCAGCGTACTGCGATTTAAATATTGAATCGCTGTGCCGTGTTGATTCTTGCTTCGAAGGCGCTCTAATCTCGCTTCGGCTTGTTGGGCATGAAGGAGGCTTGAGCCTACAAGCAGGGTGAAAAGTACTAGGTTCCGCATCATGGCCTTAGAAATAACGAGGTGAAGTGACTGCCTTACCCGGTAGGTAGAGCGGAATACTGAGCACAATATCATGCGACATCGGGCCGAAAGGCGCCAAATCCGAGGTCGTGCGCTCCATGGAATATCCCAATGACATCCCATTTGCCAGGCGGACATGCAACCACGCCCCCATGGCTGAACCCGGGCGGAACGTGCTGCCGATCGTATACATGCGCTTCCAAACAAAAGCTGGACTCAAGTCTAAGCTACCAGGAGCATTGCTCACTATTTTGAATTGCGAGGACATTCGAAAATCCCACTCCGGATGGATCGGAATGGCAAAGCCTCCCGAAGCATAAAAGTGCTGCGCACTCCGAATAATTCCGGGAGAAGAAAAGCTCAAGTAGTAGCGATCGCCATAGACCATGGCGCCATAGCCGACCATAGGTAGCCACTGATTGATATCCGATTGGAAAATGGGGTCATTTGGATCTGTCACATAGAGATCTGTCAAAGCCTCGTTGTAGTTGCTCATGCCTAAACGCAGCCCGACCGCCAATTTTGATTGTTCAGAGACCCGAATCCGATAATTCAAATCCGTAGCCACTGAGGTCATTTGAATAGGGCCCAATTGATCCGATTGAATCATCAAACCACTTCCTAGGGCATCTGTCACCATCCCTTGCCCTGCGGCAAACAACGTGGCGGGAGCGCCGGAAATCCCCTGCCATTGGTTTCGATACGCCAGCGACAGCTGGGGGTCTTGGGCATTCCCTGCATAGGCCGGATTATACATCGTCGGATTAAACACATAGAGGGCCAAATGAGGATCCTGCTGCGCATGGACCATGGAGGCAGCCATCATCCCTATGGCAAGAATTATCGTCTTTTTCATGGCTTAACGCTTCAAGTAGATATACCCAGTTTGGGCTGGCTCCGTGGAGCTCAAAGTCAATATGTAGTAGTATACTCCGTTGGGCAAAATGCCATCCGAATCCGTCACATAGGATCCACCTACATTCGGTCTACCACCCCAATCATTTGAGTACGGCCCACCGCTATCGTAGACCTGGTGACCCCAGCGGTTGAAAATCTGTAAATGACTCTCTGGGTGACGAAGAATTCCTGGAATGACTAGATAGTCATTTAACCCATCATTGTTGGGAGAAATCGCCTGTGGAATCTCCGTGTTACAGCCATCGGGATCCAGATAATCTGGAATGCCATCGCCATCACAGTCATCCCCTAAAATGCCGTCATTGTCCCAATCGTATTCATCGGCATCAGAGAGACCGTCCCCATCGCTATCCAAATCCAAATAGTTCGGAATACCATCGCCATCCGCATCGACATCCCCTTCTTCTATATCCGGAATGCCATCGCCATCACTATCCAAATCGCGGAAATCTTCTTGGCCATCGCCATCACTATCCGGGACGGGCAAGGCGATCCCTCCTTGGGCAGGATCGATCGCATCGTGCAGGCCATTCTGGTCCACATCCGCGATTGGTCCTGTGCCAATGATTCCGTCTTGGTCTGGATCACTGCCCCCCGCTTCATAGACATCACTCAGCAGGTCGTTATCACTATCAAGATCTAGGTAATCAGGCGTGCCATCATTATCAAAGTCCCCTTCTAATTCAATGCTGTCCAAAATGCCATCATTGTCACTATCCAAATCCAGATAGTTGGGCTGCGTGTCGCCATCGCCGTTGTCCGTGCCTTCGCTTGCGTCCAGGATTCCGTCGTTATCGCTATCCACGTCTAGGTAGTTTGGAAGGCCATCGCCGTCAAAATCTGCCACAGTTTCAATGCTGTCCAAGATGCCGTCGCCATCACTATCCAAATCCAAGAAGTTGGGGAAGCCATCGCCATCTGCATCGGCCGCTGTTTCAACACTGTCTGGGATACCGTCACCATCACTGTCGAGGTCTAAGTAGTTGGCCAGACCGTCGCCATCAAAGTCGAAGTAGCCTTCCGTTTGGTCAGGAATACCGTCCCCGTCGCTGTCAAAGTCCAGGAAGTTGGGAATGCCATCGCCATCGGGATCACCTGTTCCTTCAATGATATCAGGAATACCGTCCCCGTCGCTGTCCAAATCCAGGAAGTTGGGGAATCCATCGCCATCTACATCGGCTGTGCCCTCCACGGCATCCGGAATGCCGTCGTTGTCGCTGTCCAAATCCAAGTAGTTGGGCTGCGTATCGCCGTCAAAATCCGCTGCCGTCTCGATCAAGTCCAAAATACCGTCGCCGTCGCTATCCAAATCCAAGTAGTTGGGGCTGCCGTCGTTGTCAAAATCTTGGGTCGTTTCAACTGCATCCGGAATGTTGTCGCCGTCGCTGTCTAAGTCCAAGAAATTCGGGATACCGTCGTTGTCAAAATCCGCTGCTGTCTCCACCGCATCTGGAATGCCATCGCCATCACTATCCAAATCGATGTAATTGCCCAAGCCGTCATTGTCCGCATCGGCCGCAGTTTCAATGCTGTCTGGAATACCATCACTATCGCTGTCCAAGTCGAGATAATTTGGAATGCCATCGCCATCCGTGTCTACCACGCCTTCCACACTATCTGGAATTCCGTCGCCGTCGCTGTCCAAATCCAAGTAGTTTGGAATGCCGTCGCCGTCCGCATCATTCGTGGTTTCCACCGTGTCAGGAATGCCATCACAATCCGCATCGTAGGTGCCAATCTTAATCGTATCTGACGTGATAACACAGCCGTTGGTATCCGCAATGGTGACGACAAAACTGCCCGCCCACAATCCCGTAGCGGTATCGGTGGAAGCGCCATTCGACCAGAGGTAGGTATAGGGGCCAACACCACCTGCGACCGCCACATAGGCCACACCAACCGAATCCGCTAAACAGTTGGTCGTAGCCAACTGGCCACTCATTGTGGACATACCCAGCGGATCTACCAAGGTGTAGGTCAACGCTTTGGTACAACCCAAACTATCTGACACGGATAGCACATAGGTGCCAGCCGCCAAATTCGCCAAGGTGAGCGTGTCGCCCTCGAGTGCTTGAACGGTATCTGCGCTGCCCAACCAAGTTGTGGTATAGGGGGCAACGGCACCAAACAAGCGCACCTGAATGCTCGCTGCCGTGTCATTGGCGCAGAGGTTTTGAGTCAGAACTGCGGAATCCAAGAGGGCTATACCCTGTCCCACATAGACCGAATCCAGTTTGCTGCAACCCAAGCTATCCGTTACGGTTACGCTATACCAGCCGGCCGTTAAGCTCGTGGCGGTATCTGCTGTAGCCCCATGGTTCCAGGCAAAGGCGTAGGGGGGTACGCCGCCGGTGGCCTGCACAAAGGCGAGACCCGTACTATCTCCGTAACAAGTGTTGTCCGCAGCACCCATGGCCAGTCCAAGCAAGACAGGTTCTGTAAGTACAATCGTGTCAGTCGACGCACAGCCCAATGAATCTGTAACGGTGTATAGGTAGGTACCTGCGCTGAGGTTGCTCAAAGTGGTCGCAGTATCTCCCGTGTTCCAAACCACTAGGTAAGGAGCTGTTCCGCCCGAAAGTGTCAGTCCAATAAAGCCCGCGGTATCCCCATAGCACGCCAAGTGTGCTACGCTATCCACTACAGAAAGCGCAGCGCTTGGCTGGCTTAGGGTGTAGTTTAAAGTGGTAAAGCAACCACCTGCATCGCCAACGTTCAACGTGTAGCTTCCTGCAGGTACGGAACTCAAAGTAGCCGTGGTATCGCCCGTATTCCAATAGTAGCTGTAGGGAGGCGTTGCTCCTGCGACTATCACAGCGATACTTCCCGTAGAATCGTCATAGCATGCCACATCCGTTTTTACTGCAGAGATTGCGAACGGCAATGGTTGAACGATGGTGAACGTGTCCGTCACGCTGCAACCATTGGCATCGGTTACAACTAGGCTGTATATACCAGCCGAACGGTTGACAATGTTCTGGGAGGTGAAAGCGCCGCCATTCCAGCTGTACGCGTAGGGCGAGGTTCCTCCGCTGACTGCGGTAAGTACTTTGCCATTAACAAGTCCGTAGCAGGATAGATTCTGAACAGTCGCGTTGATCGCCAAAGGTGCAGGGGCCAACACGGTATCCGTGAGCGATAGGACACAACCGTTGGCATCTGTTACGGTAACCGAGTAAACATCTGCTGCCAGAGAATCTATAGTCAAAACAGTATCTCCGGTACTCCAAATCACCGAGTAAGGCGCAATACCTCCTGTTACCGAAAGGCTTAAACTTCCCGTTGAATCACCAGTACAAAGGGGTTGTGTTTTCATGAGCGTTCCGGTGATCGCCGCAGCGGGTTCTGTAACCACATAGGACTGGGTAAAACTGCACTGCTGGTAATCTTCCACGGTTAAGGTGTAGTTTCCTACACCTAGGTCAGTCAAGCTGGGCAAAGTGTCACCCGTTGACCAGAGGTAGGTATACGGCGCCGTTCCACCCGAAATGAGAACACTCAAAGCGCCTGTACTGTCTCCATGGCAAAGGACATCTGTGATCGTCACAGAATCCGCCATAGCCGCAGGCTGATCCACGGTGTCTTGAACCAGGAGGGTACAGCTGTTTCCATCTGTAATGGTAACCGTGTAGGTTCCCGCAGCAATTCCAGTAAGATCTTCTGTGGTTGCCCCGTTGCTCCAAGCATAAGTGTAAGACCCGGCCCCGCCACTTGCTGTGAGGTCAATGGTCCCATCTCCACTAGCGAAACATGTCAAATTCGTCTCCGTACTTGTTGCCACAATTTGACTCGGCTGAGTAAGGGTGGCCAAAGCCGTCGCCGAACAACTCGCAGCATCTGTCACCGTCAACGTGTAGCTTCCAGCAGCAAGGTTTGACTTGATCGCTGAGGATCCTCCTGAAGACCAAGCATACGTATACGGGGACTGACCCCCAGATACTAATGCAGCCAACGAACCATCGCCTGCACCAAAGCAGCTCAAATTGCTTTGGATTAAGTTGATGGTTATAGCCGCGCCTTGGGTCACCGTAAAGCTCTGGGTACTAGAGCAGCCTGTGCCATCTGTTATGGTCACTGTGTAAGTTCCAGCTGTCAGCCCTGTGAGGTCTTCCGTTGTAGCACCGGTATTCCAGACATAGGTAATGGGTGCTACAGCATTCAGCAAGGAGATTTCTATCATGCCCGAGTTCGTCCCGTTGCAAAGCACATTCGTCACATTCGAGGTGATTGAAAAGCTTGGTCCAGACCCAATAGTCACCAACACCGAATTGGAAGTCTTTATCGTGGTACCATCCGTCACTACCCGGCGGTAGTAAGTGTCTACAGTCAATCCTGCAGGAGCGTCAAACACTATGGAACTGGCGCCCACAATGGCAGACCAGGTAATATTGTCCGTGGAGGATTCCCAACTATAGGTCAAACTTCCGCTGCCTCCTGAGGCATTAAAAGAAGAGGTAAAGGCCACGGGATCACCCCCCGAACACACGGATTGATTCCCGGCAATAGTTCCCGCATCTAACGGAAGACCCGCAGGTAGCGCCGTCGACGTGGGAATATTCGAAGAGAAATCGTAGGCACAGTATCCAAAAATGTCCCCTGAAATAGGATCGGTCAACTCAAAAATGAGGGTCTGTGCCGAATTTAAGTTGTAGTTGGTGGAGGAGTAAAAGCAATATTGAAAGCCATTGCTGCTAGTTCCAGTTTGATAATCACTCGGTGGCCCAACCGAAATAGGAGCCAACGTAGCGATCCCTCCGTTGGTACTCTCATAAATCGCCGAAATAGCCGGGGGGTTCACCGATCCGGTCAATGCAGTCCAGTCCAAGCGAATGTCTCCCGTCTTTGTCCCGCTAGGTACCGTCGCAAAAGTGGTTCCAATAAAATTTGAAGCGATTGACATCCCTGGTTCGCCCGGGCAGTTACTCGCTTGGCCATTGCCATTACTCCGATTTGTGACAGCTGCACATCCGCTAACATTCACCCAATTTTGGGCTAAGAGCGCTGGGCTGACAATGACAGCGGCTAGGCCAAGCCATATGCGAATAGAGGTCCGGCTAAGCCAAGGAGAGAGTTGTGACATGGGTAAGGAATTCAGTCCGTTAACTAGCAAGTTACGGGAGATTGAATTTGAACGCATAATAAATGAGCCAACGAGGACAGAAAAGGGTTCAAAGAACACGATTTAGCTTTTTGTGCAGAGCATTTCGAACCCCCTGCAAGGTGGTAAAACGAGAAAGCAATTCCAGACGGCTGGCTTCATTTGTTGTGGCCTCCAATTCTAGCTTGAGCTGTTGAATCATGCCAGACAAGCGCAACTCTTTGAAGCGAAGGATACACTCTTCCACATGCTTAGAGAGGTTATCTCCACGGTCTTGAATGAAAATATTCTTGCGCTTCCAGTCCGCCAATGCATAGCGTTCCGTCAAGAGTTCCGCAACAACGGATGCCACCGCAGGCTCCGGGTGACGGCTAAAAACTTCAGCCGAAATAATCCGCTCATCCTGCTGCCAGGCCGCATTCATGGCCCCGTGAATTTCGGCGTATACGGGGTAGTCAAAGGTCAAGTCATCTGCCGCCAAATCGTCCAAGATCAACGCGGCTGCCGCATCGCTGTAGGATTCCCCAGCTTCATCACTGCCTTGAATTCGATCATTAGCATGAAGCAACAACAAACGCATCAATTCTTCTTCGACTGCTGGAGGTCGTTGATCGACAACCGGAGCGGGCGCAAGAACCAAGGTCGGCTCTTCGTGTCTTTGGCGATCCCGGTCACGTTCTGCAGCGCGGACATCCGCCGCGCGAATACGGTCCAATTCAGAGAACAAACTGCGTTCTTCCATCCCAAGACGAACCGCCGTGTCGCGCAAGTATACTTCACGCAAAATGGCATTGGGGATTTTGGAAATCGAACCAACGATATCCTTCACCATGTCAGCGCGACGAATGGGATCATTCCCTGCTTCTTCCACGAGGGTATCCGACTTGAATTGGATAAAATCCACTTCGCGCTCCTTTAAAAAGGCCTGCAGTGCCTCGGTATCCATGGATTGCGCCAAAGAATCTGGATCCTCTCCCGCGGGAAGAGGTACCGCCCGCACGAGCATGCCTTCCTCCAAGAGTAAATCTATGCCTCGGAAAGAGGCGCGAATTCCTGCCGCATCTCCATCATAGAGCAGGGTTACATGCTCCGTCAAGCGCTTGATCAGACGAATTTGCTCCAACGTCAGCGCAGTACCCGAAGAGCTGACCACATTCTGAACTCCCGCTTGCGACAAGGAGATTACGTCGGTATAGCCCTCAACCAAATAACAGCGATCGGCTCGAGCGATGGACTGCTTCGCCTGAAACAAGCCATAGAGAACCCGACTCTTGTGATAAATTTCTGATTCTGGGCTATTGAGATACTTCGCCGTTTTGGCATCTGATTTCAATACTCTTCCGCCAAAACCAACTATCCGTCCCCCTAAACTGTGAATGGGAAACATGGCGCGGCCCCAAAAACGATCCACGTGTCCACCGCTTTCTCGAGCAATAGATAATCCGGTACCGACTAGGAACTCCGCCTGGTACCCCGCTGCGATCGCGGTATCAAAAAAGGTGGAGCGCCCTTCGAGATGGTACCCTAATTCAAATCGTCGAATGGTCTCTTCCGTGAAGCCGCGCTCGCGGAAGTAAGACAAACCCACAGAACGGCCCACGGTGTCCTCCCACATCCATGAGGCAAATTGTTTTGCAGCAAATGCATTCACGCTCAGCAGACTTTCACGCAGGTTTCGTGCTTCATCTGCCTCTTCACTGCTTGCTTCTTCTTCAATTTCGATATTGAACTTCTTGGCTAACCAACGCAGCGCATCTGGGTAGGTGAGCTGCTCGTGCTCCATTAAAAACGTGACGGCCGAGCCCCCTTTTCCTGAAGAGAAATCTTTAAAAATCTGTTTCGAAGGAACCACATAAAAAGACGGCGTCTTCTCTTGGGTAAATGGGCTTAGGCCGCGAAAGCTTGAACCGCTCTTTTTCAGCTGGACAAAGTCACCGACAACTTCCTCAATTCGAACTGAATCGAGTATTTTTTCTACACACGAAGCCGTGATGCGTCCCATGCTTTAAAGGTACCGATTCTTCCCGCTTAGCGGACGCGATTCCCAATGTATTCGACGAGCTCTGCCAAGGCTTTTCTTGATGGGCCCTCTGGAAGCGCATTCAACGCCTCTAGCGAGGCATCCTGCCATTCACGCATTCGGCGCTGAGCATAGTCGATCCCGCCATAGGATTTTACCTTATCGAGCAGAAAAGCAATCGACGCCGCATCATCTTTCTTATTCTTTACAATGCGCATCATTGCACGCTTATCCGATGCCTTGGACTGGGATAACGCATGAATTAGCGGCAAGGTCATCTTCTGCTCCTTCACATCGATTCCGGTGGGCTTGCCACTTTGGCCGTAGTGGTGGTAGTCCAAAAGGTCATCTTGGATTTGAAAGGCCATGCCCAGGGACTCACCAAAAATTCGGCATTGCTCGATTACTTCTTCATTTTGGCCCGAGGCTGCTGCTCCAACGGCACAACAAGCAGCCATGAGTGAAGCGGTTTTCTTCTGAATGATGGAATCGTATACCCGCTCATCTATATCGAGCCGGCGCGCCTTTTCAATTTGAAGTAACTCTCCTTCGCTCACTTCTTTCACAGCTCGGCTGACATACTTGAGCAAATCGTGGTCCTCGTGTTCCACGGCCAAAAGCAAAACGCGGGAGAGCATGTAGTCCCCCACCAGGACGGCAATTTTATTCTTCCAAAGGGCGGAAATACTGAACGCCCCGCGGCGTGTGGCCGCATCATCCACCACATCATCATGGACGAGGGTTGCGGTGTGCATTAATTCCACCAACGTCGCGCCCCGATAGGCCCGCTCGTTCACCCCATCCGGCGAAAATGCTTTGGCCGTAAGTAGAACCAGCGCGGGGCGGAGGCGTTTGCCCTTTTGTTTGACGGCATACCGCAAGATCAAATCCATCAAGGGCACCTTCGTGCTGAAGGCCTTGGGAAAGGACTCATCAAATCGGGTTAATTCCTGCTGTATCGGCTCGCGGAAACTCATTTTATTCCTCGTTCTTGGCAGATCTGTTCATAGGCCTGCTGGATTTTTCTAAACGTGCCTTCAGCTTCTTTCACCACATCTTCTCCCAGGCCATGCAATGCATCGGGATGGTATTTCTTGACGAGAGAGCGGTAGGTTTTTTTGACATCGGCATCACTGGCATTCCTATCTACCCCAAGCACCGCATACGCATTGGGTGCCGCCGGTTTATGGACCGCCTCCATTCGTTGAAAATCCTGGGGGTGTATACCTAATAAACCCGCAATTCGGGTGATTTGTTGTCGCTCTTCTTGGGTCATTTGGCCATCCGCATGGGCCAATCCAAACAAAAAGCTCACTAATTGAATCCGACCTTGGATATTCATCCGCCGCCGCACCTGAGCACAAACCTCCGGTATAGATGGCTTTTCTTCGACTAGACGCTTAAAGGCTTTAAAACTCTCTTGCGCACGTTCCTCTCCAAACCAGCGCTTGAAATGGGCACGCACAAATTGGAGTTCACGCTCATCCACATGGCCATCTGCTTTGATCACCACAGAGGCTAAAACGAGCAAACTCGCATGAAATTCTTGCTCCCCTCCATTTCCCAGAGAGGATTTTTCATCCGAAGTAAAATACTGACTGACAAAATTCCCAACGGCCGCGCCAAAAATGGCTCCTATGGGCCCTCTACCGAAAATCCATCCGATTACTGCCCCAATAATAGTTAGTCCGCGCTTCATCTAGCGCGAAGGTACAACCCGGCTCAGCTAGTGAGCCAGATAGCAAAACCTACAATCGCCACTATAAACACCACCACCATAATAGTCGTAGATAGGGAGGCCTTATCCCGCTCCGCTTCCGCGCGTCGTCGTGCGGCGATGCGCTCTTTACGGCTTAGTCGGGCTTCGGGTGTAGTGCGATCTCGTTCGTCACGCGTTGCCATAGGATGTTTTCGTATTGTTAGGTTCTATGAATTTAAGATTATTATCCTAATAAACAATACGTTAAGTCTCTGATCAAAGAATTAACACAAAAAAACTCCGCACGAGGCGGAGTTCTTTTCATTGAATGCTCGAGGTCAAATCATGAACCACAAGCCTCACATTCGTCTGGGTTATCAATCGAGCAGGCGATCGCTTCCTCGGAAGAGTACACTTTAGCTGGTTCCACCGAAACCTGAGCCGCTTCTGCTAGGCCCTTGTTAGGCATTTCCGCAAATACTTCAGCTGAATCTGGCGTTGCTTCTGCCTTCTTTTTGACCGTGAACTTGATCGCCGCTGACGCAGCTTTCGTGCGCAGATAGTACATACCCGTCTTAAGACCCTTCTTCCAAGCATAGAAATGCATGGAAGTCAGCTTGCCCATGTTCGGAGACTCCACAAATAGATTGAGTGACTGACTCTGATCGATGAACTGGCCACGATCCGCTGCCATGTCAATGATATCCTTCATTGACATCTCCCAAACCGTCTTGTACAGCTCTTTAATGTTTTCTGGAATGCCCTCAATACTCTGGATGGAGCCATTATTCGCCATAATGGCATTCTTCACATCCTCGTTCCAAAGGCCCAATTTGACCAAATCCACCAAGAGGTGTTTATTGACTACAATGAACTCACCAGAAAGCACACGGCGAGTATAGAGGTTGCTCGTGTACGGCTCAAAGCACTCGTTATTGCCCAAAATCTGCGAAGTAGACGCTGTAGGCATTGGTGCGAGCAGCAAAGAATTGCGCACCCCATTTTTCTTCACCTTTTTGCGCAATGCAGCCCAATCCCATCGTCCACTGAGGTCTTTTTCATCCACACCCCACAGGTTGTGTTGGAATTCTCCCTTGGAAATGGGCGAACCTTCGTAGGTCTCATATGCCCCATGTTCTGCAGCTAAATCGCATGAAGCTGTAACTGCTGCAAAATAGATGGTTTCAAAAATGTCCTTATTCAACTGGCGCGCCTCAGGGCTCGTGAAGGGCAAACGCAGTTTGATGAAGGTATCCGCTAAACCTTGAACCCCTAATCCAATGGGACGGTGGCGCATATTCGAATTCCGGGCTTCCGGAACTGGATAGTAATTGACATCAATTACACAGTTCAAGTTCTTAGTGACTTTGTAGGTGATGTCGTACAACATTTGGTGATCAAATGCCCCGTCCTCCACGTATTTGGGGAGGGCAATTGATGCCAAGTTGCATACGGCCACTTCATCCGGAGCGGTGTACTCAATGATCTCCGTACAGAGGTTCGAGGAGCGGATAACTCCTAGATTCTTTTGGTTGGACTTGGCATTACAGGCGTCCTTGTAGAGCATGTAGGGCGTGCCCGTTTCAATTTGGGCTTCCATGATCTTGGTCCAAAGCTCGCGGGCTGCTATGATTTTCCGGCCTTTGCCTTCCTTTTCATAGCGTGTGTAAAGCGCTTCAAATTCTGCCCCATACGTATCGTACAAACCGGGACACTCATTGGGGCACATCAGCGTCCATTGAGCATCTTCCTCTACACGTTGCATAAACAGATCTGGAATCCACAAAGCGTAGAACAAATCGCGTGCGCGCTGCTCCTCTTTACCTGTGTTTTTACGCAAGTCCAAGAAGTCAAACACATCCGCATGCCATGGCTCCAAGTACATCGCGAAGGAGCCTTTGCGCTTGCCTCCGCCTTGGTCTACATACCGTGCGGTATCATTGAATACCCGCAGCAATGGAATCAATCCGTTTGAGGTTCCATTCGTGCCTCGGATATACGATCCTGTCGCACGGATGTTGTGAATGCTTAGGCCAATGCCTCCAGCACTTTGGCTGATTTTGGCACATTGCTTCAAGGTGTCATAGATGCCGTCAATACTGTCATCTTTCATTTGAAGCAAGAAACAGCTCGACATCTGAGGCTTCGGGGTTCCCGCGTTGAAAAGCGTGGGCGTGGCATGCGTATAGAGGCCTTTGGACATGCCGTCGTAGGTCTCGATGGCCGCTTGAATATCTTCCTTGTGAATCCCGATAGAGACGCGCAATAACATTTGCTGAGGACGCTCTGCGATCTCCCCATTGGTGCGAAGGAGGTAGGAGCGCTCTAGGGTTTTGAAGCCAAAGTAGTCGTAGTTGAAATCGCGGTCATAAATCGGCGTTGAATCCAACAACTCGCTATTCGCCTCGATGATTTCCATCACATCATCCGCAATCAATGGAGCGGCTAAACCTGTTTTTGGGCTCACGTAGGTATACAAGTCACGCATCGTCTCCGTGAAGGACTTGTTGGTGTTTTTATGCAAGTTGGACACCGCAATACGCGCTGCCAATTGCGCGAAGTCTGGATGGCGAACCGTCATGGATGCCGCGGTTTCTGCCGCCAAGCTATCTAATTCCGACGTCGTGACTCCATCGTACAATCCTTCGATGACACGCATCGCAACGGCTACCGGGTCCACTAAGGGGCTCAGGCCATAGCACAGCTTCTGAATTCGGGCTGTAATCTTGTCAAATTTGATGGCTTCCTTGCGGCCATCTCGCTTTAGTACGTGCATCATGAATTTGCTGCTTAGAAGTCTGAGTCAAACTTGAAGGTTT
This sequence comes from Cryomorphaceae bacterium, assembly GCA_024639785.1. GTDB lineage: Bacteria > Bacteroidota > Bacteroidia > Flavobacteriales > Schleiferiaceae > TMED14. Next base: position 40,126 of record JAHEGI010000008.1, read on the forward strand.
CCGCCGTGGTTTCTTGTTCCATTCCCACTCCTGCTTTGCGGTAATCGGAAACACGCTTTTCAAAAAAGTTCGTCTTTCCTTCCAATGAAATCATATCCATGAAGTCAAAAGGATTCTCTGAATTATACACTTTTGGGCAGTTCAATTCTCCAAGAAGGCGGTCCGCAACAAACTCGAGGTATTGAACCATTAGACGGCTATTCATTCCGATCAAATCAACAGGCAAGGATTCGGTAATGAATTCGCGCTCGATGGTCAAAGCCTCTGTAATGATCTGGGTGATACGCTCTTGTGGCACTTTATTCACCAAGTGGTGATTGTGCAAGTGAACCGCAAAGTCACAGTGCATGCCTTCGTCTCGGCTGATCAGCTCATTGGAAAAGGTCAAGCCGGGCATCAAACCACGCTTCTTCATCCAGAAAATAGAGCAGAACGCGCCACTGAAGAAAATTCCTTCTACGGCGGCAAATGCAATCAAGCGCTCGGCAAATGACGGAGAATCAATCCAACGCAAAGCCCAATCGGCTTTTTTCTTAATGGCATCGAAGGTCTCAATAGCATTGAACAATCTATTGCGCTCGGTCTTGTCCTTCACATACGTGTCAATCAAGAGCGAATACGTCTCGCTGTGGATGTTCTCCATCATGATTTGGAACCCGTAGAAGAACTTCGCCTCCGTATACTGCACTTCATTCACAAAATTCTCAGCGAGGTTTTCGTTCACGATACCATCAGAGGCAGCGAAGAAGGCCAGAATGTGTTTAATGAAGTACTGCTCGTCTGCCGTGAGCTTGTTTTCCCAGTCCGTCAAGTCCTGGTGCAAATCGATTTCCTCTGCCGTCCAAAAGGACGCTTCCGCCTTTTTATAGATGTCCCAAATGTCATTGTGTTCAATAGGAAACAAGACAAAACGGTTTGGATTTTCCGATAAAATGGGTTCTACAGCAGAGTTCGTTGCGCTCATAGTTTTATAGCGTTAATCGCCTCACGGCGAGATGGTTACGTATGTTTTAGGTGCATTTTAGCAGAGTCTATGTCGGAGTGACGGGGGAAGACGTCCGCTGATGAGCTTTACAAATCTTGGAAAGGAGGGGGGGAATCACAAGCGATAGATTTGAACATTGAGGAGTAGTTTTCAACATTCTTAGTCACCCTAGGATAGGGCAAATCCCCAAAATTCAGGGGGTCCGAATTGCGCAAATGAAATTTTGACCTCAGACCCTAAAGAAATTCACATCAATTGTTAATAACCTCAATCCTCTGAGCGCGTCTGAAGGAAGGAATAGACTTCTTCCGCTTCCTCCATCCACTTTGGCCCATAGGCCCGAACGAGTGCCCCCTTTAAAAACCTGAATACCGGTAATTTAAGTTCTTGACCGAGGCTGCATGCGGGTTCGCAGACTTTCCAATGATGCACATTTAAGGCATCAAAGTCAGCATATTTCGTCACCCGAATGGGGTAGAGATGGCAGGAAATTGGCTTGGGCCAGTCCACGGCTCCTGCGGCGGCCGCTTGCTCAATTCCACACTTCGCAATGCCTGATTCAAAGACCACATAAGCGCATTCTTTGCCGGCAACGAGCGGGGTGACCCACTCTCCATCGTCATCTTTGACCGCAGGCCCTTGGGCCTCCAATGCTTCAATTCCTTCTGGGCGTAAAAATGGTCGAATCGACGATTGAATCGATGCCAAAATGGATACTTCCGATTCCTGTAAGGGCGCCCCAGCATCGCCTTCGACGCAACAAGCCCCTTGACATTTGGACAAGTCGCAGCAAAATGCATGCTCAAACGCCACCTGCGAAACTATGGTTTCTCCAATCTGTATCATTCCTCAAAGGTCTACCTTTGCAGCCAACACAACAAGTCATGAATTTCGCCGAAATCCTCTCCGCCACGATGGTCCTTTTTGCGGTCATTGATATTATAGGTAGCATTCCCATCATCATTTCTCTCCGAGATAAAGTGGGCCATATTCAAAGTGAAAAAGCCACCCTTGCCGCCGCCGGCATCATGGTGCTCTTTCTCTTTATGGGGGAAGACCTCTTGGGCTTATTTGGGGTGAATGTTGCCTCATTTGCCGTGGCGGGCTCTTTGGTGTTGTTCTTCCTGGCGCTCGAAATGATCTTAGGGGTGCGCATCTACCGCGAGGCGGAACCCGAGTCTGCGAGCATTGTACCTATTGCATTCCCCTTGATTGCGGGGGCGGGGACATTGACCACCTTGATTTCCATCCGCAGTGAATATGCCACGGAGAATATTCTTGTGGCCATTTTGATCAATGCCGCCTTGGTCTTTGTAGTTCTAAAAAACACCCAACACTTAGAACGTTGGTTAGGCAAGAATGGCATTGCGGTTGTTCGCAAAGTGTTTGGAATCATATTGATGGCGATTGCCGTCCGCCTTTTTACGGCGAATATTGGAAGCCTCATCGCTTAATTCACCCCGCGAGCATCTGCTCAAAAGTCCCGAACTTTGTTCTTCACAATTTGACCTCCTAGTATGGCCCTTTCTCCTGAAGATTCCTTTAAGCGCGTCGTATCCCACGCCAAAGAATACGGTTTTGTATTTCAAAGCAGTGAAATCTATGACGGCCTCTCGGCCGTTTACGACTATGGTCAAAATGGTGTCTTGCTCAAAAACAACATCAAGAGTTTTTGGTGGCGTTCCATGGTTCAATTAAACGACCACGTCGTTGGATTGGATTCGGCCATTTTTATGCACCCTACGGTGTGGAAAGCTAGTGGCCACGTCGACGCCTTTAATGATCCGTTGATTGACAACAAGGACAGTAAAAAGCGTTACCGCGCGGATGTTTTGCTGGAAGAGCATGCGGAAAAGCTTCGCCAAAAAGCAGAAAAAGAAGTGGAGAAGGCCGCTAAACGCTTTGGGGATAGCTTCGATGCGGACCTATACCGCAGCACCAATCCACGTGTTGTAGGCTATCTCGAGTCCGCAGAGGCCGTGATGTCGCGTTATGTGTCCGCCATGGAAGCGGAAGACCTGGATGCGGTGCGACAAATCATCTTGGACGAAAAGATCACCTGCCCAGTCAGTGGTTCCGCCAACTGGACGGAAGTACGTCAATTCAATTTGATGTTCGCTACCAAAATGGGTTCTGTCGCAGAAGGAGCAAGCGATTTATACCTCCGACCTGAAACAGCACAAGGCATCTTCGTGAACTTCTTGAATGTCTACAAAACTGGGCGCATGAAAATTCCATTTGGAATTGCTCAAATCGGTAAAGCATTCCGGAATGAGATTGTCGCTCGACAGTTCATTTTTCGCATGCGGGAGTTTGAGCAAATGGAGATGCAGTTTTTTGTGAAGCCTGGCACTGAAATGGAATGGTATGAGCACTGGAAAGCTGCTCGTCTGCGCTGGCACCAAGCCTTAGGTTTTGATGCAAGCCACTACCGCTTTCACGACCATGATAAATTGGCTCACTATGCCAATGCGGCCGCAGACATCGAATTCCAATTTCCCTTTGGATTCAAAGAAATTGAGGGCATCCATAGCCGAACCGACTTTGATCTCAATCGCCATGCTGAGTTCTCGGGCAAAAAGCAACAAGTCTTTGATCCGGAAACCAATGAGAACTACACCCCCTACGTCGTGGAAACCTCGATTGGCCTAGACCGGATGTTCTTAAGTGTGTTAAGTGAGAGCCTGGAAGATGAAACCCTAGAGGACGGAAGCGTCCGCACGGTGCTTCGCCTTCCCCACGCCCTAGCCCCTACGCAGGCCGCTATTCTGCCATTGATGAAAAAAGATGGATTGCCCGAGCTCGCTCGGAGCATTCACTCGGACCTCAAATTTGCCTTTCAAGTTGCTTTTGACGAGAAGGATGCCATTGGAAAGCGGTACCGCCGACAGGATGCTATTGGAACCCCTTTGTGTATCACGATTGATCATCAAAGTCTGGAAGATGGTACGGTAACCATCCGCGACCGAGATAGTATGGAACAGAAGCGCGTTCACCGGAGTGAATTGCAACTGATTATCAAGGACATTGCTTCGATGGAGTCCTTATTGCGGAAAGCATAAATATTTTGGCCCTCATTTGTATGGCTGCAATATTTATATACCTTTGAATTAAGATTTTGAGATCTCAACCTAAAAAAAAACCCAATTATTATGAAAAAAGTAAGCTTTTTTCTAAGCGCACTGGCCATGGTTGCCTTTGTTGCTTGTAACAATGCCGCTGAAGAAGCTGCTGTTGAAGAGACCACAGAAGAAGTTGCTGAAGAGGCTACTGAAGAGGCTACTGAGGAAGTTGCCACTGAAGAAGCTACTGAGGAGGCTACTGAGGAAGTTGCCGCTGAAGGCGAAGAGGCTGCTGCTGAATAATATTCGACAGTTTCGAACTTGGAAAGCCGCTCCGCTAGGGGCGGCTTTTTTTTTGCTTTCTATTCTAAAAACGATGACCCCCATGAGGGTCAAGCATCCCTCCAAAGGTGGTTTAAACAGAGCAGAAGGGGATTTAGGACGCCAACGGCGGCAGATAGTCTGCCTGCACTCCAGCCTTCAAAAGGAATTCGACTCCAGAAAGATCTTTATACTCAGAGGCATAGACCACGCGCTTAATCCCCGCTTGGTGGATCAGTTTGCTACAGTTGGTGCATGGGGACATCGTGAGGTAGAGGGTCGATCCTTCGCAGCTTTGCGTGGATCCTGCCACTTTAAGTATGGCATTGGCCTCCGCATGAAGGACATACCACTTAGTAAAGCCTGCGTCGTCCTCACAAATATTCTCAAAACCAGAAGGAGTGCCATTGTAGCCGTCCGAAATAATCATTCGGCCTTTCACAATTAAAGCCCCCACTTTTCGGCGCTCACAATAGGAAAGTTGCGACCATTCCGCAGCCATCCGTAGATAGGCTCGGTCGTATTTTTCCTGTTTATTCATGAGGTTGCGAGCACTTGTTTGAAGTAAGTGCCCAGGGCGGGAATCGAACCCGCACTCCAGGGGAACACGAGTTTGAGTCGTGCGCGTCTACCAATTCCGCCACCTGGGCAATTGTGGAGCGCAAACATACACACAAATTGCATACATTTGCACCCCCGAATTGGTAAAAAAATGGAACCTGTAGCAAAAATTTTCGCTGGACAAGCCACACAAGGCTTGGCTACTGCTATTGCAGACGCCTATGGCGCGACGCTTGGCAAGGTGAATGTGCTGCGTTTTTCCGACGGAGAATTTCTTCCATCTTTCGAGGAGTCGGTGCGTGGAAGTCGGGTCTTTTTGATCCAGAGCACCATGCCAAGCTCTGAAAACCTCTTCGAGCTCTTGCAAATGTGTGATGCGGCCAAGCGTGCTTCGGCGCGACACATTACGGCAGTCGTCCCATATTTCGGCTATGCGCGTCAAGACCGTAAGGATCAGCCGCGCGTTCCCATTACAGCCAAGCTGGTAACCAACTTGTTGGAAGCCGCTGGAGCAACCCGTGTGATGACGATGGATTTGCACGCAGATCAGATTCAGGGGTTCTTTGAAATTCCCGTAGATCATCTCTACTCCTCCTCTTTGTTCGTCCCGGACATTGAGTCCTTGAAGTTGGATGACTTAACCATTGCCTCCCCCGACATGGGCGGATCCAAGCGGGCCACAGCCTACGGCAACCAATTGGGCGCGGATGTGGTGATCTGTTATAAGCAACGTAAAAAAGCCAATGTCATCGACAAAATGACTGTGATTGGCGATGTTTCCGGACGCAATGTGGTTCTTTTGGACGACATGGTGGATACCGCAGGCACCTTGACCAAGGCGGCGGATATGCTCATGGAGCAAGGCGCCAAGTCCGTTCGCGCTTATTGCACGCATGGTGTTCTTTCGGGGAATGCCATCGAGCGCATCGAAAACTCCGCGTTGGAAGAGTTGGTCATTACCGATACGATTCCTCAGGCGCATGCCTCTAAAAAAATTCGCGTCCTCAGCGTCGCTAACCTTTTTGCCGCAGTGATGCACAAAGTGAACTCCAACGAGTCCATCAGCGGCCACTTCTTAATGTAAACTCTGAAATCTCCATCCCATGCAATCCGTTACGATTAAAGGAAGCGTTCGCACCGAACTCGGCAGCAAATTTGCCAAAGCTGTACGTGCAGCAGGTGACGTCCCCTGCGTTATTTATGGTGGACAAGAGCCTATTCACTTTAGCGCTCCCATTTTGGCCTTCCGTGATTTGGTCTACACCTCTGAAGCTCGTGTAGCACACATCGAGCTTGATGGCAAGACCATTCAAGCGGTTATCCAAGACATGCAATTTGATCCTTTAACAGACAAATTGAGCCACATGGACTTGATCGAAGTCGTTGAAGGCAAGGCCGTGACCATTGATGTTCCTGTTGTCATGACGGGAAATGCTCGCGGTGTCCGTAACGGTGGTAAGTTGAAGTCTGTATTGCGTTCATTGCGTATCAAAGGACATATCAATGACCTTCCTTCGGTCATCGAGCACGACATCACAGAATTGCGCATTGGCCAGTCTATTCGCGTAAGCGATGTGAAGGCGGGCAAGCCATTTGAAGTTCTGAATGCTGAAGCCGCTGTGGTTGTTACCATCAAAATGTCTCGTAAGGCTGTGGCTGAAGACGAAGATGAAACAGAAGAAGGTGCTGAGGGCGCTGAAGCTGCTGCTGAAGGCGCTGAAGCTACCGAAGCAGCTGCTGAATGAGAAAATACCTAGTGTTTGGATTGGGCAATCCGGGTTCGGAATACGCTCACACCCGCCACAATATAGGATTTGATATCGTGGACGCCTGGGCTCAGGCGTCCACGTCTATTTTCAGCCCGGCACGTTATGGGGACCGGGCCGAAGTCAAAATCAAAGGGCGAACCGTCATCCTGATTAAACCGAGCACCTTCATGAATTTGAGTGGGAAGGCCGTTCGGTATTGGATGGAAGAAGAAAAAATTCCCCTTGAAAATATCATCATCTTGGTCGATGAATTGGCCTTGCCCTTGGGGACCGTTCGCCTCAAAACCAAGGGTTCCGATGGCGGCCACAATGGACTCAAGGATATCCAGGCTGTTTTAGGACGCCAAGACTATGCCCGCTTGCGCTTTGGCATTGGACAGCACTTCCCAAAAGGTCACCAAGTAGACTTTGTTTTGGGACGCTGGCAAGAAACAGAAATGGAGTTTGTCACTCCGGGCATTGAGCGCGCCATTAAACTGCTCGAAACCTACGTACTCGCGGGGCCTCAAACCGCTATGAACCAGTACAATCAGTAGGGCTATTTTTTTCTTTTTTCGGGTATTTATCCACCATTCGACGAGGTAATTTCGCCGCGTGAAAAGACTTATTCGGGTATTTATTGTTTTGATGCTAGGCTCTTCTGCCCTGTATGCTCAAAATGCCGTCCTCCTTGGTGAGATTGTTTTTGAAGGAAGTTTGGACCCCGCAGCGGGCTACCGGGTGGCCGTGGTCCAGGGGGATTTTAGAGCCGAGCAATCGGCTACCCAATCAGGCGCATTCTCTTTTGGAAATCTTCCCAGTGGACTCTGTAACATTCGGGTCAGCAGCCCGGACGGGCAGTCCTTCAAAGTCTTGCACGAGCAAATGCTCAATGGGGTAAAGCCCCTAGAGCTGCGCATCGAAGTGGAGCGCCCAAGATTGGAGTTAGGCGAAGTTTCTGTCAGCGCTCAAGCGTTTAAAACGACGGAGGAAACGCCCCTTTCCATCAAAAACATCAACTGGTCCGAAATGCAGCGCATGCCCGGCGCCACCTTGGACATCAGCAAGGCCATCCAGAGTTTCCCGGGCGTCCTGCCCAAGTCTAGTTTTGGCTACAATATTTCGATTCGCGGCGGGGCTTCTAGCGAAAATGCCTACCGCATGGACGGCATTGATTTGCCGACGATCAACCACTTCAGCATTCAAGGGGCCAGCGGCGGCGCGGTCAGTTTGCTCAACATGGATTTCATTCAAGGGGCGGCTCTGTATTCGGGCGCGTTTCCTTCGAGTATGAGTAACGTGCTTTCTGGCGCTTTGGAGCTGGATTTGCGCCAAGCACGTAGCGACCGTCCCGGCGTTCGCATAACCTTGGGGGCGACCGACGTGGGAGCAACCGTCGAAATGCCTTTGTCCAAGCGTTCTGGGTTGATGGTATCGGCCCGAAACAGCTTCTCCCAACACTACTTCAAGCTCTTCAACATCCCCGTTCTGCCCACCTACCAAGATGCCCAGTTTAAATACTACACGCGTATCGGTGACCATGCGGACCTGACCGTGCTTGGCGTCGGTGGATGGGATTCCTACCGCGTCTATACCGAGGGCCGAGGCAGTGATGCCCTCTTATACAATGTGGGTTACATCCCAGAGGGGGAACAAAGTACCGAAGTTCTTGGTGCACGCTATCGCCGATTCCGAGCGAATGGGGTTCAAACCTTGGTCGTCAGTCATGACCGCATCACCAACGACGCGGACAAATTTGTAGGCAACACCCGCGAAGAGGCCGACCGCCAGCTCCGTTACCGTTCCTTCGAGGACCGCACCCGTTTGCGCTACGAACGTGTATGGGACGGCGAAAACAGCAAATTCACCGTCGGAGGGAGCCTAGAGGCTGTGCTTCTAGGTGTAGACATGTGGGCCCTCAAGGGAAGTCTGGCGGGGGTGGATACCACGAATTTGCAAACTGCGCTTGGCTATTCCCAAGCAGGCCTTTTCACCTCTTATGCAAAGACTTCTCAGGACGGCCGCGGCACCCTGAACCTGGGACTCCGCATGGACGCGTCCAATTTCAACTTGAACATGGTCAATCCCTTGGCCCAGCTCTCCCCACGCGCATCCTTCAAATACCAACTCACATCGCATTGGACGGCCAACAGCCATGTCGGCCGCTACCAGCAGATGCCTGCCGGCATTCTCTTGGCCGCCAACCGTGCCAACAACTATGGACGATTCACGCGCTTCACGACCACGGATCACCTTGGGGCTGGAGTCGAATACCAAAACGGCAAGACCTACCGCGTCAGCATGGAAGTCTACAGCAAGCGCTACCGAAACGCTCCCTTCCTCGTGAACGACCAAATTGCCTACGCCAATGCGATCGGTGCCTATGTGGCTGTGGGTGACCAACCCTCCCTTCCGAACGCTTTGGGCCGCGCCCGCGGATTCGAGCTCTTCCTACAGCAAAAGCTCAAAGGAAAGTACTGGTGGATGGGCTCCTACAACTACGGCATCAGCGAATTCCAAACCACTTCAGGCGAATGGACCCCTTCCGTTTGGGACAGCCGCCACACCCTCAGTCTAACCACTGGCAAAGTCTGGGGCAGAGGCTGGCAATGGGGGCTCAAGTGGCGATACTCCTCCGGTACACCCTACACCCCTTTCAACGAAAGTGCCTCGGCCCTCGTTTCGAGCTGGGACATTCTACAGCGCGGGGTCTTCGACTTTGCGCAAGTCAATAGTCAACGCTTGAACCCCTTCACCCAGTTGGATTTCCGCCTGGATAAGACCTATTCGCACAAGGGCTGGAGCTTGAGCTGGTTTTTGGATCTCCAAAATTTAGCCAGCGGGGACATTCCTCTCATGCCCTACCTCACCGTGGTGCGCGATCCCGATACCAAGGCGCCCTTGCTCGATCCTAACGACCCCACGCGCTACCAAATGCAGCTTTTGCGCTCCGATACGGGCCGAACCCTGCCCACGTTGGGGATGATTCTGGAGTTTTAAGGAAGTCAGAGGGGTATAAGGGCCCGTTTGTTGGTTTGAAGGTTCGTTGGTGTTTTGCGGGAGAGCCCCCTAGTACCTCGCCTCGAATGCCACCATTTGGCATCCTATACCATCTTTAGGCACAATAACGACCCGCTGAAATCCACTCCCCTTTAACCACCTTGCCCGGCCCGGTATTTGTATTAGGTTTGGGGTAAACAATAGCCCTATGAAACTTCGTACCGCTTTCGCCAGCTTAGGCTTTCTTGCAATGAGTGTGCTTTCGGCCCAAACCACCACCCGCCACCACGAACTCGGCATCCAATTGGAGCAGTCCTATGGCTTCATGTACGGGGCGCCCTTGAATTTTAGAACGCTCTACAAATTCGGGAAAACGGATCAAGCCGTTTGGCGGTTGCAGCTAGGCAACATTCAATTTGGGCACAACTATTACGAGCCCAGCCAGCAGCAATCAAATTGGATGACCCTGGGCGGGTCCATCGGTCGTGAATGGCGGAAAGACCTCAATAGCAATCTTCGCTTCTTTCATGGGCCGCTTGTGGGCGCGGAGATGAGCATGAGCCGCTCGACGTCTGAAGTTCCTCCCGTCATGGATAACCAGTACTACTATATCATGCCCAATCTCATTTATGTTTTGGGAATCCAGTACCGAATCAATGAAGACTTCTATGTTGCGGCGGAAATACACCCCGGCTTCAACATGCAATTCACCTTCAACGACGGGAATTGGTCGCCTAACCGCTACATGGCCGGTGGCCTCAACGGGCAGGCCGCTCTACTTTCAATGGCCTACCAATTCGAAACCTACAAAAAAGGAAAGAGCAAGAAGGCCCGCGGCGTAGTGCGCATTCCCGAATGAAGCTCGGGCTTCACCCTCGCGCTTGGGAGCTAGGAGGCTAGGGAGCTAGGGAGCGCCTTCGGCGCACGGAAGCGCTAGAGGAAGGCAGTTTTATGCGTCCAAACTACCCTTTCACCCGTATACCCTTTAACCCTTTGACTAGCCTAAGCCCCAGCCCTCGCGGTAGGTACCGGTGACCCAGGATTGCCCGTCGGGGTAGTTTTCGATGCGCATGGCGTCGCCGTTCCAGAGCATTTTCATTCGGCCCGGATACTCAAATGGGGCCCAATCGCCCAGTTTTTTACCGGGCTTCAAAACTTTGTGCTGGTAGGCCTGGATCGCCAAATTGCCCATAAGCACGGACTCGGTCAGGCCTCCAGCATAGGAGAAGGGCGAACTCACAGCGGTGGGATCGTTGGCCAAGCAGGCATCGACGAATTGTGCGATGTGGCCGCTCGTGCCGCCTTCCACGCGGGGCAGGTAGGCTTTGGGCAGTTCGGGTCGCGTGCCGTCATTCAGATAGACGCGCGGATTGCCCGAATACGTATCCGTTATCATGATGCCCTTCTCGCCATGGAAAATGGATCCGCCATCCCAGTTGCCCAATTTCTCCTCATCCGGCAAGATGAAGGCACCATTGTGCGCGCGGGCGGGTCGTTTTGGCATCAATCCGCCATCGTACCAGTTTAGTGCGACTTTTTCTCCGCCAAATTCGAGCCGAACGATAGACGAAGGTGGACACAATTCACCGTAATCCGCCTCCACAAAATCCCCCGACCACACCGTCGTGCACGATGCCTCTGCCGCTGTGGGATAGCCCAAATAATGACTTCCTAGCACGCGGTAGGGCGTCTCCATAATATGGCAGCCCATGTCGCCCATAGCACCCGTACCAAAGTCCCAGAAGCCGCGCCACTTAAAGGGCAAATACGCCGAATGGTAGGGTCTATCCGCTGCCGGACCCAACCACAAGTCCCAATCCAAGGTGGATGGAACGGGTTCGCCCGAGGTAATGCTGCGCATGCCCTGGGGCCAAACAGGACGGTTTGTCCAACAGTCTACTTCATAAACGTGTCCAATCAGGTCCGCCTCGATAATTTCCCGTGCTTGCCGAATGCCATCGCTCGAAGAGCCCTGGTTGCCCATTTGGGTGACAATGCCCTTCTCTTCGGCCACTTCGCGCATCAAACGTGCTTCTGCAATGGTATGCGTCAAGGGCTTTTCCACATATACATGCTTTCCAGCGCGCATAAACGGCAAAGCCGCCACAGCGTGCGTATGGTCGGGCGTCGCGACAAAGACGGCGTCTAATTTATCCGCATGGGCTTCGTACAACTTTCGGAAATCCCGGTAGGTCTTCGCTTTGGGGTGTGCCTTATAGGAATCCGCAGCAGCCTCATCATTCACATCCGCAAAGGCCACAAATTTGACTTTTCCGGTTTTATGCAGGCCTTGCAGCACGCCAGCGCCACGCCCTCCAACGCCAATACCCGCCATATAAAGGGTATCGCTAGGGGCCGTGTAGCCTTTGCCTAAGACAAAACGGGGAACAATGGTAAAGGCGCCTGCTGTGAGGGCCGATTTCTTAATAAAGTCGCGACGGTTCATAGGGTATGTTTTGTGTCCCTATAAG
>JAHEGI010000012.1 GCA_024639785.1 Cryomorphaceae bacterium
TGACTGTTAATCAGAGGGTCGCTGGTTCGAGTCCAGCAGGAGGAGCAAGTAAACCCTACCAGTGATGGTGGGGTTTTTTGTTGCTATTAGTGGGTTTGGAAGGAATTAACCTTTGGTGCGTCTTAGTAGACCTAATCAAAATCAGAGGACAAGGTTATTAAGCGTGTCCCGCATGCCAGCGTGCTTCTTTTTGCGAATCGTTTAGCCTATTGAATAACTACGTTCAAAGTCCTCGTCCCGTTCCCGTTAACAACATGAATACTGTAAACCCCTTTAGGCTGATCAGATAGGTCAAATTCTTTGGATCCATCGTGTATGATTCCTATATCAATCAGCCGGCCAAGGTTGTCTAGGACTTGATAAAATATATCCTCCTCCTTGTCACCTTAAATAGTAAATCGTCCATTACTTGGGTTTGGGTATGCCCTCACATTGGCCCGTTTCAACTCCTCACGACCAAGTGAGGATTCGCTCAACCATTGCCAGTTCGTGCCATTCCAATATTGCGTTAAACTGCAGTTTAAGTCTGAAACATTACCGACCGAATCTGTCAAGGAATACGTGAGATGCGTCGTCAAAGTGTCTTCATTGGTGGTATTGCTGATTTTATGGCTACACGGTTGTCCAAAACAACTATCTGAAGAGGTGTTTTGACCTATGGTGGTATACACATATTGAGGGGCCATAATTGGTAACCCATTTCCAGTGGTTCCAAATACCACTTCGGGTTCAGCTTGTGTTCCAGCTGTATAATGCCCGACACCCTCGCTGCAAAGGGTTTGAGCCTGTGAGAGGAAACTTAGAATGAATACGTAGGAGAGTAGAATTTTTTTCATTTTTTCAATATAAAACAAATGATCCAAAGCGGATATGGGCAAAATGACTACTTGGACTTGGCTTTGGGTTGCCACTATGGCCGTTGCCACATTTGGCCCCTCGCATCTCTGGGATGCCTCCGAAGTATTAACAACGATGGCCATAGGAACCAACCTCCTCACGGGGTCGCTTATGATTTTAGCCAATCGAAAACTATTCAATCACTTCGACGAATTAGAGCGTAAGATTCATTTGGAGTCTTTGGGATTGACGCTTGGGCTGACCGTTGTCGTCTGACTTAGCTATTCTCTCATGGATCAGGTCAACCTAATCCCCATGGATGCGGAAATAGGGGCGCTCGTAGGCTTTATAGGGGTCACCTACTTGGTAACTTTATTCATAAATAGAAAAAGATACCTATGAAGAATAAGGTATGAGAATTTCGAAAACTTCAAGGCCTAACCCAAGAACAATTAGCCGACGTGATCGGGGTATCTAGGCAGACCATTAATGCGATAGAAAAAGAAAAATTCGATCCAAGCTTACCCACGGCATTCAAAATGTCCAGGCTTTTTAATCAGCCGATTGAGTCTTTCTTTCTATTCGAATAATCTATCCTGATTGCGCACCAACGTTTTCAAGAAAGACTTAGTGCTTTCCCCGTTTAGTTTTCTACCTTCCCTCCATAGGCTTATCACGCCCACCGATTCTTCAGCTTTCAATTAAATCATCAAGACGCTCGAATAATGAAAAAACTGCTTTGCATCCTATTTCTTGCGTCCACTAGCGCACTGTGGGCCCAAACCCTGCCCTTCAACTTTGAATCTGCGACGGCGGGCATGGTCGGGTATGACAATGCCACATTCACGATTGTCAGCAACCCAAGTTCCACGGGGAACTCCAGTGCACAAGTAGCCAAAATTGTCAAGGTGACTGCCGGGGACCTTTGGGCCGGCGGAAAAATCACCAACGTAACCTCGCTCAACTTTAACAGTGCGGCCACCAGTGTCTTATCCATGAAGGTCTACACCACGGAGCCTGTTGGAACGGTCATCAAAGTGAAATTGGAAAGCCCCTACACTAGTGAGGTGGACGCAGTCACCACCGTCAGTGGAATGTGGGAAACCTTGGAATTTGATTTTGGCATTCCCGCCCCGTCGGGAAGTGTGGACCTTGTTATCATGCCGCAACCATTTACGAGTGGCGGAGGAAAGACCTTTTATTTTGACGACATCGAACAAGTCGCCGCACCCATTGCCCCCCTGCGCCCCAATTTGCCCATCACGTTTGAAACGGGAACAACAGCCGATCATTTCTTCTGTTTTGAAAGCGCCACCTTATTGGTCGTTGCAAATCCAGATGTCAAGCCCTTGAACCAAAGTGCCATGGTAGGTAAGTTGGTTCGCTATTTGGGTGCGCCCTTCGGAGGAAGCGCCATTGAATTTTCTAACACCTTGGACTTTGCCAACCACCCGGTGATCACCATGAAGGTGTGGACCTCAGCACCCATCGGTACCTATGTCACCCTAAAGGCCGAAAAACCCTTTTGGGGCGAGGAGCGAAGCGTTCAGACGACCAAATCGGGTGAATGGGAAATGCTCTCCTTTGATTTCACCAATGCCCCAACGGATCTGAATAAATTGGCGTTCCTCTTTGACTTTACGGCAGGCAGCACCAATGTGGGCAATGGGGGCGCATCGTCCACCTTCTATTTCGATGAAGTCAAATTCGCCAATGTCGCGCTCTCTTCGGAAACACCTTCGGAACCTTCATCCTTCGGTGTATTTCCTAACCCCAGTGAGGGCGATTGGACTATCTCCAGCCCAGAAGGGCAAGCCTTTCATGTGTTGCTCTACGATCTTCATGGCCGACTACTCCTCGATCTTACATCGTCTGATTCCCAGCCTTTACGTATCGATTCGCGCCCCTTTTCTTCAGGCGTCTACGTTGCGAGAATTCAATCAGCCCTGGGAATTCAAGAACTAAAGCTCATCAAGAAATGATCTGACCCAGGGGACCCTTTTGGTTTCCCACAACAATTAGCCCCATTTTTTGGTTATTATTAAATGTATGTTGTTATGAATTAACACATTAACCAAGATGCAAACGCTAATTAATCAGTTTTTTGATACCCTTTTTTCGGAAAAGGCACGCGCTATTCTGGAACGTATCACCTTGTGGCTCTCCATCTGTGGCTTTGTCTTGCACTTGGGCTTGATTTATTCACTCAAGTTTCAGTTAATCAATGTGCTTCGAGACTTCCCATTGCTTGAAAATCCAATCTCAGCGATTTACACCCCATTTACTTTTATCCTGATCTATGAGATTTATCTGTTAGTTCTCTATTTGCCCCGCTCGTTTACGACCTCCCTGTCTAAGCAATTCGAGATAATTTCTTTGATATTAATACGGAGAATTTTTGGGGACATCCCTCAGGTTTCGCTCGATGTCAGTTGGTTTGACACGACTGAGAATTTGAATCTCATGTATGATCTCGGTGGGGTGCTCATCCTTTATTTCTTGATTTATCAGTTCAAAAAGGACAGCTTAAAATCTGTGATCACCGGGGATTCAAAAAAAATCGACCGATTTATTAATTCTAAAAAGGGCATCAGTTTGATTTTGATCGCCTGTTTGATTTGCATGTCCGTTTATAGTTTTAGTCATTGGCTCATCGAGCTATTCAGTCATTCTTCCTTCGGAAACATTGACTCGATTTTCTATCATGACTTTTTCGAACTATTAATCTTAGCCGATGTCTTCATTTTGCTTCTTTCATTTCAATACACGGAGCGCTACACGCAAATATTGCGCAATACGGGCTTTGTGATTTGTACCATCCTAATCCGACTTTCATTTGGAACAAGCGGTTTAACCAATGTCCTTTTGATTATCTCTTCTGTGGTATTCGGCCTAGCTATTTTGAGGATTTACAATCTTTCCGAGCGATCATCCTAGAGGATTAGATTGCCGCCAAACATCCTAACAAAGAATACCGCTAGCCACTCTGTCCTTTTGAGTTTAAAAGAAAGGGGCGAGAGCGACTCTTTTTGTAACTTCCGAGACTACAATTCCTAATATCCTATGAAACGCATCCTTACCCTTTTGACCGTAGTTCTTAGCGCAGTCAGCTTGAACGCGCAGTACTACTACTTGCCAAGCACAACCAATGGCAATCCCGGCGGCCTAAATGCTGATTCGGAATACCCTGTGGGAGGGGGTCTTTCCACCACGTGGACTTCGATTTCAAGCCCAGGTGCCAGCACACCCCAGTGGTCGAGCATCAATGCCGTCCCCTTTAGTTTTGACTTCAACGGTTCGGCAGTTACCCACTACAAGGTCAGCACCTCTGGAGTTTTGACCTTTGACACTTCGGCCGTGACGCCTCCTTCCTACACCAAAGGCACCTTGCCCAACAGCGGCATTCCCGACAAGTCCGTGTGCATTTGGGGCCTTGCGGGTCCTGGCGCCAATGACATTATCGTGAAAAAGACATTTGGATCGGCCCCCAACCGTCAACACTGGGTCTTCTTTGCCTCCTACGATGCCTTCGGCAGCAGCTGCTGGACCTACTGGAGCATCGTCATGGAAGAGACGACCAACAAGATTTACGTCGTGGACCAGCGCAACAGCTGTACTTCAGCGTCCTTCTCAATTGGTATTCAAGTCAATAGCAGCACCGCCTACACGGTCGCAGGCTCTCCAAACGTATCCCCCTTGGCTACAACGGATGCCTCTCCTGCCGACAACCACTTTTATGAGTTTATTCCTGGTTCTCAGCCCGCGAATAATTTGGTCGGTAATGCTGTTACCGTAGCGGATTTCTTGATTTTGGGCAACGCGCCCTTTAGCATGACGGCGGATTATCTAAATGGCGGCTCCAATGCGGTAACCTCTGCCATGGCCAATTACAGCATCAACGGCGGCACCCCTGTGAGTGCGGCAGTGAGTGGCTTAAACATTGCCTCCGGCACGTCCGCAACTATTACGCACCCCACGGCCTGGACGCCCTCTTCTGTGGGTACCTACGATGTCACCTTCTGGACGAGCAACCCCAACGGGTCCGCAGATGATGTTCCCAACAACGATACGGTGGTGAAGCAGGTCGTCGTGGTGAATGCGGTGGCGGTTCGGGCTCCCTTGATTGAGGTATTCACCTCCAGCACCTGTGGTCCCTGCGCTCCAGCGAATACGACATTCACCAACTTGATGGGTCAGCAGACAGCCGGCGATTACAACTTCATCAAGTACCAAATGTCTTGGCCCGGTAGCGGCGACCCCTACTACACAACGGAAGCCGGCACAAAGCGCACGTACTATGGGGTGAATTCGGTTCCAAATGCCCAAATCGACGGCGGTTGGAACGGCCACGCGGGTCAAATCACGCAAACGATTCTAAACGACTTTAAAGCCGTGCCCGCTTTTGTAGAGCTTGGCGGCTTCTACTACGTCGATAGCCAAACGGTGCACCTGGACTTCACCATCGATCCGCTTGTATCAACCAACAAGAACCTGACGCTGAACGTGGGCATCTTTGAGCGCACCACCGATAACAACGTTAAGTCCAACGGCGAAACGTCCTTCCACAACGTGTTCAAGAAGTTCGTACCGGATCAAAACGGCACCAGCATCAGCGGCATGACCGAGGGTACGCCCATCAACTACACGATGAGCTACACGTTTAATGGCAGCTACACCCTTCCCGCTAACGCTACGGCTCCTGTCAACCATGCCGTGGCCCACACCGTGGAAGAGTTTAGCGACCTTGCTGTCATGGTTTGGATTCAGGATAATAGCACCAAAGAGATCTACCAATCCGTGGAGCTAACGCAAAGTGCCGTAGGCCTCGACGAGACTTTTGTCCCCCGAATTGGGCTATACCCCAACCCTGCTAGCGACTTCGTGACCATGGACTTCCGAGGCGTGAAAGATGCTAGCGCGGATTACCGCATCATCAATGCTTTGGGCCAAACGGTTTCCGCAGGAATCTTGGACTTGAACGAGACGCGCCTTCCCAACGTAAACACCTCCAACTTCACGCCTGGCTTGTACTTCGTGGTTTGGAGCAGCGCATCACACAAGGGTAGCGAGACCTTGCATATCGCGCGCTAAGCCAGCGAGCTTTAGGGCTCGGGCTCAGGCTCTGCCCAATGGCTAGAAAGTAAACCCCCGCCGGACCAACCGGCGGGGGTTTTTTCATGCTTAAGGCAGGGCAACCCGCTGAAAAACAATCTCGCGGTAGTCGTCTCGCTCAAAGAGAACCCCTAGTTCGATGTCCCCGAGGGAAACAATGTCCGAATAGGCTGCAGGACCTTCGTAGATGACGGCCTCCTTTTGCCATAGGTGCCCTCCGTGCTCCGAAGACCACAGCGTTAGCCCACTTCGAGTCGCGGTGTCTGCTGGGCCGACATGGTAGAACGCGGAGCGCTCAGGGCCTTGGACAAAGCAAATAGACGATTGGCACATAGGCGTAGTTAGATCTCCCGCCAACCAGGTACTGTCCCATGAGGCCCCGCCGGTCGTGCTCAGCGCCATGAGTTTGCGTTTAATTCCTTGGTTTTGCATTCGGACCGTAAGAAGCAAATTGCCGTCCACGCTTTGGGCAGCCATGGCTTCATTGGAAGATGGAATGTGCAGGTCCGGAGAGGGATTCCATGTCGCGCCATGGTCATCCGAATACCCTCCATAGGTCTGATAATCCGCAAACCCGGACTGCGGAAAGCCAAGGGAATGATTCATGGGGACGAAAAGACGCCCAGCAAATGGCCCTTTTGTCAACTGTAGTCCATGCCCCGGTGCAAACGCCCAGGTGCGCGCATCCAATTCTGGATGGGGGGAAAGGTCATCCATATGCAGTGATACGGACAGGTCCACAGGATCCGACCAGGTGCGCCCATGGTCTATGCTCGTGGTATAAAACCCTCGACGGCGGCCGAGGCCCATGCGGGTATCGTATTCGGACGCTGTTCCCGTATTGTAGAAAAGAAAAAGCCGCCCCTCCGGATAAGCGGGGTCCATTCGATCCAGGATAGGGGTAGCATTTCCTGCTTGGAGCTCTCCGTTGTCGACGATCACGCGAGGGGCAGACCAGGTGGTACCACCGTCCACACTTGTGCGCATCAAAATATCTACATCCCCAAAATCGGCGCAGTTTTCACGTCGGCCCTCGGCAAAGGCATACAGTTCGCCCGGTTCCCATTGCACAATCGCAGGAATTCTAAAGCAGGCGTAGCCCAGGTCTCCCGCCGCGAAAAGCACCTGCTGTCCGTGCACAGACGCCCAGGAGAGCATCCCTATAGCAACACCCAGGACGCCCTTTTTCATCCTATTTGCTGTTGGCGAAATTGGACCATTTTTTCTAGTAGCTCTTCAGGCCAGTTTCCGGTGAATGGGAGCTGTACCGCCCCTTTGCTGTAGACCAACCCGGAAGCCTTTAAATCCGCTTCAAACGCATGGATAGGCCCACCCGTCGGGTAGAAGCCCAAATGCTTGGAAAATGCCTCGTAGAACACCAACACTTTCTTTTGCTTAAAGGCGGGCATGCCGTAGGAAATGACTTCCTCAGCATCCGGTAAAAGCCCTCGTAAAAAAACACGCATTCGGACCATCGCTGTGCGCTGTTCAAGCGACTTCGTGGAAAAATGCTGTTCAATATGCTCCATCTTATTACCGATTTAAAACGAATGTACATCGCGTATCGACCTGTACCTTTCAATCATGGAAATTGGAATTGACAGCTTCGCCTCGACCGAACAAGGACATGCGCCTGAGCGCGCCTTAAAAGAGTTACTAGATCGCATGGTTTTAGCCGACCATGTCGGTCTCGATGTCTTCGGGATTGGAGAGCACCATCGCGCCGAATTCTTGGATTCTGCCCCCTCCATTATTTTGGCGGCAGCCGCGGCAAAGACCTCTAAAATCCGACTTACTAGCGCTGTGACGGTCCTGAGTGCCGCCGATCCAGTCCGAGTCTTTCAACAATTTGCCACCTTAGACCTCCTTTCCGGTGGGCGCGCCGAAATTGTCGCCGGGCGGGGGTCCTTTACGGAGAGCTTCCCTTTGTTTGGGCTGGCCTTTGAGCACTACGATGCCTTGTTTGCGGAAAAATTAGATCTCTTGCTAAAAATTCGGGACTCCGAAGTCCTCAGTTGGGAAGGGCGTTTCCGACCCGCCTTGCACAAGCAAGCGATTTATCCTCGACCACTCCAATCCGAACTACCCATTTGGCTCGGCGTTGGCGGCACCCCCGCTTCCTTTGCACGTGCCGGCCAATTGGGCCTTCCACTCATGGTTGCCGTCATTGGGGGCGAAACACATCGCTTTAGACCACTCATTGACTTGTATCGAAGCGAAGGCGCCAAAGCTGGACACGATCCAAAACGATTACGCGTAGGATTGCACTCCTTGGGCTATGTGGCCGAAAGTGAAGAAGAAGCCGTCGAAACTTATTTTCCTGGCTATGCCGAAACCTTCACGCGCATTGGGCGAGAGCGCGGTTGGCCCCCCGTAAGCCGCGCGCGATTCGATGCCCAAAATGGGCCTTGGGGAGCCCTGCTCGTAGGATCCCCCGAGCAAGTCGCCCAAAAAATCCTTCGTCATAGCGAATCACTTGGAGGCATAGATCGCTTCACCTTTCAAATGGACAACGCGGGCCTTTCTGCTGAAAAACTCCAACAGTCTATCACTTTGATTGGACAGAAGGTCAAGCCCTATGTGCTCGCCGGTCTTTCCTGAAATCTACGAGCGGCCACGAATCCCACCCGCCATCCGCCTAGATGGGATTCAATGGCGCAGGACTATTCACTTTTTGATGCCAAATTGTTCGTAACTATTAGGACTTAATCTATTGATTTACAATTTGATAAAAAAGAACATAGCTGGGTTTAACAGTCTCCAAACACCTTTGACTCAACCAAAACATCCCCCCATGAGTCATCAAGAAATGGACACTTTCCTCAAAGAGCGCATGATGGTTTACTGTCGCGAAATGAACATGAATTTCTTTCAATCGGCGGCTTCTCTCCATCTAAATGAAGAGGAGCGTCAGTCGTTCGCCCAAAATTGGTAATCCTTTAGGCTCCGACCGCACGTCTTGCCATCATCGCTCCAATTAGAGCAATGGTGAATGTTCCTTCGGCGAAGTAACGCACAAGCAAGGCGAAGGCAAGTAGGCCCGCCAATTCAGGCCAACTGTTACGAAGGAACCACAAGTAAGCGGCACCCATGAGAATTTTTAGGCCCGCGTAGAAGGCATTCAATACACGATCGACTTCCAATAAGTTGTGGACACCCGCCTCATGACTTTGTTCACCGACAATGATGCTCAATAGCATACTCAGCATCAAGTAGCCGATGCTAAACGCCCAAAAGGCCTTTGCCTTTAATTCTTTGCTCCTAGCCATCGGTCAATTCTTGGCTTAAAAAGCCACAAAACAATGATGCTGACATAGATCCACACGCCAAAAACATACTTGATGAAGTAGAAGTACATATCCCCGCCATAATCACGCAAGGCGATCAAGCTTCCAATGCGGATAATGTTAAAGATTTGGACTACCACCAGGCCCACTGTCATTTGAAATAAGGAGCGCCAATTCCAGCCCCCAATTCCAATCACGTAGGCCCCATAGACTATGGCTAATCGCAGGCCGTTGCAGCCCTCCAAGATGTTGACCATTCGACCAGGTCTACCCACATAACACCCGTCTATAAAGCATGACCACTCACAGTCAGCAACTCCTAAAAAACGCGCCATTTCATGACTTCCACGACTGATCCAATAGGTAACTAAATCCAAGTCTCCATGCCTTTCAGTGTACACCAAATACAAACTATAGAGAAAACTCAACCCAAAAAAGGTGATCAAAAACCGGCCAATAAAAAGCAAAAAAGGGCGGTTCGAGGCCGCCCAAGTTTTCAAAGCATTCATGCTTTTTTCTTTTTGTACTGCCTATAGCCTGCAGCCCCTCCTGCCAACAAGAGGGCGGTAAGACCTCCGTCTAAGGGTACAGCAGGATTCAAGGGGCCTTGCACCCCTTCGGGGATGTAAATGGGTTGTTCGGGCATCTCGAACATGCCTTGGAAGGTTTCGTCAAAGGTTCCTTCCATGGATTGCGACGTAGCGGAAAGCGCCAAAGTCAACAGTGCAGAAAACATTAGATACTTTTTCAACGCACTACGAATTTTGAGCTGAACGCATTAGACTTGATCGTGTAGAGACCTGATGGCATCGAAGCGGTTTCCAGGGTGTATTCACCGTTTTGCATTCGGCTTGAATGAAGCGTTTTTCCTTGCATATCCGCGAGCGTAAAATCTACATCGTCCGAGTACGAAAATTTTATCCAGCCCTCGCCGTAAGAAATAACCACGGGCTCCGATTGCCAAAGTTCCTCTTCCAATCCAACCGTCGCATTCCCCGCAAAAATCCAGGTAAATCGAGGCGTGGAATTATACGCTATTTGGTGGGTAAAAAAATAGTCCCCCTGCTGGAAAGAGTGCAATACATTCAGGGCCTTATCTAGCAAGAACGTGTTGGGGTCTGAGCTGGATAATTTGAAAGCCTCTCCCGGAGTGGGGTGAGAAACTAATACGGGGATGGAGGACGTGTCCTCAGATGGGATAGGCCAAAATTTCACCGCAAAAAGCATTGAATCATAGGCAAACGCCAAGCCGGTTTCCTTGTACATACCCGCTAGTATGTCACTGGATAAATCAACACCGCGTTCCTTTCCAGAAGGCGCTGCGTAGATACTGCTGAATTCTCCCGTCGTCGCCTTTTCAAGGGTAAGCGTGTACTGTCCTGTGGCTGAGCTCGTTTTATTCTGGATGGAATTGGACGTTGTCAAGGCTGCAGTGCTGCGGTACTTCTTGGACTTCGTAAATCCTTTTGCGCTCGAAGTGCTTGGAGCGCGCATGAAGAAGGCTTGGAAAGGTGGCAAGTAGGTTGCTCCAGCATCCCCGGCATGCGTGGTTCCGTCGAATGATCGATACCGGTAATCTGTTGTAAGGTTGCTCACGGAATTGTCCGGTTGCCAGACATAGACCTTGTTGTCCAAGCCTGACATTTTATTGCTTTGGCCGTTACCATTGGAAGCAAAGATTCCCAACAAACTTTCCGTAGCAAGAGGGCTTAAATAAGGGTTCCCATATAAATTCCACCCATCATCCCCATCTGCTGTCCAACCAGGGACATTTCCATTGGACGATGGATTGTAGTAGGTAGCCGCAAGATTTGTAACCGCATCTTGATTGGGATTTGCCAATGGCCCTGAAATCCGGAGAGTCGAAGGCACTTCGGACGCGCCAAAATGGATCGTGTAGGGCTTACTTGAGAAGTCTTCCGCTGTTGTCGCTGCCGTCCATTGGGCAGTCGACGCATCCCAAGAGAAAAAGTTTCCTGTTCCAACAGCTCCTGCCACAAAAGAAAAAGACCCGCTAGGAATGGAAACATCCCCGATGGTTGAGCTAATGGGACTTTGGAAATGATGCCATCCTGGTTTTGTTACAACTAGATCATAAATAAAGTCTCCATCCGTATCGTCCAACATGGCGGATGTTGGGGCCAAGGTGGCATAGTAGGTTTGGCTTCCAGAAACTGACGATTTCAAGTGTATTCCCGGCTTGCTCCCTGCGTTCCCATCTTCAAAGGACAAAGCATAGTGAATCTTCATATGATTTCCAGACTCCACGATAACTTCCACACCATCGTTCCCAACGGTGTCCTCGATATTCAGTCTAGCGCTTTCAAAAACGGTTGAACCTCCTGCAGAACCAAGAGTTAATGTTTTGCGCACAGTAACCTCCTTGACTCGGGTGTTGGTGCTCCAATCCGGTCCACCCACTAAGGGAACCCATGCCGCCCCATTGTGCTGCTTCCAAGCCCCCAAGCCATTGTAGAGGTATTTGTCAAATACGATTTGACTTTCAACAACCGCATACAAATTGGTAATTCCCGTTCCCACAGAGTCGGGATTACACGGGCAATAGCCATTTGACAAAGTATTGCTGGACACAAATTTCCAGTCTGCCAATTTGTAAAATGAGTCTGACAACGCAGCATTAAAACTTATGGTGGAGGAGGGCGTTGTTGGGGTCCAAACTCCGCACTTTAGGTTGTTTCCATTCGTGCCGTTGTGAAGCGAATTTTGAGAGGCTCCTGAGTACAGGATTCCAGGAGGCAGGCCACTAGTTGGGGCATTGTTTGACCACGCAATTCCAGACAAAAAGGTATACCCACTAGCGTATTGATATACATATACCTCATCGTAATTGCTATTTGGATCGAAGTCAAAAGAGGATCCAGCTGTATACGAAGCCGTTCCTACGGTAGACTTCAAATATGCTGATGCTGTAGAAAATAGGACTTCCACAATTTGGCCTATGGACACGGCTTCGTCAAAAACCAATTTGATTGTGCCCTGTTTTCCTCCGGAAACAGGTGTATTGAAGCTTGAAGTTGAAGAGTTCCAAT
>JAHEGI010000003.1:0-83096 GCA_024639785.1 Cryomorphaceae bacterium
ACGCAAGCGGAACGCATGCAGAATGCCCTTCGGGCTTCTTCGTTGTTTTAATTCAATTGGGGCTCTGTGGGCGCATTGCTCCACAGGCGAAAGTCCGGAGGCAGTTGCCCTTTGAGGGCTTGATACAAGTCTTTTTGATAACTCAAGCAATTCACCGTGCTTCCGGGTATGATCGCCCAACTTCCTTCGTCGATCTCCGCTTCTAGCTGTCCTGGTGACCAGCCGGAGTACCCCGCGAAGAAACGAATATGTCCAGAAGGGAGTTGCCCGTTCCGCAAGGCTGATTGCATGACCTCATATTCGCCACCCCAATGCAAAAATCCATCTATGGAGTGGGAGCCTGGAATGATATCAGGTCGACAGTGCAAGAAGAACAAGGAGTCTTGATCAACGGGGCCCCCTATGTGTAAGGGCAAGGTGGGCCAATCGCCTTTTAGTGCATCCGGGAGCAGGTACTCGGTGGCATCGTTCAGTACGAAGCCGACGGTGCCCTGGTGGTCATGATCTGCAATGAGAATCACCCCGCGCTGGAAATTGTCATCTTCCAAAAGGGGATGGGCTAATAAAACCTGTCCTCGTCGAATCTGTTGTACCATTGGCTGCGCCATATCCTCTAATTTAGCAATATCCATGAGTTTACACGACGACCGCAAAGAGTATCAGTTTGACCAGCTTGATGATGGGGCTAAATCCTTGAATCCTATGGTCTTATTCAAGGAATGGCTCGAGTCTTATCGACAAACTGGTGCTGCAGATGCCACGGCATTTGCACTGAGTACCGTCGGAGAAGACGGCCTTCCTGACGCGCGCATTGTGCTTCTCAAGGATGTCATGGATGGTGCGTTGGTGTTTTATACCCACTACACCTCCAAAAAAGGCCGTGATTTGGCCCATCGCCCTAAGGCGCACGCCTTGTTCTTTTGGCGGGAGATGGAGCGTCAAATACGAATTTCCGGCTCCGTGATAAAAGTTTCTGAAGAGAAAAGTGATGCCTACTTCCATTCTCGCCCCCCAGGGAGTCAGCGTGGGGCCATGGCTTCAAATCAATCGGAAGCGATTTCCTCCCGGGCGGAGATGGAGACTAAGTTCCAAGCTTTGTCGGAAGTTCCGGATGAAGCATTGCATCGCCCAGCGGGTTGGGGAGGATACGCGCTACAAATTGAGCGGATTGAATTCTGGCAAGGTCGCCCAAGCCGGATGCACGATCGAATTGCATTTACCTTAAAAGATCATCGCTGGGATGCCCAGCGACTTGAACCTTGAATTATGATTTCTAAGACCATTTCATTCGGTGTTATAGGCTGTGGTCGAATTGGCCAACGCCATATGGAGATGATAAAAAATCTCCCTGGGGCAGAGTTGAGTGCTTTGTGTGATGTTTTACCCGCAGATGCATTGGGTCTCGACGAGGCCATTCCACTGTATGCTACCGTTAAGGCTATGCTGGAGGCGCATCCTTCGTTGGATGTGGTTGCGATAGCTACCCCTAACGGATTTCACGCGGAACATGCCCTTCATGTCATCGCAGCGGGGGCTCACCCAATCATTGAGAAACCTATGGCGCTCAAGCGTAGCGATGCAGAAAAAGTATTGCATGCTGCGCTGCAAAAGGGAAAGTATGTCTTTGGCGTCATGCAGAATCGGTATTCACCTCCAAGTGCATGGCTCAAGGATGTTGTAGAACAAGAATTGCTTGGGGAGATTTATCAGGTGCACGTGGATTGTTTTTGGAATCGGGACGATCGGTATTACCATACTGGAGGTTGGCATGGAACGAAAAAATTAGATGGTGGCACGCTCTTCACTCAGTTTAGCCATTTCATTGATATCCTCTATTGGCTTTTTGGAGATATCCATCCGACATCGGTTCGCTTAAATAATTTCAACCATGCGCATAGCATTGAATTTGAAGATTCAGGCATGGTGCATTTTGACTTGGTGCAGGGAGGGGTGGGTTCGTTGAATTATTCCACCTCTGTCTGGGATTCCAATTTAGAGTCCAGCATGACGATCATTGGAGAAAAAGGATCCATTAAGGTGGCTGGTCAGTATATGAATGAGGTGGCCCATTGCCATGTTGAGGGGTATGCGATGCCTGAACTGGCACCCAGCAACCCGCCCAATAACTATGGACCGTACAAAGGGTCTGCAGCGAATCATATCTACGTGTATGAAAATGTTATGGCGGTCCTCCGCGGGCAAGGTCCCATCACAACCAATGCCCTAGAGGGCTTGAAGGTTGTGGACATCATTGAACGGATTTACGCGAAGGCTTGAGGTCTTTGTTTTAGAGCATAAAAAAAGCCGCCCGAGGGCGGCTTTTGCGTTTAGGTGATTTTGGGTAGAATTATAGCTTTCCGCTCAATTCAGCACCTGCCTTAAACTTAGCTACTTTCTTGGCTGCAATCTTGATAGTCGCACCCGTTTGTGGGTTACGGCCTTCACGTGCGCCACGAACAGATACGCTGAATGTTCCGAATCCAACGAGTGAAACTTTATCACCTGAAGCCAATGCGCCACCGATAGAGTTAGTGACTGAATCCAATGCGGATTTTGCTTGAGCCTTAGAGATTCCTGCGTCTGCAGCAATGGCATCGATGAGTTGTGCCTTGTTCATGCTTTTTGATTTAAAAGATTAAATAATTTGTTTTGGTCACTAACAAATATAATCGAATACTCAGTATACACAAGGCTTTACGACGATTTTACGCGCTTAAGGTAAATTTTCCTCTAAGTCGAAAGCCTCGAAGGAAGTCGATTGTTTTCATTTTTCGCTTTCCGGGCCATTGTATTTCTAGAATATTTAGAACTCCTTCACCCTGAGTTAAATGCACACCGCTGTCTGTAATAATTAGTTTAATACTATGTTTGTAATCTTCTGATTTACAATAATTAATAATCTCCGAAGCGAAAACCTTAATTCGTCCATTTTCGGCCACATCTAAGTCGAAACTCGCCCCAGGAAAGGGATCACACGCTCTGATGCGATGATGTACGGCCTCTAAAGTTTTCAACAGTTCAATTTGGCCAAATGGTGGATAAATTTTTGGAGCCAATCGGGCGTCATTTGAGACTATTTGGCTTGACGCTGCTAGATTTCCGGCAGAAAGGCCTTCAATTGTGCGCACAGCCAGGCCGGCCCCCGCGATTTTTAAGCGATGATACAATGATGAAATGGGCTCATTTTCGCCGATTGGGAGTGCCTCTTGAAGGAGCACTGCGCCTTCATCAATGCGTTCATTCAGTAAAAAGGTGGTCACACCGGTTTCCTGGTCCCCATTGGCTATGGCCCATTGGATAGGCGCAGCGCCCCGATAATCAGGTAACAAAGAGGCATGTACATTGAACGTGCCCAAAGGAGGCATGTTCCAAACGGCTTCCGGAAGCATGCGGAATGCCACGACGACAAATACATCGGCGCTGTAAGCCGCTAGGTTCTCAAGAAAATCGGAATCTTTGAGTCTTTCTGGCTTGATTACAGGTAGATTGAGCCGATCAGCGGTGTCTGAAACATGCGATGACTGCACCTTTAATCCCCTTCCAGCCGGTTTGTCCGCCGCCGTAACTACCGCAACAACCTCCATTTGAGGGGTGGACACGAGGGCCTCAAGGGTCGCCGAAGCGAATTCGGGGGTACCGAAGAAAATGATGCGGGTGTTCATGTCAGTTGGTAGATGCCTTGGCTTGTTCGTTCCCACAAATGTCGTTCAATTCCATCGCGCAGGGCCTGTGCCACAAGGGCTTCCTTGTCTGGAAGTGCTTTGGTTAAGGAGGCCGCGCTGGCTGGAGCTTGTTTGAGCATGGTGAGAATATGCGCTTGAATGGCCAAGGGCCCCCGTTCTCTGATCTCCGTACACCGATCACATCGGCCGCAATCCGCTGTGAGTTCTTCCTGGAAATAGGCTAGAAGACTTCGCATCCGGCATTGGCTTCCATGAAGCATGTCTAGCATGGCTTCAGCGCGCAATCCTTTGGCGGTCATGAGACGTTCGAGTTTTTTTCTTGGGATCGGCATATAGCCTTCAGCCTCCCGTGCCATGCTCCAAATAATCTGTGTTTTGCTTTCGACGTGCTCCCAGCGCAGGATTCCGGCATGCTGAAGTGTGTTCAGCGCCGCATAGAGGGCAGGAATGGGGAGGTCGAGCGAAGACGCCAAAGCTTTTGGTGAAAACGGCACCGACGATTGGCCTACCCCGGGTTCTTTTCGAGCAATAGCGTAGGCGACATGCGCATGAGTGGGGATGGACTCCGCCGCCCGAACTAGTGCCTCACCATGCAGCAGCATGTGCACTTGGGATTGGTTTTGCCACCCGTCGCGAAGTCGAAAAATCCCTTCCCGCTCCAGAGTTTGCAACGCTAAATGAATCCAACGACGAGGCCGATCCATCTGTTCTGCCAGTTGCTCCAAATCAATGGTCTGACGAAAATCTTTGCCATCACCTACGGCAATTTGCCCAAGGCTGGCTAGTCTATTGTACAATTTTGACAGGTCTTCCCAGCGAATCTCCTCTTCATTTAAGCGCTTTCGAAAACTTTGCTCCACCCGGGGGTCCAAGAAGAAATGTGCTTCGGCAGAAGCGCCATCTCGACCTGCTCGCCCTATTTCTTGATAGTAGGCTTCCGGTGAATCGGGGATGTCGATGTGAAATACCTGACGGACGTTGGCTTGGTCAATGCCCATGCCAAAAGCATTTGTGGCTACCATGGTGGATTGAACCCCCTCCGACCAGTTTTTTTGCTGCTGGCTTCGGTCCGCTGAGCTCATTCCTGCATGATAGGCTCCTGACGGGATACCTTGGTCGCCCAGGCGTTTGGCCCAGTGAGCGGTTTGGCTTCGACTGCGTGTGTAGATAATTTGACGACCGTGATCGGGTTTAATCCACTGAAGTAGGCTGCGTTCACGTTGCGGACTATGATGCACATGAATAGCTAGATTGGGACGTGCAAAGGATTTTCTAAACACCTGCGCCCCCTCGAGATGTAGTAACGTTTGAATGTCCTGCAATACTTCCGGTGTCGCCGAAGCGGTGACCGCTAAGCAGGGGAGGTGTGCCGTTTTTTCGCGCAGTCGTCCTAATTGGGTGTAACTCGGACGAAAGTCATGTCCCCACTGACTTATACAATGGGCCTCATCGATGGCAAGTAAGCCTAAGGGTAGATAGGGTATGCGTCGAATAAATCGGGCCGATAAGGCGCGTTCAGGGGAGAGGTATAGGAAGGAAAACTCTCCTGCAATGGCGCGATCCATGACTTGGTCCCACGCGCGGTTGTCAATGTCTCCAGCGAGCGACAATGCCGAAATGCCTCGACGTTGCAGGTCAGCCACTTGGTCTTCCATTAAAGAAATTAGCGGCGAGATGACGAGCGTGCAGGCCTCTCGAGCTAAGCCAGGAACCTGAAAACAAATGGACTTGCCGCCACCCGTAGGCAAAAGAGCAATGCCGTGGTGGCCCATGGCGATGTGGTGGACAATCTCTTCCTGTCCGGGGCGAAATGTATCATAACCCCAGATGCGTTTTAAAAGAATCTGCAGCGACTCAGTGGTCACGGAGGTGTTTTAGCATGAAGTCTACGCGCTCTTGAACACTGCCCGGAGGCACAATCACTAGGGAATAGCCAGCTTCCTGGTAGGTGTCGACCAAGGATTGATGGATGGCATGGCAGGTGCTGAAAGGTTCCCAACGACCTTCGTCCATTTGGTAAATCTCTTCCCAGGGTGGAAAGATGAAAACATCCTGATGGTAGGGGAATTTGCTTGGGTCCATCTCTTCGGGGATGCTCTTTTCTCCGGCATCCATGTAGGCCAGGATGTCCAAGAGTGAACGGTCATAAAATACGGAACCGGAGAGCCAATCGGCGGCTTTATGTTGTTCGGCTCGGAGTTTCCAAATGGCCTTTGAAAATGCAATGAGGTTTCTCCATGGATCATTTCCTCCTTCTCCGTAGCCGGTTTCCTCCCAATATTCACGGGAAACCTCCTTCATGACTGAAAATCCTTGAGCCTCTATGGCTTGAACGACGGTGGATTTTCCGGTGCCTGGGGCGCCGGTTAGAACAATGCGTCGTACGGGAGCAGTTCCGTTGTTACTTTGGGGACTCATATGGATCCGATTGCGTTTAAAGAGTTGCTGGAACAAAACTACACTTGGCCCAGCATTTACATGTTTAAGTTTGTCTGTCCTGCAAGCAATGAAAATATTGCCTATTTGGAGAGTCTTTTTAATTCAGAAACGGCAGAAATACACATCCGCGCATCCTCAAAAGGGAATTACGTCAGTGTCACCGCCAAGGAGCTTATGCTTTCCGCCGACAAGGTGATCGAGCGGTACAGCGCAGTCCGAACGATTCCTGGTCTACTTTCCCTCTAGTTCTTCAGGCTTAACCGATTCTGAATCACTTGGCTCATCCTTGGCCGCCTTTTTCTTGCTTGCTTTTGGTTTGGCCGCATCTTCTGGATGGTCAGTATTTCGCTCCGACGCTTCGATGCGAAGTTTCAAGACCTCCGCTTCGGGTTCGGCCGAGAAGAAGATGGCGTCGCCCGGGTGAGCTTGGCCTTTAACGATTTCTTCGGCGAGGGGATCCTCCACATATTTTTGGATTGCTCGAGCGAGTGGACGAGCACCGTATTTGGGATCATAGCCTTTCTCCCCAATAAAGTGAATGGCCTCTTCGTCTAAAGTCAGCTGATAACCGATGGCATCCATACGACGAATCAATGCGGCGGCTTCGATTTTAACAATCTTGGCGATGTCCTCCTTTTCGAGTGAGTTGAAGACGACCACATCGTCAATGCGATTCAAGAACTCTGGCGCAAAGGCCTTCTTCAAAGCGCTTTCTATGACTCCCTTGGCTAGTTCATCGGCTTTGCCTTCTCTCGATTGCGTGCCGAAGCCTACGCCCGTGCCAAAATCCTTTAGCTGCCGCGAGCCTATGTTCGACGTCATGATGATCAAGGTGTTTTTGAAATCTACCTTGCGTCCCAAGCTATCAGTCATATGGCCCTCGTCTAACGCCTGTAGCATCAAGTTAAAAATATCCGGGTGGGCCTTTTCGATTTCATCCAGAAGTACGACGGAATATGGCTTTCGGCGAACTTTTTCCGTCAACTGACCACCTTCTTCATATCCCACATATCCTGGAGGCGCTCCAACGAGTCTCGAAAGGGCAAACTTCTCCATGTATTCTGACATGTCAATCCGAACTAAAGCATCTGCCGAATCAAAAAGTTGTACCGCAATTTCTTTGGCGAGTTGCGTCTTTCCGACGCCAGTAGGTCCAAGGAAAATGAAGGATCCAATGGGCTTATTGGGGTCTTTTAGTCCTGCGCGATTGCGTTGAATGGCACGCACCACCTTGCTTACGGCCGTGTCTTGACCAATAATTTTTGATTTGATACTGTCCTCCATTTGGGCCAGCTTATCAAGTTCTTGCTTGGCCACCTTCTTAACGGGAATACCCGTCATCATTGAAACAACTTCGGCAATGTGCTCCTCAGTTACAGGTTGGCGATTTTCGCGAAGCTCTTCTTCCCATCGGGCTTGTGCTTTGCTGAGTTCCCCTTCAATGTTCTTTTCGTCATCGCGAAGTTTGGCGGCCTCTTCATAGCGTTGACGTCGGACCACCTCCATTTTTTTCTGACGGATTTCTTCCAAATTCTTTTCGAGTTCAGCCACTTCGTCGGGCACAACAATGCTGGTAATGTGGACCCGACTTCCAGCCTCATCGAGTGCATCAATCGCTTTATCGGGGAGATGGCGATCGGAAACATAGCGAACCGTCAAACGAACACAGGCCTCCAATGCTTCGGGGCTATAGGTGACGTTGTGGTGTTCCTCGTATTTGGGCTTAAGATTTTCAAGAATCTGTAGGGTTTCTTCCGGGGTGGGAGGGTCCACCATGACCTTTTGGAATCGGCGCTCCAACGCCCCATCCTTTTCGATGTACTGGCGGTATTCATCCAAAGTTGTAGCTCCAATGCATTGAATTTCTCCGCGTGCCAAGGCAGGCTTGAACATGTTGCTGGCATCCAAAGATCCCGTTGCGCCCCCGGCACCCACAATCGTGTGCAATTCATCGATGAAAAGGATGATGTCATCGTTCTTTTCAAGCTCGTTCATCAAGGCTTTCATGCGCTCCTCGAACTGACCACGGTATTTGGTCCCTGCGACGAGAGAGGCGAGGTCTAAGGTGACAACCCGCTTTCCATAAAGTACGCGGCTCACTTTTTTCTTTACAATCCGCAAGGCTAATCCTTCTGCAATGGCGGATTTACCCACGCCTGGCTCGCCAATCAGCAAGGGGTTGTTCTTTTTACGACGGGAAAGCACTTGGCTCACGCGTTCGATTTCTTTTTCGCGCCCCACCACAGGATCCAGTTTATTCTCCTCGGCTAATTTGGTGAGGTCCCTACCAAAGTTGTCCAGCACGGGCGTTTTGCTCTTGGGGTCCGCGCTTGCTTTTCTGGAAGAGGCGCGGGGAGTGGGGTTTTCATCTTCTTCTTCATCGTGCAGCGCGGATGTGGGTTGGCTCCGACTTGAACTGGCATCATCCATGAATTTGGACTGATATTCTGCCTTGACGGATTCATATTCGACTCCCATATTCTTGAAAACGCCCGTTACAGGGTCGTTTTCATTGCGTAGAATGCACAAAAGGAGGTGCGCGGTACGTATGACGGCACTCGCATAAAGTTTCGCTTCCAGGAAGGTTGTTTTGAGGGCTTTCTCCGCGGGGCGGGTCAATGGGATGTTCTTTCTCGGGGCGGAACTCGCGTCTCCTAATTCTGTCAGGCCTTCGATTTTGCCACGCAAGGCGCTCAAATCCACGCCCATAGAGCGAAGTATCTCCACAGCGGAGCCTTCGCCTTCGCGGACCAAGCCCAAGATTAAATGTTCGGTACCAATACTGTCATGGCCCAAGCGAAGGGCTTCCTCCTTGCTGTAACCAATGACGTCTTTGACGCGGGGGGAAAAATTCTCATCCATACTTCCAAAGTAACCAATACAATGCCAACACTTAGCCTTGTTTGGTAAAGAACATTTATAAACAGCAAATTGTGCATAAAACGTGGCTAAAATCCGCGTCAATACTGAATTTAAGGGGGCATCAGGCCGTATTTTTGAAGAATACACTTTAATCTGACAAAATGGCGGACGCTGAACGTATTATTCCAATAAACATTGAGGAGGAGATGAAGAGCTCCTACATCGACTATTCGATGTCGGTGATTGTCTCTCGTGCCCTTCCTGATGTACGCGATGGCCTCAAGCCGGTGCATCGCCGTGTCCTGTATGGAATGAATGAGATGGGAAATTTCTCCTCTCGAGCTTATAAAAAATCAGCCTTGGTCGTAGGTGAGGTGATGGGTAAATTCCACCCACACGGTGACTCCGCGATCTACGATACGGCGGTGCGTATGGCCCAGAACTGGTCTTTGCGCTACATGTTGATTGATGGCCAAGGAAACTTTGGCTCGGTGGATGGAGACTCTCCCGCAGCTATGCGTTACACCGAGATTCGGATGCGCAAGATTACCGAAGAGATGGTCAAGGACATCGACAAAGAAACGGTCGATTTTAAACTGAATTATGATGATTCTCGCCAGGAGCCTACAGTGCTTCCCACGAGAATCCCTGCGTTGCTTGTCAATGGAGCATCAGGTATCGCGGTGGGTATGGCGACGAACATGCCCCCCCACAACTTGACAGAAACGATCAATGCCACTATCGCATATGTGGACAACCCTGAGATTGATGTAGATGGCTTGATGCAATATGTCAAGGCGCCAGACTTTCCGACTGGGGGTATTATTTATGGCTATGATGGCGTGCGAGAAGCCTTCCATACCGGACGTGGCCGCGTCGTTGTTCGCGCTCGCGCGACCATTGAAGAAGTGAACGGTCGGGACTGCATTATCGTCTCTGAGATCCCGTATCAGGTCAACAAGGCGGAAATGATCAAGAAAACGGCAGAGTTGGTCAATGACAAAAAGCTTGAAGGAATTAGCGACATCCGAGACGAGTCCGATCGGAACGGCATGCGCGTGGTGTATGTGCTGAAGCGCGATGCGGTGCCAAATGTCGTTTTGAACAAGTTGTACAAATACACGCAGTTGCAGAGCAGCTTTAGTGTGAATAACGTGGCCTTGGTGGCGGGTCGTCCCGCGACCTTGAATTTGCGCGAAATGATTCACTACTTCGTGGAGCATCGTCACGAGGTGGTCGTTCGTCGAACGAAGTACGAATTGAGTCAAGCGGAGAAGCGCGCGCACGTGCTCGAAGGACTTTTGATTGCGATTGACCACCTAGATGCGGTGATTGCCTTGATTCGCGGATCTAAGACGGTCGATGACGCAAAGGAAGGCTTGATGAAGGAGTTTGGTTTGTCCGAAATCCAGTCCAAAGCCATTTTGGAATTGCGTCTTCAAAAATTGACCGGCCTAGAGCGTGATAAAATCAAAGCGGAATTCAATGAGTTGATGGAGCAGATTGCGTATTTCAAGCGCATCCTTAGCGAAAAAGACTTGCGCATGAGCATCATCAAAGAAGAGTTGGTGGAGGTGCGTGACAAGTATGGCGATGAGCGACGTTCTGAAATTGAATATGCCGGTGGGGATATGCGCATCGAGGATATGATTGCCGACGAAGATGTAGTCATCACCATCTCTCACTTGGGTTACGTCAAGCGTACCCCTTTAACTGAGTATCGCACGCAGAGTAGAGGAGGAGTGGGGTCTCGTGGAGCCACCACACGCGACGAGGACTTTATTGAACACGTATTTGTAGCGTCCAATCACAACTATCTGTTGTTCTTCACGGAGCAAGGACGTTGTTTCTGGCTGCGCGTATTTGAAATCCCTGAGGGAAATCGGACGAGCAAGGGTAAAGCCATCGTGAACTTGATTAATATCCCCCAAGATGATAAGGTCCGTGCCTTCATTAATACAAAGGACATCAAGGACGAAGAGTACGTGAATTCGCACTACGTGGTGCTTTGCACGACGAAGGGAATTATCAAGAAGACCACCCTAGAGGCCTACAGCCGCCCGCGTGTCAATGGAATTAATGCGATCACTGTTCGTGAAGGCGACCAGCTGTTGGAAGCGCGTTTAACTACCGGCTCCATGGAAATCTTGATGGCGGTAGGGTCTGGTAAGGCGATTCGCTTCCCTGAAGAGAAGGTTCGTCCGATGGGTCGGAACGCATCTGGCGTTCGTGCCATGTCGCTGGACACGGACAACGACATTGTCGTGGGAATGGTCTGCACCGACAGTGATCAGGAATCCATCCTGGTTGTCAGTGAAAATGGATACGGCAAGCGTACCCTCGTAGAAGATTATCGGGTGACTAACCGTGGCGGTAAAGGGGTTAAAACGTTGAGTATCACGGAGAAGACGGGAAGTTTGGTTGCGATCAAAGTAGTCACTGACGAGGACGACTTGATGATTACCACCAAAAATGGCATTATGATTCGGATGGAAATGAAAGAGATCCGGGTCATGGGCCGCGCCACACAAGGCGTCCGTGTCATCAACTTAAAATCTGGAGTGGTGATTTCATCCGTGGCGAAAGTGCCTCATCAAGAAGATGAAGAGGTGGTGGACATCACGGGAGAAGCAACGGAAGTCCAAGCGGAAGGAGCCGGGGAGAGCCCAGCAGCGGAGCAAGGCGCAGAATAATGCGCTAACTTTCTAATCAAACGCCCGGCCCTAACAGGTCGGGCGTTATCTTTGTCCCATATATCTAATTCTATGAAAACGACTGCATTCTTTGGAGCTATGGTGTTGTCCATCTCCATGTTCGCCCAGGCACCGAGCGTTTCGAGTGCCAAAATCGCCATGGATCGTGGAGATCTAACTGAAGCCAAGAAGTACATCGATGAGGCGACGGGTATTATCGAAGCTCAGCCCGCGGCAGAGCAGAATCCTAAGCTGATGCCGAAGTATTATGCGTACCGTGGTCAGGTGTATTACAAGCTTTTTCAAGATAAGGCTTTGACGAAGCCTGAATACCTGGATGAGGCAGCCAAGAGCTTTGCGGACTGTATCGCCTTTGAAGCGGAAAGCAAGAAGAAGCGCTATTCCAAGGAAGCAGAGGAGTTACTCCCGTATATCGCTTCGGATTACATCACCATAGCGGAAGACAATAACTTCAACAAGAACAATAAGGAAACGGCAATAACTGCCTACGAATCAGCATACAAACTCCGAATGCAATTGGGCACAATGGATACGCTTACGCTGAGTTACATTGGATATTTGTCACAGGATATCAAGAACTACGCCCGTGCGGAGGAAGTATATAAGTCCTTGATTCAGATGGACTTTAAAAACATCATGTGGACAGGTATCCTCTTGGAAGATGGCAATCGCTATCCTTTCCCAGACAAGAAGACCTTAGATTTTTATATCACCACGGAGCGTGCTGCTGAGCCAAAGCGCTCTGAAAGTATCGCCCATGAGTTCTATGTTCAACTGTTGTGGGTGTACAGCGAAACAGATCAGCAAGAAGCGTATGATGCCTTGATGAAGGTGGCTCGCGCCAAGTTTCCTAGCAATGACAATCTCTTGAAGATGGAATTGCAGACATTCTTGGACAAAGAAGACTTTGATGGCGCTCTGGCCAACTTGGAAGAAGCTTTGGTCAGTGACCCCAAAAATGCCTTGTATCTGTACAATGCAGGTTTTATCTACCATCAGAAGAAAAAGGATGCCGTCAAAGGACGCGAATATTACGTAGCAGCGATGGAAGCGGACGCCAATTATTTGGATGCTGTTTACATGCTGGGCTTGATGCATATCGACGAGTCAAACGTGGTGGTCGAGAAAATGAATGCCTTACCTCGTAACGCGAAGAAAGAGTATGACAAGCTCAACGGAGAGAAGGATGCCGAACTGGCCAAAGCCTTAGTGTTCTTTGAAAAAGCCTACGCGATCAATGCGAAGGACGAAGCAACGTTGCAAGCCTTGCGCGAAGTGTATTACAAGCTTGGCAAATATGACGACGCTAAGCGTATTATGGAGGAAATGGGAAATATCTAATCCTAGTTTTAACTTATTTAGAAAACGCGCTCCAATCGGGGCGCGTTTTTTTATTTGGGTGATCTGGATTTCTTCATGTATCGGCTCGGTTAAGAAGTGGTGGGTCGGCATGGAATGTCAGGATGTTTTAAATTGTTAGTTAACATAATATATATTATGGGCGAATTGATTTGATTCGAATTCAGCCCTGAATGTTGCACGATGGCTTCTTGCGTGGAATTCTTGCCCATCCCGATGGAATCCTCCTTCTGTAGCGCGGATCACGCCTTGACCGTCCTCTATGAAGGCAATCGCTTAACCGAAGGATTGCTGGGTCTGCGTCGCGGAATTTGAATCACAGGATGTCCAAGTCCCGCATCGGCATAGCGTGGATCAGCCACCATTGGGCAACGCTCTACATGCTCAACTTCTAAGCTGAGATAACCATGTTCGGACTGAACTCTGCCCTGCAGTATGTATACACCGCGATCTTTAAGGGCAAAGCGTCGCACGGCAGGTGGAAAATGCACACTGTCGAATAGATCTCCATTGAATTCCTGAAAGGTTCCAAACTGCATGTGTTCGCCTTTGACGGTCTTGCTGTTTTTGACGGCAACCACATAGCCTAGCGCCTGTATGGTTTGGCCCAAATGCTTTTTCCACTGCGTCACGCGGGTAAAAGGCTTGCCTTGCCAGCCTGTGAATAAATCAAAGGGATGTCCGAGGCTAAAGCCAAATAGTTCTAATTGATCGTAGGCATCGTCCAAAATATGCTGAGAGAGTTCAGGCAGCGTAAACATCCGTGTGGGAGCTTCAAAAAGCGATAGGCTCGGTGCGGCCTGGGGCTTGTGTCCGAGGCGATGATGAGCTTCCCACAAAAGGGCTCTTTTTGCTTGCTGTGTAAAGCGGAATGCGCCAGCTCGAATCAGTAAAAGCAGGGATTCCATGGGGATAGGATGCTCTGCGCGGTGCATTCGATCAATGAAGGTTGCTAAGGAGGAAAACGATCCTTGACGCGAACGCTCCTGGACGATGCTGTGGCAAAACCCTATGTCCATGCTTGAAATGCGCTCCATGCCAAGCAGAATGCGCTTTTCTCCGATGAGGCTTGTCGTAACCCTTCCCTCGTTGACACATGGGGCTTCGACAAGCGCGCCGTGTCGCCGCGCCTCATGGAGATAAAACTCCGCTCGGTAAAATCCTCCGCCATTATTGACAGTGGCCACGAGGTACTCCAAGGGAAAGTGAGCCTTTAGGTAGAGGCTTTGAAAGCTTTCTACGGCATAGGAAGCGGAATGCCCCTTCGCAAAGGCATAGCCTGCAAAACTTTCAATTTGCCGCCATATTTCTCGGGCATCCGCATCTGGATATCCCCGGCTTCGACAATTGGTAAAGAACTGCTGTTCTACCGCCAAAAACTCCTCTCGAGATCGGTATTTGCCCGACATACCTCGGCGTAGCACATCTGCTTCGGCTAAGCTGAGTCCTGCATAATAATGGGCTACGCGGATAACATCTTCTTGGTAGACCATGACGCCGTAGGTTTCGGGCATAATGTCCAATAAAATTGGGTGCGCCTGCGCCCGTTTCTCGGGATAACGATGCCGTTCAATGTATTCGCGCATCATGCCCGATTGCGCAACGCCTGGGCGAATGACAGAACTGGCGGCGACTAGCTCAAGGTAATTGCTGGTTTGCAGCTTATACATAAGCATGCGCATAGCGGGGGACTCTACATAAAAGCATCCCATCGCGCCACCGTTTCTGAGGAGCGCCAAGCTTTTAGGATCTGTTTTGAAACGCCCCACGTCGTGTATGTCGAGTTGGGCTACTTCTGCGGGCTTGCTTTCCTTAAGGATGGTGATGCATTCGGAGATTTTACTGAGTCCTCGCTGTCCCAGGATATCAAATTTGTGTAGGCCAACATCTTCGGCTGTATACATGTCAAAATCCACGGTGGGAAAGCCTTTGGGTGGTAAAAACGTGGTCGAAAAGGCATGCAGCGGCTCCTGTGCAATCAAAATACCCCCGGAGTGAATACTCATCCGATTTGGGAGGCCATGGAGTCGATGCGCATATTGTAGTAGACGCTGGGTGCTTTCGTCCCCTGCGGGGATCTTTCCGTCGGCAATGGCATCAATTTCAAACTTTGGCAAGCCGAAGACCTTGCCTAGTTCACGCACCACCGCGCGATATTGAAATGTGTTGCAGGCGCCAAGTAAGGCCGTATGTGGAAAGCGTTTAAAAATGTATGCTGTCAGGTGTTGGCGGTCTCGCCACGAAAAATCTAAGTCAAAATCAGGCGGAGACTGTCGATAGAGGTTGATGAATCGTTCAAAATAGAGATCGAGCTCAATGGGGTCGACATTGGTAATTTTTAGCAAGTAGGCCACGATGCTGTTGGCGCCACTGCCGCGCCCCACATAGAAATACGACTGTTTCTGCGCGTAGCGAACGATGTCCCAGTTAATTAAGAAATATGCGGTAAAAGCTTTTTCTTGAATGATTTGAAGTTCTTTTTCTAGGCGTTCATGGACTGCGCGACTCGCATGGGGGTAGCGGTGCGGAATGGCGTCCAGGCACAGGTGTCTAAGGAGGTTCTGGTCTTTGAGGCTGGAACCTGTATAGGTTTGTTGGTTTTTTCCCCCACTCCCCTTTCCCAGTTGCGCATCCCATGGCGCTAGGCTGGCAAGGAACTCCTGCCCCTGAGTCCAGAGTCGCTTTGAAAAGCGCGTAGCTAGGCTTTGTGCATCTTCCCAGCGATGGGCGTTGGGTAGGTGGTCGTTTGGTGTCAATTTGCTTAGTACGGTATTGAGCTCCATGGCTCGAAGCAGCCGATGGCTATTGAAGTCGCCCGTCCCGCGGAAGGCCATGGTTCCCCAGGCTAGGCAGCGTTGGGGTTCAGGGTGTCGCTCTGCGCGGCGCTGTTCACTTTCTTCAATGCCGATCCACTCGTCCGCGCGGAGCCTCCGCTCCGGCGCTCGTGCCAGCGGATAGATGGTTCGAACATCCATAAGTTGAGGAAGGTCTTCAATCTGTCGGGGTCGTGCCTGGCTAAGCCAGGCGTTGATTTGCTGGAAACCCAAGGGGCTTTCGGGCATTAAAACAGCCATGCGAATTCCGCCAATCCGTAGGTCTACAGCGGGCTGTATGGGCAACTTAGCGAGCTGAAGGCTAGGCAGGATTCCCGCCGTGCCATTGATTTCCGCTAGTATTAGAGGGTTACAGCCGTGCATTTCCGCGAGGCTTAGGACGTCTTTGGGTTCCAGCACTCCAAATCGGAAGCTGTACGCCGTGTGGCTGAGTATCATGATTTAGGAGGGGCGCATGCCCTCTAGGCGCAGGTCACTTTTGCTTTCGTACTCTTCTTCGCTAAATAGGCGTTCCCCAATGGGTAGAAGGGTTTTGACGTCTTTGTTGCGCGGGTTTTTAATGGCGGCAGATATGGGATAAGCGTTTAAGCGCTCTCCTGGATAGGGTTGCAAAAGCTCAGTAATATCGGATAGG
This sequence comes from Cryomorphaceae bacterium, assembly GCA_024639785.1. Taxonomy (GTDB): domain Bacteria; phylum Bacteroidota; class Bacteroidia; order Flavobacteriales; family Schleiferiaceae; genus TMED14. Next base: position 16,526 of record JAHEGI010000003.1, read on the forward strand.
TCGCTGTCAAGCGAAAGCCAGTCGCGCTCCGCGTCCCGTGGGATTATGACGGGAGATCGGTGGTGGCGTATCCGCTGTGTTACACTATTTGCCGCAGCTGTGATGATGGCAAAAGAGCGAATGAGTTCTCCGCTTGTGGGGTTCTGCCATTCATCCCAGATTCCGGCAAAGGCAAAGGGGCGCTCTTGTTTTCGAAGGTAGACCAGGTAGGGCTCGCTAAGCTTATGGTCTTCTGGGCCCTCGATGAAGGCGTCGGCAAGGACAAGACAGCGTTGACTTCGAATAGCCTTGCGGAAGCTGGGCTTTTGGATGATGCCCTTGGCTCCGCGGTATTCTGGGTCGTTTTCGGGATTGTGATCCCCTTCCGCTCGTGCATTCAAGAGGCACATGGGCTTTTGTGCCCAGTGAGGCACCAGGCCAAATTGGAACAGCTGAATCTCTCCAGGGCGGTCACTAGCGATTACGGGCGCGCGCTCGCTCGCCGAAACATTAGGGTTATGAGGGAATAGTTCAGGTTGGGGAACGTGGACGCCAAAGCGCTTTTCAACGACGTCAATCCGGCTTATTTGAACATAGCGTCCGCACATAATAGTATTTACTTAATGATTTAAATTAAAGATGTTAAAATACTGGTTTACAATATTATAAATATACCTATAGATATTATCTATGAGCTGTTTTGACTCATTTTAGCTTTAGGATCTTCGATTGGCAAGCAAGGGTGGCGGCTCTCCATTGAATGGGTTGCCGCGGCCAATAGTTCGGGCCCCTAATCCATAGGCGCGAACAACCGCACGATCTCCATAGGCGATGCGAATGCGATCCATTGCGGCATAGAGCCGGTCGTTTCGGTCACAGGTTTCAAACAAATGATACTGCTCCCCTCCTCCAACGAGCCCACTTAAATGAACGCCGATGAGACGAATCCTCACTCTTCGATCATAGAGGCGTTGAAATAATTCTTTGGCCTTTGGGATTAGAATGGCATCTGATGCCGTGTAGGGCATACTGACCTGTTGGCTATGCGTTTGGAAGTCTGCATACCGAATCTTGATTCGCACACAGCTCGTTAGCTTATGCCCACGACGGAGCTGAAAGGCTAGGTTCTCGACCATGGCCACGAGAATGCTTTGAAGCTTTTCTACATCGGCACTGTCTTGATCAAAGGTGCGCTCTGTAGAAATTGACTTGCGCTCATTCGTTGCTCGCACGGGGGACTCGTCCAATCCTTGAGCCTTTTCCCAAAGACTTTGCCCTGGCTTTCCAAACACACTGTAGAGCATGTCTACGGGCATTTCCTGAAGCGTTCCAATGCTCTGAACCCCTAGGTTTCTCAGGGTTTGATAGGTCTTCTCTCCAACCATGGGAATCTTTCGGACAGACAGAGGCGCAAGAAAACTGCGCTCTGTGCCTAGGTTCACATGGCGTTGGTTATTGGGCTTAGCCTCTCCTGTTGCTACTTTGGAAACGGTTTTGTTTATAGAAAGGCCAAAGGAAATGGGGAGTCCAGACTCCCGCATGACGCGCTGGCGGAGCTCAGAAGAAAAAGATAGGGCCCCAAAAAAGCGATCCATGCCGGTTAGATCAGCATAAAATTCATCAATAGAGGCTTTTTCGAGCAAGGGAACCTGCTCTCGAATGATGTCTGTTACTAGCTTGGATTGCTTAGCATAGGCCGCTGAATTTCCTCGAATGACGACAGCCTCAGGGCATAAGCTTCGCGCCATTCGCATGGGCATAGCGGAACGTATCCCAAATTTTCTCGCTTCATAGCTACAGGAAGCCACAACCCCTCGGTCAGAGGTGCCTCCAATAAGAATGGGGCGCCCTTCCAGACGGTGATCCTGCAGGCGTTCGACGGACACGAAAAAACTGTCCAAGTCCATATGGAGCACGTGGCGTTGCATTGGATTCGGAGCGAATTAGGCGACGTTTTGGTTTAATGCCGTCCGGAGTGCGCGCACTTCTTGCTGCAGCGCGTCGAGGCGATTTAGAACAGCGTCATCACCTCCAAACTTAGCGGAGAGGTCCCACTGGATACTCCCCTCTACTTTCCAAACCTCTAAGAGGTCCTCAACATGTACGCGGTAGGGCGCATAGATTGGATTATCTGAAATGAGTTCGATTTCTCCAGAGGAAAGAATGTGATTGCTTGCTCGCTTGAATACAACGCCTTGGTCCTGAGTGAGAAATACGTAGAGTTCTCCTGTTTTAATGGAATGCCAATCCTGTATATAGCTAGAAATCACATATGAACCCGGGAGAAATGGAAGCATGCTGTCTCCTTGAATTTGGAATACGCGTCGAGTTTCCTCGGAGGATAGTTCGGGAATGGGCAATGAAAACTGAGGGAGCGCTTCAACGAAGTCAATATCTCCATAGCCCCCAAGGTAGCCGGCAGCAGCCTTGACAGGAACGAGGGAGATGCGCTCCCGGTTACTCTCTGGATCAATCGGCACGGCTAGCACGCGTAATTTTCGGCCAGCGAGGCGCTCTGCATCGACATCCTTAGAGGGTGATGCTGGGTCTGTGCCGCCGACTAAATCATCGAGACTTGTTTGAAACACACGGGAAAAAGCCATGAGGGTCTCTAGCTTGGGCTCAGCCCTCCCCTCTTCGTAAGATCCAATTAATGATCGCTTAACTCCTACTCTATCAGCAAGTTGCTGCTGAGTCCATCCGTTTTTTTTGCGAAGTGATTTCAGGCTATTTGCGAGCTCCATCTTATTTTACTAATTAAATTAGAATACTAAATTAGTTAGTAATTAGCGATTGTGCAAATTTTTTTAGTCAGAATGTAGCGGACTATCTACCATGGCATGCCCCGCAAGCCATGCTCCAGTCCATGCTGCTTGGAAATTAAATCCACCCGTTAATGCATCTATATCTAACACCTCCCCGGCAAAAAATAAGCCTGGCTGCAAGCGGCTCTCGAAAGTTTGAAAGTTCACTTCTTCCAGCGCGATCCCCCCTGCCGTAACGAATTCTTCCTTAAACGTGCTCTTGTCGACTACTTGAAAACTAGATTCGGTCAGCGTTTCTGACAAGCGGCGAACGACGGGCTTACTTAAATCAGACCAATTAGCCGTTTCGGGGATGCGAGCATGGGTACAAAGTGCCTTCCAAAGCCGGAGAGGCAAGCCATACAGAGCGTTTGAAATTACGCGCTTACGCTGAAAATCAAAGTCCTTACGGTGTCCATTGAGCTCTTCAAACAGGTCTTCAGCATCCATATTTGGGACCCAATCAACATAGATGTTGAAACGATAGTCTTGCTTGGCCATCCAACGGGCGCCAAAAGAAGAGAGCTTGAGTACCGCAGGTCCACTGAGCCCCCAATGGGTAATTAACAAGGGGCCCTCCGTTTCAAAACCACCCACGGGCAGCGTAATACGTGCGCTAGGAACAGAAACACCCGCCAAATCTTTCAGGCGCGGGTCGCGAATGTTGAAGGTAAAGAGGGATGCCACGGGAGAAATGATGCGATGTCCCATGTTTTGGACACTATCCCACATGCGTTTGGAGCTGCCAGTAGCCAAGAGGATCCGATCATAGTACTTGGTTTCGCCAGAGTCCAAAACAAGATCAAACCCACCATCTTCCCGAGGATCAATCCTTTTCGCGCCTGACTTTAAATGAAATTCTACCCCTGCCCGTTCAGCAAATTCTAATAGACAATTGGCAATGCTTGAGGATTGATTTGACACCGGAAAAACTCGACCATCATCCTCGATTTTCAAATCGACCCCACGGTCAGTAAACCACTCCATGGTGTCGCCGCATGCAAATTTGTGAAATGGTCCAAGCAATTCTCGCTGGCCACGAGGGTAATATTCAACAAGTTCATGCGGATCAAAGCAACCGTGAGTCACATTGCAGCGTCCGCCGCCTGAAATAAGCACCTTGCCCAGCAAGGTGCTTGATTTTTCAAAGACATGAATCTGTGAATCAGGTGAGGCCTCTCCAGCGGCAATGGCAGCAAAGACACCGGCGGCTCCTCCACCAAGAATAGCGATTGAATATGAAGCACTCACCTGACAAAATTACGGGGATTCTTCTCAGTTCAATGCCCCCAAATCACTGGGGGCGGAATATCCGCTTTGCGGATTTTGATGAAGCGCCCGCTTTGTTCGAAATATTCCAAGTCATAGAGGCCATAGCACATGGTTCCATCCTCGAGCAAATCCATACCGGTGGCGTATTTCGGATTAAACCCTTGCATTAGTAGCTCGTCCTTCGATACCAGGTCCTGCCCAGAGTTAAAATGTTCGGCGAGAACACCATAATTCTGCTTGAGGCTGCGATGGTAGGGGCGGCATATTTTATTGGCATCCATCATGCGGGCATTGTGATAAGAATTACGGCAACCATCGTCGCAATATTTCTTGTCCGCGCGCCCCACAAGCGGCAATCCGCACTGGAGGCAATAAGTTTGATTTCGTTTCATTGTTTCGTCTTGTTATGTGATATGAGTTAACTGCAGGCAATTTATAGAGTGTCATTTGAGATACTTGTTTGTAAACGGATATACTTATTTACACAATTATTAACATTTGTAAATCAATGCTACCGAATGAGCGTTTTCCGGTGTGGATTTTTGGTTGAAATCAATACAAACATCCAAATGGCAAACATGAAAAATCGAATCACCCTCATTGGTCGGGTTGGGCAAGCTCCGGAAAGCAAAACCTTTGACTCAGGTAAAATGCGCTGTCAATTCTCGATGGCTACCCATGAGAAGATTAAATCGACTGAGGGAGCGCTGCGCGAAGACACACAATGGCACTCCATTGTCCTCTGGGGACCCATGGCTCAAATTGCTGAAAGTTATCTACGGAAAGGCGACTTGTGCGCCCTCGAAGGCAAGCTAGTCTACCGGAGCTATGAAGATGCTCAAGGGCAAACGGTTTATCGCACAGAAATACTGGGCAATGACCTTCAATTATTAAGTCCAAAGTCCTCGGAAATGCCGAAAGAATGAATTTGATCCAGGGTTAATACGGTGCCAAGCTCAAGATGTGTAAGTGATTGTTTACAATGACTTTCCTTCCAGCTTGGCATTGTGTGCTCTATAGAATCTACCAGCCAGTGCGCATAGTACACGCCCTGCTGAACGGATTCATGCAGACGTAGATGAATACAGCCTTCTGCATGGTGGATGAGCCATTCATTAGCTGGGCTTTCGTTCATCGATAAATTCTCGTACGCTGACGTGTCTAGGTCCAAATTTTCCCAACCTGGCAGTTTATCTAGCTCTTCCAGCAATTCACCTAGCTGAGCCGCTACCGAGGACCTCGACCAATCATGCAAGCCTATGCCTGTTTCGAATGTAATCGAAGCAACGCCTTGTTCCTGGAAAAATTCTCCAAAAGCGTTGGGATAGAATTGATCGTCAAATCGAGCCACTCCCCCAGCCCACTTCACTTTCAAAGTTTTCGCCCATTTGGCGAGTACTCTTTTGGCCCGTTGTTGTGCATTATTCTGCGCCAGATTAGGTGTCAAAGGGTGTCCTTTGGGCGCAAGTAAAGAGAAGCTCGCAGGCTGCTTCCCTCCTTTCGGAAAAAAACGTGGCCGTTGGTCATGCAAATTGAGCACCAGTTCAGGCTGAAACGCTTCATAAGCAGCCACTAAGGCCTTGGCTTCCGCACTAACTTGATTTCGGGCATCCCGATTGACGTCAATCCCTTGGGCATTCAATCGGGTAAACGCTTCGGCCCCATCTGGATTGAGTATAGGAATGAGTAAGTAACTGGATTCAAGGTCGGCGACCGCCATAAGCTGAAGTAGGGCCTCAAAGCCTGTGGGCTCGTTGCCATGCATGAGGGACCAGGCCATAATTCGCTTGGAGCCAACACCTTGTTGAAATGCGATAATCGGTCGACCTTCGAACGAAGTACCCACGACATGTTCTGTCCACGCTCCTTTCAGGGCAAGCGAACGAACGCGCTCGAGACGAAGATTAAAAGATTGATAACGCACGATTCAAATGTACGCAGCTACAATTGCTCTTCTTGCCCGATGTTTGTGAAATGAAAAAGACCATCATCTTCGCCGCGCTATGGATTTCAGTGAATGCCGCGGCCCAGCCAATTACATTTTGCGCAGGTAGCTGTGCGGACCTGCGCAATGATGAAGCAGAGTCCATCTTCCTGGAAATAGCGAAAGAAGAGAAGTCATTTTTCCTTTGGCTTGGAGACAACCTCTACTTCAAAAAGGAGGATTGGCAAGGTGAATCCGAGATGCGCCAAGCCTATGAGCGCCGATTTTCCGCCTCTGCCCCAGTAAAGGCCCTACTCCAAAGTAGCCGTCAACTAGCGATATATGACGATCATGACTTCGGCCCGAATGATTCGGACTCTTCTTTTGTTGGTCGTCGTCAAAGTGCTCGTGTTTTTGCAGAGCACTGGATGGAAACACCCACACAGGTAGATAAATTCGGCGACATTCGATGGGCTGAACGCTATGGCTCCACATTGATGATTGGGCTAGATGACCGTTTTCACCGGGGGCCGGTTGGGACCCAAATCCTAGGTAAAAGTCAATTGAATTGGTTAGCGGAAACCTTGGCCGAGCATTCCGATGCCTCTATTGTATTTATCGCCATTGGCTCACAAGTATTGAATGATGCCGAGGTATTTGAGAATTATGCGCGTTTTGCGGAACGTGAGGAATTTTTAGAGCTCTGCGCTCGGGCCAGCATGCCGATCGTATTTCTAACAGGCGACCGTCACCATGGAGAGATTAGCCAGAAGAAGGTGAATGGGGTAACGTTGACCGAGATTACCGCTTCACCGCTGACCTCTACTACACACAACCCGAGTAAGGAAGAACTGAAGGCCAACCGGTCCCTTTTGAAGAATAGCCTGGTGAGCGAAGCCCATTATGCTCGAATCCATTGGGATGGCCAATCGGAATTAACGGTTGATTTGGTCAACAAAGAGGGTGTTACATTAGTTAACAAATTATTGAAATTGCTACCTTTGTAGCACCATGCCTGGAGAAGTTTACCCCGAAAATCAGCGACTAATTACTTGGATGCAGTCTAAGGGGCTCAACGCCTCTCAGTTAGCGGATCGGCTCGGCACATCCCGAGCGACAATTTCACATGTTGTGAATGGTCGAAATAAACTCAGCCTCACGTTAGCACAGTCCTTGACTCGGGAATTTCCGGACTTTGACCTCTACTATGTGGTCATGGGGAACTCAAAAGAGTACCCTAGCAGAGTGCAGGATGCAGCGGGGAGCGCACCTACCTCCTATCAAACGGGTATTGAGACCATCATCCTCATTGAAGGGGATCATTTTGAGATAAAAACTCGGCGCCCATTGCTGTAAACCATTCGCCCATCCTGCGGTTAAAGGGTCATGTATCTCATTGAACGCAGTCAAGACTTGCCCATTTCCTTAGAGGAAGCGTGGGCTTTCTTCTCCTCTCCTCATAATTTGGCCAAAATCACTCCCAAAAACTTGGGCTTTGTGGTTCTAGGAAAGATTCCTGATCAGATGTATGAAGGGCTTTTTATTCATTACAAAGTGTCCCCTTTGGCTGGGATTCCAATGAAGTGGACGACAGAGATTACGCACATCCGCCCCATGCAATATTTCGTGGATGAGCAGCGGGTAGGCCCCTATTCCATTTGGCATCACGAGCATTTTTTTGAAGCGATCCCAGGTGGCGTACGAATGACAGATCGCGTCCACTACCAAGTCCCATTGGGGATTCTAGGGCGCATTGTACACCCCTTTCTTGTTCGCCCGCGATTAGAAGAAATCTTTTCCTTCCGATTCAAAGCCGCTGAGGAGCTCTTTGGGTCCTAATTTTACCGCATGGCAGAGTCCCTAAAGCAAAATCCCATAGACAAAGACAAGGTGGCCGATAACCCCGGTCTTTTGCCCTACGCTCACCACGTGGGAGGGGTACCCATTGTGCCCACGCAAGAAGGCATGCAGCGGTCATCGGCTTTGTCCTCTATGGATTTCCAGACAGACCTTCAGCTTGGCCAAATCAAGGAACAGATGGAGCTTTTGGCGGAACAAGCGCGAAGCATTCAACGTCGAAAGCAAGTCTCTGAATGGATTTACAGCGCGAAGATTTCCTTTAAGCCAGAAGTTAATCATGTCTACCACCTTTATGAGCGAGAAGATGGCAGCTTCACCTTGTCGCTGCTGAGTCCAGAAGAATTTGCATCCAGTGCCCGACAGCTTGGGAGATTTGTCCACAGTGTGCGCCTGATGGGGGACCACACATGGCACATTGAGCGATAGATGGACCTTACTGCTCCCGACGCCCTTCGAGATTCCCGCTTTGCACCCTGCAAAACGGAAGAAGCTAACCCACAGGAGATTTGGTTACTTCATGGCTATGCGAGCCATCAGGATGATTTATTTGGATTTGCACCCTATCTATCGAAAACCTTTGCGATTCGCTCGCTTCGAGCCACCCATCCGCTTGATTTTGGGGGCTATGCTTGGTATGCACTTTCCTTTGATGAGCGGGGCATTCGACATACGAATGAAGAAGAAGCGCGGGATTCTATCGAGCGTGTAGCGGATGCTTTGCGATGGCATGCGCACGCCTTTCCGGAGTCCCCGAGGCCCATTCTTCTTGGTTTTTCTCAGGGAGGAATTTTGAGCAATGCCCTAGCGACCCTGTATCCCGACTTGATTCGGTCGGTGGCAGCCATTGCCAGTTACTTTCCCGTGGAGTGGGCGTTTATCCAATCTCCCCTGCACCCCGTACCACATTGGGTAGCTATTGGAACAGAGGATGGGGTGGTTCCCAGTGAACTATCCTTACCCAGTTATGAAAAGGCACGGGAGGATTTCGGTATTCCGCTTGAAGTTCACACCTACCCGATGCCCCACACGATCAGTCCAGCCTGCTTTAGCGATTTGCTTGTGTGGTTGAAGAATCAACTAGCCTAAAGGCGGTCTTCGAGTTTCCAGGAGCGCAATCCCGCAAAGGCCAAGACCGTCATCAGGGCTGAATACGCCGCATAGATCGTCAAATCGCGCCAAAGACAAAGAAGGACCATGGCTAGATTGATTAGAATCCAGGCATGCCAATTTTGTAAGATTCTTTTGGCTTGACCATAGGTCGCAAGAATGCTGAAAGTAAAAATACCAGAGTCAAGGATTGGGTTGGGATTGGAACTAAAACGTGCGAACACGTAACTCAAGATCCCGGAAATGATTAGGCCGATACCCCCTATTTGAATGGCTGTAAAGAATGAAAGTGAAGTAATTGAAATCTGACGCGTTGGGAGTCCCCATTGGATCCACCCAAATACAGCCAATCCGGCATAGGCCAAATTGAGAGTCGATTCTAAGAACAGCTTCTGATCATAAAAGAGGATCACGGCCAATAAACAGCCCAAGAAACCGGCCGGCCATGCCCATCGCTTATGGCGAATGAGCCCTATGACATAGAGGAGATTAAACAGGGCAGAAAATCCTTCGACCCAGCGCATACTCTTTATCCCACCAATTCTTTCACGAGATCAGCGGCTTCTTTCAGTTGAATCGCAGAGTAGACCTTCAGGCCACTTTCATCGATTAACTTCTTAGCCTCAGCGGCATTCGTTCCCTGAAGTCGAACGATAATGGGCACAGGAATTTCTCCAATGCTCGCATAGGCGTCCACAATACCTTGGGCTACCCGGTCGCAGCGGACAATCCCTCCAAAAATATTGACTAGAATGGCTTTGACATTTCGATCCTCCAAGATGATGCGGAAGGCTTTTTCTACGCGCTCAGCATTGGCGGTACCGCCCACATCCAAAAAGTTTGCAGGATTGCCCCCGGCCATTTTAATGATGTCCATTGTAGCCATGGCCAGTCCGGCACCATTGACCATACAGCCTACGTTGCCATCGAGCTTGACAAAGTTCAAGCCCGCTTGATCTGCCTTGACTTCGGTGGGGTCCTCTTCACGGAAGTCGCGCAAGGCGGCTAATTCTGGGTGACGGAAAAGCCCATTGCCATCCAAAGCGACTTTGGCGTCGACGGCCATAATCTTATTGTCGCTTGTCTTTAACACAGGGTTGATTTCGAATAAGCTCGCGTCAATGCCTTGGTAGGCGGCCATCAAACTCTTTACGAAGACGACCATTTCTTTAAATGCAACGCCTGAAAGCCCCAAATTGAAGGCAATACGACGTGCTTGAAAGTCTTGAAGCCCCACCGAAGGATCAATGCTCTCAGTGAAGATTTTTTCGGGACTATGCTCTGCAACGGCTTCAATGTCCATGCCGCCTTCGGGGCTGTACATGATCATGTTGCGTCCCGCAGCGCGGTCTAGAAGGATGCTCATGTAGTATTCCTCCGTTTCGCTTTCGCCCGGATAGTACACATCTTCCGCAATCAGCACTTGATGCACCTTCTTGCCTTCTTTGGAGGTCTGAGGGGTTACCAGTTGCATTCCGATGATATCTGTTGCACGAGCTTTTACCTCTTCGAGATTTTTGGCCAACTTCACCCCGCCGCCTTTGCCGCGTCCGCCGGCGTGAACTTGTGCTTTTACCACATACCATTGGGTTCCCGTTTCTTCTGTCATGGCCTTTGCGGCTTCAACAGCTTCTTCTGGGCTGCTTGCGACCTTGCCGCGTTGAACACGTACGCCATATGAGGCGAGAATGTCTTTTCCTTGGTATTCGTGGAGATTCATACGTAGAGCTTTCTTAAGTGCGGGACAAAGGTACTTCTCGATTCCTGGAAATCCGCGCTACTTTTGGGGTCTATGTCGACCTTAGTTGAAGCCCGCCATTTAGTCAAAACCTATGGAGAGGTATCCGTATTGAACGATCTATCTCTCAAGATAGAACGCGGTGATTTTCTGGCTATTACTGGCCCTTCAGGTTCTGGCAAGTCCACCTTGTTGCACATCTTGGGAGGCCTGGATCATGCCGATTCGGGGGATTTGTTTTTCGAAGGCGAAGCCTATCCGAGTCAAAGCAAAGCGGTCGATCGCTTTCGCAACACGCATTTGGGCTTTGTCTTTCAATTTCACCATTTGCTCCCAGAATTCACTGCGCTTGAAAACATTTGCATGCCTGGTTGGATCGGAAAACACGAGGATATCGAAGCACGCGCATTGCATTGGGCTGAGGCGTTAGGCGTTGCACACCGTCTGAATCACCTCCCATCGGCCCTAAGTGGTGGTGAACAACAGCGCGTGGCGGTTGCAAGGGCTCTGGTGCATGGTCCAAAACTACTACTGGCGGATGAACCCTCTGGGAATCTAGATCGTCAACGGTCATCTGAATTATTCGACATACTTCAAGACGTGCGCAAGCACAGTGACGTGGCCATGGTGGTGGTAACCCATTCTGAGGAATGGGCCTCTAAAGCCGATCGAACCTTACACTTGAGTGATGGCGCATGGCGCATCTAATTCCGACCGATGAGTTAAAAAGCTGGCTAGATGCATGGGCGCAGCGCTATGAGCAAGTGGACTTTATTCCACTGGATCCTATTTCCATTCCCCATCGATACGAGCGACCAGAAGACATTGAGTGCGTGGCCTTTATGACAGCCACGATCGCGTGGGGCCGGAGAGCCTCTATTCTGCAGAGTGCTCATCGCATGTTTGAGCCCATGGGGGCTTCCCCTGTGGCCTTTTTAGTAGATGCCAATGCGGACGATTTAATGGATCTCGTATGGGCTCACCGAACCTTTTTACCTGAAGATGGACTTCGATTTATGCAGTCGCTCCAAGGGTGGTATCAACATCATCATAGTCTCGCCCATGGATTCGCGTTGGGTCCGGGAGAAAACGGCTATCATGAGGCTATTGATCGATTTCGCAACGTTTTTGCGCGCCCATGGCTGGACACCCGGTCCGCCAAGCATTTAGCCTCCCCGGCCCAAGGATCTGCAGCCAAACGTCTTCATCTGTTTTTGCGCTGGATGGTGCGTTCATCTGATCGCGGGGTGGATTTCGGCCTGTGGAATATGGACCCTAGCTATTTATCCTGCCCCTTGGATGTGCACAGCGGCCAAGTCGCACGTGCTTTAGGCTTGTTGGAACGGAAGGCGAATGATCAAAAGGCGGTGTTGGAATTGGATCATGCGTTGCGAGGCATGGACCCTCACGACCCGGTACGATATGACTTTGCGCTCTTTGGACTAGGCGAAGCGGGGATTTTAAAGGAAGGCTTTGTTGGTGATGCCTACACGGCCTTCGTACCTTCCAACCGATGAGTAACGCCCCCCTTGCCGAACGAATGCGGCCCAAAAAACTGAGCGATTATGCCGGCCAACATCATGTTGTGGGTGCCAAAGGGGCGCTTCAGCCTGCCCTTGATCAAAAGCGATTGCCCTCACTCCTCTTTTGGGGGCCTCCAGGCGTCGGAAAAACAACGTTGGCGCAATTGTTAGCCGAGCAGGTGGACATGCCTTTCACCGCAATGTCCGCCATCTCCAGCGGCGTGAAAGAGGTGCGTGAGGAAATTCAGCGGGCAGAAAAGGATCGAATGTTTCACCCACGTGGACGGGTGCTTTTCATTGATGAAATTCACCGCTTTAGCAAGTCTCAACAAGATGCCTTGCTCGCTGCCGTTGAAAAAGGCACGATTACCTTGATCGGAGCCACGACAGAAAACCCCAGTTTTGAAGTCAATTCTGCTCTTCTATCGCGTTGCCAATTATTTGTGCTGAAATCACTTGAAGAAAATGAGCTCATCCCGCTAGGAATGAAAGCATTAGATTCTGATGCCTTCTTGCAGAGCACGGCGGTTGCCCAAGTGGATTTTCATGCCATCTATGCCTTTACAGGTGGAGATGCCCGTCGTTTTTTAAATACGCTTGAAAGCCTGTGTCTGGTCGCTAAAAATGAAGGCAATACGCAGATTGATGCCGCTTTTGTGCTAGAGCACGCACCAAAAATGGCTCCTAAGTATGACCGGGCGGGGGAACAACATTATGATATTGCTTCGGCACTGATTAAATCGATTCGAGGCAGCGATCCGCAGGCGGCGGTCTATTGGTTAGCGCGAATGATCGCTGGTGGGGAGAGTCCCACCTTCATCGCTCGAAGACTGTTGATTGCCGCGGCGGAGGATATTGGCTTAGCCAATCCCAATGCATTGAACGTGGCTACGGCTTGTTTCCATGCGGTCGAGCGTCTTGGCATGCCTGAAGGCCGGATTCCTTTGAGTGAATGTGCCATCTATTTGGCGAGTAGCCCAAAGTCAAACCGGGCCTATTTGGCCATCAATGCTGCATTAAAAGAAGTTCAACAGTCAGGGGATTTGGAAGTTCCGCTTCATTTGCGAAATGCCCCGACTCAGACCATGAAGGATTTAGGCTATGGAGAGGCCTACCGTTATCCGCATGACTTCTCGGGCAGTTTCATTGATCAAAACTATCTTCCCAAAGGGCTATTTGAAAAGCAGTTTTACACGCCCGGAGAGAATCCAACCGAAGAACGTATCTCGGAATGGCTCAACGCCCGTTGGTCGAAAGAATCTTGATTTCTGTTCGGCGGTTCAGGGCTTGCCCCTCTTCCGTTTCGTTGGAAGCGACCGGTCGGCTTGCGCCAAATCCTTTGCCCTGCATGCGCTCCCGGTGGACGCCTTCTGTTACCAATGCGTCCACAACCGCAGCACTGCGCTTTTCACTGAGCGTTTGATTGTAGGCTGCAGAACCTTGGTTGTCGGTATGCCCTTCTACTTGAATGCGCAACGAAGGATTTTCAATCAGCCAGGTGGCCATCCGGTGTATTTCCACCATGGAGGCGGGCAGTAGGACCGCTTCATCAAAGGCGAAGAGTAAATTATTTAGGCGAAAGGCGTCACCCACTTGGGTTTTACGCAAAAACACGGTGTCCCTTTGAAGCGTGCCGACACGTTCTTCTGTCAGCAGACGGTAGCTTTCAAAATTGTAGCCCGGTGCTTGGACGCTGAAGGCCATCTCCGTGTTAAGAGGCAAGCTGGTCTCAAACAAAAAGCCCGAATGCGTCACCTCTTGCTCCAATCCTTGCCGGGAAATGGACCACTTCGCCTCCGAAAGAAGCGCACGGCTACGGGCGTCCACGGCATAAACTTCTAACCACACAATGGGGGTTGCGCGCGCTAAATCAGGCAATTCAAACTCAAAAATGACGGGCAAATTGTACGAATTTGGGGCAATATCCCCGCCGTAGGTGTTGACCTCTTCGTCCCACACTGATTCGCCCAACAGTCCCCCGGAGAGAAATCCACTACGGCCATCGGGGGCCACAACGAGGCCAAAATTGTCCAAATGGTCGTTGATGGGATACCCGAGGTTTTCAGGTGTAGACCAACTTCCGTCCGGTTGCCATTCCGACTTGTAGAGGTCCATCCCTCCCATACCTACATGACTGGTGGAGCCGAAGTACAAAGTCCTTCCATCCGCATGGAGGAAGGGGCTGAATTCATTCCCGTCCCCATTGATCGTGGCAGGCAGCATTTCTGCCTTACTCCATTGCGCTCCATCCCAACGGCTCATCCAAATGTTGGAATGGCTGCCCATTTTCTTGGAATCGCGCACAAAAAAGAGGTACTGTCCATCCGCAGAAAGGCAGGGCTGGGTTTCCCATTGAGGGGTGTTGATGGCTGCGCCCATGTTTTTCCCTTGGGTCCAACCAAAAGGGGTGAGTTCGGACAAATAAATGTCGCAGGAACCGTAGCCGTCTTCGCGCTCGCAGCCGGCGAAGACCATTCGGCGTTCATCCCCCTGTACGGAAACCGCGCCCTCGTTAAGCAAGGTGTTGATCCAGCCTTCTACCTTGTGGGGACGGACCCAACCCAGGGTGTCGCTGGAAAAGGTGGCGAAGATGTTTTCGTCCCGCGGCATTTGATGGTAATTGCGGCCGGTAAAGTAGAGGGTGCTTTGGTCGCCGGAAATGCTTGGAAAGAAATAGGATTCGGGGAACTGACGGCTGGTTTGAGCATTTTTTATGCTCCTAGGCTGAATACCGGGAGATGGGTTTTGCCGTGCTTTAAGTCCGAAGGCTGCATTGGCTTGCATGCGCTTGGCGTCGGCCACTTGGGCGTCTGGAAGCCGTTCCAGCGCGAGATAGAAGGTCCAGCCTTTTAATGAGGTTTGATAGCCCCCAAAGGCTAATGCTGCGCGACCAAGATTGAAGTAACCAGCGCGAGCTGATCCGGTTCTTGCGGCCTCGGTAAAGGAATAGAAGCACCGCGCGGAATCCCCACGCTCTTCGTAGAGTTCCCCAAGAGCCAACCAAGGAGCTGGGTAGGCGGGATCTAGCTTGACGGCGCGCAGAAAATGCTTTTCCGCTTTAGAAGGGCTGCCTGCTGGGTCCAAATACATGCGAATGCCTTTTTGGTAGGCAGAAACAGCGGCCCGGCTCTGAGCTAGAAGCGGGATGCTCCATCCACAAAGTAGCGTGAATAAAATGACTCGAATACCCATCAGATAGCACGAAGGTACGCGCGTAAAATTGTAACTTCGCCCCTTGATCCACAACGGCCATGAGTGCTTCATCGTTTGACCAAGTCAAACAGGTTTTTACGGAGTTTTTAGAAACCAACGGGCAGCGTAAAACGCCCGAGCGCTATGCTATACTCCATGAAATTTACTCTCAGGACGATCATTTTGATATTGAATCGCTTTATGGTTCAATGAAAATCAAGAATTACCGGGTGTCCCGAGCCACGTTGTATAACACCATGGACTTGCTATTACAGTGCGGCCTGGTGCGCAAACATCAATTCGGACAAACCCAAGCTCAATACGAGAAGTCCTATTTCAATAAACAACATGACCACGTTATTTTGGTCGACAGCGGGGAAGTAAAAGAGTTTTGCGACCCACGCATACAGCAAATCAAACAAAGCATTGAGGAAGTGTTTGGCGTCGAAGTGACGGGGCACCAACTCTATATCTACGCAAAATCCAAAAAGGAATGAATCACGGAGCAGACATTTTGCTCGGCCTGCAATGGGGGGACGAGGGAAAAGGTAAAATTGTAGACGTACTCACCAAAAAGTATGATGTCGTTGCACGTTTTCAAGGAGGACCAAATGCGGGACACACTTTGGAGTTCAATGGCATCAAACACGTACTACATACCATTCCTTCAGGGATTTTTCATGAAAACGCCATGAACATCATTGGTCATGGCGTGGTGATGGACCCAGTCATTTTCTGTAAGGAAATAGATAAGTTGATGGATCTAGAACCTAAGTGTTTAGAGCGTTTGCAGATTTCTCGCAAGGCCCATTTGATTTTACCTACACACCGCCTCCTAGATGCCGCTTCCGAAGCCGCCAAGGGCAAGAATAAAATTGGCTCGACCCTCAAGGGTATCGGCCCAACTTATATGGACAAGACAGGCCGAAATGGGTTGCGCATTGGAGATATTGAATTGCCTGACTTCTTGGACCGCTACAATGCACTGAAGGCTAAGCATATGCATATGCTTGGAGATTTTGTGCCCGTATTCGACCTGGATGAAGCCGAAGCAGCCTGGATGGCCGCGATTGAGCGCTTACGTCCCATGCAATTGGCTGACACAGATGTACTCATTCAAGAAGCATATAAATCTGGGAAACGAATTCTAGCAGAAGGAGCGCAAGGCACCTTGTTGGATGTGGACTTCGGAACCTATCCCTTCGTGACTTCTTCCACGACCACCGCTGCTGGGGCCTGTACGGGCCTTGGTCTCGCGCCCAATCGAATTGGAGATGTTCTAGGTATTTTTAAAGCGTATTGCACGCGCGTGGGCAGTGGCCCCTTCCCTACTGAACTGGACAATGATCTTGGCCAAGCCATTCGGGATAAAGGCCATGAATACGGCAGTACCACGGGCCGACCTCGCCGTACCGGTTGGTTAGACCTCCCTGCTCTTCGCTACGCCGTGGAAATCAATGGGGTCACCCAGTTGATGATGATGAAGGCAGATGTCCTTTCGGGCATGAAGGAACTGGAAGTTTGTACGAGCTATACCTACCGTGGGGAAACCATTAGTCACCTTCCGTATTCCTTAGAAGAGGACCTCTTGGAGCCCGTTTATACAACCTTGCCAGGCTGGGATGAAGATTTAACCGGAGTGACCGATGTAAACGATCTGCCCCAAGCCTTGATCGACTACACCCGATTTATTGAACAAGAAACAGGCGTTCCGGTCGTTCTAATCTCTGTGGGTCCTGACCGTGAACAAACCTTATGGCGTGCATGAAGCGGCTCTTAGCCGCACTACTCGTCGTCTTGTCGTGGACTGCCTTCGGGCAGCTTCGGCCTGGGCAACGTGTAGACTTATTGCATAGCGCATCAGTCACCGTAAAACGCACCCAAAGTGGACCACTGACCATCCTTCGTGGAGAGGTTGCGCTCAAAAACAGAGATGGTATTTTCTATTGCGACTCGGCCCATTGGCGTCGCAAAGAAGATGTTTTTGTGGCTTTTGGAAATGTTCGTTACCAAGGCAAGGATGGAGTGAAGCTGCGCTCGCAGTTCCTCGATTATAGTAAGGGAATCGCATTTTTACGAGGCGATGTGGTTTTGGTCCACAAAGGCCAAACACTTAAAACACCTACCCTTCGCTATGATACGCAAGCCGAAACCGGACAGTTTAATCAAGGGGGCGAAATCGAAACGGAAGACGGACGATTAACTTGTCAATCAGGCCGTTATTCCGCGGCAGAGGAGCATTTCATCTTCTCGGGAAACGTGCATGCCGTGACGGAAGACTACATTTTGGACTGCCCCAAGATGGAGCAATGGCCAAATCAGCACCGGTACTTCCTTCCTCTCGGAGGGCACGCCAAAACGGAACACGGTGCCATGGAATTTGGGGAGGCACGACTTCAAACGGATCCCAAAATCAGTCAGTTTTATCACGGAGTGAAAGGAGTCGATTCACTCATTCAATTTCGAGCGGATAGCGTATACCAAATAGATGCGGTCTCACAAACAGAGCTTTACGGCAAGTCCACCGCAGCCCAATGGGCTGATTGGGGTCCAGACAGTATGGAGATCCACGGCATGGTCATCGTGCGAACGGAAGATTGGGCACAGGCAGATGGGGATGTAAGCACGTTTGCTCAGGGAACCGTCAGCCATTCGGATGCCATGCGATGGAATGCCACGGATTCCATCCTTAATCTGTTCGGATTGCCCGTGGTTTGGGCGGAAGACTATCAAGTTTGCGCAGATACGCTGCGATTTTACCTCCACTATCAACCGGATTTAGACTCCATCTATGGACATGGCTTAGTTCATTTGAGCAAGGAGGTCGACTCCTTGCGCTCGGATGAAATGGCGGGAACCCTACTCAGTGGCTTTATGTCGCAGCAAAAAATGAAAAGACTGCGAATTCAAGGAAATGCGCAGGCCCTATTCCACCCCGATCCGCAAAGGAGCTCACAAATTTTGAGTGCAGAAATCTTCTTACTCTTCGAGGATGGCCGCTTAGAAGAAGTTCAATTTGTTAAAGGACCCCAAGGTGAGGTGACATCAGCCGTTGCTGGGAATTCCACGCATCTCCCTGGTCATCGACCAACGCGCGCTCAGCGCCCGTTTAGAATGGATGCGATATCCGGCTTAAAGTAGTTTGGGCCTTTCATGACTTTTCCATCTTCTCGGTAAATCGGTTGGCCATCAAGTCCCAGCTTGCTCATGTTGCTTCGCTGTATTTCACGAAAAACCTCTTCAATCTTGTTTTGCATGCCATGCGTAATCAACGTGCCACACAGGATGTAGAGCATATCGCCGAGCGCATCGGCGATTTCAACCAAATCGCCTGCCATAGCTGCCTCGAGATATTCTTCATTTTCTTCGGCCATTAGGCGATGCCGCAGGGCAATCAGGCCCTCGTCTACCTCGGTAGTCGGATTTTCGCAGTACGGAATGCGATAAACTTCATGGAATTTGGTCACGGCGGCAATTTGTTCCTGCATGTCAGTTAATTTTGTCACAAATTACCACTCTTGGAAAACATAGGCATAGGACATTGGATTTTTGCTGGGATTTTTACCCTCAGCTTTTTGAGCTACCTTTTTTGGAGTTATCGCAAGGATGCTCGCACCCATGCTATGCACTATGGTAGTAACCTAAAAATTGGATTAGGTGTGGTGATGCTTCTCTTTGTGATATACATTTTTAAACGCTTATAATCATGCGCAATATCTCTCCTTTCATGGCTACCGTTAGCCTTCTTTCCCTAGCACTTTTGACGCGCTTTCTTCCGCATTTCCCCAATTTTACCGCCATCGGGGCGGTCGCATTGGTGGGTGGCTTTTGGAGTAAAGGCCGTCCAGCTGCCATGCTCTTGCCTTTAGCCTTACTCTTCGTGAGTGATCTTGTGCTCAACAATCTGATTTATGGCTCAGTGAGCGGGGGTATTACCTGGGGCTATCCCGGCATGGTGTGGGTGTATGCAGGCCACATCGCCATGGTTCTTTGGGGCCAGAAGGCACGCCAAATGCACGGTCTTATCGGTGCTGGTCATGCAGTCATGGCCAACCTCGTGTTTTTTGAGCTTTCTAATGTGGGTTTTTGGTATGGCAATCCTGCCCTGCCCCAAACTGGCGCCGGCTTATTCATGGCGTATGTGGAGGCTATCCCCTTCTTTGTATCGTCCACGGCGAGCACACTCGTGTATGGCGCCCTGCTGCAATGGGCCTATGCCAAGCGCAGTGCGCTCGGTATGGCATAAACACCCTGACCATGTGAAAAAAAAGCCGGGCATTTGCCCGGCTTTCTTTTTTAGAGAGCGTACGAAAATCGCATGTGCAAGTAGCGTCCGGGCATAGGATACCCTGGCTGGAAAACCATCGTTTGATTGAAGAGGTTTTCTACAGAAATCTGCGCTTTAAGGGTCTCCGTGAATTCGCGTGCAAACCGGACAGCCACGGCAGATTGCCCAGCAAGGTAGGCCTCGGGTCCAGATCCTGGCGCAACCCAGTAGGTAGGAACCGCGGATTGAGCCGTCCACGTAGCGCCCCATTCCCCTTTGCCCCAACGTCGAGCGAACCCGGCAGCCCCGAGCCATGGAGCAACGTAAGGAGCTAAATTTCCCTCCTCATCGGTCACATGGACATAGCGCAGATTGGCATCCAAAATCCAGCTTCCGAGAGCATAGTGTCCCGTCAGTTTGGAACCTTGACGATCCCAGGAACTCTGGTTCACCGGGCGCCAGTTGCCAAAATCATCCGGAAGCCAGATAATGGCTTGCTGCAACTGGGTACTGAACACTTGTGCATCTAGGTAGCCCTGTTGGAAGGACTTCCGAAGGCCACCTTGCGCTTCCCAGCCTCGCTCGGGGTCTAAGTCCGGATTGCCAAAACCTGTCCAGAACAAGTCGTTCATCGTTGGGAAGCGGAACATCTGGCGCAGGTGGCCGTATAAGGTCCACGTTTGCATCCTTTTCTCCCAGAGGATTTGCGGAGCTAAGGGGCTTTTCTTGCGGCCCCATGTGGACCACTTAGCGCCTAGGGTGAATTTCCCCAAACGAGTCATTGGAGATTCCGCCAGAAGGTTGAGCGTGACATAGTCGATGGTGACATCCGGCTTGAAGGCCCCATTCATGCGGTTGACGCCAACTGTTTCTTCGTTATACAGTTTCCAGTTTTTCCAATGCGTGCCCGTGTAAAAACGTATATAGGCACCTTGGCTGGCATTGGTGTCAGAATACCAAGGTCCCTGATAGAACTGATCTTGGCTCCAGAGAACCTGTTCGGTGCGGAAGTGAAGGTGCTCAAAGTGATAGGATTGGTACGTGCTAACTTGAGCACGCAGATCCTGTTGTCGCGCAGGTGTGCCCTCAAGGTCATAGATGGACGCAGGAAGACCTCGATCCGCGGAAACGACGTACCCCGTCCCGCCCGTGCTCCAACGTCCCCCGGAGTAGTTGCGCTGTTGGGTCAAAAAGAGTTCATGACGGCTGCCATCTGCTCCATTGCGACGCATCCCTGCATCGCCAAAGCGGTAGTCGTTTTTCCATGCTTCGGTACCACCACCCATGCGAATAGTCCCATTTGGCCCATTCGAAAGGGTCCAAATCCCTCCGATGCCCGCTCCTTTGAGGCTGCTGCCTTTGAGCTCTAGGAGGTCTTTCGACTGTCCTCGCACATCCAAAAGCTCTCCCAGGGCCTGTCCGCTCTGGTACTGTGAAGCCAATGGACTGCCCCAGGTGCGCTGCTGTCCCCATTGAGGCAGTAAGGAAAAGTCCGCGACACCCAAGTCCGGCGTGAGCAAGGGAAGTCCCTCCCAAGAGCCCTGCACATAGGCCGTTGGATAACCGTCCCGACTGAGGAGCAAAGAGCCGCCTGGTGAGGTCATGCGAATATCCGCCCCACTAGCCCAGAGTCCATAGGCATCCGGCTGTGAAACCACGGACTGGGTGGCTGCAGTTTGGCTCCACACGGGAACCGTTGAAAGTTGAAGGGTGCTGTCTGGGCTATGGGCAAAACTTGCCACGGCGCCCAAGTTGAGTCCCAGTAGGACTGCAAAGGGTCGAGTTTTCATATCGCTTCAGCGCTAGGCCCGGCACTGACGGGGGTATAGAACTTGGCAGGTCTTCTGGCTCCCTGTCGCTTCGTGGCCTTCCCAGACGATCCAGTGGCATATTTACGAAGCGCATCAAACAGGTTACAGCTGCGGGTACAGCTCCGGAATTACACCGGATTCCCTTTTAAGCCTTTCTAATTAAAAGGCACGCAAGAACCCCACAAACTTATAGAAAAAGGCGACGCGCAGCATTATGTGCTGCTTCAAGCGCCAGAGGGGACACGTTGGTCTGGATACCTTCGGACAAAGCGAAGGTTAACAAGCTCTCCGAAGGCAAATTCCCGCACAATTGATCTTGGGCCAAAGGGCATCCTCCGTACCCCAGTAAAGCGGAATCAAATCGACGAACCCCTGCCTCCCATCCGGCTTGAACTAAACCTGAGCGCAATGAAAACCCTGAAGGGACATGAAGGTGTAAGCCGAGATTTGCTGCAGGACTAACCTGCCGACACGTAGCGACCAATTCCCGGATGCTTTCGGGACGTGCCATAGCGACCGTATCGCTCAGGGAAATCGCCTCGGGTGCAACCTCCGATTGGATGCGATCAACCCAATGAGCAACTTCCTCTAGGCTGAATGGGTCCCCATACGGGTTTCCAAAAGCCATGCTGACGTAGACCACCAAAGACTTTCCTGATTGACGGATCATCTTCGCGTGATCGCACAGTTCCTCCATCGCTTGTTCCCGTGTTCGATTGGTGTTACGTCGCTGAAATTCATCGGAGGCCGAAAAAGGAAATCCGATGACATCCACAACAGGGTGCGCACATGCGGACGATACCCCATGGCGGTTAGCCGCAATGACTAAGAATCGGTTTTTCCCTTTAACCATCGAAAGTCTGTGCAGAACTTCCGCACTATCCGCCATCTGTGGAATAGCTTTAGCAGAGACGAAGCTCCCAATGTCTATGCTGTCAAAGCCTACGTCCATCAAGTGTTCGAGGTACTCCACCTTGGAATCGGTAGAAAAGGGATGCGGATAACCTTGCATGGCATCCCGCGGGCATTCAACCCATATCAACTTCTTTTCCATGCCTCCTGTAAATTTCGCAACATGCCAGGCCCTTCATACACAAAGCCTGTATATACTTGAATAAGATCAGCCCCTGCATTTAGCTTATCGCGAACATCCTGGGCATGAAACACGCCTCCGACTCCAATGATGGAAATTTGATCATGCACGGCTTCGCGCACCCACTCCACGACTTGCGTGCTACGCGCAACTATAGGTCGGCCAGATAATCCTCCCGCGCCGATAGATTGGATCCGCTGAGCGGTCGCACGCAATCCAGAACGATCAATGGTTGTATTCGTGGCAATCAGACCTTGAAAACCAGACTCAACCGCTAAGCGCGCCATGCCTTGTACTTCATCTTTACTTAGGTCAGGAGCTATTTTTACGGCAAGTGGAATTGCACCCAGACGATTATTCTCCTCGGCTACGGCCTCTAACAGTACTTTCAGCGCCTTTTCATGTTGCAAATCTCTTAGTCCAGGCGTATTTGGCGAGGAAATATTGACTGTGAAATAATCAACGGTACCAGAAAGCGCTTGCATGGCTCGGACATAGTCATTGACCGCGTCTTCATTCGCGGTGTCTTTATTCTTTCCTATGTTGCCCCCCACGATTCCCCAGTGAGGGTTTCGTTTTGCTAAGCGTTTAGCAGCATCTTCAGCCCCTCGATTATTGAATCCCATGCGGTTGATAATCGCCTGATCCTCTGGAAGCCGAAATAACCGTGGTTGGGGATTCCCGGGTTGAGCACGAGGGGTTAATGTGCCGACCTCTACATGGCTAAAGCCCAAAGAAAAGAAGCCTCTCACAGCTTCCGCATTCTTATCTAGACCCGCCGCAAGACCGACTGGATGGGCAAAATCAAGCCCCATGGCTTTTACCGGGTGGGAAGCTATCTCCCCTGCCCAGAGCCGCAGCAACTCCCGTCCAAGGCGACTCGACTGAAGTACTTTGAGTTGTGCCATGGTCAAATTGTGTGCTTTTTCTGCAGAAAACGCAAAAAGCAGGGGTCGAAGCAAATCGTGGTAGAGCATACTCCACAAAAGTAGGGTTAGATTTGCCCCGTGAACCCCGTTATTCAGAATCGCCAGGCTCGTTTTGCCTATCAATTGGAAGATTTCTTCACTGCCGGACTGCAATTGTATGGTACGGAGGTAAAATCACTGCGTGAAGGAAAAGGAAATCTCTCTGACAGTTATTGCTATATCAGCGATTCAGGCGAGCTATGGATTAAAAATCTGCACATCTCGGAGTTTCGACTAGGGACACATATGAACCACCTGCCTCTACGTGAACGCAAATTGCTTCTGAAAAAGAATGAATTGGTGAAGATTCAAAAGGCCCTCAAAGACGTCGGCACCACGGTCGTTCCCTTAAAGTTGTTCTTTAGCTCTAGGGGTTGGGCGAAGCTCGAAATCGCCACAGCCAGAGGAAAGAAGTTGCATGATAAGCGGGCGGCCATCAAAGAACGCGACATTGACCGCGACGCTCGAAGAGAGTTGTAGTCGTCCTATCTCCCGGCATCTACATCCTTCAACATAGGGACGAAGCGAAATTGCCCTAGAACGTCTTCATGGCGCGCTCCAGTTGCATCCATCCAAACGGCATGCATGCTTTGCTCGCTTTCTACATCCCCCACAGGAACTATTAAACGGCCTTCAGGACGCAATTGCTCGAGCAGTTCTTGAGGCAAGGAAGGTGCTGCAGCAGTCACAAGAATACCGTCAAAGGGGGCAAAGGCCGGCATTCCCTTGTATCCATCGCCAAATTTCTGCGTGACCCGATAACCCAATTCTTGAAGAAGACCTTTCGAAAAGTCAAACAGCTCTTTTTGACGTTCAATCGTATACACTTTATACCCCATGGCAGCCAAAACGGCTGCCTGATATCCAGAACCCGTTCCGATTTCTAAGATCTTGGCCCCGCTGGCAACGTGTAAGGATTCCGTTTGAAATGCGACGGTGTAGGGCTGAGATATCGTTTGTTGAGCGCGAATAGGAAAGGCAGCATCTCGGTAGGCATACTGCTCGAATGAACTATCCAAAAAAAGATGGCGCGGGACCTGACCTATGGCTTCGAGAACGCGCTCATCGACAATACCGCGTTCGCGAAGTTGCTCAACTAGTTGTAAACGTTGGCCTTGGTGCCTGGGTGAATCGCTTCGCATGGAGGCCTGCAAATTACAAAGCCGCCCCTGCTCTACCTTTGCCCCATGCAGGAAAGTTTTAAACGAATTACGGTATTAGGCCTAGGTATGCTTGGTGCTTTTTGGAATTGTGACCGGGCACAGATCCAAGAACCCGCTTTTCTGCACGTCGAGTCGCTCTCGATGAAGGCCGATCCTAATGCACCCTACGGCAACACGAGTTCCAAGGTCACCACAGCCTGGGTTGAAGTCAACGGAGAAAATCTAGGCGCCCATCATTTGCCTTTAAATCTGCCCATCCTCATCGATGAAGAAGGTCCTGCAGAGGTTCGCCTCTACCCGGGCATCAATATCAATGGCATTGCAAGTTTTCGAGGGATTTATCCCTTTTACTCCGAGTACAGCGCTCAAGTGAATTTGAGACGGGGCAAAACGAGCCAGGTCCCGGCAGGCGGCCCGAATGTCCTTGCCTATGACTTTAGTGGCCTTGGAGGTACTTTAATTGTTGAAAGCCTGGAAAATTTTGAATCCGTTGGCCAACGACTCATCGCAACGAATCAGAGTGACACCAGTTGGATTTTGGTCAATGATGCGGCACTTAAATTTCCCGCCCCCGTCGGAGAATCCAATGTGTATAGTGGAATGGCCATACTAGATACGGGAATAAGCCGTTTTGAAGTACATAGCCTCGATCGCTATGAGCTACCCAAATTGAATGCAAACGTGTACGTTGAACTAGATTACCGCTGCAGCCAACCGCTGAGCATAGGAGTCATTGCCTACAGGCCGGGTCAAATTCTTCAAATGCCCACCGCCACCCTGAATCCAAGTGCGAACTGGAATCATGCCTATGTGAATTTGATCACCGAGGTGTCAGGGGTACCCGACGCTTCAGATTTTCGGATCTACATCGGTACCATCAAAGCGGGCAACGGCAAGCTAGATACGGTACTCATTGATAATGTTCGCTTGGTATACCGCCCATGAGCCCACGCAGTCCTAGACTCAATCAGATTGCCCAAGCATGGCGCTTGGCCTACCAAGCATGGGATGTACTCGGTGGACTACTCGCCTACACCCTCCTCTATAGTTTTAGAAAAAACATCTTGGAGCCCGCGCGTTTTGGATTACCCGAAATGGCGTGGGATAACTTTTTCTACTATGGCGCCTTAATCACAGCAGGGCTTTGGTTGATTTCAATGATGATGGTGGGTTTATATCTGCGTCCATTGAGAAAGAGTCGCCTCAAGGAGTTAAGTAAAGCGCTCCAAGTCTGGGCCATTTTCAGCGTTGCCTACTTTATCCTCTTTATTTTGGACGACTTTGTCGATGGATACAGTGGCTATTTTAAGAGTGCCAGCCTCTTTTCTGGATTCTTGCTACTATGGACCATCCTTGGGAAAATCCTTTTAGGTTACCTGATCCGACACCGGATCAAACTCCGGAAATTCACCTTCCCCACCCTTCTGATCGGAGATCGGGAGACCTTAAGTCAAACCATGGAAAGCCTCCTGCGCCATGCGAAGGAATCTGGAGAGGTATTGGCAGGCTGGATTAACACGGAGGACAACGGGGATCAGTCTCCTTTAGAGAATCTGCCCATGCTTGGTTCTATCCATGAGGTCAGCCAATGGGTGGAGAAGCTCCATGTGGAAGATTGCATCTTGGCCCTTCCCCCTCAACAGCATGATCGTCTCACTCCTTTGGTGTTAGACCTAGAGATGCTGGGTGCGCGAATCTTTATGTTGCCGGACACTTATGGAATTTTATCCGGCATGGTGGGTATTGATGAGCATGGCCTCCCGCTGATGGAATGGCACTTGGATCCCATGGATCCCTGGCAGCGCAATACAAAGCGCATGGCAGACATTGCCATCAGTGCATTCGCTTTATTGCTGCTCAGTCCTATTCTTCTCATCGTGGCTACCGTGGTCAAACTTGACGGGGGTCCTGCCTTTTATCGGCAAGAACGCCTGGGTCGAAAAGCTAAAATTTTCAATATTGTCAAGTTTCGCTCGATGCGCATCGGGGCGGAACATATGGGGCCGCAATTGAGTTCAGAGGATGATCCGCGGATCACGCGCGTTGGAAAATGGTTGCGCAAGTACCGAATGGATGAGCTTCCTCAATTTTGGAATGTTTTGATGGGGGAAATGAGTTTAGTTGGGCCTCGTCCTGAGCGTGCCTTTTTTGCGGAACAAATCTTGAAAAAGGCCCCGCAATACCGACACATCTACAAGGTGCAACCAGGTATTACTAGTTGGGGAATGGTTCGTTATGGGTATGCCAGTTCGGTCGATCAAATGATTCGGCGAATGGAATATGATCTGGTATACATCGAGAATATGTCCTTTTTCAATGATATCAAGGTGGGTATTTATACTGTTTGGACGGTGATCCAAGGCCGCGGGAAGTAATTGCTGCCCTATCTTTCGGGTCATGAAAAATGTGACTGTATTAGGCGCCGGCACGATGGGCAATGGAATTGCGCATGTGCTCGCTAGCCATGGCTTTAACGTCTCGCTGTTTGACATTGCCCAACCTGCGTTGGACAAGGCGATGGGGACGATCCAAAAGAACTTAGATCGCCAGGTTTCCAAAGAAATGTACACTGCAGAGGAAGCGCAAGCGGCCTTGGGTCGCATTCAGTGCTTCATTGATATAGATGCGGCGTTGCGACAGGCAGATTTGGTCATTGAGGCCGCCACCGAGCGCGAAGAGTTAAAGCTTCAAATATTTAGAGATCTGGATAGCAAAGCTCCTGCCGGCTGCATCCTAGCGAGCAACACCTCCTCCATTTCAATTGGGAAGATTGCGGCGGTCACGCAGCGGCCAGAACTCGTCATTGGGATGCATTTCATGAATCCCGTGCCCGTCATGAAGCTGGTAGAGATTATTCGAGGGTACAAAACCTCCAACGCGACGACGGATGCGGTCATCGAATTGTCCAAGGCCTTGGGGAAGACGCCCATCGCATGCCATGATTACCCTGGCTTTGTCGCTAACCGCATTCTAATGCCCATGATCAATGAAGCGATTGAGACGCTGCAAACGGGTGTCGCTGGTGTCGCAGAAATTGATGGCATCATGAAGCTTGGGATGGCACATCCCATGGGCCCTCTGCAACTGGCTGACTTCATTGGCTTAGATGTTTGTCTCAGCATCTTACGCGTGCTTCACCAGGGATTGGGGCAGCCGAAATATGCGCCGAATCCGCTGCTCGTCAATCTCGTCACCGCGGGAGATTTGGGCGTGAAGTCTGGACGTGGTTTTTATGATTATTCCGGGGGTTTAAAAGATGCCCCAGTCGCTTACCTGCGTTAAATCCTTAATTCAAGAAAAAATGAACAAAACCCTTTTTGTTAGTGCGCTCGCTATTTCAGCGCTCAGCCTAACCGCTCAAGTAAACTTGATCAATAAAGTCTCCGGCAATGGGGCCTCGGTTGGTGCCACGTTTGAATTCAAAACGCTGGTCGACCTGGAAGCTACCCCGGTAAAGAACCAGGGCTCTACGGGCACTTGTTGGTCCTACTCTACGACCGGTTTTATCGAATCGGAACTTATCCGCATGGGCAAGCCTGTGATGGATTTGTCCGAAATGTATACGGTGCGCAAAGTCTACCAAGACAAGGCAGATCGCTATGTACGCCTGCATGGCTACCTCAATTTTGCCCAGGGCGGCGCCATGCCCGACATGCTTTATGTCATCAAACATTACGGTGCGGTTCCGCAAGAAGCCTATGCAGGCCTCAACTATGGCAAAGACTACAATGACCACGATGAGCTCGAGGCATCTTTGAAAGGCATCGTGGATGCGGTAGTGAACAAGAATTCTGGAACCATTACCCCCGTTTGGAAGCAAGGATTTACTGGAGTTCTGGACGCCTATTTGGGCGAAGAACCCAGCATGTTCAAGCACAACGGCAAATCTTACACGCCACGCACCTTTGCGGATCAAGTTTTAGGCATCAACCCCGACGACTACGTGCAGCTCACTTCGTATACGCACCATCCCTTCAATTCTTGGTTCGCCATTGAAGTGCCTGATAACTGGACCTGGGGGCTTTCCTATAACGTCCCTCTGGATGAGATGATGGCCACCATTGACTATGCTTTGGAAAACGGATACACCATTGCGTGGGCTACGGATGTTTCTGAAAAAGGCTTCTCACTCAAGAACGGAGTAGCCGTACTACCTGCCAAGCCTTGGAGTAAAATGAGTGATGAAGAGAAGAGTCAAGTCTACACCGGACCCCATGAGGAGATGATTGTCACGCAGGAAAACCGACAAATCGCCTATGACAACTACGAGTCTACCGATGATCATGGGATGCAGATTGTAGGAAAAGTTGCAGACCAAGATGGCGGCATCTACTACATTGTCAAGAACTCTTGGGGTGAACGTGAAAACGCCTACCGCAACGGCTACATCTACGCCTCAGAGGCCTTTGTGCGCTATAAGACGCTTTCCATCCTTCTTCACAAGGAGGGCGTTCCAAAGAAGATCGCCAAAGGAATGTAATTACATGCGTTCTGGAGCGGCCATGCCTAGCAAGGCCATGCCGCGTTGGAGCGCCCCAGCCACTTGGCCGGACAATGCCACACGAAACGCCGCAATTTGCGGCGTTTCTGCGTTAAGCACAGAGTGTACTTGATAAAAGCCATTATACGTCTTGGCTAGTTCGTACAGGAAGCTGGCCACATCACTCGGATTCTGATCGGCGGCGGCCTTCTGCACTATGGATGGGAACTTAGCTAAACACTTAATCACTTCCTTCTCCTTGGTGGCTAACGTGAAATCCTCCCAAGACCAGGAGCCCATAACTCCAGCTTTGCGCAGAATAGAGCAAATCCGGGCATGCGTATATTGTAAAAAGGGCCCGGTGTTGCCGTTAAAGTCAATGGACTCCTCGGGATTGAACACCATGCGCTTGCGCGGATCCACCTTCAGGATGAAGTACTTTAATGCCCCATGTCCCAAGGTGCGATACAGTGATGCTCGTTCCGCCTCCGATAAGCCTTCCACTTTGCCCAACTCCTCGGAGAGTTTTTGGGCGGTAGATTCCATTTCATCCAGGAGATCATCGGCGTCGACCACGGTGCCTTCCCTGGATTTCATACGCCCTGAAGGCAAGTCTACCATCCCATAGGACAAGTGGGAAAGGGTTTTGGCCCATGTGTAGCCTAGTTTTTGAAGAATCAAAAAGAGGACCTTGAAGTGGTAATCTTGTTCATTCCCTACGACATACGTCAAGGAATCCATTTGGTAGTCCGAGAATCGTTGTATGGCTGTGCCGATGTCTTGGGTCATGTAGACGGAGGTTCCATCCTTTCGGAGTACGAGCTTTTCATCCAGTCCGTCCTCGGTCAAGTCAATCCATACGGATCCATCTTCACGGCGGTAGAAAACGCCCTGCGCCAAACCAATTTCGATGTCTTTCTTACCAAGTACGTAGGTTTGAGATTCATAATAGTTCTTATCGAACTGCACCCCTAAGCGATCATAGGTGGCGTTGAATCCCTCATATACCCAGGAGTTCATTGTGTTCCAAAGCTCCAAGACCTCCGTATCGCCGGATTCCCAGTCTTGAAGCATTTGTTGAACCTCTTTCATGCAAAAAGCTGATTTCTTCGCATCTTCTTCTGATAAACCCTGTGCTACCAAGTTGGCTACTTCGGATTTGAGCTGTTGGTCAAATCGCACATAATATTTGCCCACCAGGTGGTCGCCTTTCATGCCCGTACTCGCGGGAGTTTCCCCTCCGCCAAACATTTTCCAAGCATACATACTCTTACAAATATGAATGCCCCGATCATTGATGATCTGTACCTGAAGTACAGGTTTTCCAGTGGCTTCAATCAGTTTCGCCACGGAGTAACCCAACAAGTTGTTACGAATATGCCCCAAATGCAAGGGCTTATTGGTGTTCGGCGAAGAGTATTCAACCATCGCCGCTGGTACGTCTGGATTTAGCTTCACTATGCCCCATTGCTCGTCCAACAGCATGCGGTCCATCGCCGCACGTATCGGGGCATCGGACAGGCTGAGGTTGAGGAATCCTTTGACAACATTGTAGGCGGAAACGTCTTCAGCTTGCGGAAGCAGTGCTTTACCTATGGCTTCAGCGGTAGCTTCCGGGCTCATGCGGCTGGCCTTGAGATATGGGAACACGACCAAAGTCAAATCCCCCTCAAACTCTTTGCGTGTTTCCTGGAGGTCAACATGGGTCTCTTCAATACCAAAAAGTTCCTTCAAGGTGGCGGCAATAGCCGCTTCCAGTCCTGTGTTCATTGGGCTTAAAATGAACCTCGTAAACCGAGGCGTTCTTGCAATCTAAATACAGTGCTTTGCAGCAATTTAAAGGCAGCGGTACCCATAGCATTGCCGCCATTATCCAAAAGAGGATTGATTTCGGTAAACTCCATGCACATGACTTTGGGTTCGTCTGCAAAGAGCTCTAACAACCCGCGTGCTTCCTCCAAGGTAAAGCCATCCGAAACAGGTGTGCCTGTGCCGTCCGAAATACTCGGATCCATACTATCCACGTCAAAGGATACGTAGACCATATCACAGTCTTTTAACTGGGTCATGACGGCCTCAACCACGGCGGCCAAGCCTTTTGAACGCACTTCATTTACACGATGAACGCGCATGTCGTGTTCTGCAATGAGATGATCTTCAGGTGATTCCGTCGATCGAAGACCGATGAAAGCCACATCGGAAGGCTTCACCCGCTGCGGATGGCCTTTCAACTTTTGCCAGGCATCCACAGTAACTGGGCTCGGGTCATTTATTTTGCACGCCACATTGTCGGCGCCAATCGCTGTGGCCAAAGGCATTCCATGCATGTTGCCCGAGGGCGAAGTGTACGGCGAATGCAAATCCGCATGCGCATCGATCCAAACCACACCCAGCCGTGAAAGTGGAAAGGCTTGCTTGATCCCTGCAATCGTGCCACCCGCGTTCGAATGGTCACCGCTAATCACAATGGGAAATTGTCCATCGTCGAGGGTTTCTGCCACCACGGCCGAAATGCGGCGGTACATGCGCACAATGCCTCGAATCCGCTTCCCATAGGGAGATTCCGGATGCCGGTAGAGCAACGCATTATTGGTTTGAACCTTCCGTGGTGCCAAGCTCCGGAAAAACTTAGGCTGGATATGGAAAGAGGCACCTCGAATAGCGGCATAACCCAGGCTTGAGC
Source organism: Cryomorphaceae bacterium (assembly GCA_024639785.1). Classification (GTDB taxonomy): domain Bacteria; phylum Bacteroidota; class Bacteroidia; order Flavobacteriales; family Schleiferiaceae; genus TMED14. The sequence goes on from JAHEGI010000003.1 coordinate 48,390, forward strand.
CTCGAGTACCTGCACCCAATTCGGACATCGCTGTTATCAGTTGAAGCATATGGGCAAAGGTAGGAATTGGCCTACCTTTGAGACTCAGGAACTAATCCCCATGGCAAAAAAGGTTAAAAGCAGCCCCTCCACCCCATTCTTTTCTGCAGTGAAGCAGGCTTTGTTAGATATCCAGACCAACAAATCCTTGCATGCGGTTTTTGGGATTGGACTCCTTTTCATTTCGGGATTTGCGTTGCTTTCGAGCCTTTCTTCTTTGGCTTCATGGTCCTCAGACTATAGCGCTTTCGAAGGTGGATTCTCAGATATTTTATGGGACCCCAACGTCCAAATGGCCAATACCTTTGGAAAGCTGGGTGCCGCAGTGGGTTTTTATCTAACCGTCAAAAGCTTCGGATGGACCTTCCTCCTGCCCTTGATTTGGATGCTGATGCTCTCGCTAAAGTGGGGTTTTGGCCTTGCCTTCAAAGTGGGAACCTGGTTGCGCCGAGGACTTTTCTGGACGTTAATGCTCTGCATGGGAACTGCCTTGCTCCCCTGGCCCCTTGGGGATGTGGTGGTCGGAGACCTTGGCCACTATCTCTCCTTTTGGTCCACGCAATGGTTGGGCACGGGGGGCGCTTGGTTGGCCTGGAGCAGCTTGACCCTAGCCCACGTGGTGTGGCTATTTAAAATGACCCCCCAAACGTGGAAGCGCAGCACAGCACCTGCACCTTGGGACGATGAATCCCTTCAGTCCGAAGAAGTTCCCGAGGCGAAGCTGAGTATTCCAGACGAAGCGGCTGAAGAACTGGAGTGGGACTTGCATGCCCCGGAAACCCCGGAAACCCCACCCGTTCCACCAGCCCCGATCCCGACCCCGGAGCCGGCTGTAGAGGAAGAACCCAGTTTGGAACTCGAGGAGGTAGAACCGATTCCCGTGCACAGCGAGGCGCTCCTGGAGGACGCATCTGCCAGCAAAAAAGGCTCCTTGGGCACGGCCTTTGATCCACGAGCAGATTTATCGCGCTACCAATTCCCTAAGCTGAGTTTATTGGCAGACTTCCCTGCGGGCAATGCCAAAGTGGACGCCGAAGAGCTCGAAGCGAACAAAGAGCGCATCATTGAGACTTTGCGGAATTATAAAATCGAGATTGCCAAAATCAAGGCTGCCGTTGGGCCGACCGTGACCTTGTATGAAATAGTACCGGAGGCTGGAATCCGGATTTCTAAGATTAAAAGTCTGGAAGATGACATTGCGCTTAGCTTGAGCGCACTGGGCATTCGGATTATCGCCCCCATTCCTGGACGAGGTACTATCGGAATTGAAGTGCCTAATCGCAGCCCCCAAATGGTGAGCATGAAGGCGGTTTTGGCTTCGGAGAAATTCCAAAATAGCACCATGGACTTGCCCATTGCCTTGGGCAAGACCATCAGCAATGAGGTTTTTGTGGCTGATTTGGCTAAAATGCCTCACCTACTCATGGCCGGTGCTACGGGTCAAGGTAAATCCGTAGGACTCAATGCGCTTTTAGCCTCGATTCTATATAAAAAGCACCCCTCGGAAGTCAAATTCGTATTGGTTGATCCCAAAAAAGTAGAATTAACCCTCTACAACAAGATCGAACGCCACTTTTTGGCCAAACTACCGGATACAGACGACGCCATCATTACGGACACCACGAAGGTGATTCACACGCTCAATTCTTTATGCATTGAGATGGATGACCGCTATGACCTCCTCAAGGATGCCATGGTGCGCAACATTAAGGAATACAACCAGAAGTTCACAAGCCGCAAACTCAACCCAGAAGAAGGTCACAGGTATTTACCCTACATCGTTCTGGTCATTGATGAGTTTGCTGATTTAATCATGACGGCCGGCAAGGAAGTAGAAACCCCCATTGCTCGACTGGCGCAATTAGCCCGAGCAATTGGCATTCACCTCATCATCGCGACGCAGCGGCCCTCGGTGAATGTGATCACGGGGATCATCAAAGCAAACTTCCCAGCGCGCATAGCCTTCAAGGTCTCCGCCAAGATTGACTCTCGCACCATTCTCGATGCTGGCGGCGCAGAGCAACTCATAGGAAAGGGGGACATGCTCTTTTCGGCAGGAAACGATCTCATCCGTCTCCAATGTGCCTTCTTGGACACGCCTGAAGTGGAAGAAGTGTGTGAGTTTATTGGCTCTCAGCAGGCTTATCCCGACGCCTATGCCCTACCGGAGTATTCTGGTGAGGATGGTAGCTCGAGCGGGGGCGGTAACTACAGCGCGGATGAACGCGACGCCCTATTTGTCGATGCGGCCCGTATTGTGGTGCAAACGCAACAGGGTTCGGCATCGCTTTTGCAACGAAAGTTAAAGCTGGGCTATAATCGAGCGGGTCGATTGATCGATCAGCTAGAAGATGCGGGAATTTTAGGTCCTTTTGAAGGATCCAAAGCTCGACAGGTCCTTATTCAAGATGAACACCATTTGATGGAACGCCTAAACGGCCCAACCCAATGAAAAAATTAGCCTTCCTCCTCCCTTTCGCTACGCTTCTGTTTCTGACGATTCCTTTGATGGGTCAATCCGGCGATCCGCTGACTTTGCTCAAAGAAGTGGAAAAAAAGACATTGGCCTACACGGATCAAACGATTCAATTCGCCATGGTGATTGAAGCTCCCGGGCGAGATGGGAAGAAGGTGCAGCGCAAAACTTCAGGCCAAGTGCTGGTCGTGGGAGAAAAAGCCCTTCTCCAACTCAATGGGCAGATGATTTATCTAGATGGTTCGCGCGTGACCACCGTGAGCGAGGAGGATGAGGAAATAGTTGTCCGAAAATTAGATGGCGATGAAACCCAATACACCCCCGCTGCGTTGGTCAAGAAATATGAGACGGGGTCTAATTTCCAGTGGGCAGGCGAAGAGACTGTTGCTGGAGGGACCAAAGTGGTCTATATCCGCATGAAGCCAAAGAACAATGTGGATGTGCGCGATGTGGTTTTGGGCATCAACCTACGAACGAAGCGAATCCAATCCTACCAAGAATATGGCACGAATGACGTCACAACCACGTTGAAGATTTTACAATATGACGTGAATCAAGGCGTTACAGAGCAGAAAGTCACGTTTAACAAGTCCAAGTACCCGGGATACGATTATATGGCTCCCAAGGGGATGTAAGCCCTCCTATGCAGCGGATTGATTGGTACCTGCTCCGGTCCTTTGCCGGGATCTTCCTGAAAACCATTGGTATTTCTGTGTTCTTTCTGCTCATGCAGATGGTCTGGAAATATGTGGATGACCTGGCCGGCCGTGGTGTAGACTGGTGGATTATTCTAGAACTTCTCTTTTATTGGTCCGCTTCGGTATTGCCCATGGCCGCCCCCGTGGCCGTCCTCTTCGCTGGCATCATGGTCTATGGAGATTTGGCCGAGAGTCATGAACTTGCCGCGGCGAAATCCTCCGGCGCGTCCTTCTACCGCTTGATTCGCCCTGTGCTCCTAGCTCTTGCCCTGATCGCTACCGGGATGTTTTTTGTGGCGAATAATTTAATCCCTGTAGCCAACTTTAAGGGGGAGAATTTACTCATCAACATTGCCAAACAACGGCCGACATTCAACTTGCAACCGGGCATTTTCTATGGCGGCATCGACGGCTACAGCATCAAAATTGGCGGGAAGACGGATAATACAGTCAGCGATATCTTGATTTATGATCACCGAGAGCGCGGTGAAGGGAATCACACGGTGATCATGGCGCCAGAAGCGGTGTTGCATTACACGGAGGGCAATCGCTGGATGGAAATGGAACTTTTCCACGGAACCTCATACCAAGAGTACAAAGCGGAAAAACGCGAAGAACGAGACCGCAAACCTTTTCTAGAAAGCAGTTTTGACCGCATGATCATTCGAGTCAACATGGGTTCTTTTGAAATGGGAAATCTCTATTCCGTCAATCGCAGTGATGAATACAACATGCTTGGGGTCGGCCAACTGGACAACGCTATAAACGAGTTGTATGCACAATATCGCATGCGGCAGGATGAGGTCAATCTCATCATGCGCAACAAATACTACGGTTGGAATTCCAGTGATACGCTTGCGCTGGAAGACCAAGCCGTAGCATCGCTCCACATGAAGGACCGCTTGCGGGGGCATTATCTCTTTCGGGCCGTAAATAATGCTATCCATGCGGTACAATCCAATCGGGATTACATGGAGCAGATTCAATCGGAATATGTTTGGCGAAATCAAATCATCGCCCGACACTACTTAGAGTTTCACAAAAAATTCAGCGTAGCCATTGCGTGTATTCTGCTGTTTTTCATCGGAGCGCCTTTGGGCGCGATCATCCAAAAAGGAGGATTTGGCTTGCCTTTCGTGATCTCCGTGTTGCTCTTTTTATTCCATTATGTCTTGACGATCATCTTTGAAAAAATGGGGCGTGAATGGCTTATTTCTCCCATGTGGGCCATATGGTTGCCCAACCTTATTCTTTTGCCTGTGGCTATTTGGATGACCATCTGGGCGGCCAATGATGCCACCATGAATAGCTTCGCTCGACTGCGGAAACGGCTCATATTTTGGAAACAACAACCGGCTGCGAAGTGAAAATCCTACACTTGTGCAATAAGGTGCCCTTCCCTGGGCGTGACGGAAGTAGTCTCGCCATGGAATCGCTGATTCGACTCGAAGTAAAGGCGGGACATTCCGTCCATGTAATCGCATTGAATACGGACAAACATTATGTCCACGCACCGAAGCCTTTTCCAGGCACGAGTCTCGAAGCACTGGATGTCAAGGTTTCCCCAAGCTTTCAGGGTCTCTGGAGCCATTTAAACCATCCGGCCTCCTACTTTGCTTCCCGATTTGATCATGGCAGCGTGCGTGAGCGCATCCTTCACTGGGCTTCCCAGGTGGATATCATTGTGGTGGATTCATTGTTCATGGCGGTCTATCGAGATAGTTTTGGCGCTACCCCATGGATTCTTCGGGCGCACAATGTGGAACATCAAATTTGGGAGCGCAGTTTGGCCCAAAGCCCATTTGGGTTGAAAAAGTACTTTACTGCGTGGCAGACGAAGCGGTTAAAACGGTGGGAACTTTCCGTGATTCAAGCCGCTCGCATTTGGGCCATTTCCTCGGAGGACGCTTCCCTTTTGCGCTCGCTAGGGGCCGGGGAGTGTCAAGCGATTCCTTGCAGTTTTGATCCACAGGGGCCCTGGGTTGAAAGTGGGGCATCGGGCCACGGCGTGTATCACTTGGGGGCGCTGGACTGGCTACCCAATATCCAAGGGATGCAATGGTACATTGACGAGGTACATCCTCTTTTTCCATGGCCGATTACGGTTATTACGAAGCACTGGCCGAGTCACGTACACCGCCCTAAGGAGCTGCATCATATGGCACGGTTGGAGGATGGCTTTGACTTTGACATGCATGGAATCTTCATTGCACCTATTCGCTCGGGCAGTGGAATGCGCATTAAACTTTTGGAAGCGATGGCTCGAGGTAAAGCGATTGTCACGACGGCTATTGGCGCGGAGGGGCTCGAAGGTGCGCCTGGGGTACTTATCGCGGATCGTCCGGAAGACTTTGCCCAGGCAATCCGTCAGTTATCGGAAAACCAGGCGTTCAGGCAAAGTCAAGGACAGGCGGCCCGCGCTCATGCACTTGCTACCTTTGCCGATGATGTGTTCGTTGACCAACTCCGGTCGATGGAACCAGGAAGCATGTGATGATCGAGCTACCCCACCTTTTGAAATTCCTTGGGTCGACCTATTTGATTTGGGTCTGCTTGGGGACAGCGTTGGTCGCGGGGGCTATCCCTTACCTCCTCTTTCCCAGCTTTATACGCATTCTACAACTGTTAAAACGCCCGACCCCCACCCCGAATGCCTTCGATGTGTCCGATGCATCCCTCTGGCCGCGGGTAGATTTGGTTTTTGCTGCGTACAACGAAGAGGCGGTTTTGCGCGAAAAGCTCCACAGCTTGCAGCAGTTGGACTATCCTAAGGGACAATTGACCGTATGGGTCGGTTCAGATCAAAGCACCGATGGCACGGAGTCAATATTGGCCGAATTCGCTCAAGTCATGCCGGAACTTCGTTGGGAACGGATGGCTGAGCGATCTGGTAAGTCTAGAATCATCAACCACCTCGTAAGTAAAGGGGACAGTGACGTCATCGTCGGTACCGATGCAAATATTTTCTTTCACCCCATGGCTCTGAAGCATTTAGTTGCTCCCCTCGTGCTCGATGGCCGAACGGATTTGGTCGGGGGCGAACTGACCTACCGCGGTCTAGGCCAAGGAGACAGCTACAAAAGCATCGCAACCGAGGAGCGGTCCTACATCGGTTGGGAAAACCGGACCAAGGTCTGTGAAGGTGAGCTCTGGGGTATGACGATGGGCGTCGAAGGTGGGTGCTACGCCATTCGTCGACAGGCTTTTACCCCCATTCCTGCAGGAACTTTCATGGAGGATTTCTTTCTCACCATCCGGGTATTCGCCCATGGTAAACGCGTGCAACATGCCGCCTTGGCGACCTGCACCGAAGATGTGAGCAACGATGCGCACATGGAATACCGCCGAAAAGTCCGCATTAGCCATGGCAACTGGCAAAACATCTTCCGATACCGCATGCCTTGGAATCTCCGTTCTTTAGGTGTCACTCTGGCTTTTGTGGGGCATAAGCTTTTAAGGTGGATCTTCCCGTTGATCGTCAGTGCGGCTCTGGTGTTCGAGTTGGGCGCAGGGCTGTACTACCATGAATTTGCTTTGGTGGCATGGAATCTCCTGACCTTTGGCACTGTGGCAGCGCTCCTACTCTATCCCCGCACCTTCTTGACCAAAGCCATCGCCAAGCCCATTAAACCTCTTTCCTACTTTACCTGGATGAACATCGCCTTGATTCACGGGTTAGTCCAATTCCTGCGCAGCCCTCGGAACACTTCCGGGGTATGGCAGCCTACAAAGCGCAATAATCAATGAGCACCTCCCCCTTTAGTTCGATCGAAGAAGCCTTAGCCGATTTGGCGCAAGGCAAAATGGTGATTGTCGTGGACGATGAAGATCGCGAAAACGAAGGGGATCTCTTGGCCGTAGCCGAGGGCATTTCTGCCGAGACGATCAACTTCATGGCGACGCATGGGCGGGGACTCATCTGCGCTCCCTTACCTGATGACCGTTGTGACGCCCTTGGTTTAGCGCCAATGGTCCAACAAAATACGGATCCACACGAGACGGCTTTTACCGTTTCTGTCGACCTTCGAGGCCATGGGGTAACTACGGGCATTTCAGCCTTAGATCGCGCTAAAACCGTGCAGGCCTTGGTCCATCCAGATAGTTTACCGGGAGATTTTCAACGTCCGGGTCATGTGTTTCCTCTTCGAGCACGCCCTGGTGGGGTCTTGCGTCGAGCCGGACACACCGAAGCCGCCATTGATTTGGCGCGTTTGGCAGGGAAACAACCTGCCGGTGTCATTGTAGAAATCATGAATGAAGATGGCAGCATGGCCCGTTTGCCTGAACTCATAGAGATGTCTAAGAAATGGGGCTTGAAGTTGATTAGCATCGAGCAGTTGATTGCTTATCGCTTGGATCGCGAATCCCTGATTCGCGTCCACCGAACCTTCCAACTTCCCACGGCCTATGGTCTTTTTGATGTCTGCGTATATGAGCAAACGACGTCCCACCAGGTGCACTTCTCCATGACATATGGCTCATGGAATGAAGAGGACACCGTGCTCGTCCGAATGCAAAGTGGAGACCCTCGACGCAGCATGCTTGATGATGTGCTGAGCCCAACGGGTAGATCTTCTAAAATTGGCCCATCCCTCCAAGCCATATCAAACGCGGGCGCTGGCGTGTTTGTTGGATTAAATCAACAGCAAGACTCACGGAGTCTGTTAGATTTCCTCGATGCCATGGGAAGCGATTCCTCCCAAGAGAAGTCTTTCGGTGGTGATCCTTTGGATTATGGCGTGGGAGCCCAAATTCTCCGCCATCTTGGCGTGCGTCAAGTCGCTTTATTGACCAACCATCCGATGAAACGCGTCGGCATCGAGGGCTATGGCTTGCACATTGTGGCCAATGAAATGCTGAAGTGAGCCTCAGTTTCCTTTAGCAAACCACTTTTTCCACAATGCCGACCAGGAATCACCCATCCATTGGGCTTGAATCCCGAGACCTTGTTTTTGCGCCACGGGCTGCCCACTGAAAGCCATGTCTGCGTTTCGCACGGAATAGGCAGAAGCCGTCCAACGTCCGTCTTCCGTAAGCTGGTAACTCAAAGTCACATCTCCCAGTCCCATATTCGCCTGCTGGCTCCCCATAGGAATGCCCCATTCCGTCATGACCTTGAGCCGGTCATCCAAAAAGCTTCGGCCAATGCTGGCATCCATTTGGCGCTGCAAAGCCTTTGAATCACTGGCATATGCCAATTGAATGTCCCAATTTTCGCCGAGCCCTTGGGCCATGAAATTGGAAAACTGCTGAGCCAAAACTTGCGTGGTATTGGTCTCCAATGCCGATACCCCGGTGGCGGACCACCCCTGCCCCTGATCCCAAAAGCTATGCAATGTCAGCAAACTCAAAACCTGGGTGGTTTTTTCGTCTGGGGTGACCAACCGACTTTGCAAGGCCGCTTGAATGGCTGAATTCGCCGTCGGCAGATCAATGTCAAAGCCTAAATCTGGCTGCATCAGGTCCCCTGTTACCGCCAGCTTTACATCCACTGCGAGTCGTTCTTGATTCGCCAAACCCAAATAAGCACTGGGATTTGTGCGCGTTTTGTACACGGCCGTTAGATCCACGGCTGCATGATACGGATCCCCCGTCCATGATAAGGTTGCACCGGGTTCCACACTAAAAGGCTTATTAATCAAGTTTTCCAAAGTGAATAAGTAGGTGCCCTCTTGAAGTGTCAAGAGCCCATTCATTTCCAGCTCACCGGTGGCGGGATAATCGATTCTCAATTCACCATTCCCCTTGCCTTCAATCACATCCCCTACTGTTTCATCGAGGATGATGCGCGCTGTGATGTTCGGGTTGACATGTATGGACAATCCAAAATCAAATTGAAATTCGCTTTCAAGTGGACTCGACTTGGTTTGGGCTCGACGAATCTGTGGTCCTTTAGGCCGCGCTTTAAACTGAATGAAACTGGCATCTTCCAGGGTCACCGGGGCATCCATGGGCAGAGCAAAAACAGAGGAATCCAATGGACTGGCATCGACTTCAAGGCGCAGAGCATTTAGACCCCCGCTCAGCGTTGCATAGCCCTTGGCCACTACCTGTCCATAAAAATCTGTTCCCTTGGCTAAGTCCAGGGCCAAGAAGCGTTCACCCTCCATTCGAAGCTGGAGCGCCTTGCCCGGGGCGGCATGATAATCATAGCCGCCGGTTAAACGAATGAGGCCTTTTTTCTGATGATCTCTTAAGACCCCCGAACATTGGATGTCTCCTTGACGGAATTTCAGCCGGGGACTCCCTTGATAGGTCACTCCGGTTGTTGGTACGTAGAAGCTCGCCTCGTGCAGTTCGCCTGACCCAAGTAGGGTCCAGCCTTTCTTTTCTTCTCTAAGTAGCACCTCTGCCATAAATTGACCTTGCCATTGCTCCAAACTCCCTTCCGTGAAGGGCTCAAGGTAATGCAGGGGCAATCGGTCAACCGTTAATTCGATGTCCCATCGGTCGGAGCGATCTCCAGAGGCCATGAACCATAGGCTATCGCCCCATCCGGCTTGAGCACGCATATTGACTGCGCCAGATTCTACATTCACATCCCATTGGCTTTGGACAGAACCTAAAGACTGCCCCTCCAACGTCAATTCCGGTATCCAGATATCTGCACTCGTATTCCAAGAACCGATGGCTCCCGCCAAAATCAACTGACCCCACACATTCCCTGCTACCGGCAAGGACTCGACAAATAGGGCGGTCCAATCTTTTAAGGGTAAATCGGCACAATGGATGCGCATGACTTCGGAGGGATCCGCACTAAGTGCACCCGACATAGAAATACTCCCTACGGGGCTTTTCCACTGAAGCCCTTCTCCGAGGGAGAGCTTCCCTTGGGCCCAATCATAGCGGATATGCTCACCGCCTTGAATCGCGCTGTGGTGTCCTAATAAGCTCAGCGCACTAGGCAATATTCGAGCATCCCAGGCATTTGGACGTCGATCTAGTTCCCAGCGCACATGCCCACCGATATTCCATGATTTCCAATCCGAGTCAAGACGAAATACATCTTTCTGACCTTTGCGACTGAAGGCTTCCAAGTCCAATGGACCTTGGGCTAAATCCATGTGAAAACGGCTTTCCACGGGACGAAGACTTTTGGACTGCGCCGCAGAGGAAAAGCTCCACGCGGTGGACTGCCAATCTCCTGACGCTTCGATCCGTTGGTAGCCTTTCTGTGCTTGATAATTCAGTTTCCAATCGGGCCCATCCAGCCATAAATACTCGATGCCTTGGGCCTGACACCAAGTCCATTGGCCATCGAGCCACTGAGAAACCAGGTAATCAGGTCGTGTTTGGAGCGGAAGCTGCCACGTCAACGGGCTGTGGCTGGATGTAAATCCCGCCCGATAATCTCCGAGTCGAGCCTCCATTTCGTGCTTTCCGGAGGGTCCCTTGCTCCAATCTAAATAGCAAGGCGAATAGGCGGCATCCAAGGCATTTTCGATGTGGGCATATCCCCCATTGGCCCAAGAGAAGTCTCCCTTTAAAGCACCTCGAGCAGGGAGGCCGAGCGAATCTAGAAAGTGCATCTGCTCATCCCAAGCCCAACGGAAATCCAAGGCATCGTTTCCCCATTCGTAGTGAAACTCTGCTTGTCCCACGTACGGATCGGCCACCGCAATGGAGAGGTCAACCTCCCGGCCATCCCCGTGAGACCGAATTTCCCAATCTTGGAGTTTTAGCGCCTCAGATGCCACATGGCTACCCTGTGCTTCAAAAGACCAAACCCAGTTTCCCTCTTCGTTTCGACGGCCCTGGCCGTGGCTGTCTCCGTGGACTTTCCAGCCATTCCATTCGAGCTGTAGAAGGTCCGCACGCCAGTCATTCCATCGCAAATCCACTTCAAATTCATCCAAGTTTCCTTGGGCCTTGAGTTCGGCAAGTGTTTTCTCTCCATCCTTTTCCTGCAGGTTCATGGACCATTGTCCTTGGTGATAGTCTCCTTCGGCATTCCAAAATCGATCTCTCCAAAACGCCTGGCTACCTAAGGCTTGCCAATGTGTAAAACGCGCATCGCCCAACAAAACTCCGGAAGCGCTGGCTTCCCATGGTATTCCCACAAAATCCCATTGCAGAAGGGTTTGGACCGAATCCATGCGCAGCTGTACATCCAAAGAGAATTCCTCGCTCTGCATGCCAAGTAGCCACGAATCGGATTCCTTGGAGCCATGCATGGCGATGCGAGACCAGGCTTTAAAACCAGGCTGAAGTGACGCCTCAAACGAGGGGGTCCCGTCCACATTCCAAACAAAATTGGATACATGGGGAGTGAACTCCCATTCCTCCTCGCTGAAGGAGGATTTCCAAACGATCTTTCCCGAAACATCACCGATTTGAAGGGCGAAGGGGGAGCTCGCACGCGTGGTATCCATCCATGGCGCAATCCAATCAAGCCAGGATGCATCGGGTTGACCCACAATCCACAGAGAATCCCACTGCACCGCATTGGCCTGCAATCCCTGTGCTCGATAGCCTAAACCTTCGATAGACAGTCCATACAGCGCGATGTAGTCATCCCCGCGGCCCAGATGCGCTTCGGCCAGCTTAAGTCCTGTCCAAGGCTGCCACGCAATGCCCGACCAGTGCAGTTCCACCGAATCCGCCAAGGGATTTGCTTCCACGTATTTTTTTGCCCACGTACCCAGGGTTTCATTCACAATTTCGGGGTGACGCACCACGTAGAACACCGCACCTAGCCCAACCAGGACAAGCCCAGAAAGGAAGATCAAGAGGCTTCTTAAGATTCTTCGGCGCATGAACACGAAGGTATGAGGTACTTTTGCAGCATGACACCGTCAGGACCTATTTTATTAGCCATTGAATCCAGCTGTGACGACACTTCCGTCGCGGTATTGGATGGCTTTGAAGTTTTGGCTAATGTCGTTCACAATCAAGTGATGCACGAGGCCTTTGGCGGAGTAGTCCCTGAACTCGCGTCAAGGGCACACACGGAGGCTATTTTACCCACGGTGAAAGCGGCCTTGGCGCGCGCTGGAAAAGACTTCCAGGACCTTGACGGCATAGCCGTCACCCAAGGTCCTGGGTTACTCGGCTCCTTACTCGTAGGGCATTCTTTTGCCAAATCCTTGGCGCTGAGTTTGGATATTCCCTATGTGAATGTAGATCACATGGAGGCCCATATGCTGGCTCATTTTCTCTATGAATCTGGCGTCCAAGAAAAGCCTATACCTGGATTCCCGTATCTCTGCTTGACTGTTTCTGGCGGGCATACACAGTTGGTCCAGGTCAATGCCTGGAATGATTTCACCATCCTCGGGGAAACTCAAGATGACGCGGTGGGTGAAGCCTTTGACAAGGCCGCCAAGTTATTATCCTTGCCCTATCCCGGGGGACCCATCATCGATCGACTGGCTCAAAAGGGACAGCCCGCATTTCGTTTTTCCCAGCCAAACATGCCCGATTTGCAGTTTAGCTATTCAGGATTAAAAACGTCCATCTTACGGGCTATGCAAAAGGAAGTCAAGGAAGATCCTGAGAGTCTGACTGAACGTGTTTCCGATTGGTGTGCGAGTATTCAAGAAGCCCTCATTGCGCCATTGCTTCAGGGCCTGACCCTAGCGGCATCCCAAACGGGGATTCGACGTGTGGCCCTCGCGGGCGGAGTTTCTGCCAACAGTCATTTGCGCGCGGAGGTCCAAGGGTTGGCCCAATCGCTGGGCTGGGACCTCTACCTCCCGCCTTTATCCTACACCACAGACAACGCCGCGATGGTGGGGGCCGCTGGGCAATTTGCATGGGCGGCATCCCAATTTGCGGAGATGAAAGATGCCGCACAACCTAAACGAATTGTTCATGGCTAAGCGCATTGTAGGTCGTACTGAAATCATTGACCTTCCGAGTATCCCTTGGAATCAAGTCCCATGTCGAATTGACACCGGTGCGTTTCGCTCGAGCATGCACTGTGATGACATTCATCTCAAACAAAATGCGGATGGCAGTCAAACCCTCGTCGTCACTTTTCAAGGGGAAGACAGCCATAGTGAAAAGCATTTTTACGCGTTTTCTGAAACGACCGTGAAATCAAGTAACGGAATCGCAGAAACTCGATATTTAGTTGAACTTCCTGTCCGAATCTTTGGCACGGATTTTACTACCGAATTTACCCTGACCAATCGAACCGAAATGAAATTCCCCGTCCTTCTCGGGCGCACATTTTTAAGGCACGGTTTTATTGTCGATGTCCGCAAAACCAATCAGTCCATTAAATCTACCCTGGCGTAGCTCCTTCTTATGAATATTCTCATTCTATCTGCAAATCGCAATTTGTACTCCACTCGCCGGCTCGTGGCCGCAGCAGAGGAGCGCGGGCATACCGTTAAGGTCATGAACGTGCGCAAATGCTACGCTGTGTTGTCCAAAGGAGAGCTTGACATCTACTATGGGGATCATCGAATTGAAAACGTAGATGCGGTCATTCCTCGGATTGGTGCTTCATTGACCTTTTATGGTTCAGCGATGCTGCGCCAATTTGAGATGAAGAAGATTTTTACTCCCGTATCCTCCCTGGCCTTGGTCCGATCTAGAGATAAATTGCGCGCCCTTCAAATTTTGGCCAAAGAAAATGTCGCCATCCCACGAACTGCGGTGGCAAAACAGCCCACCGATGTAGACTACCTCATTAAGCAGGTGGGCGGAGCTCCCCTTGTCGTCAAATTACTCGAAGGTACCCAAGGCAAAGGTGTGGTTCTTGCCGAGTCAAAAACGGCAGCCAAGTCGGTGATTGAAGCCTTTTATGGACTGAATGCCAACATCTTAGTCCAAGAGTTCATCAAAGAAGCCAAAGGAGCGGACGTGCGTGCCATTGTCGTAGGCAACAAGGTAGTCGCTGCGTATAAGCGTCAAGGCAAGGAAGGCGAATTCCGCTCCAACCTCCACACGGGAGGCCATGGGCTACCGATCAAACTGAAGGCCGCTGAAAAAAATGCAGCCATTCAAGCGGCGAAAGCGCTCGGTCTGAAAGTGGCTGGAGTGGACCTCCTCCAAAGTGAACGCGGACCACTCATCCTCGAAGTAAATTCATCCCCTGGCCTGGAGGGGGTAGAACGCACCACCGGCATCGATGTCGCTGGAAGCATCATCCAGTACATGGAGGAAAACTACCAATTGTCTCAAGTGAAGACCAAGGATAAAATCGGCGCCTAATGCATAGTTTCTGGGGTCAACGAGAAGGAGATTTGCTCAGATTGGACGCAGAGGAGCTCGCCCATGCGGTGAAATCACTCCGGGTCGAAACAGGCGATGTCATTCAAGTGTTTGATGGCTCTGGGGACGTGTATGTGGGGCGCGTGAGTCAAGTGCATAAGAAGTACGTCCTGGCCCAACACCTAGAAACCCTCCGAGATTATGGAGCCGTTTCGGGGCACCTTCATATCGCCATCGCCCCAACGAAAAATGTGGATCGCATCCATTTTTTCTTGGAAAAAGCTGTTGAAATGGGCATACATGAAATCAGCCCACTCGTCGCATTTCATTCGGAGCGCAGGCATTGGAATGAAGAACGGGCACTTCGCATCATGAAAGCGGCGTGCACGCAAAGTCGCAAGGGACGTTTACCTCTACTCCACAGCCCGCGGACCGTCGAATCACTGATCAAAGAAGACGCCGCAGCCAGTTTAGCCTGCATGGCCACCTGCATGGATAGCCCGCAAGAATCCTGGGTAGAACTCGTTCGTAAAAATCCCGAACGACCTGTACTTCTGATGATAGGACCGGAGGGTGATTTTTCGGCAGAAGAACTTGCGTTGGCCCAAGCGGCCGGTTTCCATCATGTCCATTTAGGTGAACATCGCTTGCGGACCGAAACGGCCGGCCTCTATGCGGTCGCCGCCTTTGCCCAGCGATAAGACCGATTAATCTGGGAAGCGTAAAAAGTCTGGATCCTCCACGGGGATGGACTGCAAGAAGTCTTTGGTAATTTCGATTTCATCGGCCAGAACACGATCACCCTTGGCTTCGGGGACGGACTGTCGATACACCTCCATGAGTCCTTCAATGAGGCTTCCAGGTTGACGCTTGCTTAAATCGATGGCTCGCGTAGCCGCCATCCACTCCATCGCGAGGATAGTCCACACCCGATCGAGCACTTCCACCGCATGTACCCCGGCAATACTGCCCATGCTCACATGGTCCTCTTGACCTGCGCTGGAATCTATGCTGTCCGTGCTACTTGGATGGGAGAGGACTTTGTTTCTACTGACCAGAGAGGCTGCCGAATATTGCAAAATCATAATGCCACTTTCTGTTCCGGGATTTTGAGCGAGAAACGCGGGAAGCCCACGTTTAGCCAAACAGAGCTGATTGATTCGACGCTCCGAAATGCTTCCCCATTCACAAAGGGCCATTTTGCCATAGTCCAAGGCCAGTGCCAAAGGTTGACCATGAAAATTACCCGCAGAAATGACCTCTCCGGTTTCGGTAAAGACAGTGGGGTTATCGGTTACGGCTTCAGATTCTCGGAGCATGACCTCCGCCACATGGGCCCAAACGTCGTTCGAAGCCCCATGTACTTGGGGAATACAGCGAAAGGAGTACGGATCCTGAACGTGGGGCTTAACCGGAATGAAATCTGAGCTGTCTTGCAGGAAATCACGCATGCGCGCGGCGACTAGGGCTTGCCCTCCATGAGGACGCACTTGATGAATGCGTGCATCAAAGGGCGCCGAACACCCATCAAATCCGATCAGCGATGCGCCTGCGACGACATCCGCCAAATAAGCTAGTCTGCGGCTCTGGATGGCGAGCCACAAGCCATGGGCCAGCATAAACTGGGTACCATTGATTAGGGCTAATCCTTCTTTGGCTCCCAAGACCACCGGGCGCAGATCCTTCTGAGCTAGGGCCTCCGCCCCACCCATGATTTGAGATCCAAGCTGTGCCTGCCCCTCTCCCATCAAGACTAAAGTCATATGAGACAAGGGCGCCAAGTCTCCGGAGGCACCCAGACTTCCCATCGATGGAATGATGGGCAAAATATCATGATCTAACAAGGCATTTAGGGCCTCTACCGTACGCCATTCCACCGCAGAGTACCCTTGGGATAAGGACCGCACTTTACTCGCAAGCATTAATCGCACGAGTGGTTTGTCAATTTGAGGCCCCGTACCCACGGCATGGCTGCGAATTAGATTCGCTTGTAAGGCTTCCAGTTCATTTTGAGGAATGATGGTGGTACACAAGGACCCAAAACCGGTATTGACCCCGTACATAACCTCCACGCGCGCAATGCGGTCGACCAATGCTTTCCGATTCGCCTCTACCCTACGTTGACTTTCAGGGTCCAAATGGATTCTCGCCTTGCCGCAAGCGAGCGCATTCCAGTCATCAAGTGACCAAGCGGCATGTAATGAAAGTTCAATCCGTTTCATGAGGAAGAGGGCATCAGGGTTTCAACAAAAATAGGTCCTGCGGTGTTAGACCCACATGCAACATCCCATCTTAGTCGTAGGGCATCGCCAAGGAATTGGTCGAGCTATTACTGAACATCTACTCCAACAGGGCCATTCCGTCCTAGGCATCAGTCGCCAGGCCGTGGATTTTAGCCATCCCAATCTCGACAGCCGTCTTTCCGCCGCTGCCGATGTACGCACCGAGGATCTCCCCGAAGTCCTTTCCGGGGTAGTCTATGCTCCGGGTAGTATCAACCTAAAGCCCTTTAGAGGCTTGAAACCCGCCGATTTTCAAGCGGATTTTCAGCAAAATGCCCTAGATGCCGTGCACGTGTTGCAATGCGCTGAAAAAGCACTGAAAGCGGGACATGGCGCTGTGGTTCTTTTCAGCACCGTCGCGGTGAGTCAGGGTATGCCCTTCCATGCGTCCGTTGCTATGGCCAAAGGAGCCGTTGAGGGACTTACACGTAGTTTGGCGGCGGAGTGGGCTCCAAATGTTCGAGTCAATGCCATCGCGCCTTCACTGACCGATACACCATTGGCCAATAAATTGCTAGGAAATGAGGCTCGAGCGCAAGCCGCCGCAGAACGCCACCCGCTCAAGCGGGTCGGCCATGTAGACGACATCGCAGAAGTCGCCATCATGCTTCTCCAGTCCAACTGGATCTCCGGGGAAGTTCTTGGAGTGAATGGCGGTATGGGGCGGCTCCGTATATCATGACAAACCGATCATCTTGGCAGTTAGAGGATTGGAGTCAATGGGATCGCCACTACCGTGGCCGGTTCTTTAACTCACTCTATGGCGGGCGATCCGTCGGCCTGCTCTGCACACAAGGCGCTGTTTGGAACGCCGCCCCCGTGTCCCAAATTCTGCATGTGGGTGCCCATCCACCGCAAGTGGGCGTGCTCATGCGGCCAGATAGTGAAAACCATCAAACGCGCAGCAATTTAACCCGTCAACCCTGGGCAAGTCTTCATTTCATGCCGATTTCAGACGCCGAGCGCGTGCATCAAGCCAGCGCAGCCTATGGTCCAGAAGCGTCGGAACTGGCCCTACTTGGTTGGAACCACTGCCCATGGACCGCCTATCCCGTGGTAGCGTTAGACGATGCGCTCCTTAGCCTTTGTCTGGAAGTACATGAGGTTTTGGACTTGCGAAATGGAACCTCTCTCTATGTGTTCGACATCCGAGAGGTCACCTCGAATGCACAACCCGATACCCTCGGTCATTGGCCTTTGTCAGAAAAAATGCTTCACAGTCAAGGACTTGAACATTATGGTCATGCCGTCATGCCCCATGGGCCCCTACCCTATGCCCGCCCCTAAACGCATCCAAAAAGCCCATCTACCTAGCAAGGACTGTCTCGTTTGCGGTCGGCCATTTGCTTGGCGCAAAAAATGGGAGCGCGATTGGGATCAGGTAAAGTATTGTTCCCAGCGATGTTCCCAACAAAAAAGAACCGTATGATTGGACGTTTAATCCTCGGCGATCAGCTGAATCCGCTCCATTCCTGGTTTGATACGGTGGAACCAGATCACGTAACCTACTACTTCATTGAAGCTAAGGAGGAGCTGGAGTACGCGCCACATCATCGACAAAAAATGGTTGGATTTTTGGCCGCCATGCGTCGGTTTGCCGCGCAATTACGGAGCCATGGTCATCGGGTTTGCTATGTTGACCTGTCGCATACCGTCCAAGACCTTCCCAGCTTCTTAGCCAAAGAAAAAACGGAAGGGCGCGTGCGCACCTGGGAAATCCAGGAGCCAGATGAATACCGGATCGATCAACTTCTGAAGTCTGTCGTGGATAAAGTGGTGTCTTCTGAGCATTTTCTGACTGAGCGCAGCCAAGTTGCCAAGCATTTTGAAGGAAAGAAAACCTACCTCATGGAGTCTTTTTACCGTCAAATGCGCAAAAGCCACGGCATACTCATGGACATGGACCAGCCCTGCGGTGGCCAATGGAATTATGACGCCGACAACCGACAATCATGGCCAAAAGGACACCAACCTCCCCCTACAGCCTTTTTTTCCCACGATGTCCGTGACATCGATGAAGCACTCGATGCCGCGGGAATCCCTCGATGGGGAGAGAGCCAGGCAGAGCATTTTCCGTGGCCGCTCTGCCGCGAAGAGGCGCTCCAAATCCTAGAAGGCTTCATTGCCCATCGCCTTGCGTATTTCGGACCATTCCAAGATGCATTGGTGGAACATCAGCCCTTTCTATACCATTCTTTGCTGAGTTTTGCACTGAACACGAAGATGCTCCGCCCCCTAGAAGTCATTGAATCAGCGGAACAGGCCTACCGTACGGGGCATGTGCCCTTGAATTCCGCTGAGGGCTTCATTCGTCAAATTTTGGGATGGCGGGAGTTCGTTCGTGGTATTTACTGGGCTGAAATGCCTGGGTATCAGAACCTGAATTATTTTGATCATCAGCGTCCCATGCCCTCCTGGTTCTACACCGGGAAAACGAAAATGCGCTGTGTATCACAAGCGATTGAGCAAAGCCTGAATCATGCTTATGCGCATCACATTCAACGACTTATGGTCACGGGAAATCTCTCCCTACTCCTCGGATTGCATCCCGATGCAGTGGACCAATGGTATTTGGGTATTTACATCGATGCCATTGAATGGGTCGAAATGCCGAATACTCGCGGCATGAGTCAATACGCCGATGGCGGAAAACTCGGCAGTAAACCCTATGTGTCAAGTGGTGCTTACTTGCACAAAATGTCCAATCATTGCGGGTCCTGTGCGTATGCGGTAAAAGATAAGACTGGGCCCAACGCCTGCCCCTTCAATGCCTTGTATTGGGAGTTTCATCATCGGCATCGACCCCTACTTGAAAAAAACCCTCGAATAGGGATGGTTTACCGCACATGGGATCGCATGGAAGGCGCGCATAAAAATGCCTTACTGGAGCGTGCGCAGTGGATTCATGAACATGTCGAGTCATTGTGAAACAAGCGATTTGGTTGCTCCGCGCGGACCTTCGCATCGCGAATAATCCCACCCTAGAGGCGGCCCTGGCGTGGCGGGAGCGCACTTCCGGTACGCTTAGGGCTATCTACCTTCCGATGGCACTCGATCCGGTTTCTTTGGACGAATTCCCCGAGCCAATTGCAAGACTTTCGAATGCGCGAAAGAACTACACAACCGCCTGCTTGGATAGCTTGCGTCAAGGATTAGCAGCCCTACACATATCCATGCTGGAGGTCCACGAAGACCTTCCCACATGGCTTGAAAACCATGCCATTGATTCGCTTTTCTTCACTTACGGCGCCGCTTTCGACGAACGGGCACTGGAAGCACGAGTCTTGGCCACGGACGTCACGTGCTACGGATTTTATAGCCGTACCCTCCAATCGGCTAGTCAGGTGCTTCAATCCCCACTGCCTTCAACCTATACGCCCTACAGAAAAAAGACTGAGGAGCACCTAGGGGATAGACCCTTCCCGAATATTCGACCATTTGAGGGTCGAGCACAGCTTCAAAATGCATTTAGTCCCATCGAATCTGAAGCGCGCGCACATTTATATGCCTATGTGTCCCACCAGGGCCCCGCGAGACACTATAAATCACGCAGAAATGGACTACTTCAAGTCCAAGACTCCACCAAGCTATCCGCTTATCTCAGCATGGGGCTACTTCATCCTCAAGAAGTATGGAACCGCTGTTTGGAAATCGAAGCCGCCGTGGGAGGCTGCGAAGAGGTCTACTGGATTCGATTTGAGCTCTTATGGCGAGAGTATTTCCAATGGGTAGCCTATGAAGCGGGCGCCAAACTCTTCCGCAGAGAGGGGCTTAAAGAGCCGTTGAAGCCGCTTTCTGTGGCGGGAAGCCCTACAGCATTTGCCCTATGGACGCAAGGTCAAACTGGCGATGCCCTCGTCGATGCTGCGATGCGTGAACTCAAAGAAACCGGCTTTCAAAGCAACCGTGCTCGGCAAAACGCGGCTTCCTATTGGATTCATGATCTCAAGCAGCCCTGGCGGGTAGGTGCCGCATATTTCGAAGCCATGCTCCTCGATTACGATGCCGCCTCGAACTGGGGGAATTGGGCCTACATCGCGGGAGTGGGCAATGATCCGAGACCATTTCGAAAATTCAACACAGAAAAACAAGCTGCACAGTACGACCCAGATGGATCCTACCAAAGGGCCTGGGCCGGCTAGTACGTGGCCAGGCGGGCCGTTAAATCGCTGAAGGAGAGAGCTTCTTGGTCACCCAGCTCCAAATGCTTTAACTGTGCGAGTCCTGCTTCACGTTCGGATTCGCCCACAATGATGACATAGGGAATCCCACGTTTTTCGGCATAATCAAACTGCTTTTTCAGTTTAGCCACTTCAGGGTAAAACTCAACACGCAGTCCTTCCTTCCGCAAACGATACGCCCAATCATAGGCATAGGGAGCATCCGCTTCAGACAAAGTAAACACGAGGGCCACGGGAGCATCGCCCAAGGTTTCAGGTAAACGACCCAATTCCTCAAGGCACAAAATGATTCGATCCAAACCGAAACTGATACCGACTCCTGAAGTGTCTTTGAGGCCAAAAATTCCTGTCAGATCATCATAACGCCCTCCACCACCAACACTGCCCATTTGGACCTGATTCGCGGTGACCTCCATGATGCAACCCGTGTAATAGTTCAGCCCACGCGCTAAGGTGATGTCAATAGACAAAGGGGCACTCCCCACGTGTTTTAAGACGAAGCTCAATTCCTCCACCCCTTGCATTCCCACGGCAGAGTCTGCGAGCCAAATACGCAAGAAGTCTAGCGACGCAGAAGCGCTCTGAAACGATTGCATTGAAGGCTCTAATGCGCTCAATTCATGTGGATTAAAACCTTTTGATTGAAGTTCTGAAAGAACACCATCTTTGCCGATTTTATCGAGCTTATCGAGGGCGACCGTAAAGTCCACCAGGCGATCTCCCACGCCACTCACCTCAGCGATTCCCGCCAAAACCTTTCGATTATTTAGGCGAATGGTCACAGGGAGTTTAAGCGCTTGAAAGGCCTGTTGATACAAGTGGATAAGTTCCACTTCCTGCCACAGACTGCGAGAGCCGACCACATCGGCATCGCATTGATAAAACTCACGAAAGCGACCCTTCTGCGGATTGTCTGCTCGCCAGACAGGTTGCATTTGATATCGCTTGAATGGGAGCGCCAATTGACCCGCGTTTTGTACGACATAGCGCGCGAAAGGGACGGTTAAATCATAGCGCAAGGCTTTATCTGCGATTTCAGACCCTTTGGCCTCAGCGGGTATCGCCGCATGCCGCATGAAGTCGCCTGAGCGGAGAATCTTAAAAATGAGACGATCCCCTTCTTCCCCGTACTTACCCATGAGCGTTTCGAGATTTTCGAAACTAGGAGTTTCCAACGGGCTGTAACCAAACACTTCAAAAGTCTCCCGCAGGATACCCATGACATAGTTTCTCTTTGCCACTTCGTGGGCTGAAAAATCTCGTGTTCCTTTGGCTACGCGGGGCTTCATCACTTAACGAGTTTCTTGTATTTGAATTTCTTAGGCTCAGCGGAGGTGCCTCCGAGGCGTTTCTTTTTATTCTCTTCGTAATCGGAGAACGATCCCTCAAAATAATACACCTGAGAGTCCCCTTCAAAAGCCAAGATATGGGTACATACTCGGTCAAGGAACCATCGATCGTGCGAAATTATCACCGCACACCCCGCAAAATGATCCAAGCCCTCTTCCAGTGCACGCAGGGTGTTGATGTCCAAATCGTTGGTTGGCTCGTCCAAAAGCAAGACGTTTCCGCCCTCTTTCAACGCCATAGCTAAGTGCAGGCGGTTTCGCTCTCCTCCCGAAAGAATGCCCACTTTTTTGGACTGATCTCCACCCGAGAAGTTAAATCGAGCCAAGTATGCGCGGGCATTCACGATCTGTCCGCCCAATTCAAATTGCTCCTGACCATCCCCAATGATCTCATAAATGCTCTTCTCGGGGTCAAGTTTAGCGTGGCTTTGGTCTACATAGGAGATCTTAGCCGTTTCGCCCACTTTAAACGCTCCGCCATCCGGCTGAAGCTGATCCATAATCATGCGGAAGATGGTGGTCTTACCTGCGCCGTTCGGCCCAACGATCCCAACAATACCGGCAGGAGGTAGATTGAAGTTCAAATCTTCATAGAGCAAGCGATCGCCAAAGCCCTTTTTCACATGCTCGGCTTCAATCACATTCGTGCCGAGGCGCGGACCATTGGGAATGTAAATCTCCAGGCGCTGTTCCTTGTCCTTTTGCTCTTCATTCATGAGCTTATCATAGCTGGACAGACGCGCTTTGGACTTGGCCTGACGGCCTTTGGGGTTCATACGCACCCATTCTAGCTCGCGCTCCAAGGTTTTACGACGCTTGGTAGCTTGTTTCTCTTCTTGCTCAAGTCGCTTCGTCTTTTGCTCCAACCAGCTAGAGTAATTGCCTTTCCACGGAATGCCTTCACCGCGATCCAATTCCAGAATCCAACCTGCGACATTATCCAAGAAGTAGCGGTCGTGCGTGACAGCGATAATCGTCCCTTTGTATTGCTGCAAGTGATGCTCCAACCACAGAATAGACTCGGCGTCCAAGTGGTTCGTCGGCTCGTCCAAAAGAAGTACATCCGGGTTCTGCAACAACAACCGGCAAAGGGCAACACGACGTCGCTCACCCCCTGAGAGCACATGAATGGGCGTATCTCCCTCCGGGCATTGCAGGGCATCCATGGCGCGCGCGAGCACCGTTTCTAGTTCCCATGCATTGCTCGCATCAATGCGGTCTTGCAATTCTGCCTGACGATTCATGAGTTTTTCCATTTTTTCAGGATTCTCATACACTTCGGGCAAGCCAAATTGATCGTTGATAGTATTGTATTCGTCAAGCAAAGCCACCGTTTCTGCCATGCCTTCTTTGACAATGTCCATGACGGTTTTGGTTTCATCCAACTGAGGCTCTTGCTCTAAATAGCCCACGGTGTAACCCTGCGAAAACACCACGTCGCCTTGAAAATTCTTTTCAATGCCCGCGATAATTTTCATGAGCGTAGATTTTCCCGAGCCATTCAATCCAATGATGCCGATTTTGGCACCATAGAAAAAGCTCAAATAGATATCCTTCAGGATGGCTTTGTTGTTATTCGGGAGAATCTTTGAGACTCCCGACATAGAAAAGATGATTTTCTTATCGTCAGACATGTGCGTGGTTTTGAATTACAAATATCGGCATTGTCTCAGGCATGGTTGTTGTAATTTTCCCAAATCTCATGCGGAACGCTGTCCTTTTTTTTCTTACCCTCCTTCCATGGACCCTTTTGGGTCAAGAAAATGTCCATTTCACGGGCCAAGTCATAGAAGAAAAATCAAAGGAAGCCGTGCCTTGGGTCATTATCGTCAATGCCCGAAATGAAACGGCATTCACCTCCGATGAGGATGGTTTTTTTGATTTATACGCTGCCGAGGGAGATACTTTGGTCTTTTCAAAACCAGGATTTGCCTACCGGTATGCATGGGCACGATCCCAAAGCGATGTGTCGATTGAATTATTGCCGCAGAACTATCTTTTGGACGAAGTACCCGTTACAGCCTATAAGCTCACAAGCAATCTCCCCAAGGAGATCCCCTTAGCCTCGCCCAATCGGCCCCAAGGGGGAGATATCCAGATTCCCCAAAAGGTCAAGCCCACCATGGCTAATCCCATCGACCTTTTGTATGATCAATTTGGAAACCGACCACGGCAATTGCGTGAACTCGAAGCGATTTTAGAAAGTGAGTCTTTTCGAGCAAAACTCTCTGAGAGCAATAATCGGAGCGCACTCTTTGAGCTCACCGGCCTCACCCCCGCTCAGGTGGAGGAGTTTCTACTGTTCTGTCACTGGAATCAAACGGCGATATACGCGCCCACAGACTATGAGCTCCTGCGCAGCCTGATGCGCTGCTTTGAGGAGTTTCAAGCAATCCAGGAGGAAGAAGCTTCGAAATAAATTTATCGGCTATAATTCGGCGCCTCGCGGGTGATCGTAACATCATGGGGATGACTCTCCGCGATACCTGAAGCCGTAATACGCACAAATTGACCTTTGCTTTGCATTTCTTCAATGTTTCGAGAGCCGCAATATCCCATTCCAGCACGCAGGCCACCAATAAACTGATACATGACATCCTTGACCTCTCCTTTGTACGGCACGCGCCCTACAATTCCTTCTGGGACAAGTTTTTTAATGTCATCTTCAACATCTTGGAAATATCGATCCTTTGAACCTGCCTCCATGGCCTCAACAGAGCCCATACCGCGGTAGGACTTAAATCGGCGTCCATCTAAAATGATGGATTCCCCTGGGGCCTCATTGGTCCCTGCTAATAACGAACCAAGCATGACGCTGTCCGCACCGGCGGCGATGGCTTTGACAATATCTCCCGTATACCGAATGCCTCCATCCGCAATGACCGGTACGCCCGAACCTTTGATGGCTTCTGCAACCACCATAACGGCCGAAAGCTGAGGCACTCCTACCCCTGCAACCACACGAGTCGTGCAAATGGATCCAGGTCCAATACCCACTTTGACGGCGTCGGCCCCAGCTTCCACCAAATACTTAGCGGCTTCGGCAGTGGCGATGTTTCCAACGACGACATCTAAGTCAGGAAACTCACCTTTCACCTTCTTTAAGGCATCTACGACGCCCCGCGTATGCCCGTGTGCCGTATCAATCACAATCGCATCCACATTGGCTTGGACCAAAAGACGAACGCGTTCTAAAATATCCGGCGTCACGCCTACAGCTGCCGCCACGCGAAGCCGACCAAAAGCATCTTTATTGGCATTGGGCTTATTGCGTTTTTTGCTGATGTCTCGATAGGTAATCAACCCGAGCAACGTGCCATCCTTTCGGACTACCGGGAGTTTCTCAATTTTGTTTTTTTGAAGGATGACTTCGGCCTCCTCCATCGTGGTGTTTTCGGATGCAGTGACCAAGGGCTGAGCGGTCATTACCTCCCCAACCGTTTTGTGATCATCCGTTTCGAAGCGCAAATCGCGATTCGTAATGATGCCTATTAATTGCTTTGCTTCATTGACCACCGGAATTCCTCCAATGCGGTACTCGGCCATCAACTGCTTGGCTTCGCCAAGCAAAGACGTGGAATGCAGCGTCACGGGATCCATGATCATACCACTTTCTGCACGTTTGACTTTGCGTACCTCCATGGCCTGCTTATCCGCCGTCATGTTCTTGTGCAGTACGCCTATTCCACCATCTTGCGCCATCGCAATGGCCATTCCAGCTTCTGTGACGGTATCCATCGCAGAGCTGATGATGGGCGTCTTCAGGGTGATATGTCGTGTGAACTTAGACTCAATGCTCACGTCGCGTGGCAGGACTTCTGAGTAAGCAGGGATGAGGAGAACGTCATCGTATGTGAGGTATTCTCCGATGACTTTGGTAAGCTTTGATTCCATGGCGCAATTTACGGTCTAAATTGCATGCAAAAGTAACGAAAAAGCCGCCCTGCTAGGGGCGGCTTTTAACGAATCGTTAAATCGGCTTAGTAGATCAGCAAGAGGGTGCCTCGCATCTCGATCGGCTCACCTTGTTTAGAGCGGAAATTCAACTGATAGATATAGCTGCCTTCGCTCGCCTTTGTGCCATCAATCGTGCCATCCCAGCCTTTATTTTCATTATTCGTAGAGAAAACAATATTTCCCCAACGGTCCATGATTTCCAGCTTGTAGCTTCCAGACTCTACATAGACTTGCTTTGGACGCCATGTGCGGTTTTCTGCGACATCAGAACTAGGACTGAAAGAATTCGGAATAAAGATGCGAGGCTTATGTTCTGCACAAGCCACATTTGATGTGGACGTGAACACTGAGCCATCGTAATCCGTGAAATTCAACAAACTTGGACCTTCCGTCGCTACCACTTTATAGCAGAAGATACCCACGTTGTCCCCTGTAGGACGAATATTATCCGAGAATACCGTATCCGTCGTTGTTCCAATGAATGACATCCCTGCACCTTCCCCGATCGAACGGTAGATATCATACTTAAGTACGTCTCCCATGAAGTCTCGGTAGGGGTTCCATGTTAAGATATTCGTCAAATTATCCACTGGCTCCACCTCCAATAGGATGTTGGTGCCGATGTTGGAAGCGGTATCAATACCTCCACAGCTATCGGTGGCCACAAAGCGGTATAAGTAGCGGTGGTTGTTTGGATCTGCAGAGAAGTCCTTGAAGCGGATCTCCCATGGAGGGGAAACCGGCTTAGGAATCAAGCCCAAAGAAGTGAAGGGTGCGCCGTCACGATCTGCACGTTGCAAGTCAAAGTGAATGATGTCTGCGTCCTTGTCAATAAAGGTCACGAGTTCAACCGCATTATCATTGCGAACGGAAGCTTTAGCTAAATAGAGCAAGCGTGAGCGCTGCACGGCTAAAGAGTTGATGCAAACCTCATTCGAGGTACTGAAGCGTTGGCCTGCAGTATCTACCGCCTGAACATAGTAACAATAGCTCCAACCACCGATCAAGTCGCGTGTATTGAATGCCGTATCCCCTGGGGCTTTTGTGGCTAAGAGCACACCCATCTGGGTTGGGCCTCCGGGAGGGGTTACATCGGCAAGCAAGCGATACTCTTTCACGCCGCCGGCCCATCCATTGTATTGATTCCAACGCAAACGCATGATGCCCTCACATGGATCCATGTTCTCGGTCAATAGCATGTTGTTGTGCGCCGAAACCAATAAGTCGGAACTCTGATTACCGCAGCTATCCGTGGACATCACTTTGTAGCGCTTCACTTGGCTTAATGGCAATGAACCTGGAATGGCGTAGGGCATGGGGACGGTATTAGGCACCGTAGCAATGGAGCTCCAGCCGGTCCCGGGCACCCATTCCAGAATGTCATAGTTCACAATGTCACCATTCGTTCCCGGCGTCCAAGACATGTAGGCCGTCCCACCGATGACACTAACTGAGTCAATTTTGAGTACGTCCGTATTGTTCTGGTCTGAGAAGAACCCACCGTCAATGGTCGAGTTACAGGCTCCATTAATACGGATCTGATATTCTAAATCTTGACCACAAATATTCACTGTATCATTGAAGGTGGTGCTTGTGGTAGTTGACACCTGAGCCCATCCTGCAGCGCCTGTTCCCTGCGGGCGTCTCCAAATCTCATAGGTCGGGGTAGCGCCTGTATATGGGGCATTCCAATCCAATTGAGCCACCGAAGAATTCGTCGGAGGAATAGGGGTCACAGACATTTCCATCAAACGCACCGTATCCGACGTAACCGAGGTATAACCACAGCCTCCAATGGAGCGGAGATAATAGTAGTTTGCCCCACTTAATGGGCTCGGATCTGTATAGCTAAGCGTACTGTAATCCCAAATGGTATCTAACGCGATAAAGGGAACTGTGGGTGATGAACCACGGAAGATGACATAGGCATCAAAGTTCATCCCGGTGTCCAGTGGAGTTCCCCAATCTACGGTCAACCCTCCTCCTGGCTCCATGGAGACACAGGATTGACTTAAATCCGGAGGTACTGGGATGGTTGAAATGACATTAATCACTACCGCAGCTACGCGAATAGCAGGAGCTACGCAGAAGTTGTCCTGCATTCTGAGCGCGAAGACATATCGGTTCGTCGGCGTTCCGCAGGAATTGTTCTGATATGAAATGTGATTGCAATTCGTTACCCAATCAAATGCGATCTCATTATTCAATGTTGAAGTAAAGGAAGTCTGAGGCGACTTTGGATTTACCGTGGCACACGGAGGATTGAGACAGCCGGAGTTCGGGTTATTTAAAGGAATACCCAGCTGACCCCCAGACGGCGAAAACTCGATGGTTTGAGGCAAAAAGTTGGGTAATAATTGGGCATCTTGCGCGACCAAGTCAAATTTGACTTGCTGCCCCGCAAATACCGTGGTTTCCCAATACAAGGTATCCCCCGAATTCACTACGGGTACCAGCGCTGGGTAGTTGGGAATGTTATTAATCTGAACCGTTGGCGGGGTATTAAAGCCACAGTCTGTTCGGATGATGACCGGAATGTCCCTGTACACAGAAGCAATTTTCTGGTTACATCGGTAGGCACTCACCTCAACACAAGAGGCAAAGGAACCACCCGCGGAAGGATTGAAGGTCATGGCGCCCGTTTGCTGATTGAAGCTTACCGTGTTGCCGCCATTAGGAAATGGGTTGTTGTACGCATAGCCAGTATTGAACGAGGCATTCGTACCATTTGAACTTGTCTGAGGATAGGCCCAGTCGTATACTACTGAATCCAAATCGTCGTCAAACGCGTTGTGGGCATAGGTGTATTCGTAGCCTGAGCAGATCACCGACTTGGGAGGCTCCAAGAAGCGAGGAGATGAGTCATAGCATGGGTTGGCGTTCTGAGCAACCCCATTAATGGTGTAAGGGAACATATACGCTCTTAGCGTGTACGAACTGGAAGAAGCGGTCAAATTTGTGATGGAAGGGCGGCAGCAGTCCGTGAAGGTGAAGTACCAGCCGCCTGCGGGCGGCACACCACTCAAGGTCACGTAACCAGACTCGTAGCGACGCTCCTCCACAGCTCCTTGGCCTGAAGTCACTCCGTTACAGTTAATCTCCTGCGTTCCATCCCAACAGTTGGGCGATACGTCTGTAGCGGATCCTACCTGTGCGCAGGAAATCGACCCACCTGGAGCATTCGTCGTGAGAACAACTGGATTTGGCAAGAAGGTAGATGCCCCAGTTCCACATTCGCGGTAAAGGATGACATAAAACTTATACTTACCTGCGTTTGGACCACTATCAAAACACCGCCATGTGATTTCTCCCCCCAAATAGTGAGAGGCGTATGCAGACTGAGCGAATAATAGGAAGGCAAAAATTCTAAAAACGTGCTTCACAATACGTGTTTTTATATCATTTCAAATGTAAGCCATTGATTTGGGAACCGAACCCACCCTTTACAGGAAAGTCGGGACTTAATGAGTGAACGATGTGCTTCATTCACTTCCGGAGCATCAAGCGCTCAGCATATCGCGGGAAATCACGAGTTTTTGAATCTCGGAAGTCCCTTCGCCGATAGTACATAACTTGACATCTCGGTAGTACTTTTCGGCCGGATAATCTTTTGTAAACCCGTAGCCTCCGTGAATTTGCAAACCTTCGTTGGCTACTCTCACAGCCACTTCACTGGCATAATACTTTGCCATCGCTGACTCCTTCGTCACTTTCAATCCCTGGTCCTTGAGCGAGCCGGCATGGCGAATCATCAATTCTGATCCATAAATCTCCGTGTCCATGTCGGCCAATTTGAAGGCAATCGCCTGAAACTTGCTGATGGCTTTACCGAATTGCTCGCGCTCTTGACTGTAGCGAAGGGCTGCGTTGCGAGCTCCTTTTGCAATCCCCAACGACAATGCGGCAATGGAGATTCGACCGCCATCGAGAATTTTCATGCTTTGAATGAATCCCTCGCCCACCTTTCCAAGCAAATGATCTTTTGGGATGCGGCAGTTGTCAAAAAACAAGCATGCCGTTTCACTCGCTCGCATGCCGAGCTTATTTTCCTTTTTACCGCCAGAAAAACCGGCTGTGCCTTTTTCAACCACAAAAGCGGACATTCCGTGCGAATCACCCTTCTCCCCTGTTCGAGCAATAACTACGGCAATTTCACCGGTTATCGCATGGGTGATGAAGTTTTTTGAGCCTTGAAGGACCCATTCATCGCCATCCAAAGTGGCCGTGGTATGCATCCCTCCGGCGTCACTTCCTGTGCCCGTTTCAGTCAGCCCCCAGGCGCCAACAATTTGGCCACTGGCTAGGCGAGGCAACCATTTAGCTTTCTGTTCGTCTGTGCCAAATTGATTGATATGCTGGGTACATAAACTATTGTGTGCCGCCAAGGACAAACCAATACTGCCACATACCTGTGAAATTTCATCAATTACCGTGATGTACTCCGCATAGCCTAGACCCGAACCGCCATATTTTGGATCGACGAGCATACCCATGAAGCCCATTTCACCCATCGCTTGGAATACCTGCAAAGGAAATGTTTGGGCTTCATCCCATTCCATGACGAAGGGGGCAATGTATTGCTGCGCGAAGTCATGAGCGGCCTCGCGAATGGCGTCGAGTTCGGGGTTGTTTTGGGCTTGTATCGGGTACATATTCAAGGGTTGAGTGTGTTGTTTTTGGGGGTAATCGTTATTTCTTAAGCACTGCGCCGTTTAAAAGTTCATAGACCTCTCCACTTTCAGGGCATGTCGCCCGTCCTTCCTGGTCAAAGTCTAAACGGTGGCCATACTCACTCATCCATCCCACCTGCCGAGAGGGATTTCCGACGACTAAGGCGTAGGCTGGGATGTTTTTGGTGACTACGGCCCCGGCGCCGATAAAGGCATACGGTCCTATGTCATGCCCACAAACAATGGTAGCATTGGCGCCGATGCTTGCTCCTTTTCCCACATGGGTTCGGCTATATTGTCCACGTCGAATGACCGAAGAGCGAGGATTGGTAATGTTGGTAAACACGCAAGAAGGGCCTAAAAAAACGTCATCATCACAGGTTACTCCCGTATAAATACTCACGTTGTTCTGAACCTTCACATTGTTTCCTAGGATCACCTCAGGTGAAACGACCACATTTTGGCCCAAATTGCACCCAGCACCAATGGTACATGGCCCCATGATGTGCGAGAAATGCCAAATTTTAGTGCCTTCTCCGATTTGGGCTCCCGCATCGATAACGGCCGTGGGATGTGCGCTGTAGCTCATAGAATCTTAATGAAGTGGCTAAGATAGGGAGCAGGTCCCCGATGTATCTTTAGGGCACAGATTAAACTTTGATTCCATGCGAATTTCCAAAAACATCCTCCTGCGATTCACCTTCACATGGGGCTTCTTATTTGCATCCTTCTCCGCATTTAGCTGGGGGCAAACAGGTCACCGTGTCGTGGGACAAATAGCGGCGAACCACCTGCATCCGCAGGCCGCCGAAGCGGTTCGAGGGCTTCTTGGCGATGAATCCTTGGCCATGTGCGCGAACTGGATGGATCACATCAAATCCAACCGTGCGTACAACCACATGAATCCTTGGCATTATTGCACCATTCCAGATGGCTTGACCTACGAAACTTGCGACCACCCGGCAGAAGGCGATGTGATTGAAACGATCACAGCACTGATTCAAGAGATTAAAACCGGTACGTATTCCAAAGCGGAAAACGAGGCCATGGCGGTAAAGATGCTCGCGCACTTGGTGGGCGACCTTCACCAGCCGCTGCACGTGGGCAACGGCACCGACAAGGGTGGAAACGACCGTAAAATCAAGTGGTTTGGCGAGAATAGCAATTTACACCGCGTGTGGGATTCGGACTTGATTGACCACCAGCAACTGAGCTACACGGAATATGTGGCTTGGGTGGACCATGCGTCCTCCGAGCAGATTACCGAATGGCAGAGCAGCAGCGTCATGGATTGGGCGCACGAGTCGCAGGCGATTCGCATGGGCATCTACCCCTCTGGCGACGCCACTTCGTTGGGCTACTCCTACAACTACGACCAAATCGAGACCTTGAATAAACGTTTACTTCAGGCTGGCGTTCGTTTAGCAGGCATTCTCAATGAGTTGTACGCCAAGCCGGTCAAGAAAAAGAAGTAATTCGTGCTGAACCGAAAGACCACCTACGGCATCCATGCGCTACTCTATTTAGCGAGGCACCGGCATCTCGGGGTCATACCGATTGGACGGATTTCGGAGGCCCTCGGGGTCTCACGGAAGTTCTTAGAACGCATCTTGGCCGAGCTCAAAGAGGAAGGCCTCCTGCGATCGCAAGCTGGAAGAGATGGTGGATATAGCCTGGGAAATCAAGGTTTGGATCTGGCACTTTCAGAGGTGGTGCGAATTCTCGAAGGTCCCATTGCCCTCCTCCCCTGCGCATCGCATCGCTTCTACACGCCTTGCGACGAGTGCCCTGACCCTCAAACCTGTGGGCTACAAGATGCCTTAGTTCAAGTGCGCAATGACACCGTACATAGCCTCAAGCAAATGACGCTCGGGCGCATGCTCGAGGCTGAATCTGAAATCACCTTGGGCGAACGGTCCGTTCAGCGACCCACGCCATATTCAGGAGACTAGAAGCCTTCCGTAGCCCTTAACTTTGCCACCATGCATACATCCCGCCCCACCCCGGCTGTCGTTCAGAACATTCTAGAAACGATTGGCCAAACGCCCATGATTCAATTGCACCGCACGGTGGAGGGTATTCCAGGCAAGGTTTTGGCCAAAGTAGAGTACTTCAACCCGGGTCATAGCACCAAGGATCGAATGGCTTTGAAAATGGTGGAAGACGCCGAAAAAGCGGGCTTACTGAAACCCGGAGGGACGATTATTGAATGCACCTCGGGGAATACCGGGATGGGTTTGGCCCTAGCCGCCGTGGTGAAAGGCTATCGTTTGATCTGCACCCTCAGCGATAAGCAGAGTAAGGAAAAAATGGATGTCCTACGGGCACTCGGGGCTGAAATTTATGTCTGTCCAACGAACGTATCCCCGGAACATCCCGATTCATACTACTCCGTAGCGAAGCGATTGAATGCGGAAATCCCAAATTCTTATTTCCCGAATCAATATGATAACCTGAGTAATCGCACGGCCCACTATGAATCAACGGGGCCCGAGATTTGGGAACAAACGGAAGGAAAAATTACCCACTTCATCGTGGGTGTTGGGACGGGAGGCACCATTTCCGGGGTGGCCAAATACCTCAAAGAGAAGAATCCCAACATTCAAATTTGGGGGGTTGATTCCTATGGTTCCGTCTTTAAGAAATACCACGAAACAGGAGTATTTGACGAATCTGAAATCTACGGATACATCACGGAAGGAATTGGGGAGGATATTCTTCCTAAAAACGTAGACTTTGATTTAATCGATCGCTTTGAAAAAGTGACCGACCGAGATGGGGCTTTGGTGGCCCGTGAATTGGCGCGACAAGAAGGTCTTTTATTGGGCTACTCCTGTGGTTCGGCCCTGCAAGGCTTGCGCCAGCTAAAGCACCTTCTCCCAGAAGATGCGGTTTCGGTCGTCCTGTTTCACGACCATGGCAGCCGATATGTCGGCAAAATCTACAATGATGACTGGATGCGCGAGCGCGGATTCCTAAAAGAGGTTTCTGGAAACCTTGCTCAGGCAGTTTCTGTCAACACGCATCTGCCTTTGGTCACGGTGCAACCAGAAGAACCCTTGATGAACGCGGTGGTCGCCATGAAGCGCCACAGTATTTCACAATTGCCCGTGCACAACGGAGAGCGCTTTGTGGGAAGTTTAACGGAAAGCCACATCATTCGGGCTTTATCGGAAGAAGGCCTTGGCATGGACACCTTAGTGAAGCATGTCATGGGAAGCTCCTTCCCTACACTCTCCGGTCAAGCTTCGTTACAAGAAGGTATTGAGGCCTTGAGTAAAGAACACAATGCTTTGCTGGTCGATTTAGGTGACGGCAAGCATCATATTCTTAGCCGGCATGATTTGCTGACGAGAATTGCTTGATTCGTATTATCTTTGCGCCTCCTTAATTAACCGAGTTTAGGACTCTTTTAAAACAATTAACCTATGGCAACTAAAATTCGCCTACAACGCCACGGCCGCAAAGGTCGCCCCATCTTTACGATTGTTGCTGCTGACTCACGTGCAAAGCGTGATGGAAAGTTCATTGAGAACTTAGGTCAGTACAATCCGAACACCAACCCTGCGACAATCGATCTAGACTTCGATCGCGCATTGGATTGGATCATGAAAGGCGCCGAGCCTACCAATACAGCGCGTGCTATTTTGAAGTACAAGGGTGTTATGATGAAGAAGCACCTCCTTCTAGGTGTAGCGAAGGGCGCTTTGACAGCTGAGCAAGCAGAAGAGCGTTTCGAGTCATGGTCTGCCGATAAAGCAGGTCGCATCGACGCCAAAATTGAAAACTTGAACAACAGCGCTAAGTCAGCCAAGCAGGATCGTCTGAAGGCAGAGGCTGCTGTGAGTGAAGCACGCGCCGCCGCCATTGCAGCAAAGAATGCCCCTGAGCC
>JAHEGI010000003.1:83196-177697 GCA_024639785.1 Cryomorphaceae bacterium
ACGCCAAAATTGAAAACTTGAACAACAGCGCTAAGTCAGCCAAGCAGGATCGTCTGAAGGCAGAGGCTGCTGTGAGTGAAGCACGCGCCGCCGCCATTGCAGCAAAGAATGCCCCTGAGCCCGAAGTAATCGAAGAAGAAGCCCCTGTAGCTGAGGCTGCTGCTGAAGAAGCCCCTGTAGCTGAGGCTGCTGCTGAAGAAGCTCCTGTAGCTGAGGCTGCTGCTGAAGAAGCTCCTGTAGCTGAGGTTGCTACTGAAGAAGCTGCTGCTGAAGAGGCATCCGCAGAATAATTGCTTTGATGGAGGGGTATTTCCAACTCGGATTCCTCCGCAAAAAGCACGGATATAAAGGAGAGATTATTCTCCATATCGAATCAGATCATCCAGCACGCTATGCGTCGCTGGATGTTCTTTTTTTAGAGGAAGCAGAAGCCCCTATCCCCTATTTTATTTCTTCCATCCGCAGTCATATCACGGCAGAGTACATTGTGCGCTTAGAAGATGTGGATGATGAAGCGTCGGTCGATGCCGTGGTAGGTCGTACCGTCTACTTGCCGGAAGACGCGCTCGCAGAATTGAGCGATGACCAATATTACTATCATGAAATAATTGGTTACAGCGCTTCAGATCCCGCGGTATCCGAAATGATGACGGTAGAAGAGGTTATGGACCGTCCGGGCCAACCACTTTTAGTGCTTCGACTTGCTTCCAAAGAAAACCCAGTGCTAATTCCGCTCGTGGAGGCTTTTGTCTTGCGGGTGGACAAAGTCAAGAAGCACATCCATATCGAAGCGCCAGAAGAACTATACAACCTATAGGTCAGTCACTTAACTTCGTCAAACGCTCATCGAAACGAATTCCCCAATCGGCTAATTCGCGTAAAATTGGAGCGTAGACCTCCTTGCGCATGGGCAGTAAGACGCCTTTCTCTTGAATTTGACCCAAGGCCACCAAACGAGTCGCCATAGCGACGGGTAAGCCTACAGTAAAGGCCATGGCGGTGTTTTGGGCTGATTTACCCTTACAGACCATCGAGGACTCCAGCCGGAACTCCGCCCCATTTTGCTGGTAAAATAAGCGATGCCACATGACCAACATATCCGTGTCTTCGGCCTGCATGGTCCATTTTTTCTCCAAGATGTGCTGAAGAATTTGCGCAGGACTGCCCTGCTCCAAGCCAATGGGCTCGTGATCAAATAGCCCAAGCCATTCAAACATTTCCATCATTTCGGAGTCCTGTGGAATTTGCAAATAGTGCATGAGTTTTAGTTCCACACTATCCGAGGCGTGATAGGCCAAAAAACTGTTGATGAAGGAACGGTGTGTGAGTGACGCCACTCCTTCCATGTGATAGCTGTCATCTGTGGCTCCCAATTGAACAAAGACATCCCAAGCGCGGCAAAAACCTGGACGGCGCAACGTACCTCGATACATCGTGGGAATTCCGTCTAAGCCATATTCACTGATGTACTTAAGCGAGTCACGATTCGCATAACCTTCAAAACGTCCGTAGCCGGGAATGGACACAAATTCCGTGCGTCGGAAGAGCTTGTGATAAGGGATAAACTTATACAAGCCCTCTTGGATAAACTTGACCGCTCCACCTGCCCCGGCCATCACCACGTTTCGAGGATTCCAAGTGAATTTATACTGCCATGGATTGCTCGGACTTTCCGGGGCAAGGATTCCGCCACAAAAGCTCTCATAGGAGGTGATCTCTCCCCCCTGGGCACGAATTTTTTCAATAATCTCCATGGTAGACATGTGATCAATACCCGGATCAACGCCACATTCATTCAAGAATATCAACCCTTTAGCTTTGGCTTCTTCATCCAAAGCTTTCATTTCTGGACTTGCATAGGAAGCCGTTACCATATGCTTTCCTTGGCGCAAGCACTCTTTGGCCACTTCTGGATGCATGAAGGCGGGCAGCATAGAGACCACGACATCTGCTTTTGAAATCCACTCAGAACGTATTTCTGCTTGGGACAGGTCCGCGGAGACGGGGATGACATGCGCATATCCCTCGCACTTTGCCGCCAAGGAACGCGCATCCAAGTCGACCACGTGAAGGCTCCAATGGGGAGCATCGGCATGGGTGGCTAAATATTCAATAAGAGCGGGGGTACTGCGACCAGCACCAAGAACTACGATGGATTTCACTACAAGGCTGTTGAAAACTGATTGTTTTTGGGGACTTTCTAGGACGAAGGTAATTTACATTTGCTCTAACCCTTGATTGAATTCACATGTATACAAACTTCTCCGGAACGGAATCCACCAAAACGTGGATTTCGGACCTGGGCTTGCAGAATGCCTCCTTGGTATTCCAAGCCCCGCCTGAATTATTGAGCCAGGAAGCCCTTGCTCAAGGCCGGGCTAAATTGACACAAAATCAAGTCCTTAGCATTGCTACGGGAACTTTTACTGGGCGCTCTCCGGAAGACCGCTTCATCGTAGAGGATGATCTCACTCGCAACCGAGTTTGGTGGGGAAAAGTCAACAAAAAGTTTGACGAACAGGCCTATCACGCCCTAAAAACCAAGGTGATTGCCTATTTAGATGGCAAAAAACTGTATGTGCGCGATGCCAAAGCGGGTGCTGAGGATCGCTTGAGTCTAA
Source organism: Cryomorphaceae bacterium (assembly GCA_024639785.1). Classification (GTDB taxonomy): domain Bacteria; phylum Bacteroidota; class Bacteroidia; order Flavobacteriales; family Schleiferiaceae; genus TMED14. The sequence continues at coordinate 85,818 of JAHEGI010000003.1, forward strand.
ACATCCGAGTCATCAATGAACATCCAGAACACAATCAGTTCGCATACAACATGTTCATTGAGCCCCGTGCCGAAGAGCTAGGTGGGTTCAAACCACAATGGACCATTCTTCACGCTCCTGACTTTCATGCGGATCCAACTGTGGATGGCACCCGACAAAGCAATTTTGCCATCCTCAGCTTTGAGGATCAAACCATTCTGATTGGGGGCACAGGCTACACAGGAGAAATCAAGAAGGGCATTTTCTCTGCGCTAAACTTTTTGTATCCCGTTGATAATCAAACATTCCCCATGCACTGCTCGGCCAATTTGGGCAAAAATGGAGATACCGCTTTGTTTTTCGGACTAAGCGGTACGGGGAAAACCACATTATCTGCCGACCCAGATCGTATGCTGATTGGGGATGATGAGCACGGCTGGACTCCGGAAGGCGGAGTATTCAATTTTGAAGGTGGGTGCTACGCCAAAGTCATCGACCTTTCTGAAGAAAAAGAACCGGACATTTGGAAAGCTATCCGCCCAGGAGCCATCCTGGAGAACATTGTGATGGATGCCCATGGAAAACCGGACTACAGTGATAAGAGCATCACGGAAAACACCCGGGTTTCCTATCCTATCGACCACATAAGCCACGTTGCACCAGGCCTAAAAGGACCTAGCCCGAAGAATGTTTTCTTCTTAACCTGCGATGCCTACGGCGTCCTGCCTCCTCTTTCAAAACTGGGCCCAGAACAAGCAGCATACCATTTCATGTCCGGGTATACAGCGAAGGTTGCTGGAACAGAAGCAGGAGTTACTGAACCCAAGGCCGTTTTCTCTGCGTGCTTTGGAGCTCCTTTCATGCCGTTGCATCCGAGCGAATACGCTTCCATGTTAATGGATAAAATGCGGGAAGGAAACATCGACGTATGGCTGGTGAACACCGGTTGGGTCGGTGGAGGCTATGGGGTTGGATCCCGAATCAAGTTGAAATACACCCGTGCCATGATCACTGCCGCCCTAAAAGGCTTGGAGTTGACCTTTGAAAAAGACGTCAACTTCGGTTTTCAGCGGGTTAGCTCCTGCCCTGGCCTAGATGCAGCGGTATTAGATGCCCGAAGCCAGTGGGCCGACGAATTGGCTTATGATGCGGCAGCCCAGAACCTTGCGAAGCGATTTGTCGAGAACTTTAAAACCTACGAGGCGGGTTCTTCTGAAGCGATTAAACTAGGGGGACCAGTCCATGCGGTCCTTGCTTAATTGAATAGAACCCTTTAATTGTATCGAAAACGAGCGCCCCGCCTAGAGCGGGGCTCTTTTTTTACAACATATCATTCGCCAGATTGGCCAACTCACTACGCTCTCCCTTTTCCAAGGTGACATGGGCGTACAAATCTTGACCTTTGAGGCGATCCACGAGGTAGGACAGGCCATTGGATTGTTCATCCAAGTAGGGCGTATCGATTTGGTGCACATCCCCGGTGAAAATGAACTTCGAATTTTCACCCGCCCGAGTGATAATCGTCTTTACCTCGTGTGGGGTTAGGTTTTGTGCCTCATCCACAATGAAGATAACATTCGAAAGGGATCGACCACGGATATACGCCAAAGGTGTCACAAGGATTTTCTCATTGGCAACCATCTCGTCAATTTGCTTGAAATTGCGGTCGCGCTCACCAAATTGGTTCTTGATAAATTTTAAATTGTCCCACAAGGGCTGCATGTAAGGATTGATCTTTTGTTCTGCATCGCCCGGCAGAAAACCTATATCCCGATTCGATAAGGGCACGATGGGTCGGGCGAGATATATCTGCTTAAAGTCTCTACGTTGCTCTAGAGAGCCCGCCAAAGCCAACAGAGTTTTTCCCGTCCCGGCGACTCCCGTCAGAGTCACCAGCTTGATGTCGGGATGCATAATGGCATGGAGCGCAAAGGTCTGTTCGCTGTTGCGCGGTTTGATCCCATAATAGCTGGACTTCTCCACCAATTCCATCCGTTCGGACGCCCCGTGGTAAAAGCCCAAGGCGGAGGATCGGGCAGATTTCAGAATATAAAAATGGTTGGGTTGCAGCCCGAGTTTTTGATTCCCTTTTACATCCATACTTAGCTCAGCAGATTTACTTTCATAGAGCGACTGTAATGCCTTAGGGGGAAAGGCAGCAATTTCGCCTCGACCTGTAAATCGGGTATCCGTTTCTTTCACTTTTCCCGTGAGGTAGTCTTCTGCAGCTACGTTTAATGCTTTGGCCTTGAGCCGGAGGTTAATGTCCTTTGTAACCAGAATAACCGGGCGTTCAGGCTCCTCTTGCTGTAGAAAGAGCGCTGCATTAATGATCTTGTGATCATTCTTTCCTTTGCCGTACACCTCTGTCGCGTCGACATCCAATCGAGGCGTTGACATGATGACGCGAAATTTCCCACGCTTGCCGCCATTGAGATCAATCCAATCCGTCAAAGGCTTGTCTGAAGCCTTTTTGTCGAGCATGCGGATAAACTCCCGCGCCTCAAAATTCTTCGTGTCACTTCCCTTTTTGAATTCATCCAGTTCTTCTAATACTGGAATTGGAATGGCGACATCATGTTCTTCAAAATTCATGATGGCATTGTGATCGTACAAAATAACCGACGTGTCGAGGACAAAAATCTTGCGTGGGGCTTTCTTGGTTCGAGGCATGGTTTCTTCTTGGATTTAGGGTTAATTTAGGGGAAGAAATCCGACTACCTACCGGATGTTTCACGATGTTTTTAACAGGTAATGGAGAATAACCTTCGGCTTACTTTCCCATAACATGTGACCCCCCGCAGATGCACCATCCTACCCCGTCAGACATAGCTAAACACTTTGGGTTCCAAGACCCAGAACTTATTGAGGCCATTCTCCAATACGGACGCTTTTGCTCCTTTGAGAGTGGAGACCTCATTGCCGAACCGGGAATGCCTGTCGATTTTGTGCCATTGATCATTAAAGGCAATTTGCGGGTCATGCGGAAGGATGAGGCCCATGATCGAGAGCTTTTCCTATACTTTTTAACGGCCGGCTCTACCTGTTCCAGCACCATTAATTGCTGTATGACGGGCAAAAAAGTGACGGTCGAAGTCGTCGTTGAGGAAGACAGCGATTTGATTTGCATTCCCAATGAATATGCCTCTAAGTGGATCCACCGCTATCCAGAGTGGCTCGAATTTGTCCTACGCAGTTATCAGATGCGCTTTGAAGAAGCGCTTCATGCTTTGGATGAAGTCGCCTTTCGTCAACTCGATGAACGTCTTTGGAATTTCTTAGTGGAAAAATCTCGTTTGAATGAGACCAATACGATAGAAATGAGCCACTCAGACCTCGCTCAAGCGCTTCATTCTTCCCGAGAAGTGGTTTCGCGTCTCCTAAAAAAGCTCGAATCAGAAGACCGATTGGAACTTGGTCGAAATCGAATCCTCATCCTTCGCTAAGGAACCCTATTTTTGCCGCATGATTCGTAAGTACCTCCGCTTGGCCATCGCCGTCCTTTTTATTGGCACAGCTGTTTGGCAGTTTACTGACCGTGAAATTGGCAATGGCATTTTCTTGGTATTATTGACTGGAATTCCCGTGCTATTTCACTTTCGGAATGAGCGCATTCTTTTGGCCTTGTGGCACGTTCGTAAGCAAGACTTTGTCAAAGCAGAAAAGCAACTGGACGCTATCGCCAAACCGGAGCAAACCCTCATCAAAGGACAGTTGGCATACTATTATTTCCTTCGCGGACTGATGACCTCGCAAACGAATTTATCCAAGAGTGAAACCTGGATGAAAAAGGCGTTAAACACCGGTCTACGCTTGAAGCAAGATCGGGCCTTGGCCAAAATGCAATTGGCCGCCATGGCCATGACCAAGCGCAAAAAGAAGGAAGCGCAAATTTTGTTGACTGAAGCAAAAAAGCTGGACGACAAGGGACTCCTCGCCGACCAGCTTAAAATGCTTCAAGCGCAAATGCGCCGGATTTAAAACGTACTACTTCTTGGCGACCGCCGGATTCACCCCGGAAGTCATATCCTTGCTGATGGCAGCGCGCTCAAAGCGCAAGCGGCAATTCTCGCATTCAAGTAGAACTGTCTTTTCATCGACTTCGAGGATTTTGCCATGGATGCCGCTGGTTGTGACCACCTTCATGCCTTTTTCTAAGGCTGCACGAAACTTATTTTCTTCCTTTTGCTTCTTCATCTGAGGGCGGATGAAAAAGAAATACATCACCGCCACGATGGCGATCAATGGAAGGAAGCTAGCGATACCACCTTGGGCAGCTTCTTGGAGGAATAATGAATGCATAGTTCTGATTAATTAGCTTTTGGTTCGACTTTCGCCGTAATGGTCAAGACTTTTGTATTGGGCACCGTATTGGCCGAAAGCGTAACGGTCTTCGTTTGATTACCTGGTTTGCCCTGGCTGTTGAACCGGACGGTGATCGTGCCTTGCTCTCCTGGAGCGATCGGCGCGTTAGAATATTCCGGCACCGTGCAACCACAACTTCCTTGGGCCGAAGAGATAATCAAGGGCACCTCCCCTTCATTGGTGAAGTTGAATTCGGTCGTACCGACATCCCCTTCCTTCATGTCACCGAAATCATGGCTCTCTTTTTCAAATAGAAAAACAGGTAGCTGGGCGGTTGTGGCCGCCTCTATGGCCATACGCTCCTCGGGTGATTTGATCTTCGATGTAGCATCAGAGCATGATGCTAAGGTTAAAAGGCCCGCCAGGAGGGCTAAATACTGTTTCATGGGGTTTACATATTTGAGGTGAAATTACGACTCAATTAAGCCTCGGCCTATCTTTTGGATTCGTCCATCTGCTTTTAGGTCGGCCACCATGGCGTCGAGCAAGCCATTGATAAAACCAGGGCTTTTTTCAGAGCCATATTGCTTCGCTAATTCAATGGCCTCATTCATGCTGACCTTGACAGGGACCTCCGAAAAATTGACCACTTCGGTAAGGGTCATTTCCATGATGCAACGCTCCACCGGCGCCAAACGCTCATAATCCCATTTATCCGCTTTGGAGCGAATGCGGTCCATCCACTCTTCATGAGCGTTGACGGATTTTAAAAATAGCGATGCGCCAAAGGCTTCATCCGAGGCATCCTTGAACAATCGCACTAGCAAAGGCTTACCACGCTTGGCATTTTGAAGGGTTTGGACGGCCATCATTTGGGCCGCGTCTAGATCATCAGCCCAGTGCATACTGACCTCCTCATAATGGGCGTGAATCGACTCATTATTGGCCATGGCCTCCCGATAGAAACGTTTGAACCAGATAATGCAATCCTGTTCCGTCAGTTCTTCCTCGCCATCGAGCCAGCCTGACTCGATTTCGCCGTTCCAAAAGGCAAAAAACGCCGTGCGCAGCACATCCACCGTTTCACCCCAAAAAACTCTCTTTTTCTCCCAGGCTCCGACCAAGCCCTCATCATGCACAAGCGCATGCATGAAGGGCATGTCTAATAAGCTTTGGATGCGTTCCTTGCGGACCTGAACAGAAAATTGCTTGTTGCTTTCAATCTCCAAGCGCTCCTCTAAAAAGCGATGGAACTGCCAAAACATGCGCAGTTCGTAGAGATATAGTTCATAGATAGATTCGATGCTATCATTGAGCCCTTCCAGGGCACGTTGACGATCAAGGGATTCTCCTTGATAGTAGGCGAATAAAGCCTGCATGACTTTAATGCGGATGTGTCGACGGGTAAGCATAGAACGTATTTGAGCGTCAAAAGTACGACGCTAAATGCATTCAAAGAGCCTATGAACAGGTCATCTAGGTGCCGAGCTATACCAATCGGGGTAGTTCTGGTACTCCATGAGCTCACCAGTCTGAGGGTGTTGGAAGCGCAAATAGCAGGCATGCAAGGCAATACCTTCTTGGTCCCAAGCCACTCCCCCATAGAATTCATCCCCTAAAATCGCCATGTTTCGATGCGCTGCTTGAGCGCGGATTTGATGATACCTTCCGGTAAAGAGCTCAACTTCCGCCTCCGTATTCGAGTGACTTTGACCGCGCATGCTGGCCCGCTGGCCTGCGGGAGGCTCCACCACGATCGATCGAAATTCTGCTGGCCGCTTCTCTAGGTGATCCTCCCAAAACCACTCTCCTGAGGGCAAGTCCGCAGAAGATCTGAGCACATAACGCTTGCCTATTTGCCGCTTTTCAAATTGCTCCATCAATCGGGTACAGGCCGTTTTCTTACGCGCTAGGACCAGTAAACCGCTGGTCGGTCGATCCAATCGATGCACCGCCCAGGTTCTACCTCCCCATTGCGTTTCACCCCAATCTTGCACATTGGGGTGCCCTAGGCGGTCAGGTTCCACCATGAGGCCCGCAGGCTTTACGATTACGGCTATCCAGCCGTCTACGTAGAGGACTTGGGGTTCTTTTTCCATTGCACCACGGCGGTATAAATGAGCATCATAAGCAAGCCATAAAAGGCGTCTTCGATCGGAATGGTTCCCAGGCGAATGCCGAGGTTTTGGAGGTTGTCATACCAGACAATAGGTTCCTCCAATCCACTGCCTGTCAAAAGCCCATTGACAACCAAGAAAGGAAGCATGGCCAGAGCCCAACTTCGATAGAACGCCGCCAACCACCAAGGTTTCCAGACATAGGCCAAGCCTAATCCCGCACCTAATAAAAGGAATGTCCAAAAGGTGTAGGCTTGATGAGTGTGCTTCAACGCAAAGGCCACGGCAGCCAGGCCTGCAGCCAGGGTCGCTAGGTAGGTTAGGTTATGGGTGGATTTCCAGGGGAAAAAGAGTTGAAGCACTTCAAAAATGAAGTAACACGCCCAAGGCACGACCACGAAAAACAGAATTTCCTCCAACGGCAAGCCGAAGAAATCCCAAGGAATGAGATAACGCTCCGTGAACCCCCAAATTCCTTGTTGCGTAAAGGCAATATCCCACGGGATGAACAGCGTCATCACGGCGAGTGTGGCCGCCAGAAGTCTTTTCCATTTGCCTATGTAGAAGATTCGGGGTTCAAATGCCCGCGTGAATGGTCCAAAAAACACGAGGAGATCAATGAGTAGGTATAAGCGAGACTCCACTTAAACTGCTTTTTTTTGATCTCGAATCCAAGCTAACGGGACCCAGAGTAAACCAAAGTGCTCCGCGCCCTCCTTGCCCAAGGTCTTATGGTGCATCTTATGCTTCAAGCGAACGGCTTTCCAATAGGGAGATTCCGTTTTTTGGAAAAACCGAAAGCGTTGGTGAATAAAAAGCTCGTGCACTAAGAAATAGGTTAATCCATACGCAGCGATTCCAAAACCGAAGCCCACGGATTCGGGCACTCCATAGATCATCCCCAACATGATACACAACCAGCTCGGGATGGCAAAAATCAAGAAGAAATAGTCGTTTTTTTCGAAGAAACCTGGGTCCTTCGTGTGATGGTCCTCATGCAAGAACCATAGGGGGCCATGCATTAAATATTTGTGCGCTGCCCACGCAGCACCTTCCATCAAAACATAGGCGGCTAAGCCAAAAAGAAAAGGAATCATCATGTTCTAAACACGCCGCGTCTTTCTTAGTTCAATGCGCTCAAGCGCTTTAATACATCCACGAAATATTGCCAAGATTTCTGAACACTGGCGATCTCTACCCGCTCATCGGGACTGTGGGCGCCACGGATATTCGGCCCGAAGGAAATCATCTCCATCCCCGGGCAGCGCTCCCCGATGATCCCACATTCCAGTCCGGCATGGCAGGCGTTTACATGGGGTTCTTCTTGGAACAATTCGACGTAAGACTCGTGCATTAGCGAGGCGAGCGTTCCTCCGGGAGCCGGCTCCCAACCTGGATACGATCCCGCAAAACTCGTTTCAAGTCCCGCCATTTTATACAATCCCGCAAGGCGTTGTGCCGCATCCATCTTTTCGGATTCGGAACTACTTCGGGTCAAACAAAGCACTTCAATCCCATTTGGGGAGATACTGATTCGCGCCACATTATTTGAGGTCTGGACCAAGCCGTCCACATCGGGATTCATTCGCAAAATTCCAGCCGGACTTGCGGCGATGACTTGGATAATATCGGTTTGGGCCTGTGCAGCCAACACCATGGAGTTTGAAGCGCCAAGCGGTTCCAAATAGATTTCCATCTGTGGATCCGTGCTCGCATACTCCTTTTTCAAGGCAGCAACCATCGGCGACAGCGCATCTTCAAGCAAGGCCACGTGTGCCTGGCCCATCACGATCGTCGCCTGACATTCCCGGGGAATGGCATTGCGCAAATTCCCACCTTCTACCTGCGTGATCAAAATACACGCTTCACGTTCTAAGTCCCTGAGCAAGCGCATCATCAGCAAATTCGCATTGCCACGGCCCAAATGAATATCCATTCCGGAGTGCCCTCCCGTTAACCCTTTGACCGTCAGGCGAAAGCCCATGGGGTCCTCCACCGGAGCGGGACGATAACTTGCTTTTCCTGTGGCGGTTACATCTATGCCACCAGCGCAGCCAATCGTCAATTCACGGTCATCCTCTGTATCAATATTCAAGAGATATTTCCCTTTAATCCAACCGGTTTCGAGCCCTAGAGCCCCTGTCATTCCCGTTTCTTCGTCACTAGTAAACAGTACCTCGATGGCAGGATGAATCATCTCGGAAGAACGCAGTGTAGCGATGGCAAAAGCGACTCCAATGCCGTTGTCTGCGCCGAGGGTCGTACCGCGTGCTTTCACCCACCCATCTTCGGTATACATGTCGATGCCTTCTTTATCGAAGTCATGTCCAGTTCCCTCATTTTGCTGGCACACCATGTCCAAATGCGCTTGGATGACCACCGTGGGAGCCGCTTCCATGCCTGGACTCGCCGGCTTGATTATGCGCACATTTCCCACCGCATCTTTGGCCGTGTCTAACCCCAAGGATTCACCTAATTGCACGGCAAAGGCTTGCACTTGCTCCTCTCGCTTCGATGGACGGGGCACTGCGTTGAGTTCCGCAAAAGCGGTCCAGACGGCTCGGGGTTCAAGTTGACTAAGTGGCATAGGTATACGGGATTATTAGTTTATTTCTTCAAGATGTTCTGCGGGAGTAAAAAGACTATCTAACGGCAAAGGAACGATCTCCTCCAAGGATTCTTCCTCCCCATATTCAATCGTAGGAGTCCATTCCGCTTGAATTCCATGCGTGCGATCATAGCGAAAAATTAAAGCGGCGTGGTTTCGGAATCCCGAGCCCTCCATATGATCCCAAACATACAATCGCCGGGGTCCTTCAAACCCATTGGGATACTGATTTCCAATATATTGAGCCAGCCAAGCCATGTCTAATCCCAGCCATTCCCAACGTCCAGGAGTGGTCTTCGCTGCGCTATAAAGCAGTGCATCCAAGCTTCGAAACTGGATGTAGTCTAGACGCTCAACCTGGGACCAAATCAGCGGTTGACGCATTAACAACTGGGCATCGAGCGCCGAACTTGAAAGCACATTACCCAACGTCCAAAATTCGGTGCGCGAAGGTTCAAAAGGTCGCAGTTGATTGAGCACACGAGCCGCAATTAGCACTTTGTCATCGAGTAAGATGATGCGTGTCAATCCCGTCATGGAGGCGACACTCACGGGAAGCACCGCAGATTGGCGGTATTCTTGAATCTGCACATCCTCTGCCTTGCCACCTGCTTTGATATACGCTTGCATGAAGACCGATTCAGCCCCTGCCGAAGAGGCATCGGTGCGAAGTAAGAGAGTTTTGCTGCGAGGAGCCATTTGCTTGGCTTGCGCTGCCCTTTCGCCCAACCGCTCTACCTCGGCCATTCGATAGGAGGCAGCAGCGACTAGATACGGCTTACCCGCCACATCCACTTTGCGGGAAAGGGGATTAATTACTTGAATTCCAGTAGAATGAGAAGCTAATACTTCGGAGGCTTCTCCACGAAAGGGGCCGATAATCTTGTCGACATTCCACCGTTCACATTGGCGCATGAACGCTTCAGGGTCTAGGCGAACGAACCAAGTGTAGTCTGCGTTCTCATGCTCAATTTTATAGACATCTTGAGCCTCATCGTGATCCACCAAGATTAAATGGATGTTTGCCCCCGCATGATTGAGCGAATCCACCCCTGCGCGCAAACCCGTGTAAAACTGGGTCGCCATACGATTGGTGAACACAAAACTTCCGGGCAGACCCAACGCGTTGGAGTCTTGCACCATTTCAAATGGCAATGCGATTACCCACGTCGAGCGTTCCACATTGGAGTCTGAACGCTCATGAACCAAGGCTTCTTGCCCTTTGACTCCAAGTGTCAAGAGCAAAAACGCAGCACATATAAATTTCCTTATTCCCATTCAATCGTTGCCGGTGGCTTGGAACTAATATCGTATACGACACGGTTTACGCCACGAACATTATTGATGATGCTATTAGAAATCCGTGCCAAAAACTCATAGGGCAAGTGCACCCAATCAGCGGTCATCCCATCGGTGGATTGCACCGCTCGGAGTGCGACCACTTGTTCGTAGGTCCGTTCATCCCCCATGACCCCTACAGACTTAATGGGTAAAAGAATTGCCCCAGCCTGCCATACCTCATCGTAAAGGCCCGCATCGCGAAGACCTTGGATAAAAATGTGATCGACTTCCTGTAAAATTTTAACACGCTCAGGCGTGATGGACCCCAAAATTCGGATGGCCAAACCGGGGCCTGGAAAGGGATGGCGTCCCAACAAAGCATGGGATAGACCGAGGGCCTTCCCTACTCTTCTAACTTCGTCCTTGAACAAAGAGCGCAATGGCTCCACGATGCTCAACTTCATAAAGTCCGGCAAACCACCCACGTTGTGGTGAGATTTAATCGTTACGGAAGGACCATTGACGGAAACAGATTCAATGACATCCGGGTAGATCGTGCCCTGACCCAAGAATTCCACACCACGAATGGCCATGGCCTCCCGGTCAAACACTTCAATGAACACGCGACCGATTGCTTTACGCTTGGCTTCGGGCTCTTCTTGGTCGGCCAATGCGGAATAGAAATCTTCCGAAGCATCGACGCCTTTTACCTGCAAACCCAACCCGGCATACTGCTCCAACACAGCGTCATATTCGTTCTTGCGCAGTAAGCCATTGTTGACGAAGATGCAATAAAGGCGATCCCCAATTGCTTGTTTGAGCAACATGGCCGCGACGGTACTGTCGACGCCACCACTCAAACCGAGGACTACTTTGCCATCTCCTATTTGATTTTGGAGGGCCGCGACCGTGCTATCAATGAAAGCATCCGGAGTCCATGAAGGCGCACAGCCAGCGATATCGTAAACAAAGTTTTTCAGTAACTGCACCCCATGTTCGGAATGATGCACCTCAGGATGGAATTGAATGGCGTACGTCTCCTCCCCCGCGAATCGATAGGCGGCAACATGCACGTCCGCGGTAGAACCTTCCACCACCGCATTGGGCGGTAAGGAAACGATGGTATCCCCGTGACTCATCCAAACACACGATCCCACAGGCATTCCTTTGAGCAAACGTGAATCAGCGGTCACAGAGGCCATCGTGGCTCGACCATACTCCCTGTGTGTGGAACGCGCTACGTCTCCACCACGTGTTTTGGCGAGGTATTGCGCTCCATAGCAAACGCCCAAGACCGGCATTTTACCTAAAAAACCCGACAAATCTGGATTTGGCGCCCCTTCCTCCAACGTGGAGAATGGAGAGCCGCTCAGAATAACGGCGTTAAACTCTGCAAAATGATCCGGAATGTGGTGAAACGGATGAATTTCACAATACACATGGAGTTCGCGTACCCGTCGAGCAATTAGCTGCGTGTATTGCGATCCAAAATCGAGAATAAGAATGGCGTCTTGCATGGACTACAAAGATACTTCGCATCCAGAGGGTGCAGAACCCTAAAAGGCAGGTTTTTCAACAGGTTTATTCGCCTGAATCCGGCAGCATCCAGCCCCACAAAAAGGGAAGGCCATCATTCAGGTCCAGATGCTTCACAAGCCCTTCTTCCATGGCATCAAAAGAAAGACGGCCAAAATGGTAGGCTAAATCCAGAGCGGTCCATGTGCGTTCTTGCATGGACCCTGCTCCCCCGCTTTCGACTGAACCTGGAAACTGGGTCGCTTTTATGGCTAGAAAGCGCTTCCATCGATCGTTCTGAGTGCGCAGTGCCGCACGACGCGCACGTTGTCGCATGCGCGTTTCCTCATTGGATATTCGCTTTAACCAGGCATCAGCAGAGCGCTCTAAATCAGTGTATTTACCATATTCCTGTTTAACGAGTGTCGCCAAAGCTTCCGTCACAGGATGCGCATTCTCCTGAGGAGCTGCCTCCTCTTTTAACCAAGCCTCACGAACTTCGGAAATCGTCGCATGGTAGCGCAACCCATGAGGGGCGAGCTTTTGCCAATTTCGCCACGACTTGACCGGCCACCATTCAAATGAAGTTCTAAGGTGCATGCGCACTTCTGCCATGCCTTGAGCCCGGAAATATGGAATGAGCTGAAGCCAATATTCCATCTCTCCAGACCCACCCGCATACAAAACATTGGGCAGGATGCACTCCTGGTATATTGGCCGCAGGATCGCATTGGGGCTGAAGGTTTCTGGGTGTGTTTGGACACGCGCAAGTAGTTCCTTTTCACTCAACTTCATTTCTCCGAAGAGCCACTCCCCTTTCCCCTGATAGTCCAAACGGGTTCGACGTCCTTGCTCAAGAAGAAATAGTGTGGAGGGCTTTACTTCTACGGGAGGCTCCCAGCCTCGAGCGTCCCAAGGCCCAGGCTCTTGGAGCGCAAACATACGCTGATGCTGGATTTCATCGGACCAAAGATCCTTGGCCAGGGCTTTTAGGCGGGCATCTGAGGCATCCAAACAAAGCACGTTGGGATGCCAGTGAGCCATCATGCGACGGGTAGCATCCGTTAAGGTTTCCCCGAGGACATAAGAGGCCTTTAGAATCTTGAGTTGATCCCCTATCGCAGCGTGCTGCCCCCAGTCTTTTTCGATGGCCTCAAGTACGGGTAAAACAGCTTCGGAGGGAATCGAACCTGTGGCCCAGCCTTCATAGGCGTTCGGCATGCTATAGCGTTTCCCCTCAAACGAAATATGCCGGATTTCTTCCACATCATGATCTTCTGTCGCCATCCAAAAAATGGGCACCACGGGGCGAGCAGGAACCTCCCACTGGCTGCTTAATGCGGAAACTTCGCGAATCTTGCTGTGAACATATAGCGGACCGCCTCCCAACACCAGCTGATGTCCGCAGGTCATTGTCACCGCTCCCGGATGTGCCAAGGCCTGGAGTTGAGCCTCTTGAGCCTCCGTCAGCTTTTGAGTCGCATACTGATCCCGGAGAACCGAGACCAATGTCGTCCGTGAGGTCGCCGAATACCCGGCACTACGCGATCGGATGAAGTCATCACCCAGCCCCTTCAAATGTGCCGAACGCGCAAAGTCCCCGTGACGCAGGGTGCGCACGCGCTGAGCGAGGGAGGTACCTTCAATTGGTTGAGGATGGAACTGCATTATTCGACGCTTGGTGGGTAGTAAAAATAGGTCCGTGGGGTTAATTGACCAGAGGCAAAAGCAGATTGAAGGATTCGTTCGATCAACGCGTCTTCCTCCACTTTGCTCGGTTCGTATTCCTCTTTGATGCGAATGTCCCACCATGCAGCCGTAGCGCTCCATCCAACGGCTTGGATCCAGGATCGGTATTCCCGGACAATTTGAAAGACCGTCGTGTGCGTTTCTCGATAAATCAACTTGCACAATATCTGACCTTCCGACACCGTAAGCTTGTGCAACTCTGGCTCAAATCGATCGGCCAGATACTTTTGGTAGCGCTTCGTCAAGCGCTTTCGTTTGAAGTAATTTTTCTCCTGGGCCAACTTCATGTTGAGACTATCCAATCGCTCGCCCATGCCTTTGGCGTACGGATAGACCTTTATGACTCGCCGCTTGAGCCGAAGGTAATTGAGCCGAGCCTCCGCATCCGAAAAGGTCGGCTTGTCCAATACCATGATCTCATCGAGAAAAACCCATGGAATCGTGTCTTGACCTATTACGCTGGCTTTCGATTTTTCTCCCTCATAGATGATTTCTATTTGGGCCGTCAACTTCGTGGCTGACCATAGCGTCAGCGTTAAAAAGGAGAGAACTTTTAACGACGTCGCCATGCAGAAATACTCCCAACCGACCCGCTCAGCACAGGTTGGACCTGTTGTTGGCGAAACTGCGCCAATGCAGCGGCTATGCCGGCTTCTTGACCCTCGTGTAGGAGCTCTGGGAGAAAGTGATCTTGGACGAAATGCGTATCAAAATCTCCGGAAATAAAGGCCTCATGTCCAAGTACAAACTGTCCAAAAGGCAAGGTCGTTTCCACGCCAATTATGATGTAATCCTGAATGGCCCGCAGCATGCGCTCGATGGCTGCTTGGCGATTGGGGGCATGGACCACGAGCTTGGCGATCATGGGGTCATAATAAATGGAGATTTCCATTCCTTCTTCCAAGCCATCATCCACTCGAATGCCTGGCCCTTGTGGACGTCGGTACACTTTGAGCGCGCCTATGTCGGGAGCAAAACCATTTTTGACGTCTTCGGCATACACGCGAAGCTCTAGGGCATGTCCCAACAAGGGAATTTCTGATTGTTCATACCCCAAGGGTTCACCCGCCGCGATGCGCAGTTGTTCCCGAACTAAATCGAGACCAGTAATGCACTCTGTTACGGGGTGCTCCACCTGAAGGCGCGTATTCATCTCCAGAAAATAGAATTCGCCACTCGCATCATAAATGAATTCGACCGTCCCCGCTCCTTCATAATGGCAGGATTGTGCCGCTTTTACAGCGGCTTCTCCCATCGCTTGACGCTGGGCAGGAGTCAAAACAACCGAAGGCGCCTCTTCGATGACTTTTTGATGACGGCGCTGGATAGAACACTCACGCTCATGCAGGTACACACAATGCCCATGTTGGTCTGCAAGGATCTGAATCTCGATGTGCCGGGGCTTTTGCACATATTTTTCGATGAAAACCGCCCCATTGCCAAAGGACTTCTCTGCCTCGGAGACGGCCATGGTAAAAGCTTCAACAAAGCCGTCCGCATCGTGCACAATGCGCATACCCTTGCCTCCACCACCCGCTGATGCTTTCACCATAACAGGAAATCCAATCCGGCGAGCTTCTTCAATGGCTTTTTCCACGGACTCAATGGCATACGCTGTACCAGGCACAAGGGGAACTCCAAAAGCTTCTACCGCCTGCTTGGCCGAAAGTTTGTCACCCATCACCCGAATTGCTTCCGCACTCGGGCCGACAAAGCGCAATCCGGCTTCCTTTACACGTTCTGCAAACTGGGCATTCTCAGATAAAAAACCATACCCCGGATGGATGGCGTCTGCCCCTGATTCTTTGGCCACAGCCAAAATTCGATCTATTTGCAGATAACTCTGGGCACTTGGCGCGGGTCCAATCAGGTAGGCTTCGTCCGCCACCTGCACGTGGGGGGCCCGAGCGTCCGCTTCGGAATACACGGCCACTGTAGTGATGCCCATCTCCTTGGCGCTTCGGGCAATCCGAACAGCAATCTCTCCTCGGTTGGCAATCAGTAGTTTGTGAATCCTAGACATAGCGGGGTTTTCCACTGCAAAGTACGCACAGATTCCGTACTTTGGCCCCCATGGAATTGTACCTGGACTCAGCAGACTTCAAAGAGATTGAATCTGCCTTCAAACTTGGCTTTCTAGCCGGTCTGACCACCACACCCACCTTTATGCAGCGCGAAGGGGTGCTTGATGTAGATACTACAATTGTTCAACTCGCCGACATCGTGCCGGTACTTCAAATCGAAGCCCTTGGCCATACCGCAGAGGAAATTGTTGCCGAAGCAAAGCGCCAAGAAGCCCTGGGACTGGATCGCGCACGTACCGTATATAAAATCCCCATCTCCATGGAAGGGGCGCGTGCCTGCAAAATGCTCCGCTCTGAAGGCTTTTTAGTCAATCTCCATTTGGTCTACACACTCCAGCAAGCCTACATCGCCATGGCCGCCGGAGCTACCTATGTTTGCCCCTTGGTTGGTCGTCTGCAGGACCAAGGCAGTGATGCACTGGGCCTCGTTGCAGCCATTGTCGACATGAAATTGCAACATGGCTATGACACCAAAATCATGTTTTCTAGCGTCCGGCACTTAGAACATGTCCGCAATGCCATTGAGCTCGGCGTAGATACGATTACCGTGCCTTGGAAGGTGATGCAACAAATGACCTCCAACCACCTGACCCAATTAGGGACCGATCAATTCTATGTCGACAACCGAAAGGTCAGCACCACAGTGGCACAAGCTATGCGCCAGGTGGATGTTTGTATGTCGCCCTCTGCATCGGTGCAAGATGCGCTCGTCCATATGACAAAAGGCGGTTTTGGCGCCGTAGTGCTCACCGACGAAGGACGGCCTGTGGGCATGTTCACCGACGGAGACATTCGCCGCTGGCTTCAATCCGAAGCCAAGCCTTCTATGGATCAGACATTGTCAAGTATTTGCCCCCCTTCGAATCCGGCGTGGATTCAATCAACTGCGAAGCTTTCAGAAGCAGAGAAACGATTTGCTGAGGCCAAAGTGGACCAGCTCGTTGTGATCGAAGACGGACGTGTTTTGGGATTGTTGGATGTCCAAGATTTGATGGCATGAAGGCCCTCGTACTCGATTGGGATGGGGTTTTTCACGAGGGACGAAAGGGGCCCGATGGTAGCAGTAGCTTTTCTGAAATCGACAGCATGGGCCTGAACCTTTTGCGCTACGGCTATTATCTCAAATTTAAAAAGCTACTACCTGTAGCCATTGTCACGGGGGAACTCAACCCAAGTGCAGAAGCCTTTGCACGTCGAGAGCACCTTTCTCATTTCTGTTTTTTCGCTAAAGACAAACGCAGAGCCATTGCTCCCTTAAGCGAGGCGTGGAAGGTCGATGCAGCCCAATGGGGATTTGTCTTCGATGATGTCCTTGATTTTGGATTGGCTGCTCAGGTTGGATTGCGCGCCATGGTTTACCGGGAAGCCTGTGAAGAAACCTATCATTATGCGGTAAATCAAGGATGGGTGGACTGGACCCTACAGCCTGAACATGCGGTCCGACGGTTTGCTGAACGCTATCTCACGGAATCTGGCCAATGGGAAGCCGTGGTGGAGGGACGCATGCAGCTATCCGACTCGTACAAAGCATATTGGAATGCACGTCAGGCTCAAGACCTCACCTGCCTGGACCTACGGGAAGAGACGGTTCGATAAGGAACTTAGAACCATAAAAAAAGCCGGCTTACATGCCGGCTTTTTTCATTGAAAAAGAGTCTACTTCGCGATACTCGTTGCGCGTGTTTCACGAATAACCGTCACCCGAACTTGACCAGGATACGTCATTTCGTTTTGGATTTTTTGCGAGATGTCAAACGCAATAGTGCTCGCTTCCGTGTCGCTGACGCGCTCGCTTTCTACCATGACCCGGAGTTCTCGTCCAGCATGAATTGCAAAGGCTTTATTGACCCCTTGGAAGCCCATGGCCATTTGCTCTAGATCCTTTAGGCGTTGCATGTAGCTTTCGGCCAATTGCCTCCGGGCCCCAGGGCGCGCGCCAGAGATGGCATCACATACTTGAATGATGGGCGAAAGAAGAGAAGTCATTTCAATTTCGTCGTGGTGCGCCCCGATAGCATTGCAGATATCTGGCTTCTCTCCATACTTCTCTGCCCATTGCATGCCCAACAAAGCGTGTGGCAAGTCTGTCTCCTCAAAAGGCACCTTGCCAATATCGTGGAGCAGTCCAGCGCGTTTAGCGGCTTTGGGATTCAGACCCAGTTCAGAGGCCATTACCGCACTTAGTTTAGCCACCTCTTTGGAGTGCGCTAACAAGTTTTGACCGTAAGAGGATCGATATTTCATTCGGCCCACCATGCGCATCAATTCTGGGTGTAAGCCATGAATTCCCAATTCAATCGCGGTGCGCTTGCCTAGTTCGGCAACCTCGTCTTCGATGCTTTTGGTGACCTTTTCTACCACCTCCTCAATTCGGGCAGGATGGATTCGGCCATCCGTAACGAGTCGGTGCAAAGAAAGCCGAGCAATCTCACGGCGCACGGGATCAAAACAACTCAGGATAATTGCTTCGGGGGTGTCATCCACAACAATTTCCACGCCCGTTGCAGCTTCGAGCGCCCGAATGTTACGGCCCTCACGCCCAATGATTCGGCCTTTCATTTCGTCGTTTTCAATGTGGAATACCGACACCGCATTTTCATTTGCTTGCTCTGTGGCAATCCGCTGAATCGTTTGGATAACAATCTTCTTGGCTTCCTGATTTGCGGTCATTTTTGCCTCTTCCAAGGCAGTCTGAATGTATGAAGATGCTTCATGTTTAGCTTGCGCTTTCACCGCCATGATCATCTCCTCCTTCGCCTGCTCAGCCGTGATGCCTGCGAGACTTTCCAATTTCTGCAATTGCTGTTGCAGTGTCTTATCTAACTGACTCTCTTTGCTTTGAATTCCTTCCAGCTTGCGACTGTAGGACTCCTCGAGGCGCTGCACATCTTTTTCTTTGCGGCGCAGCTCTTCGACATTTTTATTATGGTCGCGCTGTGCTTCTTTCAGTTGCCCGTGCTGTTCTCGGATTTTGGCTTCCCGTTCGGAGGAACGCTGCTCATGTTTTTCTTTGAGCTCGAGATAGCGCTCTTTGGACTGAAGCATTTTCTCTTTCTTAAGCGCCTCGCCTTCTTTTTCAGCTTCGCGTAAAATGGCCGCCGCCTTCGATTTTAGGGCTGTCTGCTGCAAAACAACGGCTCCAATGGAACCCGCTGCTATCCCTGCCAGACCTACCAGGATCATTATTATCATGGTCGTCAAATATCAAAGTCCACCTGTATAGACGCTCTACACAGGGCGGGCTCCGGATGATCAACTCTGGCTCAACACCGCATCCAATTGGGCTTGTACGCTCTGAAGACGCCCGGAAAGCGCCTCCGACTCCTTGCTGTGATCCGCGCCTCCTTTTAAGCCAAGCATTTGGTTGGCTAACTGGAGGGCACACATGGCCAAGGCGTCTTGTTTGTCCCCGACCGCGTAACGTTCTTCGAAACGCTGCATCGCAGACTGTATCATAGACACCGCCTTTCGAACTTGCTCCTCTTCTTGACGCTCAATGGTCAAAGGGTACGTTCTTCCGGCGATGCTGACTTTTATTTTTAGCGTATCATTCATGCTCCAATTGGGATTAGGCGTTCAGCTGCGCGAGGCATTTGTTGATTTCCCTTACCCATTCATTCAATTGCGTCTTCAAGGCTTGGCGCTCTGCCTGGGTGCCGTTGAAAGCCATCAATAAACGAAGTTGTTCAATTTCGCTTCGCAATTGCGAGGAGTTTTGCTTTTGGAGTTTGAGTTCCGCGTGCAAATCTTCCACCTGCTTAGCTTTCTCCTCCAACTCCCCAACAGCCAATCGATAACGCTCAATCAGGGTATGCACCTGATCTTGAATGCGTTGAATTTGGTCTATTGGAGTGGACATTGAAGGGGATATTGAACATTCAAACTTAGCCAAACTCTGGGGCATTTCCTATCTTCCCCTTCGAATATGAAGCGCATTTTTTTCTTTGTTTTTAGCCTTTCTTTCGCCCCCCTGGGTGCACAGCCGTATATCGCTGTCCAACCATTGGCTGGGCCTGTGGATTTTGCAGGAACCTTTGGAGAATTGCGCAATCACCACTTTCATTCTGGGGTGGACTTCCGGACGGGTGGACGGACGGGCATGCCCGTTCGTGCCGTGGCCGATGGGTATTTAAGCCGAATCGTGGTGCGCCCTGATGGTTTTGGATGGGCCCTTTACCTGAGTCATCCATCGGGATACACCTCGGTGTATGCACACCTAGATGATTTTCAGCCCGCATGGAATCAACTAGCCCTAGACCGCGCTCGAAGGAGCCAGACCCACAAATTAGACCTCTATCTCGAACCGGGAGCCTACCCCGTCCGTGCGGGCGATACCATTGCATGGTCCGGAAATTCAGGCGGCTCGGCTGGCCCACACCTACATTTTGAGTGGCGAGACGCACGCAGTGAAGAGCCTTTGAATCCGTTTGAATATGGGTTATTCTATGGGGAAGACACCTATTCGCCTCGATTGATTTCCATTTACAACGCGGAAGGAAAGCGGGCTGTTATCAGTAACGGTCGCTGGCAAGAGCCTATCGCACTCACGGCGTGGCCGGATTTGGGTATTGAATTTCTCGACCGAAAGCATCCCCAAGGTTTGAGTCTGGGGATGCAACGTTTGGAAACCGAGTGGATTTACATGGAGGATTCAAGCCAGGTAGGCAATCTAGGCTGGGAAATGAAGCGCTTTTCGTTTGATGAGACCCGCTCAGCCGACGGGCATATGCAACCAGAAGTCAAACGACTGACGAGTAAGCGCACCTATCGGATCGCCCCTTCCTTAGCGAAAAGCCCCAAATGGACAGGAAGCGCCCCCGATTATTCACGCACGGGTCGATATCACTTGCGCCTGCGGGCGACCGCAGCCAATGGGGAGGTCGTTACGGCAGAGGGCCCGGTGATCCTCACGAATAGGGATAGTCCATGGAAAGGTGGTGTAGGTGTTCTTGCCGGAGATGCGGGTCAACTCACTACGGAACATATGGAATTGCGCTGGGCCAAAGCGAGTTTCACCGAAGCCTTCTCTCCCGAGCTAGTAGAAGTGGACGCATCGCACTGGAAAGGGCTTCCGGATGTCCCAGTATTGCAGTCCTTGGACTACACATGGACCCCGCCCGCAGACTACCCAGCTGCTTGGCGATCAAAAACGGTACTCATCGGACGGGATGCGCGGGGTTCTTATCGCATCGTTGGTGAAGCACGAAATGACGGGCGGATTCACTTTCGCATCAAGATTTTTGGCGACCTACGCATCAGCCAAGACCTTGAAGCGCCCATGATGAGCTCCTTTGGCACCAGTACTTTTCAGGGTAAAGCGGCATGGTCCTTGCGACTCGAAGACAACTTGCTCGATATTGTGGACTACGATGTCTGGATCAACGACCAGTGGCAATGGGCATACTATGACGCCAAAAACAAACGTTTACATATACCAAAGCCAGAAGACCTTAGTGAACTTCACGGGGCAAATATGCGGGTTCGCGCCAAAGACGAGGCAGGAAACCTCAGTACCTTTGACATAATCATACCATGAACATGACTCGCCCCCTCTTCGCAGCTCTGGCCCTCTCCTTTAGTTTGGCCTGTCACGCACAACAAGCCGTGCAGGTATCGGGGGTTATCTTGACGCAAGATTCTACCGGTCAAACGATTCCGAATACCAAAATTCAGGTCAAGGGGCGCCCCTTGATCGCGCAATCCGGGGATGATGGTTTCTTTAGCATCGCTGCCGTACCGGGCGACACGGTCCTATTTCGCCGCTTTGGATTTGAAGTGGAGCGCCTCTGGGTCCCTGATAGCCTCAAAGGAGAATCGTATTTGGCCGTCATCCAAATGACATGGAACACCCTGGAGCTGGATGAAGTAACCCTCTACCCTTGGCCGAGGCCCGAAGACTTAAATCGGGAACTATTGGCCATGGAAGTAAAAACCACAGAACGAGACATCGCCCTGAGAAATTTAGCCATTCAATCCCTGAAAGAACAAGCCAAAGCCATGGGTATGGATGCGGGAGAAATGCAGCGCTACATCATGACTGCTCAGGCTCAATCCGTTCACAACGCGAATCGCTACTATGGAAGCAATGGAGGTACCGCGATTCTAGGACGATTAAGCGACCCATTTGCCTGGTCTCAGTTCTTCAATGCCCTCAAACGAGGAGATTTCAAGCGGTAATGATTGCATTGCTCCTCAGCGCAGGCATCTGGACGGCCATCGCTCCTACGGAGAATGACAGCCTTCCGAAAGTGAAGGTGTTGGATGAAATTGAAATTACCGGTGAGCGCAAGAGCACTAACACCCTCGTTTTAAAAACGGCCAATTTTGGAGGAATTGGCCAAGTAGGCGGCTCCGTTGAAGGTATGGTTCGAAGCCTTTCGGGGGTTGCCGGCAGCGATGAGCTATCCTCTCAATATTCCGTTCGAGGGGGCAATTTTGATGAAAATCTGCTGATTATCAATGGGTTTGAAATCTACCGCCCTCAACTTGCTCGGAGTGGGCAGCAAGAAGGTTTAAGCGCCATCAATCCGGATTTTGTGCAGTTTTTAAAGTTTTCTGCCGGCGGATTTGACGCCTCCCAAGGGGATAAACTTTCCTCCGTCTTGGATATGACCTATCGCAGTCGAGGCACAGCAGATTTGCCTCAAAATAAAGTTCGCTTTGGTTTGTTCTCCGGGCGGGCGTTTACCAGTCGGATTCTGGATCATGAAGGTAAAAATGGGCCTGTATATGCGAGCCTTGCTTTGGGCGTGCGGTACCGCAGCAACGCCCCGTTTGTTCGCGGAGGCGATGTGCAAGGTGACCTGCGCTCAGACGCTCAGGACCTTCAACTTTTTTACGAATCCTCAGGTCTTCGTTGGAATCATGAACTCCTCGCTATCGCCCAAACAAGCACTTTTGCGCTGCGCCCTAGTTCCCGAGTGACGGAATTTGGAACGGTGACAGAAGTGCTTCGATTGAATGTCTATATGACGGGGTTGGAACGCTATCAGTACCAAAATGTATTTGTCGGAGGCCGAAGCCGGTACCGCTTGAATGAGGACCATGCGATGTATGTCGAAACGAGCATGGTTCAAGCATTGGAACAAGAAGACATGGACGTGGAATCCGCCTATCTTCTCGGAGAAGTGAACAACAATTTGGGGTCAGATAATTTTGGAGAACTATCCTACTTGCGAGGGTCCGGCGGCCATCACCGCTATGCCCGCAATGACCTGTGGATCAGAGAATTTCAAGTAAAAACAGGTTGGACATACCAAAGTCAAAAACAGCGTTGGGATGCCTCCTTGGCCTATCGCCTTCAAGATGGAATCGATCGGGTACACGAATGGGTTAACCTCGATTCGGCGGGCTATAGCCTTCCCCACCAACCGACTCAAGTCACCTTGCAAGGGTCAGACACGATACGCAATCCCAAAGAAAGTCTACGCCTATTTCTGGTGAACAACAGTGAAGGGGCTCTAGTCAACGGGAAACTAAGTGGCCATGTGCTTTGGGAGGGCCAAAGTGAAACAGGGGATTTCTCCTGGCGTGCAGGGCTGAGATATTTGCGCGATAGCCGGAGTGCTGAGCAACGTTTAAGCCCACGAATCTCCGGACGATGGTCCTTGGCCTCAGGGTATGGTCTTGAGTTGGCTGTCGGTTCCTATGCCCAAACGGCGAGTATTCGAGAATTGCGGGATTGGAAAAGTGGCGCTTTTTTGTCCACCGCACGAATGCAGCATGCTTGGCATGGCATCGCGGCCTTAGAACATCAATTTCAATCGAAAGGGCGCCCCTTTTTCTGGCGAGGTGAAGCCTACATAAAATACTTAGATCGGGCTTTTCCATTTGAACAAGATGGAATGCGGGTGCGCTATTTGGGCGAAGGGCCCGGTGTAGCGCGGGTGATTGGAGTGGACAACCGCATTCACAGTGAATGGCTTCCGGGCACTGAATCTTGGGCTTCGCTCTCATTATTCCGCGCCCAAGAGCGCTTTGATTCCCCCATTTGGTCAGATCGAGGAAGTGATTACCGCTTTAGCTTTTCCTTACGCGTAGAAGATGCCTTGCCAGGCAATTTGAATGACAAAGTCTACATGCAGATAAATGTCACGGGAGGATTTCCATTTTCAGCACCTTTGGAGGCAAGTAAGGACTTCCGTAGTCCACCCTACCGCCGGATGGATTTAGGTTTTCAGCATGAATTTGGACCCAAAGCAAGCCTGGGACTGGAAGTGTTTAACCTCCTAGAGATTCGCAACACGGCCTCCTATTTCTGGATTATGGATATTTCTACCGCCCGTCAATATGCCGTACCCAATTACTTGACGAATCGTCTGATCAATTTGATTTTTCAATACCAATTCTAATGCGCATCGTTGAACAGATTCCCCACCCCGATTTCCGTTTGCTGATTTATGCCACTGATAATCAGTTCATTGTAGAGATAGAAGCCGGCCCTATGCGGCAGGCTTATCGTTTTAGTAAAGAGCGATTCCCTACGGTCGAGGCGGTGAAGTCGTGCATCCAAAGCGAATGGATTGAAGCGGTACGGGGACACTTCAACGGCATGTACGTGGACTGGAAAAAAACGTGGGAGTAAAAAGTCCGCAGGGAGTTTAACTACCCTATACACCAAACAAGAAGAAACCTTGTTCCCCCCTGCGGACAAGTTATGAACGCCTAACTAGCGATTTTGTTCGGCTGCTTCAAAAACTTTTTGCATCCGTGCTAAGGCATCTTCCATTTGCACTTCTGTAATAACTAAGGGTGGGGCAAACCGGATGATGTTGCCGTGGGTAGGCTTTGCCAGGATTCCGGCGTCGCGTAATGCAATACATAGATTCCACGCTGTTTTGGACTCGGGGCTATCGTTGATCAAAATGGCATTTAGTAGCCCTTTACCTCGAATGCCTTTGACCAGTCGCAGGTGTCCAATTCTTTGGGCCAATCCATCTCTAAACTGCTGACCTCTCAGGCGGGCATTTTGCATTAATGATTCTTCATCAATTACCTCAAGGGACGCTTGAGCAACTTTCGCCGCGATGGGATTCCCTCCAAAGGTCGACCCGTGCTGCCCAGGCTTAATTGTCAGCATGATGGCATCATCGGCAAGCACCGCGCTAACTGGATACAATCCGCCCGAAAGGGCCTTTCCCAAAATGAGAATATCCGCCCGAGTATAGCTTCCTGCTTGTCGCTCGCAAGCGCCGGAAGCACAATGGCAATTTCCGCATGTCGCGAGCCATGCGCCCGTCCGACCTATGCCTGTTTGGATTTCATCGGCGATAAACAGGACATTTTTGGAAGCACAGAGCGCGGCTGCACGGGGAATAAAGTCGGCATCCGGCACAACTACACCGGCTTCACCTTGAATCGGTTCGACGAGAAAACCTGCGACATGCGGATCTTCTAGGGCCTTCGCTAAAGCGGTTAAATCATTGTAAGGAATCCGCTCAAAGCCGGGCATAAATGGTCCAAATCCCGCATAGCTATCAGGGTCTGAAGAAAACGAAATTATGGCGCTCGTTCGGCCATGAAAATTATCGCCGCAGACAATGATTTTTGCCTGATTGGCAGGGATGTTTTTCACCTCATAGGCCCAGCGACGGCAGAGCTTGATGGCGGTTTCTACGGCTTCTGCTCCTGAATTCATGGCTAATACCTTGTCATAGGCAAACCGCTCGGTAATCGCTTTTTCGAAAGGACCTAATTCAGAGTTATAAAATGCACGCGAGGTCAAGGCGAGCTTTTGAGCTTGCTCCAGCATGGCCTTCACGATTTTTGGGTGACCATGTCCCTGATTTACAGCAGAATAGGCACTTAAAAAATCATAGTATTCTTTACCTTCTACATCCCACACAAGCACTCCTTCACCCCGTTCAAGTACCACGGGGAGTGGGTGGTAGTTATGTGCTCCATGTTGGTCTTCGAGAGCGATGAAATCCGCTGCACTACGAGTCATATCAAATAGGTTTTTCTCAAAGATAAGGTCAGACAGAGGACTATCTTTGGACAATGATTTTAGAAGGAATTCAAATGGAACGCGCGGGTGGACGAGGCATATGTATCGCCCATGCCCCAGATGGCAAAACAATCCTAGTTGCTGGGGCCGCCCCAGGGGACGTTGCCACGATCAAGGTGGTTCGCAAGCGAAAGAAACACTTGGAGGCCGTCATTGAACGCATGGAAATCCCTTCTCCTCATCGCGTAGAACCCACGTGCATGTACGCTGCGCATTGTGGCGGTTGCAGCTGGCAACATGTGGCTTACGAAGAACAAGCGCGATTCAAGGAAGTCGAAGTCAATGAAAATTTGCGAAGAATCGGCGGTGTGCACGTTGAAGAAAGCCGACCGATTGTGCCTGCACCCCAGGCATTGCGCTATCGGAATAAGTTAGAATTCAGTTTTTCGGCAAGTCGTTGGCTGACATGGGATGAAATTGCCTCTAACGAACCCATTGAAAAAGGAAATGCCCTTGGGTTCCATGTGCCTGGCATGTGGGATAAAATCATGGATATTGAAACCTGCCATCTCCAACCCGAACCCTCCAACGCTATTAAGAACTTCATTCGCAGCTATGCGAAGGAACATGGCCTGACATTTTTTCATCCACGTGAAAAACATGGCCTGTTGCGCACTCTCATGCTCCGATGCACATTAGCGGGGGAATGGATGATGGTACTTCAACTTTTTGAAGCACCAGGCGAGGAAGGCTTGGCCCTTTTGGCCGCCGTGAAAGCACAGTTCCCTGAACTCGTAAGCATCTATTACGCCCACAACCCGAAAGCGAATGATAGCATCTATGACTTGGATTTACAGCTATATCACGGCGTGAGCCATCTTACGGAGCGCATGGTCTCTGCAATCGATGGTGGCCGAGCGTTGTCATTCAAGATTGGGCCCAAGAGTTTTTATCAGACCAACCCCGAACAAGCCCAGCGACTGTATAGCGAGGCCCTCAAGCTCGCCGATTTAAAAGGGGGTGAAACCGTCTACGATTTATATACGGGCACAGGGACTATCGCTCTTTTTATGGCCCAAGTTGCTGGAAAAGTAGTTGGAGTGGAATCGGTGCCCGAAGCCATTGATGCGGCCAAGGAGAACGCAGAAGCCAATGAGATTCACAATGCGTTCTTTGAGGTGGGCGATATGCGGCATGCCTTTAGCGAAGAGCTTTGGGACCGCTATGGCAAGCCTGATGTGCTGGTGACCGATCCTCCAAGGGATGGGATGCACCCAAAAGTGGTGGAACGACTCTTGAGCCTAGACATACCTCGGATTGTCTATGTATCCTGTAATTCGGCAAGCCAAGCCAGAGATTTGGCTCTACTAAGTGAGACGTATGATGTAAAGATTGTCCAATCGGTTGATATGTTCCCTCAAACGCACCATGTCGAGAACATTGCCTTACTCGTCCGAAAAAATCACCATGCCGAATAGCGCGAAATATTGGGAAGATCGCTACCAGCAAGACCAAACAGGATGGGATTTAGAAGGGCCCACTCCCGTTTTGCAAGCCGTGATGGCCACTATTTCTAAAGATGCCCGCATCCTGATTCCAGGCTGTGGCTTAGGCTGGGACGGCGAAGCACTCCACAAGGCGGGATACCGCCATGTCTATCTCAGCGACTGGGCAGAAAGCGCCAAACGTGCCTTTTTAACCCGTGTTCCTGACTTTCCAGAAGATCGCTTTTTGACCGGTGATTTCTTCACTTGGTCCACGGAAAGCCCATGGATAGATCATTTCGATCTTGTTTTGGAATGCACCTTCTATTGTGCCATACCTCCCGAAAAACGGGAAAACTATGTGCAGCAAATGGCGCAAATCCTGCGCCCGGGTGGCCAAATCTGCGGCCTCCTGTTTACGTTCCCTTTGACCGATCAAGGTCCTCCATTTGGTGGAAGTACGGAAGAATACCGACAGCGTTTCTCCCTTCCTTTCGAACTGACCGCCTTGCGTCCTCACCCTTTGAGCATCAAGGCCAGGGCGGATAAAGAAGTTTATTTCTGTGCTACATTGCAATCACTATGACCGAACGCACGCTTATTCTTGACCCTGAACGAATTCACCGCATGCTTGAGCGGATGGCTTGGCAAATTTTGGAACGCCATGGCAGTGAAGAGTCCGTCATCCTCGTAGGGGTCAGCAAATCTGGCTTCCGCCTGGCTCAATTACTTCAAGCGAGAATTCAAGCTATTAGCCCTAGCCCGATCGCCCTCGCCGAAATCTCCGTGAATAAGCGATCTCCAGCCTCCGGACCCACGGAATGTAGTTTGCGTCCAAGCGAATTTGAAGGCAAGAATATCGTAGTTATTGATGACGTTTTAAACACGGGCGCAACCCTCATTTATGCGGTGCATTTTTTCCTTCAAGCCCCAGTGAAGCGCTTATCTACGGCGGTTTTAATTGACCGGAATTTTAAGAAGTTTCCGATCAAAGCAGACATCAAGGGAATGAGCCTCAGCACTAGCCTGCAAGACCGGGTAGAGGTAGATCTCGACGGGAATGAAGCTGTTTACTTGGTGTAAGGGGGCATCAAGGAGTGCAACGCCGCTAAGACATCCTCTTTTTCAACCGAAATTCGGTGGGCCGCTTGGTCATAATAGGGCATTCGCTCGAGTAAATGCTTCCCTACAAATTCTGGATACATAGCCACCTCGAGGCCTTTTAAAAGGGGTCGCTCATTGCCCGCCAAGGTGGAATCTTGCAATCGCTTACTGAGAAAACCTACGCCAGCATGAAGGTAAATCGTCTCGCCTTGGGCATTCATCACGTCCATATTGTCATAAAAGCACGGACTGCCCCCTCCTACGGCAATAATACCTTCGAGGTTGCCACTTCGACGAATTTCCTCTCGCTCCTCTTTTCGAAAGGCCAGCTCCCCAAAGGCGCTAATATATTCAGAGATAGACATTTGAAGTCTTAATTCCAGCAGCTTATCGAGGTCATGTACTGGGAGCTGGCTCGCCTTAGCCCACTTTTTGGCCCAGGTACTTTTACCCACCCCCATGTAGCCGATTAGATAGTAGCGATTGTGCATGCTCAAAATTATCGGATTTTTCCCGAGCAGAAGGAATTGAATTAAAGTTTCTCGCTATATTTGCACCCTCGTTGAAAAAGCGAGAATGACTCGATAGCTCAGCTGGTAGAGCAATACACTTTTAATGTATGGGTCCTGGGTTCGAGCCCCAGTCGAGTCACAAAATGCCCTGGTGGTGAAATTGGTAGACACGCCATCTTGAGGGGGTGGTGACCTACGGTCGTGCTGGTTCGAGTCCAGTCCAGGGCACATAGAAACTCCCAAACGCCTACACGCTCCACCTTCGGGTTCGAGCGTGTTTTTTTTGCTCAATCCTGCCGATCCTGCGTTCGTAGTAGTTTTAAGTTCCTTCTAGCCTCGTGCTTTCCTTTTCTGAACTTGCGCCCAAAAGAACTTCTCTGACTTGACTGTGTTATTTCCATTATGAACCTGTATTCTTCCATATCCACCCTGGCCAGCATTAGCTTTTTTGTGCTCATCACTTCGTGTCAGGCTCAAACCCCCGCGACTATGACTACCCCATCTCATCCTACGATCAAAACTGACGAAGAATGGCTCGCTCAGCTCGGACCTGAACGCTATCGGATATTGCGTGAAAAAGGCACGGAATACCCTCGCAGCGGGGAATATGACCAGCATTTTGAGGCGGGACAATATCTCTGTGCAGGGTGTGGCACCCCTCTCTTTTCCTCGGACTCCAAATTTGATGCGCATTGTGGCTGGCCCAGCTTTGATCAGGCCACAAACGAAGAGGTGGTTCTTGAATCACGCGACCTCAGTCATGGCATGATTCGTACAGAAATTTTATGCCGTCAATGCGGCGGACATTTAGGCCATGTGTTTGACGATGGTCCAACCGCCACCGGCTTGCGCTATTGCGTCAATAGTTTGAGTCTCACATTTGAGAAGGATAGCACCCAAAGTGCTGAGGCGAAGTAAGTACTTTTGCATCCATGCAACGCTAGGCATGAAACGAACATCCATAGTTGTATGAAAAAGATCGTTTACCTCCTCCCTTTCGCCTTGACTGCCATGAGCAGTTGCGAAAACCAGCTCATTTGTGACATGTCCTTTCAGACGGTTGGATTTACCTGGTCAGATTCAACCCACCTACCCGATCGTGTGGATGTCGTCATACGCGAAACGAATGACAGCCTTTTCAGCGATCACACGGGCTGGTCAGGCTACTATTTAGTCGCCACAGATGAACATCAAAGCCTTTTTTACAAACACACTTATACGGCAGACGTCTATGTGTATGATGCGAATGATAGTTTGCTGACTCAGAATGAATGGCTTATCACTGCTGATGAATGCCATATTCAAAAAGTTAGCGGTCCAGAAATTCTTCCGTAACCTAGATGGTGAATGTGCAAATTGCGTATATATTTGCACCTCCAATTTGGGAGATTAGCTCAGCTGGTTCAGAGCACCTCGTTTACACCGAGGGGGTCGGGGGTTCGAACCCCTCATCTCCCACCAAAGCCGCAGGAGACTGCGGCTTTTTTATTTTAGCGGTCTAATCTTCTTATCCATACCCACCATGGGAATCTATAAACGCTTAGCCTTAGCCTCGGTCCTACTTTCGCTACTCCTTCTTTACGTCCTTAAACCCGATTCCAAGCACCATAGTGAAGAAGCCATAGCCAATGGCGCCTTATACCTCGAAAACCAAGCAGAAGAAGCTGGTTTGATAGGCAGTCTCGTTTCTTGGGGCAGCAATCAATTGGCTGAAATGACGATCCAGGTTAAGAACTATCAATCATATGGGGTTTTCTCCACCGCAGAAGTGTACGTGGGAGGAATCAAACGAGGAGACAGCTTCGGATGTGCATCCAAAGTATGGGTGCTCTGGGAGCCCTTAGAATCTGAAACGGCAGAGGACTGAAGCTCTTTCGAGAAATTTTTGAATGAAAAAGGGCGCCCAATGGGCGCCCTTTGAATGTCGGTTTGGTCGGTTTACTTACTTCGAAACGTTATATCCGAGACTCGTTAAGTAATCGATACGCTCTTGAACAACCGCAGCTTCGCGGCGTGAAAGCTCCTTTGAAATGCTCTTGCTCAAACCCTCTAATTCTTCGGGAGAAAACTTGCCCAAAAACTGAGAGGCAAATAAGCTCTTCAACGATTTGTTGTTGTTCTGATTTTCACGAAAATGAGCGACAAGTTGACCTGGAGTCATAAGATGTTTTTTTTAGTTATTTCCACAAATATATATGATGGAATTTAAAATCAAAAATAAATATCCATTTTTAGTCATATTAAGAGCTTAAATCAGAAGTTTAATACCCTATTTATCGCTTCTTCAATGCGTGAATTTGCCAAATAACCACGTTCTAATTCTGCAGAAAATGGAATCGGAATATCTAAAGAGGACACTACCTCTACCGGGGCATCAAGCTTCGCAAAGCACTCCGTCTGAATTCGATGGCTTATGTCCGCGCCGAACGACCCCCGATACGTGTCCTCCTGAATCACTACACATCGCCCCGTCTTTTCGATAGATTTTTGAACCGTATCAAAATCCCATGGAACCAGCGTTCGCATATCAATCACTTCCGCAGAAATATTCGGATTTTGGGTCTGCCATTCTTCGATCCAACGCATCCCTAGTCCATACGAAACCAGCGTTAACTCCTCGCCCACCGTGCAGATTCTTGCCTGCCCAAAGGGCAATGCATAAGCTTCTTCTGGCACGTCACTTTCTTGCGAGCGATACAACGCTTTATGCTCAAAAAAGAGCACCGGATTTGGGTCTTGAAAAGCTTGAATCAGTAATCCCTTCGCATCAAAGGCATTCGAAGGATACACCACTTTGAGCCCAGGAACGCGCGTAAACCACGCCTCGGTACTCTGAGAATGGAAGGGCCCTGCCGCGACTCCCGCTCCTGTAGGCATGCGGATGACCATATTCACCGATTGCCCCCAGCGATAATGTAGCTTGGCTGCTTGATTACATATTTGCGTCATGGCTTCTGTGACGAAGTCAGAAAATTGCATTTCAACCATGACAGCATGCCCTTCCACTGTCAATCCAACTCCAGCGCCCACAATCGCTGATTCGCATAAAGGAGTGTTACGCACCCGTTCTTTACCGAAGCGTTCAACAAAGCCTTCCGTCGCTTTAAATACCCCCCCATAATCGGCGATATCCTGGCCCATAAGCACCAAGCTGGGATCTAATTCCATGGCGGTCTCTAAACCCTCGCGAATCGCATCAATCATCCGACGCGCATGCCTCGGGCCATTGGGTGTAGACGTAAGTTCCGAGGATTGGACTTGCGCATAGACGTCATTCAGCTCCACTTCTGAGTTAAAAATTGGATTTGGCTCCTCCAAGGCTTCGTTCAAAGAATCTAAGACCAATTTGTGGCAATTTTCTTCCAGTGATTGCACCTCCTCCGAACTCATCCATTTTTGGGCAAGTATTTGCGCCTTAAATCGATCAATAGGATCCTTCTCTTTCCATGAATCTATTAAACCATCAGGATAATATTTAGTCCCCGAGGCTTCTTCGTGACCTCGCATGCGAAATGTCACGCATTCCAATAAAATAGGCCGAGGATTTTCGCGTATGGAATCCGTCAGCTTTTTAGTCAAGGCATATACCGCCTCAAAATCATTGCCGTCGACTGAATGCGCCTCCATGCCATAGGCAGGGCCCTTGACCGTAAATGAATCAAAGACAAATTGCTCTTTGGATGGGGTGGAGAGTCCCCATTGGTTGTTTTCAACCACAATGAGCACGGGCAAATCCCACACCGCTGCGACGTTGAGTGCCTCATGGAAGTCTCCTTCCGAAGCTCCGCCATCTCCTGTGTAGACGAGGACACACTTTTTTTCACCCCGGAGCTTTCGCGCTAGGGCCAAGCCATCGGCTACCCCCAGCTGAGGTCCTAGATGACTGATCATACCGAATATTTTGTGCTCCGTACTTCCAAAGTGAAAAGAGCGATCTCTACCTTTTGTAAAGCCTGTGAGTTTGCCTTGGAACTGTGCAAACAACTTCCTCAATGGGATATCCCGGGTGGTAAACACCCCAAGATTTCTGTGCATCGTGCAAATCCATTCATCTTCATGCATCGCCATCGCCGTACCTACCGAAACGGCCTCTTGTCCATAGGAAGAGAACCACTTGGAGATCCTTCCTTGCCGCAAGGCAATGAGCATTCGTTCCTCGACTGCACGGGGTAAAAACAAGGAGGTATAGGCGGCAGAAGCGTTTTTGGATGAAAATTCCATGGAATTTGACGTGGGTTGTATTCTTACAAAGGTGAGGCAGGAAGTACATTTGTCGTATGAACTTGCAAACGCTCAACCTACAGAATTTTGCCCAAGGCGATGCCGCTCAGCGCCAAGCCTTTGTTTCAAGCCTAGGAAATGCTTTCGAAAGCATTGGATTCGCAGCGATCGAAGGGCACGGATTTACCAATGCAGAACGGGATGCCTTACAAGAGGTCATCCAAGCCTTCTTCCATCAAAGCAAGGAAGATAAAATGCGCTCGCACTTGGCCTCAGCCAAAGGACAGCGCGGATATACTCCTTTTGGTGTGGAGCATGCCAAAGGGGAATCCCGTCCAGACCTGAAAGAGTTTTATCAATGGGGACCCATGAATGCCGCGGAGCGTGGACTCGCACCAAATATCCTGGTCCCACACGTGGCTTCGCTGGACGCCACGGTCAAATCCGCATATGAAAAACTTGAAATGGTCGGCCAAAACTTGATGCGAGCGATTGCCTTGCATCTGAACCTCTCGGAGGACTTTTTTGATGCTCACCTCAACCAAGGACATTCTATTTTCCGCGCCATCCATTACCCAGGCCAAGAAAGCCCCGTGGTGGAAGGCATTCGAGCGGCTGCGCACGAGGACATCAATTTGATTACGCTCCTGATGGGTGCTTCTGCTGAAGGCCTAGAATTGCTAAACAAAGACGATCAATGGGTTCCCATCCACGTGACATCGGAGGTCCTCGTCATTAATGTTGGAGATATGCTCCAACGATTGACGAATAACTTATTGCGTAGTACGACACACCGGGTGGTAAACCCACCTGCTGAGAAATGCCATCTCCCTCGTTTTTCGATGCCATTCTTCGTCCATCCAGCAGAGGATATGCCTTTGAATTGCCTAGACTTCTGCGTGAACGAGGAAAATCCTAAGGCCTACGACGACATGACCGCAGGGGCGTATTTACACGAACGCCTCGTGGAAATCGGCTTAGCCTAAGGAATGCGCATTGATATCATTTCTGTGCTGCCCGAACTCATTCGAAGCCCTTTCGAAGCGAGTATTCTAAAGCGCGCCCAACAAAAAGGCATCGTGGAAGTGCATTTGCACAACCTCAAAGACTTTGGGATGGGAAAGCACCGCCAAGTGGACGATTATTCCTTTGGCGGAAACGCTGGAATGGTGTTGCGCCCGGAACCCCTGTTCGCGTGCATTGAGTCCCTTCAAGCTGAACGAACGTATGACGCCATAATCTACACCACTCCCGATGGGCGTCGTTTTGACCAAAAATCAGCAAATAGCCTGTCCCTCCTCGAGAACATCCTCATCATTTGCGGGCATTACAAAGGCATTGATCAACGGGTCCGAGACCATTTTGTCACCCATGAAATCAGCATTGGGGATTACGTTTTAAGTGGGGGCGAATTAGCAGCAGCTGTCATTTCAGACGCCATTATTCGCTTGATTCCCGGAGTCCTTAATGACGAGACTTCCGCGCTAACAGACTCATTTCAAGATAATTTACTAGCCCCGCCAGTCTACACCCGGCCGGCTGAATTCCGTGGGCTCGAGGTTCCAGAAGTCTTAACATCAGGGCATTTTCAAAAGATTGAAGATTGGAATCATGCGCAGGCCCTTCAGCGCACTAAGGAGCGCAGGCCCGACCTATTAGAGGACTAAGTCCCTCAACCTTAAAGACCACGTACAATTTATTCGCCTTTTTTGTACATTTGCCGACCTTAACGGAGGAACTCATTTACACTTTTTCGTGTGATTTGGGGCCAAAGTGAGACCTCAAGCGACGCTAACCTCTGGCCACCGTGGCGAATGTTGACGATCGATGAACGCATAAAATGCACAGTTATGGACCTGATTAAATACGTCCAAGAGAAATTTGTCGAAACGAAGGAGTTTCCTTCCTTCGCTGCCGGTGACACAATCACCGTGTACTACCAAATTCGTGAAGGTGAAAAAACGCGTACGCAGTTCTTCCGCGGCGACGTTCTTCAGCGCAGCGGCTCGGGCACTACCGAGACCTTCACCATCCGCAAAATGTCCGGAAACATCGGCGTTGAGCGTATCTTCCCTGTAAACATGCCAAACCTCGAGAAGATCGAAGTGAACAAGCGTGGTAAGGTTCGTCGTGCACGCATCTTCTACCAGCGTGAGCGCACGGGTAAATCAGCTCGTATCAAGGAGCGTCGCGGATAAGCCATCAAGGCTTGGTCAACGACCCCTATATCTTTTAAATGGAGCCTTCGGGCTCCATTTTTATTTGCTCAAAACTTGAAACACGGTGCGCCGATTCATCGCGCGACCACTCGCTTGGGAATTGTCCGCTATGGGCTGACTATCTCCATAGCCTTTAGCGGTCATTTGGCTAGAATCCACCCCCTCCGTAGCTAGATAATCCATCACGGCATGCGCTCTACGATCGGAGAGCAATTGATTGTCACTCGCTCTACCTACGTTGTCGGTGTGACCTTGAAGTTCAATCCGCATCGCGGGATGCGCCTTAAGGTATTGGATGAATGGCCTTAACGAGGCTTTGTCCAGCAACGACATCTGATAGCTGTTGGTCGCAAATCGAATCGAATTCAACGAGAAACTTTCTCCAATCTCTAATTTTTTTGCCTCTAAAATGGGCACTTTTGCCTCCTCATCCCGCGGATCCACCTCAACGCGAACGGCGGTAAATCCCACTTCGGGATTTTCTATGCTGACCACATAGTCACTTACTTCAGTAGCAGAAACAACCGCTGTGAAGGTTCCCGTTGCCGCATCCACACGTACCCGGGTCACTTCGCGTGTCTTTAA
Source organism: Cryomorphaceae bacterium (assembly GCA_024639785.1). GTDB lineage: Bacteria > Bacteroidota > Bacteroidia > Flavobacteriales > Schleiferiaceae > TMED14. Next base: position 121,527 of record JAHEGI010000003.1, read on the forward strand.
ATTCTCGATGCGCAAACTCACTCCATCGGGCAGCACGTCTGCCCCTTCAACGATCCCCGTGAGGAAGGCCACTTGATCACCCCGCGAGGACTCTGGCAATGGAAAGCCATAAAAATCGTAGCCCGAACCAGCGGGCAAGTCTCCCACCTTCTCATTGCTGGAGAAATACGCCATGGGGGATTTCGCAGCTACGGCAAAACCGACTTCTGCCTTTTCGGTATTGATGGGATATCCCACGTTTTGAGGCGGGGACGCTTGGCTCAAATCAACCACGAAGACATCAAAATCTCCAAGGCCCGGATGTCCATTGGACGAAAAGAACAGGCTATGCCCGTCTGCATGTAGAAATGGAGATTTCTCGTCGCCGTCTGTATTGACTCGTGGACCCAGGTTTCTAGGCTCAGACCAGCTTCCATCCACTTGGCGGGTCACCTCGTACAAGTCGAGTCCGCCAAGACCGCCTGCGCGATTGGAGGTGAAGATCAAGCGATCCCCATTGGCCGAAAGGGTGGGTTGCGATTCCCAAGAATCAGGACGATTGACTGTTTCCAAGGCCTTGAAGTCGAGCCATACATCATAGGTGTTTTGGACAAGGAAAATATCACAATTGCGGTAGCCGCTTCCCAGCAGCTGACATGATGTTAACGCCATCCATCGATTATCGGCAGTTAAGCTTGGACCACCCTCGTTGAAACCTTGATTGAATGGAGGAGAGAGCACCGTGATACCCTGGACCCCGTCTGGACTATTTTGCCCGATGCAAAACTCTTCTTTGAGCCGTCGGATGGGCGCTGGGCCACTTTTTCGATCCAATACTTCTTGGCGCCGAGTAAAGTACCAACTTGCTTCGTCCGGGCTCAATACACCTAAGAATTCGTCCGCGGGCGCATCTAGACCTTTGATTCGATAGGGTTCAAATGCTATGGGATGTTTTTTGAGCGAGTCCACCAAAGCCCATGTTGCCAATTGCTTTCGAGCATCCGCTAGAAAGGGCGAACCCACCGGGCCTTGTTGAACAAAGGATTCGAGTAGGCGTCGGGCCTCTTCTTGACGACCTTGGCCCGCCCACAAAGCGCCCAACTTGTAGGACAAATCCGGATGGTAATCCGGACATGCGAGGTACACTTGATTAAGTAAAGAGGATGCCATGTCCACCTTTCCCATGAGCAAGTTCATTTCCGCATTTAAATAATTCAAATGAACACTTTGTTCGGGCGATTTGCGCAGGGCAGCGTTTAAATATACTCGCGCCATGTTTAGATCATTTCGATCCAATGCTTGCTCTGCTTTGAGTACTTCCGCGCTAGGTTCTGGCGCACCCGAACAACTCCCTAATTCCACCTGTGCTTGCACGCTCAACCCAGCGAGGCATGCGGCACCCAGCAACAAGATTTTTCTCATCCTCCCCACTGCCCTTCTGATTCAGAAACGGCTACGGCTACCGAGGCATCTCCCGTCACATTGATGACCGTACGGCACATATCCAATATGCGGTCTACGGGGAAAATAATGGCAATCCACGCTGGATTCAATCCCACGGCGTCCAGGACCATGATGAGCATAATGAGGCCCGCTGAAGGTATCGCCGCGGCCCCGATCGAAGCAAAGACGGCAGTGACTATGATGGTCATTTCCTGCGCTAGACTCAAGTCCAACCCGTGCAGCTGAGCTAAAAACAACACAGCTACTGCCTGATATAGACTCGTCCCATCCATATTCACCGTGGCACCAATCGGTAGGGTGAATTGGGATATTTCTTCATTCACTTTTAAATCATCATGCACACAATCCATGGTCACAGGCAGGGTAGCCGCAGAAGAACTGGTGCTAAAGGCCAATAATTGGGCAGGGCGAATGTTTTGGTGCAAGAAGCGGAAAGTTCGCACCCAGGAATACCCTTTCTTTCGAATGAACCACCAAACGAGCGTGGGATAGACCACTAAGGCCATAAGGAGCAATCCGGCGACCACCGTAAGCATGTAAATACCAAAAGAGGACAACAGGTCACCAAAACGACTCGGATCATCTCCTGCCAGCTGAGTGAGCGTACTGGCCATTAGCGCAAAAACAAAGAAGGGCGCACCGAGCATGACAATTTCTACCATCTTGATAAAAATCTGAGCACTTTGACTCATGAAGGCCCGCAAGGTTTCGGTTTGAGTCTTTGGAAGCATAACGACGGCGATGCCAAAAAAGAGGCCAAAGAATATGACCTGAAGCATCAGGGAATTATTGAAAGCCAAGAAGATGTTGCTCGGCACAATGTCCACCAAGAAAGCCAAGGGACCGCGATTTGATTCGGCCCGAGCCGAGGCAATCTTATCACCCAAGTCATCGGACGTAGCCTCCATCGCGGGCATTCGCCCAGCATAGGCGGGATCTTCAGATAGCCACTGTCCATCCGGAGAGGCTTTGCCTTCGGATTGCAGCCACGTTTCAAACCCTAGTCTATTTTCAACGATTTGATCTTCGGATACAAACGTTCCTGGCCGGACCACATTGCCCAGCATTAAACCAATTAAAATGGCAATTAACGTGGTCCCTATGTACAAGCCCAGAGCTTTCCCTCCAATTCTCCCCAAGGCTTTCGGGTCACCCAATTGCCCTACTCCATCGATCAAACTGAATAAGACCAATGGAATAGCTATCAACTTCAGCGCATTGATAAAGATGGTTCCAAACGGAGCAATCCAGTCCTGCGTGAACTGCGAACCGCCCCAATACGAACTGGCGACAGCCCACACGATGCCGAGCACCATGCCGAGGATAATCTTGGTATGTAATTTCATGAATTTGTCCGTTGAATGCGTTGTGCTAGATAAAAATCAGCCAAGACCAAAGCTACCATGGCTTCGACAATCGGCAGGGCGCGGGGCAGCACGGCAGGATCATGTCGACCTTCGATCTGCATCTCTACGGCCTCACCTTGCCGGTTGATCGTTTGCTGGCTCTGTTTAATGCTAGCAATAGGCTTAAAGGCTAAGCGGAAAAAGAGGGGCATCCCATTGGAAATACCTCCTTGGATTCCGCCCGAGTGGTTGGTCGCAGTTTGCCCGGGCGCTATAAACGCATCATTCTGAATGGACCCCCGTGAATCCGCTCCTGCAAAGCCCGAACCGAACTCGATGCCCTTGGCCGCATTAATTCCCATCAGCGCATAGGCGAGACGGGCAGATAACTTGTCAAAAACAGGTTCTCCCCAGCCGGCGGGAACTCCATGCACCTGACATGCTATCACTCCACCGGCGGAATCACCGAGCGCCTTGAGTGCTTCGAGTTGGCCACGCATGTTTTCGGCGGTTTCGGGATGCGGACATCCTGTGATATGCGCGGTGGCAGCTTGTGGGTCAAAAGAAGCGTCTGCGGGGATGCCGATGCCCGCCATGCGTTCGACAAAAGGAAGGATACGCAGATCTGCAGGGAGGAGCTGTGTCGCCAGGGCGCCCGCAACGACCCGACAGACGGTTTCTCGCGCTGAACTCCTGCCGCCTCCGCGGTGGTCTCGAATGCCATACTTCGCTTCATACGTGTAATCCGCATGAGAAGGGCGGTATTGATCCTGTATCGCCTGATAATCCGTGGAGCGCTGGTCCTCATTTTCAATGATAAAACCTATCGAAGTACCCAGCGTTTGCCGTCGGCCTGATTCGTCTTCTTCCGGATGAAATCCACTCAGAAAACGCACGACATCTTGCTCTTTGCGCTCCGTCGTAAGGGTATTCTGGCCAGGGCGCCTGCGGTCCAGCGCTTGCTGCACCTGTTGTAAATCCATCCAGATACCCGCCGGCATTCCATCCAAAACCCCTCCCATTGCGGGACCATGGGATTCCCCAAATGTGCTCAAACGCAAAATCTCTCCAAAGCTGTTCCCTGCCATATCCTCAAAAATACGCGATACCCTACCTTCGTTCTATGCGCACTCGACTGGAAAACCTCGATGGATTGGCTTTAGCCTACATGGAAGACGCCTCACCGGCCTGTCTGGCAGGAAAGGATATGGATCGAGCTCCAATTATTCAAAACGCCTACCTCGATATGGAAGGGGGCACGATTGTGGGCTTTGGACCTATGGCGTCCCTTGAGCCGGAAGCGCATCCGCCTGCTTTGCGCCGAATAGATGGGCGCGGACGATGGGCTTTACCCGCATTCATCGATTCACACACGCACATGGTATTTGCCCACGAGCGTTCAGAAGAGTTTGAAATGCGGATGCGCGGCGCAACCTATGCCGAGATCGCTGCGGCAGGGGGAGGAATTTTACATTCAGCCAAGGCGCTAGAAGCATGTTCCGAAGCGTTTCTATTGGAGGATTTATTGCGTCGCTTGAGCCAAGCACGAAGTAGCGGCACGGCGGCCGTAGAAATTAAAAGTGGCTACGGCTTGAGCATGGCATCCGAGTTAAAAATGCTCCGTGTCATCCAACAGGCCAAATCCCTGACTCGAATGCCGCTTTTTGCCACCTTTTTAGGAGCTCATGCCGTTCCCACGCGCTTTCAGGGACAACGAGAAGCCTATTTTGAGGAAGTACTTCAGGAGATGCTTCCCGCCATCGCTGCGGAAGGTCTAGCCGATTTTGTGGATATTTTCTGCGAGGAGAATTACTTTACCCCCAATGAACTCTTGCGCCTTGCCGAAGCGGCACGCAACCACGGATTGCCCCTCAAGGCCCATGTGAACCAATTTACCAGCAGTGGCGGACTTCAAGCCAGTATCGCCTCGAAGGCCCTCAGTGTGGACCATTTGGAAGTCATGACGTCCCAGGATGTAACGGATCTATCGAACGCCTGGTCGGCAGGCTCAGGACCTATGCCTGTAGCCCTTCCTGGTTGTTCTCTTTTCTTAGACATACCATACACCCCCGGGAGGTCCATCATCGATGCAGGGCTCCCCTTAGCCTTGGCTTCGGATTTTAACCCAGGCTCGGCGCCTAGCAGTAATTTGATGCTCGTCTGGAGCTTGGCTTGCCACCAAATGAAACTCAGCCCAATGGAGGGCCTGGCTGGATTGACGATCAATGCCGCAGCAGCTTTGGGTGTGAGTCACCGAATGGGAAGCATCGCCGTAGGCAAAGAAGCTCATGTCCTATTGACCAAACCAATAAAAGGTCTAGCCAGTCTACCCTACCACTTCGGTGAAAATCTGATCGAACACACATTTGTTTTTGGCCAATGAACCCATTTGACTCGTACCAAACCCGTAGCGGTGAACGCCGCCTTGGAGACCACCTAAAGTTGCGCCCGGAAGGGGAAGGTCAGTACATCTTTGTTGCCGTTGCCGAAGACATCGGTGTTCGAGCCAACATGGGACGGCCAGGGGCTGCAGCCAGTCCCGCAGCCATCCTCGAGTCCATCGCAAAACTCCCGCTCAATGCTTGGACGGAATCTCTTGATCTGGGTTGGGTGTGGGTGGATGTTGCGGACCTTCAAGCCGCTTCTCACGCGCATACTGGCCCGGATAGCCTCCCGGCTTTGCGGGAACTCGTCGCAGAAGTGGACGCTCGAGTGGAAGCGGCCTTGCAGCCGCTATTCGCCGCGGGGAAAACACCGATTTTACTGGGAGGAGGTCACAACAATGCTTTCCCCTTGCTCAAAGCGGCTGCCGCGCGGCAACCGATGAATGCCTTGAACCTAGACCCTCACCCGGATTGCCGCGCGATGGAAGGTCGGCACAGTGGCAATGGTTTTAGCTACGCACACGCGGGTGGATTTTTGGATCGTTATGTTGTTTTGGGCTTGAGTGAACACGGCTGCAACGAGGCGAGCTGGGACATGATTCGCCAGACGCCTGGATGGACTGCCATCACGTATGAATCCTGGGCCGTGCGCGGAGAAATGGACATGGCCCATGCCCGAGACCTGGCATTGAAGCATGTGCAACACGCACCGTTTGGTGTCGAAGTTTGTGCTGATGGGATACTTGGCTGTCCAAGCAGTGCGCAATCAGAATTCGGCTGGACCTGGGAGCAGGTCGCTGCAACCGTTTATCAGGCGGGCCAGAGTGGCCAAGCCCGTTATTTACACCTCGCGGAGGTAGCGGTGGGGCTTTGCCCCGAAGAAAAGCGTGCAGCGGTAGCTAGAGCCGCTGCGTGGACCGCCTTGCAATTCATCCGTGGCTGCGAAACCCCCTTCCAATGAGTGGATTGGAATGCGTAGCCAACGTCTCGGAGGGCAGGCAACCAAACGTTATTGCACGTTTACGCGCGTCCATTGAGTGTATTCCCGGGGTGTCCCTTTTGCATGTAGACTCGGGCTATGATGCACACCGTACGGTCTTCACCTTTGTCGGCGCGGAGGATGCCATGGTGGCTGCTGTCGTATCGCTGGGCAAGGCCTGCGCGGAGCTTATTGACATGCGGGGCCACAGCGGAAACCACCCGCGGATTGGCGCACTCGATGTATGCCCTTTGATCGCTCTTTCACCCGAAGCCGAGCTGGCCGCGGACCGCGCCGTGAATCGAATCGCCACTGGACTGGCTTCCATTGGCCTGGGCGGGTGGTTCTATGCGCAAAGTGCCAAACAGGAATACTACCAAGACTTGGCGGAGGTTCGACGCGGGGAGTACGAAGGGCTCCCAGCACGTGCTATGAGCTTCGACTTTGGTAGCTATGACGCCCGATTCGGGGCGGTGGCTTTAGGCAAACGACCCTTATTACTAGCGTACAATATCAATGTTCACAGCCGTGAAGTGGGCTTGGTTCGTGAAGTGGCGCGACGTATTCGGCAGAAAAATCCTCATGGATTGCCGGGCGTTAGAGCCATCGGTTGGGACTGCCCCGCATTTTCATGCAGCCAGGTAAGCTGCAACATTGTGGACTTAAATCAATGTAGTCCGAAACAGCTCTTTGACCGGGTGCAAGAGGAAGTACATTCGCTCGGATCCTCATTGATGGGTTCTGAATTGATCGGCCTCGCTCCTTTGTATGCTTTTCGCGATTTTGAGCATGTCGAGGCGGCGGTAAACTATCTAGGGCTGGATTCGGTTGAGTCTTTTAATATCTCTGAACGAATTCTTGACTATCGCATCCCCTCTGTATCCACATCACCCCACCTATGAATCTAGAAAATAAACGTATCCTCATCACCGGCGCCTCTTCTGGCTTGGGAAAGGCCATGGCAAAAGCGCTCATTTCCAAAGGAGCCAACGTGCTCATCACTGGGCGGGATGCCGATAAAGTGAAGGATGTGGCGAATGAATTAGGGTGTTGGGGCTTGGCTTCTTCCATTGCATCGGAAGACGCTATCCTTGCCCTGTTTGCCGCCATAGATTCAACCTGGGGGGGCATTGACATTCTGATTAACAATGCGGGCATAGGGTATTTCCACCCCGTGGAGGAAGTTCAATGGGCGCATTTGGAGGAGATTTTTCATACCAATGTATTCGGCGCGGCTCTCGCCGGTCGGGAGGCCGCTATCCGCATGAAAGCTCAGTCCTCCGGACACATCATCAATGTAGCCTCCACTGCGGGTTCTCGCGGCTTCAAAAATGGGACCGTCTATGCTGCTTCAAAGTTTGCCTTGAAAGGGATGACCCAATGCTGGATGCACGAATTGCGGCCACACAATATTCGCGTGACACTGCTCAGTCCTTCGGCCGTTCCGACCGCATTCAATGTGGAGAGCCGGGAAGAAAAGGACTTAAAAGACGGTTTACTGACTCCAAACGAATTGGCACACGCCGTGGTTTCGGTCCTCGAAATGGATAATCGCGGATTTATACCAGAGCTTGAAGTTTGGGCGACTAACCCATTCTAATTCAATTTTTTGGTATTCGGTGATTCATCACCTTGAACCACAAAGGAGGGCACAAGGTCAACACCATCATCGCAGGATAACCCGCCGGCATTTGAGGGGAGGCATCATGGTGAAGTAAAGCAGGGTATTTCTTGTGCGGCGCGGCATGATGGTCACTGTGTCGCGTTAATTCAAAAAGCAAAAATCTTCCAAGCGGATGATTGGAGTTCCACGAGTGCACCGGGCTGGCTGTTTCGTATCGCAAATCGGATTCTTTCTTTCGTTCCAAGCCGTAATGTTCGATATAGTTCACCGTTTCGAGTAGTAAAAAACCGATGACAGAAGCCAAAACCCAGGGGAGCAGCGCCGTCGGCTCTATCCAGGCGATGGCTAGAAAAAGTGCCGACTCCCAAAGTAGCAATCTACCCATACGCGCGGGATCAATCCGCCAAGCAGAACGCCACACCCCCCACACGGAGCGAAGCCAAAAGGCATAGATACTTTCGTTCTTACGCGCAGAAGATGGATCTTCCGGCGTAGCCACATGTTTGTGATGCCCCCAGTTGTGATCAATAAAAAACTGGCCATAAAGCGTGGTGATGAGCAACAGTTGCGCAAGGGTTTGAAAATGTTTTTGAGGCCGATGTCCGAGCTCATGCGCTACGTTTATAGCTAACGCGCCAGAAGACACCCCATAGGCCGTGATATGGCCCACGAGCGACACGTAGTCACCACGAGCAATATCGTCTGGGACAACCCACAAGAGCAGACCGAGCGCGTAAAATTGAGCGGGCACCGCCAAGACAAGCATCACATCAAACCAGACGGATCGATCGCGTCCTTCTATCTCTGAAGGCGATGCATTTTGGGTACGGGGAGGTAAAATAACCTCGAGCAGAGGAACAAAACCAAAGGCGTAAGCCAACGCCGCAAAGGAGGCCCAAGAAACCGAATGCATGGCAATAAAGACCGATCCGGTCAATGAAAAGGCAAGGAGATATCTGAGGTGGGCAAGCATGACAGGTGTTTAGACTTGAAAATTAGGCACTTCGCCGATAAATTTCAAGATTTCCATGCGAACGAACATCTCTTCGCGATACCAATCATATTGCCTTGTTTTTTTCACCATTGGGGCATGCTGACGACTGCGGTAGGCGAATTCATCTAACTGCGCTGCGCTTTCCCATACGGATAGCGTAGCTTGTTCAATGAGCGGATATTCGCCCACGCCTTTGGCGTAGCGTATCCCGGGCTGGTCTGCAATACGGCGAGAGGCCGCAGGTACATTCCACCAAAAACGCAGCGCTTGGCTTCGGCGAATGCTCGCCCGAGTGAGCACGGAAACCGGACCCGCCGACGCAGAGGGCGTGGATGGGAATTCAAAAGGTTCGCGGCCATTCCACGTGCCATGTCCGCGCAGGGGCGTCGCTTCCCACCCAAAGACCTGATCTGCATAGGTCTGCAAATCCAAGAACATGGGGTCGTTCGCCCAGAAGGCGTCTGCTTGATCCGCGTGTTCCCAGACGGTGAACCATGCATACGTTCCCCAATCAGGCCACACCGAGAATCCCGCACCCGCACCACTCCCTAACATTTTGCCAAAACACAACCCGGGTGCATGCAACCCTTGACGCAGGCTTATTCCCATGGCACCAAAGGCTCTCCAACGGGCTTTAAACCCCGAGAATGTCATGAATCGAATAGAGATATGTCGGCCTTTGGGCTGCATTCGGTCAAATTGTCAGTTCCTGTCTATGAAGAACCGGCATGGCATACGCCTTGTTTAGAACTTCGACATATAAAACTAAACCAAAGCATTATGGCGACTGGAAAAATCAACGTTTCGGCGGACAATATTTTCCCCATCATTAAAAAATTCCTCTACAGCGATCATGAAATCTTCTTGCGCGAGCTGATTTCAAATGCCGTAGATGCGAGCAATAAATTGAAAACGCTGGCGAATTTGGGAGAATTCAAAGGTGAGCTTGGCGACATGACGGTCCAAGTGCATATCGACAAGAAGAAAAAGCAACTCCGCATTGTAGACCGAGGTATCGGCATGACGCAGGACGAAGTTCAGAAATACATCAACGACGTAGCCTTTTCGGGCGCGGAAGAATTCGTGAAGCAGTATGAAGGCAAAGTCGAGAAAGGCGCCATGATTGGCCATTTTGGACTGGGCTTCTACTCAAGCTTCATGGTCTCCAGCAAGGTGGAAATCAAATCCTTGTCTTGGAAGACCGAAAATGAGAAAGAGGGAGCGCACTGGGCTTGTGATGGCTCGCCCGAATTTGAACTGAAAGCGTGCAGCCGAAAGGATCGCGGTACGGAAATCATCCTGCACATCGACGGGGAGAGCGAAGACTTTTTAGAAGAACACAAGATTAAAGAGCTCCTAAAGAAGTACGCCCGGTTCATGAGTATTCCCATTCAGTGTGGCGAAAAGGAAGAGCGGGTGAATGTGGCGGCCGAAGGCGAAGAGGCGAAGTACGAGTCTGTCAAAAAGCCGGATATCATTAACGAAACGGAGCCCGCATGGACCAAAAAGCCAAGCGAATTAAGCGATGAGGATTATAAGAAGTTCTATAAGGCCCTCTACCCCTACTCCTTTGAAGACCCCCTCTTCCACATCCATATCAATGTGGACTACCCCTTTGACCTGACGGGTATTTTGTTCTTCCCCAAGATCAAGCCCAACATGGAGCTTCAGAAGAATAAAATTCAATTGTACCAGAGTCAAGTCTTCATTACCGACAACGTAGAAGGCATCGTGCCCGACTTTTTGACCTTGCTCCATGGCGTCATCGATTCCAAGGACATTCCGTTGAACGTATCGCGTTCTTACTTGCAAGCCGACGGCAATGTCAAAAAGATCAGCGGCCACATCACCAAAAAGGTGGCGGACAAGCTCGAAGAGATGTTCAAGGCTGACCGCGCGGACTTTGAAGCCAAGTGGAAGGACATCTCCATGATCATTGAATACGGCATGGTGACGGAGGAGAAATTCTACGAGCGTGCCCAGAAATTCAACCTCTTCAAATCCGTCGTGGAAGACAAATTCTACACGATGGAGGAATACTTGGAGAAGATTTCGGCCTTGCAGACGGATAAAGAAGGGCAGCGTGTCGTGCTCTACGCCTCCAATGCGGATGCGCAGCACAGCTACATCCAAAAGGCGAAAGCGGAAGGCTACGATGTGATCTTGCTCGAGTCGCCGATTGCTGGCCACAGCATTCAGAAGTTCGAAGGCAGCCAAGAAAAACTGCGATTTGCCCGGGTCGACAGCGATTTGCTGGACAAACTCATTCCAAAAGGCGACGAACGCACGTCCATCTTGACAGAAAAGGAAATCGAATCCTTGAAGGGCCACATCGAAGGCGCACTGAACAGCAAGACGTATTCGGTACGCACGGAAGCCCTCAGCAGTGATGATGCCCCCATGATGATTACGATTCCTGAGTTCATGCGCCGCATGAAAGAAATGTCGGCCACTGGCGGGGGTGGATTTATGGGCATGGGAGACTTCCCAGAAACCTATGATTTGGTCGTCAATACCAACCATGCACTCGCTGGAAAAATTCTAGCGGCAGAAGGCGAAGCGCGGGATGGCATGATTGCTCACGCAAAAGATTTGGCGTTGCTTCAGCAGAATCTATTGCAAGGGGAAGCATTAACTGCATTTGTGAACCGCGCAATGGAGCGTTTAGTATAACTTCGTGAACCTATGAAAAAGACGATTCTCTCCATGATGATTCTGGGTAGCCTTTCGATGCTGGCCCAAGAACTTCCTCAGCCCTCCCCTAGCGTGCATCTCGAGCAGCGCGTAGGCTTGACCGACATCAGTCTAGATTATTCACGTCCAAGCGTGAATGGTCGGGACATTTTCGGCGACCTCGTGCCCTTGGGTAGCCATTGGCGCGTAGGAGCCAACCAAAACACCAAAGTCACCTTTTCGACTCCGGTAACGATTGCCGGCGAAACCGTAGCTGCGGGTACCTACAGCCTTTCAATGATTCCTGGAAAAGGAGATTGGACGGTGATTTTGAACACAAAAACCGACATGTGGGGCGTCGATGGGTACAGCCAAGACGACGATGTGCTGCGTACCTCGGTCACGCCTCGTTCGATTTCAGCCGTCGAGAGCATGAGCTTGACTCTAGAAAACCTTGAAGTCTCTTCTGCCGACTTGGTGCTTTCATGGGACGAGACCTCGATCGTCCTCCCGATTGAATTGAATACGATGGATTTGGCGATGGCCAATATCAGTAAAGCGATTGCGGACAGCCCAGAAGATTGGCGTGTGTATCGCAGTGCCGCGAATTTCTACAATCAAAATGACATCCACCTGGACCAAGCACTCGTCTACATGGAGAAAGTGCTTTCACTCAAGGATGACAATTGGTATAACTATTACCTCTACGCTCAAGTGCTTGCCAAGAATGGCCGCAAGAAAGAAGCTCGCAAGGCAGGAGAAAAGGCCATTGAAATGGGGCGCGCAGAGGCTGCAAAAAACAATGCTCCGTTCAATTACAACGATACCATCAAGCGATTTATCTCCAACTTGTAGTTTCGTTTTCACTTAGTTACCGAAAACCCGGCCTATCGCCGGGTTTTTTTGTTGAACTATTTCGGCTGAAACTTGTTCAATTCGGGTAAAAGCTTAAACAAAATGCGCAAACTACTCTTCATTGCCCTACTCTTCCCTCTAGCTATTCAGGCCCAAATCCTTCGCGGTACGGTCGTAGATGCTTCGGACAACAGCCCCTTACCTGGAGCGATAATTTCAATTGAAGGTGTTTCTAATCAGGCGATTAGTGACATGAATGGCCAGTTTGAATTGTCTGGGTTAAAAACTGGATTGTTCAATGTTAGCGTGGCACTGATAGGCTATGACGCCCAAACGCAATTTGAGGTCCTTGTGACCCAAGCAAAACCGGCCATTGTCAACTTCAACCTCCGGGAGGCATTGCAAGTTTTAGATGAGGTGGAAATTTCGGCCCAACAGCAATTTAAGCAAGAAGCCCAGTCGCCCGTCAGCGTGCAGAGCATAGGGATTAATGAAATCCAACGCAATCCAGGAGGCAACCAAGACATTTCCAAAGTCATTCAATCGCTACCCGGGGTTGCCTCGGGAGTTGCTTTCCGAAACGACTTGATTATCCGCGGGGGCGGTCCAAATGAAAACCGTTTTTATCTCGACGGCATTGAAATTCCTGCCATCAACCACTTCGCCACGCAAGGTGCCTCCGGAGGCCCAGTCGGCATGATCAATGTCAACTTTATTCGTGATGTAGATTTCTACACATCCGCCTTTCCAGCCCAGCGCGGCAATAGCCTTTCCTCCATCATGGAGATCAATTTAAAGGATGGTCGCACGGACAAAACTGGCGGCATTTTCCAAATTGGCGCTTCCGAAGTTGGCTTGACCTTGGATGGGCCGATTAATAAAAAAACGACCTACCTCGCCTCGATCCGTCGGAGCTACTTGCAATTCCTCTTCAAAGCCATCGGCCTACCCTTTTTGCCCACCTACAACGACTATCAGTTTAAGGTGAAGCACAACTTTGACCGAAACAATCAATTGACCATCTTGAGTCTTGGCGCCTACGATGTGAGCATACTCAATACGGATCAAAACGAAACCCCCGAGCAGCGCTACATCCTCAACTATTTACCAGAATACAATCAATGGAACTATAGCATTGGTGCGAAATACACCCATTTTGGACCGAGGGGAATCACCAACCTCGTGCTTAGCCGATTTATGCTAAACAACGAGTCCTATAAATTTGAAAACAATGACCGTTCTGCCAACCAGCTGTTGAATTACGCGTCTCAGGAAATTGAGAATAAATTCCGTCTAGAACATCAGATTAAAAAGAACCGCTGGGAATCCATGGTAGGTTTTGGCTTGGAACAAGCCAAATACAACACCCAGACCTATGACGAGCGTCTCCCTGGGGGCTTCATTTTGGACTATTCTACGGATGCGGTGTACTACAAGGCGAATGCTTTTGCCAATTGGGTGGGCCGATTTGCGGAGGACCGACTCAAGCTCTCTTTGGGCTTACGGACGGACATTATTGATTTTAATGCAAGTACCCAAAACCCACTCAATCAGCTTTCTCCTCGACTTGCCTTATCCTATAGCATCAATGAAAACTGGACCTTGGATGGCAACTATGGCATCTATTATCAGCTCCCTCCCTACACGGCACTCGGATATACCGGCATGGATGGAAATAATGCCGATTTAAGCTTCATACAAGCCGAACACTTTGTGCTCGGAAGCAGCCAATACTGGCCTTGGAATGCCAAAACCTCTATTGAGGGATTCTACAAGCGATATAGCAATTATCCCTTCTTGCTTCGTGACTCCATCTCTTTGGCCACGGTTGGAGGTGACTTTGGGGTCATCGGCAACCAGTTAGCTACCTCCACCTCAGACGGGCGTGCTTTTGGTCTGGAGTTAACGTATCAGCAAAAGCTCTACAAGGGCCTTTTTGGTATCGCGGCGATTACCCTAGTTCGATCTGAGTTCCAGGACATCTTAGGCGATTATGTACCTAGTTCATGGGATAATGGCATTATTGCCACGTTCACTTTTGGGAAGCGCTTTGGCAAAAACTATGAGATTGGAATGCAATACCAGCACCTAGGTGGAGCCCCCTATACCCCATTTGACCTAGATAAGACTGCAACGATTTACAATTGGGATGTCTTGGGTCGTGGAATTCCTAATTACGGCTTACTCAATACGCAGCGACTTGGGGAATTTGATCGCCTCAATATTCGTATTGACAAAAAATGGTTTTTGAAGAAGGTCAATATTGATTTGTACTTCGACCTGCAGAATGCCCTCGCCTACAAAGTCGCTGGCCCGGACTTCATCGATGTTGTGCGCGATAGTGACGGCAATCCCGTAATCAATCCGGATAAGCCATGGCAATATCAAACGACTACGTTGCCGAACGTAAACGGAGGAACCGTTCTCCCCAGCGTCGGATTCATTTTTGAGTTCTAGACGCTACGTGTTTTGGTTAGAGGAAAGGCGCCTACTAGGCGCCTTTTTTTATTGCCTTTTTGGCCTTCTTTCCAGGAGCAACTGACGGGGGCGCTGTGGCAGGCACAGGAAGAGGCTTGGTATGGTACAGTAGGTATCGGCTGCGAATCTGCCTAAAGGCCTCCAGGTCCGGCTGCCAAGATGCTTGGATTTCTTGGACGGTTTGGCCCGCCACCAAGGCGTCTTCCAGCGAGGTTCCTCCAGCCAGTTTGTCCATGAAGGAGGTAAAGAAGGACGGTAGACTATCCAAACCACGGTTCGCATAGTCATGGTAGACACCATGGAGATAGTTCAGTTGCAACCCCTGTTCCGGGTGTATGGGCGCAGTACGCAAATCCCAGCCGTGGCAGGTATCGCCTTGAAATTTGGGGGAATTGGCGCCCGCATTAGGCATAGGAACAAAGGAGAAGCCCGTTGAATCCAACCAAGGCGCCCCCAGCCATTCAAAAGGAGCCTCCGTCCCTCGCCCCACACTAACAGGGCAGGCCTCAAAAAAGCAAAGCGAGGGATACAGGGCAATGGCGTGAGCATTCGGCAAATTGGGCGACGGAGGTGCCTCCTCCGGAAACGCCACGGGCTCCCGGTGGTAGTCTACGCAGGGAACCACCTGGAGCTCGAGGGAATCCGCGTTGGTAATCCAGCCTTCGCCTTTGACCATTTGGGCATACTCACCCATGGTCATGCCATAGAGCACCGGCACGGGATGCATGCCCACAAAGCTGGTGTAGGCGGTGTCCAGCACGGGGCCATCCACCACATTCGCAAAGGGATTGGGACGATCCAAAACGATGAGCGGCTTTTGATATTCCGCACAAGCCTCCATCACATACGTGAGCGTGCTGATGTAGGTATAGAAGCGAACCCCCACATCCTGAAGGTCAAAAAGCACGACGTCCACATCCGCCAGATCCTCCGCGGTAGGCTTTTTGTGGGATCCATAGAGGGATACCATGGGTATTTTCACGCCATCCACCTCCTCATCCTCCACATGTTCACCCGCCGAGAAACTCCCTGTAAATCCATGTTCTGGCGAGAAAACCTTCACCACATTGAGGTGCAGTTTCCGTGCGCGTTCGACGGTGTTGTACAAGCGCTTTTTCTTGCTGTCGTAATTCAAACTGGCCGCATGTGCCACCAGGGCATAGCGCAAGGTATCCGGGGCTTCTTTGAGAACTTCCAGCTGTAGAGCCCCCGTATGTTCGGCCCCAGGGATATAGGGGCTGTACGCTTGCCCTCGGGTCGAAATAGAAGAGAAAAAAAAGAAGACAATGCCAAAGGCTCCGACGAGCCAAGTATCTTTACGCTGCATGGGTTCAAGATGGCAATTTTTCTCGATATGGCTAGGCTGGCAATGGGGGCGCCGAAGTCCCAAAGCGTCGGTATCCAATATTTTGGCCTCCACCGTCATCGCCGCAGGAATTTTTACCGTCATTGTTGGGCTTGCCACGGGCCAAGGGCTTCAGGAAGCCATTGATCGGAAAGTGGCCACATTCCATGGCGAGGTGCAACTGCGAGGCTACCAGCAGGTCCTTTCTTCGGATGCCGAGGCCCTCTTTCTTAGCCCGGAGGATATCCAACGAATTGAGTCCCAACCATCCTTTGCGGGTGGCCAGTGGTTCTCGGCCTCCTTCAAGGCGGGAATGGCCAGTGCAAATGATCAGATGTTAGGCGCCCAACTCATGGGCTTTGACGCGATGCCCCCGCGAATCACAGAACAACTAGTCGATGGGCGACTGCCCATATGGCCATCCAACGAGGTGCTCATCTCCACGGAAATAGCCCGGCAACTTCAACTCGCGGTAGACAGCAGCTTTGAGGTCTATTTCTCTCGAGACCCATCCTCCCTCCCCACCTTGCGCTACTACACCGTTGCGGGTCTATATGAAACAGGTTTGCAAGAATGGGATGCCACCATGATGTTTTGCCATGAGCGTCAGATTCAAAAAATCAATCGCTGGGAGCCCGATCAACATCAAGCCTGGGTGTATTATGGGGATCATTCCATTTCCGCCGCGGAAAGCGCCACACTTCGCGAAATCCTACCCTTGGACTGGGATGTCTATCGACCCCGGCAAGACTTTCCTCAACTCTATCAGTGGCTGGACTTATTTGATACCAACACGTGGATCTTGGGCATCATTCTGACCTTAGTAGCGGCATTTAACTCCGCCGTGGTCGTTTTCATTCGGGTCATTGAACGTCGTAAGGCACTCGCCATCCTCCGAACCATGGGCCTTTCCTCGAATCGACTCACTTCTTCGATGCTCGCCTTATTTAGTCGCTCCATCATTTTTGGGGTGATCGCAGGGAACAGCCTCGCTCTTTTGATCCTGTGGGCGCAGTCGACGTGGGGGTTTTTACCCCTTGATGCCGAAACGTATTATGTCAATCAGGTCCCAGTAAGCTGGAATTGGCCGGGCTTCCTTGCCGCTAACCTCCTAATATTCATTGCTGTTTTGGGAACATCCATCCTGCCAGCAAAAATTTTATCAAAATTCCACCCTTCGCAGGTTTTGCGAATGCAATAAGCGGTATATATTTGCACCCTTCCTCGGAAGAACCAATCTGGTGCGGTAGTTCAGTTGGTTAGAATATCGGCCTGTCACGCCGAGGGTCGCGGGTTCGAGTCCCGTCCGCACCGCAAAAGCCTGCTTTCGAGCGGGCTTTTTGCTTTTTACATCTCGGCTATTGTACCTTTTCCCAATGAAAAACAAGCTAGGACCCACCCTCTTTATCCTCGGCTCATTGGGGATACTCACCTCGGATATTTTTTTCATGAATCACCTGATGGGAGCCCGCAATGTCTATTGGACCGGGTTTACACTCTCCTTTGTAGGGGGATTCTTAAGTCTATGGCAGTGGTTTAGGGCCAAGTCATAAGGTCCACAGCATGGCCCATCGTAGGACTTTTGGCCGCTCGTGAAGGGCTTGCCGATCCGGCAGACCATTAACTTGCGTCCCTTTCAGGTATTTTTTCACCGAAATTGGCGGTTTTTGTGACCTGAGTTCCATGGCTTATTTGGTCGTGGCGGTTACATTTGTCTTTCACTTTTAGAAAGCACACAGATGGCACTTGAAATTACAGAAAGCAACTTCCAAGACTTGGTCTTGAAATCAGATAAGCCCGTATTGGTTGACTTTTGGGCTGCTTGGTGCGGCCCCTGCCGAATGGTCGGCCCCATCGTCGATGAATTGTCCAATGATTTTGAAGGTCGTGCCGTGGTTGGTAAGGTCGACGTGGACAAGGAAGGCGAAATCGCTATGCAATTTGGCATCCGCAACATCCCCACTCTCTTGGTTTTCAAGAACGGTGAGGTCGTAGATAAGCAAGTAGGCGTCGCTCCTAAGAATGTCTTAGCGGGCAAGCTGGAAGCTCAACTTTAAGCCATGGTGAACACCGCAGTGGTCTTGGCCGGCGGGAAAGGCACACGCTTGCAGTCTGCTTTTCCTGACACCGCAAAGCCCATGGTCCCCTTAGCGGGAAAACCGGTACTTCAGCATTTGGTAGAAACCTACAGCGCTCAAGGAATTGAGCGCTTTTTATTTACCATTGGCCACTTAGGGGATCAAATTCGTAGTCATTTTGGGGATGGTGCTTCATGGGGCGTCCAAATTGAATACTTCGAAGAGAAAGAGGCTTTAGGGACCGCGGGCGCGCTCTCGCAGCTGCAAGATGTTCTCCCAGAGCAATTTTGGGTCCTCTACGGGGACACCATCAGTGACATCGATTTGGCCCAAATGGAAGCCTTCCATCTGAGCAAACGGGCGGATGCGACCCTATTTGTTCACCCAAATGATCACCCGTACGATTCAGATTTAGTCCAAAATGACCGCCATAGCCGAATCATTGCGGTACATGGCAAACCGCATGATCCCAGCGTCGACTACCCCAACTCCGTCAACGCGGCATTTTACCTTTTTAACAAGAACGTCATCGCCCAAATTCCTGCGGATAGGGCAAGTGATTTTGGCCGAGATCTTTTCCCTGCCTGGGCACACTCCCTAAAGTTGTACGCTTATGCCAGTCCAGAGTATATCAAAGACATGGGCAAACCCGAACGCCATGCTCAAGTTGAAAAAGCTTTGATCTCGGGCAAAGTTGCGGCGCGCAACCTCAGCCAACGTCAACGCGCGATTTTTCTCGACCGGGATGGGGTGATTAACCTCGACACCGATTTGATCAAAACGCCGGATGAAATGCAGGTCTATCCCTTTGCAGGTCCAGCTATCCGCCGCATCAACGAGTCGGATTTCTTATCAGTTGTGGTAACGAACCAAAGTGCTGTGGCCCGTGGGCTGACAGATTTGGATGGAATCGATGCCATCCATGCCCGCATGGACCGACAGTTGGGCGCAGATGGCGCCTTCGTGGATGCGCTGTACTATTGCCCACATCATCCAGATGGAGGCTTTCCTGAAGAGCGACCAGAATATAAAATTCCATGCAGCTGCCGAAAGCCTAGCCCGGGCATGCTCTTGGCGGCAGCTGACCGCTTTCAAATTGACTTGGAGCGCTCATGGATGATTGGCGACAGTCCACGAGACATCGAAGCTGGAAAGGCAGCTGGCACACGCACTATCCGTGTGCGGACTGGCCATGGGGCCGTGCCCGGGCCCGAACCCGACTACTGGGCGGAGAATATTATAGACGCTGTGGAACTTATCTTCACCATAGAAAGCGCTAGTCTGTGATTATCACCCGTACCCCGTTCCGCATTTCCTTCGTAGGTGGAGGTAGCGACCTCCCTGCCTTTTATCGGATGCATGGAGGCTCTGTCCTGTCCACCACGATTGATAAGTACATGTACATTTCTTCGCATGACTATTTTGAGGCGGGGCAGATACGAACGAAATATTCAAAAACAGAAACCGTCAACTCTGTGGCGGAATTGGAACACCCGATTCTTAGAACTATCATGCAACGACTGGGTGTTGGCGAAGGGCTAGAAGTCAGTTCCATCGCCGATGTCCCTGCGGGCACTGGAATGGGATCGTCTTCGAGTTTTACGGTAGGCACCCTACACAACCTGATGGCGCGAGAAGGTCGTCTCCAAGAAGTCAACAAAGCTTGGTTGGGCGAACAAGCTTGCCGTGTAGAGCTTGAAGACTTGGGAGAACCCATCGGCAAACAAGACCAATACGCAGCGGCATTCGGCGGCTTGAACATCATCGACTTTCATGCGAATGACCACGTCACGGTGAGCCCCATCCAGCTCTCTGCGGAGGGATTACTCGAGTTTTCAAGCCATTTAAAGCTCTATTACTTTGGAAATCAGCGCAGTGCGAGCAGCATCTTAAAGGAACAAAGTCAACGCGCAAGCGAAGTGGATAAAGTCCAGGCGCTCAAAGAAATGGTCGGATTTGTGCGTCCTTTCGCCGACCATCTGCGATCGGGTGAATGGGAGGCCATCGGACATCTCATGGATGAGAACTGGAGACTTAAACAATCCCTTGCCTCCGGAATTAGCACCCAGACCATTCAAGAAGCCTATGCCGCGGCCCAACAAGCGGGTGCATGGGGAGGAAAATTATTGGGCGCAGGAGGCGGTGGCTTCCTGTTGTTTATCGCTCCTCCCAGCCAACATCTCGCCTTAGATCACGCCTTGTCACCATTGCGCCCATTCCCTTTCACTCTGGAAACCGCGGGCTCTCAGGTGATTTTTAACGGCTGAGAAATCCACTACCTTTGACCTATGACCGCAGCCGAATACCGCCAACTGCTCACCGAAACCTTGGATCGACTTGACATGACGTCGGTTAATGCCATGGTGGATTGTTTCGCTAAAGCACATGCCCAAGGCGCCCATATTTATACCATGGGCAATGGTGGCTCTGGAGCCTCTGCCAGTCACGCAGCAGGCGATTTCTTGAAAGGGGCCTCCTACGGTTTAGACCAGCGGTTCAAAATGATCTGCCTCAATGACAATCTTCCCTCCATGATGGCGATAGCCAACGACATCGGCTGGGAGGACATCTTTGTCGAGCCCTTGAAGAACTTTCTTCAGCCCGGAGATGTCGTTATCGGCATCAGTGGCTCTGGGAACTCCAAGAATGTTCTAAAAGCCGTGGATTACGCTAAAGAACATGGCGCTACGGTGATTGGAATGACGGGGTTTTCAGGCGGTGCCTTACGTCAAAAGGCGGATATTTCTATCCATTCGGACGCTATGGACATGGAAGTCGCAGAAGATGTCCATATGGCCGTTTTCAATATGGTCAAAAAAGTGATGATGGCACGACTCATGGGCGACCAACCCAGCATGGGGAGCACATACGACGACCGCGTTCGCTAAAATCACCGCAAGGATTGGCTGTGAGATACGGCCTAAGAGATCATCCGCTCGCCTTCAACCTTGAGAATTCGAAGAATTTCTATAGATCCCTATGCTTTGCTACCCTATCGCGTAAAGCGTGCTAAATCACGCAGGGTATCCACACAGTCTGAATAGATGTTCTTGGTAAGCTCTGCCGCCGACGGCAGATCATGGATGGATTGGGCGACCTGCCCTATTTCTAGCTCCCCCTCTTGCATATCCCCTTCGAACATCCCTTTTTTGGCCCTACCCCGACCTAGAAGGGCCTCAAGTTCCTCTTTGCTTGCGCCCTGCAGATAGGCAGATTGGATTTCTTGGTAAAAGGGATTTTTCAGCAACCGCACTGGCGCAAGTTCTTTCAATGTCAATTGGGTTGCCCCTTCGCCTGCCTGAAGGATGGCCTCCTTGAATGCCGGGTGGGCCGAAGATTCTTGGCTGGCAGCAAACCGACTTCCAATTTGCACGGCGTCCGCGCCGAGGGCGAGCGCAGCGGCCATCGCGCGGCCATCAGCTATACCTCCTGCCGCTATGACTGGTATCTGAACCGCATCGCGTACCGCTGGAATCAGCACCATAGTGGTAGTTTCTTCCCGGCCATTGTGACCTCCGGCTTCAAAACCCTCTGCGATCACAGCATCCACACCGGCCGCTTGAGACTTCAAGGCGAAAGACGCCGAGGAAACGACATGCAGAACGCAAAT
Organism: Cryomorphaceae bacterium; assembly: GCA_024639785.1. Classification (GTDB taxonomy): domain Bacteria; phylum Bacteroidota; class Bacteroidia; order Flavobacteriales; family Schleiferiaceae; genus TMED14. The sequence goes on from JAHEGI010000003.1 coordinate 143,336, forward strand.
CCCAGCGTTTTTAAGGCGCTCCGTGTGGATTCGCGGACTCCCTGCACTCGTGATCACCACAGGTACTTTAAAATCAATACAGGACTGGATATGCTCTTCCATACTTGGATAGAGCAAAGGGAGATTGACCGCAAAGGGTTGATCGGTAGCTGCTTGGAGTTTAGTCAGATGTGCTCGGAGCACCTCTGGATACATACTCCCTGAGCCCAGCGTACCCAGGCCCCCGGCATTTGAAACGGCGGAGGCCAGACGCCAACCCGAACACCAGATCATTCCTCCTTGGATCAAGGGGAGTTTAATCTTTAATAGTTCCGTGGCAGGCGTTTGAATGGTCATAAAACTCAGAATGCAGGAACCTTTAGCACCAAGGGCTCTTCTGCATCAATTTGGAGAAAGGTCATCATGGGCTGGGATGCCAAAATTTGGGGCATCGTGCCGGCACTTAAGGTCCACTCTTCCAAGAGCCGACCTGAAAAATCATACCGACGAACAAGGGTCATACCCGTAGGTCGAGTCCGGTGGAGCGCATAGCCCTGCCCTTGAGGACGCAAGGACCATTCCGGCACAAGGCTGGGTTCATCTATACCCATCACTGCGAGGGTGCTTCCGAAATTGGGAATACCCCAGCCAAGCAAACTATCGGGTTTGCTGGCCTGACTTGCCTCACTGCGAACAAGATTCATCAGATCTTGGATGCTCAGCGCACTGTTGGTCGATTTATGCGCTTGAACCAAGCAAGCCATTGCTCCACATGCAATCGGTGAAGCGAAGGAGGTTCCACTTCCGGTACCTACCGTCCCGGAGGATTTCATAATGGTGGCAGAGGATCCTCGTGTGGCGATATCTGGTTTGGTACGGCCATCCGCCGTTGGACCTTGGCTCGAGAAGCCTGCGCGCACGCCCAAGCCATCCACTGCGCCAACGGAGAAGATGGAATCGGCATCGGCCGGGCATGATATATATTTCCAAGCGGAAGACCCCTCATTCCCTGCGGCTACAACCACGATCATCCCCGTTCGCGCCGCAGCCGTAGCTGCCCGGGAAATGACCGCAGTTCGGCCATCTAAATCCGCATAACTATGATCGCCTATGCCATTATCAAAGGTGGTATAGCCCAAAGAAGTATTTATCACATCCACCCCAAGTGAATCTGCCCATTCTGCGGCGACGACCCAATTATCCTCTTCAACCAGGGTTTCCGAGTACTCATCTTCCGTCCGAAAGAGAAAATAGTTCGCTTCTGGAGCCGTACCAATAAAGGTTCCATCTAGATCCGAACAAATTGTGCTCAATACCGACATACCATGACTTCCCGCTTGAAAGACATTGCTGTCATTATCTACAAAATCATGCGTGAGGACAATGCGGTTTTGATTCCACGCCCCCGTGAAGCAGGCATGGCTTTCCACGCCAGAAAACCCCCCATCCATCAAGGCCACATTCACTCCAAGCCCCGTGTAGCCTGCATCATGAAGTGGGATGAGATTGATTTGACTCACTTGGTCTAAACTCTGGCCATAGGAATAGCTTGTGAGGCCTTCGTCTGGAACCGGAGAAGATCCTGCGAGATTCAACGCCGGTATCGGGGCGTCGGGTGATTCGGACCAGCGACTAATCTGCATACGCGCGACAGGCTGCACACCGCGCACTCCTTGTGTTGCAGTTAATTCCGCTAGCTGAGCCTCTGTCGCATAGACCGTTACAGCCCGAAACCAACGAGATACGCGGTACACCTGAGCACCGGTTGCTTGAACCCGCGCAATGGCCTCCGCAGGCACCGGAAAATCACTTGGTTTTAATGGTATGCCTTGGCGTATCCGACGTTCGATACCTGTCGGCGAAAGCGCAGGTAACGTTGCACTAGCTGGGCTAAGCCCCATTTCTGCTTCATCTAAGAACACCCAATAGCGAGATTGCGCCTGAATTGAAATGCTCGTAAAAAGAAGAAGAATGAGGCTGATAGGATATTTCATAGTTATGCATTCATAATTCCTGAGCCCAGGAGTTCATTTTCATGGTACCATGCCGCGAACTGTCCTGCTGCCACAGCTTTCCATGGCTCCTCAGGGACTAGCTCTAGGCCGTTCTCGTCACATCGAAGTTCGCACAAAACCAAGGCTTGCCGGTAACGTATGCGTGCAGAAACCTGAAGGCGTTCTCCAGGCTGGAGGGCGATGGCCGGATTTAGCCAGTGCACCTCCTGCGAAAGAATCCTGACACATGGTCGGTAAAGCCCAGGGTGGTCTTCCCCTTGCCCCACGTAGACCGTATTGGTCTGAACATCCGTTGCCAAGACGAATAAAGGCAAAGGAGATCCCCCTACAAGCAGCCCTTTGCGTTGTCCCACGGTAAAGAAATGCGCGCCGGAATGCGTCCCTACAGGATGGCCCATGCTGGGATCCAACTTCCACGGCGTCCCGCAGACGGCTTGGTCAAAAAGAGAGTGTTCGCGGTCCAATTCAATAATAGGACCCTTTTTTACGGCTAATTGTTGTTGCAAAAAATCCGGTAAGCGAACCTTGCCAATGAAGCAAAGCCCCTGACTGTCCTTTTTTTCAGCGGTCGCCAACCCCGCTTCGGCGGCTATCCGTCGAACCTCGGGCTTCGGCAAGTGGCCAATAGGAAACAGGGCCTTGGCCAGCTGAGTCTGATTCAATTGGCAGAGGAAATAACTTTGATCCTTATTTCCATCCGCACCGGCGAGCAGGTGATGAACCCCATCTTCTGAGGTGAATTTTTGCGCATAATGTCCGGTTGCCACATATTCCGCTCCCAGAGACATGGCGGCCTGAAGAAATAAGTCAAACTTTATCTCACGATTGCAGAGCACATCGGGATTGGGAGTGCGACCGGCTTGGTATTCCGCAAACATGTAATCGACGATACGTGTTTTGTACTCTGCACTCAAATCCAAGACTTGGAAGGGAATTCCCAATTTGTCCGCTACCAAGAGTGCATCGTTGGAATCCTCTATCCATGGGCATTCTGCTTCCAGCGTGGGGCTTTCATCCGTCCAGTTTCGCATGAACAATCCGATGACCTCATGTCCCGCTTCTTTAAGCAAATAAGCGGCGACAGATGAGTCAACCCCGCCAGATAGGCCTACGACAACGCGCGCCATTAGTACTCCACTTCTTTTGTGATTCTGCCTTGGTGATACCAAATGCCTTTGGCAGGTCTGCCGTCTGAAAACTCCAGCCACTTCCCTTCCCTTAAGCCATGTTGGTAACTCCCTCGAATGGAAATGCGCCCATTTTCGTCAAATTCCGTCCACACCCCACTGGGCTGATCCTCGAGGTATTCCGCACTGCGTAATTTTTGGCCATTCTCGTCAAAGCGCGTCCAAGTGCCTGTTTTCATATCCCCCAGCATCACTCCCGTCTCCACCAGTTGACCATTCGGATAAAACGTCTGATAGGGGCCATCTAATGCGCCCGCGGCATAGGTTTCCAGGCTGAGCAATTTTCCATTGAGATCATAGATCCGCCAGGTGCTGTCCTTGACCCCCGGAGCCGAATATTTCCCTTCCGCCAGGAGGACATTGTTTTCCGCGTACTCATGGACGTAGCATACCTGTGTTTTTCCCCGGAAATTCATCTCCGCGCGTTTGGCCCCATTCGGGTGGTAATGGACGAAGGTGCCCACGGGGATGCCGTGATCAAAACGGCCTTTGTAACGAAGCACCGTGGACTTCTCAAAGCGTACTTCCCAAGGACCGTGCTTTTGACCATTGATGGTTTGATTTTGAGCCAAGCTCGGCCAGGCCATGAGACAAAGCAAGCCGAGAGTCCCATAAAATTTGAGCCTTTTCATCATCCAGCAGTTTCAGTTTTAACGGCTGCATGAAAATGGGACAGCTCGTCTAATTCCTTGAGCAAATGTCGATCCACACCAGTGGACCAATCTCTACTTGGCATTTTTATCTGGGTCCGGGTCACTGGATCCATCACATGAAAGATCACGCGGTTCTTGCCTGGGTATTTTTTTAAGATTCCCGCCAACTCAGTCCAACGCTCGGGCTGTACATCTTCCACTGCTGCAAATAAACTCAGCGTCCGGGCTTCCCGTTCAAAAAGTTCTGAAAGCAGGTAGATTTTAGAAATATCCGCAAAAAGTCGGGCCGAAGCATCGTCGCGTGCCCACGTAGGACGTTGGACTCGGCCGCGCACCAAGACCATGAGGTCGTTGACAAAGAAGGAACGAAAGTCGAGAAAGGCTTGACCAAAAAGGACAAATTCTCGGCTCCCTTCATGGTCTTCAAGGGTAAATGAACCCATCTCCTTGCCATTCCGAGTCGTTCTCAAGTTGACATTGGAAATTAGACCCGCCACAGCAAAATCTCGACTCCCGGAGCCCTGAACGAAGGCATCTAAGTCTTCGAGCTCTGAGACACGGTTTTTGGCAAAGGTCTTGATCTCATACCGATAGCTATCCAATGGGTGAGCGCTGAGATAAATGCCATTGACTTCCTTTTCACGCTTCAGGAGTTCCATCGTGTTCCACTCCGGCACCTCCGGAAGTTCTGGTTCTGGAATATCCACCCCACTCTCTTCGCCAAACAAGGATACTTGGGTTGAATTCTCTTGATCTTGGAAGCCTTGGCCGTATCGGCGGACTTTTTCCAAGAAATTCTTTCCATCGTTATGTTCTTCAGAGAACAGCAGGGCCCGGTGCATGCCTTGGAAACTATCAAAGCCACCACCCAAGGCTAAGGCCTCCCAGGTGCCTTTATTCACCACGCGCAAGTCCACTCGACGCGCCATATCAAAAACAGACTCATAGGGTCCTTTCTCCGCGCGATCTCGCAACAAGAACTCGACGGCACTCCCTCCTACGCCGCGCATGCCGAGCAAACCAAATCGCACGGCTCCTTGGTCATTGACGGTAAAGGTGCTATCTGATTCATTGATATCTGGGCCGAGCACGTCGAGTCGCATGCGCTTGCATTCTTCCATGAAGAAGCTGACCTGTTTGATATCATTCATGTTGTTTGAAAGCACTGCAGCCATGTACTCTGCCGGGTAATGTGCCTTCAGATAGGCCGTTTGATAGGCAATCCAAGCATAACAGGTCGAATGCGACTTGTTAAAGGCGTAGGAGGCAAAGGCTTCCCAATCTTTCCAAATCTTTTCTAAGACGGTGGCATCATGCCCACGTTCTGTACCGCCCGCGACGAACTTGGGTTTCATTTTGTCGAGGACGTCCCGGAGCTTTTTACCCATGGCTTTCCGCAATACATCGGCTTCTCCCTTGGTAAAACCGGCGAGCTTTTGGGACAACAGCATGACCTGCTCTTGGTAGACCGTGATCCCATAGGTCTCCTTGAGATTATCCTCCATATCCGCGAGGTCATAGGTGATGGCTTCAACGCCATGCTTTCGCCGAATGAAGGAAGGTATGTACTCCAGTGGACCTGGCCGGTACAGGGCATTCATCGCGATGAGATCGCCAAAAACACTTGGCTTGAGGTCCTTCAGGTGCTTCTGCATCCCTGGAGATTCATACTGGAAGATTCCCACCGTTTCTCCCCGCTGAAATAAGGCATAGGTCAATTCATCGTCAATGGGAATGGCCTCCATGTCTAAGACGACCCCATGACGCTTCCTAACCAGCGCCACCGCATCCTTTATCAAGGTGAGGGTCTTCAGCCCGAGGAAGTCCATTTTTAACAAGCCCGCGGATTCCACCACGGCATTGTCAAACTGGGTACACCACATTTCACTGTCCTTGGCCGTCGCCACGGGGATTAGTTCTCGTATGTCCGTAGGGGTGATAATCACGCCACAGGCATGAATTCCCGTATTTCGGAGAGAGCCTTCCAGCACTTTGGCCTTTGTGAGGGTTTCTCCCGATGGGTCCTTCTGAGCCATCATGCCACGCAAGGCCTGGGCTTTTTCGTAATCATCTCCTCGAAGCTGTTCGCGCAGGGCTTTGTCATCGAGTCCAAGGATCTTGGCCAGGCTCTGATTGTCTGGCACCTGCTTGGTCAAACGATCCGCTTCATCAAAGGTCAAATCCAAGGCCCGAGCGGCGTCCTTAATGGCCGATTTGGCAGCCATAGAGCCATACGTGATGATTTGGGCTACTTGGCTCGAACCGTATTTGTCAATGACATACTGGATGACTTTATCGCGACCCCGGTCATCAAAATCAATGTCAATATCCGGCAAGCTGACACGGTCTGGATTTAGGAATCGCTCGAAAAGTAAATCATACCGAATCGGATCCACATTGGTGATGCCAATGCAATAGGCTACGGCCGACCCTGCGGCAGATCCACGGCCTGGCCCGACACTGACATCCATGTCGCGCGCAGCTTGGCAAAAGTCTTGAACAATCAAGAAATATCCCGGGTACCCCGTACGCTCAATCGTGGCTAATTCAAAATCCAAACGCTCTTCGACGTCGCTAGATATCTCTCCATAGCGCGCTTCAGCTCCTTTTAGCGTCAAGTGACGGAGATAGGCATTTTCCCCTCGCTTTCCCCCGTCTGCCGCATCAGCCTCATGGACAAATTCGCTCGGGATATCGAACTTGGGCAGGAGCACTTCCCTTGCCAGAGGGTAGTTCTCCACCTTGTCGCTGATTTCCTTCAGGGCGTCGAGCAATTCTGGTGTGTCTTCAAAACGCTCCGCCATTTGGGCCCGCGTCGGGAGGTAGAACTGATCATTTGGGAATCCATAGCGGAAGCCCCGGCCTCGACCGATAGGCGTGGCCTTTTTTTCATTTTCCTTGACGCAGAGGAGCACGTCATGGGCATCTGATTCCTCTTGGTCAATGTAGAAGGCGTTGTTCGCCGCTACGGCGCGGACTCCGTGTGCTTTACAAAATCGAAGGAGGGCTTCATTGACCACCTGCTCTTCAGGCAAGCCATGCCGGTTGATTTCGGCGTAGAAATCGTCTCCAAATTGTTCTTTATACCACAGAAAGGCCTCTTCTGCTTGCTTTTCTCCCACATTGAGTATGAGCGAGGGCACTTCGCCGTACAGACCGCCAGTCGTGCACATAACACCTTCTTTGTGGGCCGCAAGCAGTCCCTTATCAATGCGTGGCACGTAGTAAAAGCCCTCAATGAACGCAGAGGAACTTAGCTTGGCGAGATTGTGATAGCCCACTTTGTTCTTGGCCAACAGCGGAGTTTGGAATCCGTCGTCTTTTTGGCTCTTATCCGTTCGATCTCGGCAGACGTAGGCCTCGTATCCAACAATCGCTTTGAGCTCTGCTCGTCCTTCGGGGCGTGTTTTATTAAAATCTGACACGGCCTTGACAAATTGGAAGGCACCCATCATGTTCCCCAAATCTGTTAGGGCCACGGCGGGCTGATGGTCCTCCACTGCACGCTTTACCATCGCAGGTACCTTAGCCGTCGCCTGAAGGATGCTAAACTGGCTGTGGGCATGCACGTGGAAAAAATGCGGAGCGACATGCTGCCCTTGCTTCGCAGAGTCATCCCCCTGGTTCGCATCAGGATGCGATGTTTCCTGTACATCGGACACAGGGGTTTCCACGGCGATCGGTCGAGGTTTTTTGCCCGACGCGATCAAGGCGCTTTCCTCTTTGAGATTCCGATGTTTAAGTCCAATTCCCGAGATGGGCTGGGGATGGGTCGACTGGAACTGAGCCAACATGGCGCCATCCCATCCGATGGCCTCGGGGCTCCAGTGCCCCATGCGCACTAATTCCCAAAAGCATCGAGCGGAAGCTTCGACGTCCGCAGAAGCATTGTGCGCTTCAGCGAAGTCTCCCTCAAAAAGGTGCGCATGGAGTTCCGTCAGCTTGGGAATCTTGAATCCACTCCCCTTTCCACCCACAATCTGCGTGACTTTTGCCGTAGCCTGGGTACAGGTATCGAGCACTGGGAGCTGCAGCTTTCCGTGATTCCGGGTCAAACGCACAAATTCTGCGCCCATCACTTGAAGGTCAAAACGCAAGTTGTGCCCAATCAGAAATTTGGACTGTGCTAGCGCAGCCTCAAAAGCGTCCAACACCTCTGACATGGGATGCCCTTCTGCTTGGGCTAATGCCGTGGAAATTCCATGCACTTTTTGGGATCCAAAAGGGATATTGAACCCGTCGGGATAGACCAAGTAATCTTTCGCCTCGATGAGACTACCATCCGCCGCATGCAATTGCCAAGCCAGCTGAACTACTCGAGGCCAGTTGTCTACATCTTCAATTGGGGCATTCCATCGCTGAGGAAGCCCGGTGGTTTCAGTGTCAAATACGAGATACATGCGTTCTTTAAAAATACCGCACACCACCCCGTTTCAGGGGCAAAATCATGGAAAGTTATTAACGATGTCTAGACGAGAACCGCCTCCAAATCATACTCCGATGAAGCCGTGATTTCGACCTCTACGAAGGTGCCTTTTTTTAGGTGAACCTCAGGAGCATGAATATGGACTTCATTGTCCACATCTGGACTGTCGTGTTCCGTCCTCCCTACATAGCCACCATCGGCCTCCACGCGATCGATGATGCAAACAAGGCGCTGGCCCACCTTTTTAGAATTTAAAGCTTCGGAAATGTCCATTTGGGCCTCCATAATGGCATTTAACCGGTCTTGCTTTACCTCCGCAGGGACGTCATCCTCTAGGCCAAATGCATGGGTGTTCTCCTCGTGGCTATAGGTGAACACGCCAAGCCGCTCAAAACGTTGGTCCTTGACCCATTGCAGGAGCGTCTGGAAATCCTCCTCTGTTTCACCCGGATAACCCACGATGAGGGTGGTTCGAATCGCCATCCCAGGCACTTTACTTCGCATGGCGTCCAAAAGGCGATTCGTCTTCTCCATGGTAGTTCCACGGCGCATGCTCTTTAGGACAGGATCTGCGATGTGTTGCAAAGGAATGTCCACATAGGCGCAAACTTTAGGATTCTCTCGGATGACATCCAGGACGTCCTCCGGGAAGCCTGTTGGGAACAAATAATGCAATCGGATCCATGCAATCCCCTCGACCGCCGACAAGGCCGTAACCAAGTCCGCCAATCGTCGCTTATTATACAAATCCAGACCGTAGTAAGTCAAATCTTGCGCGATGAGGATCAACTCCACTACCCCTTTGGCGGCTAGCTTTTCGGCCTCAATCACCAAATCTTCAATAGGCGTGCTTTTATGCCCCCCGCGCATCAAGGGAATAGCACAGAAGGAACAGGGGCGATCACAGCCTTCAGAAATCTTGAGGTACGCATAATGTTGAGGCGTCGTGGTTAAGCGTTCTCCAACTAATTCTCTCTTGTAATCTGCTCCGAGGGCCTTTAGGAGCAGCGGGAGGTCCCTAGTCCCGAAGTACTGATCAACATCTGGAATTTCTTTTTCCAAATCGGGCTTGTATCGCTCGCTCAAGCAACCAGTCACAAACACTTGGTCTAGATGGCCCGCCTTCTTTGCTGAAACGGCGTCTAAAATCGTGTTGACCGATTCCTCTTTGGCATTGTCAATAAAGCCGCAGGTATTGATGACGACAATGCGCCCTTCCTCCTCGTGAACCACATCCTTGCCGGACGCTTGAAGCTGGCCCATCAGGATCTCGCTATCGTAGACATTTTTGGAGCAACCCAGGGTAATCACATTGATGCGATTCTTCTTTGCAGAGCGCGTTCTCATAATAAATTAAAACTTCAAGTGACGAACTGAAAGTCCCTCATTTTTAATTTCTTCCAGTGATTCGATACCAATGGAAATATGGGTGTTCACGAAGTCCTTGCTAACCAAGGAGTCGCTTGCTTCGGTCTTGACCCCTTCCGGCACCATTGGTTGATCTGAAACAAGTAAAAGGGCACCCAAAGGGATGCGATTCTTAAAGCCCGCAGAAAACAATGTGGCCGTCTCCATGTCGATCGCCATGGCTCTAATTTCCTCGAGGTAGGCCTTGAATGCCTCATCATGTTCCCATACTCGGCGGTTGGTAGTATAGACGGTACCCGTCCAATAATCGCAGGCTCTGTTTCGAATAATGTGTGACACCGCTCGCTGTAAAGAGAAGGCAGGCAACGCGGGAACTTCGGCCGGGAAATAGGCATTGGAAGCTCCCTCCCCGCGAATTGCTCCAATAGGAACGATATAGTCACCGATTTCTGTGCGTTTTTTCAACCCTCCGCACTTGCCAAGAAACAAGACCGCTTTAGGACGAATTGCACTGAGCAAATCACTGATGGTGGCTGCATTAGGACTCCCCATCCCGAAGTTGATCATGGTAATCCCTTGACCCTGAGCACAAGGCATGGACTTACCCTCACCTAGAAGCACGCCATCGGTCAATTCCACAAAGCGATGCAGGTAGTCATTGAAATTCGTGAGCAAAATGTACTCCGTAAAATCCTCTAGGGCGAGTCCCGTATAGCGAGGGAGCCAGTTGGCGGTAATTTCTTCTTTTGTTTTCATGCGAATAAGGCGTTTATATAGGCTTCTGCATCGAAAGGAACCAGGTCATTCACCCCTTCTCCAATGCCGACAAAGCGCACAGGTATGTTCAATTTGGCGGCGATCGCCAGGGCTACGCCCCCTTTGGCTGTACCATCCATTTTGGTCAATACTAGGCCCGATACATGGGTCACTTTGGAAAACTCAATGGCTTGCTGAACGGCATTTTGGCCCGTGGATGCGTCGAGCACTAGAAGCACTTCATGCGGAGCATCCGGAATGACCTTCTCCATGACCCGCTTGATTTTTGACAACTCATTCATCAAGTTGACCTTGTTGTGCAGACGGCCTGCGGTATCTACGATAATCAGGTCCGCCTGGGAGCGATTTCCCTCCTCCACGGCGGCATAGGCCACGGCGGCAGGATCGGTATTCATGCCCTTCTCCACGATGGGCACATCGACGCGCTCAGCCCAAATCTTTAATTGATCTACGGCAGCGGCACGGAAGGTATCCGCTGCACCGAGGAGGACCTTCTTGCCCTGACCTTTATAGTAACTGGCTAATTTCCCAATACTTGTCGTTTTACCTACCCCGTTGACACCCACAACGAGGGTCACATGGGGTCCTGGACTATGCAAAGCAATTGGACCCGAGGGCTGACCAGACATCGAAGCGATTAACGTTTCACGGATATGTGCCTTGAGCTCTTCTTCGCCCAAGTATTTATCTTTTGCCACGCGTTCTTGCACCGCTTCTACAAGGGAAACCGCCGTATCGACGCCAACATCCGCAGAGACAAGAGCCTCTTCCAAGGCATCTAGCGTATCCTCGTCAACTGTGCTCCGGCCAACAACGGCACGACTTAGCTTGCCAAGCAAACTCTCACGGGTCTTTCCTAATCCAAACAAGGCCATACTACAAGGTAAAAAAAAGCCGCTCGGTAGGAGCGGCTCTGTGTTGAACGATGTCTCGTTGCAATCTTAGCTGTTGAAGAAGTTGTTTACATCATCCTTGATGATGATTTTCTCTTCGTAGGCATAGGCTCCTTTAGAAGACTTTACCAATTTCAATGCCTTGGTGTAGCTGACACCACCGGCTTTTTTCAAGGTTGCTACTACTTTCTTTGCCATGATTACTTAATTTCTTTGTGCACCGTCATGCGCTTTAGGATGGGATTGAATTTCTTAATCTCCATGCGGTCGGGTGTGTTCTTCTTATTCTTGGTGGTGATATAGCGAGACGTGCCAGCTTGGCCACTCTCTTTGTGCTCAGTGCACTCTAGGATCACTTGGATACGATTGCCTTTTTTCGCCATGATGAATCAGATTAAATGGCAACGTTGCCGTTAGCGCGGGCTTCGGAAAGCACAGCTTCAATTCCTTTCTTGTTGATGGTTTTCAAGGCCGCCGCAGAGATACGCAGGGTTACCCACTGGTCCTCGCTGGGCACGTAAAAACGCTTGCGCAATAAGTTCACATTGAACTTGCGCTTGTTCTTCTTGTTCGAGAAAGACACGTGGTTACCTACCATCGCTTTCTTTCCTGTGATTTCACAAACTCGTGACATAGCTACTTAGTACTTAGTAAGACCGTTTCACAACGGGTGCGCAAAGATATATAAAGTTTCCTATAAAACACGGGGTCTACAGGGCTTTTTTTTACCCTTCATGACGGCCGGATTACCTAGATAGCCCTTGGCGTAGGGCATTGAGACCAGCCAAAATGCTCTTTTCAATCACTCGGCCTCGATCCTTCCCCATCTGGAAACGATGCGACCAGGAATACCCCGGACCAGAAACAGCAATCCACACGGTGCCCACCGGCTTGGCTTCGGAGCCACCGCTTGGACCAGCAATCCCGCTCGTCGCAATGGCCCAGTCCGTTTTCAAGTGTTTTCGCACACCCGCAGCCATTTGCTTGACCACGGGCTCACTCACTGCCCCATGCACTAGTAAATCCGCCGGATTCACCGACAGCTGCGCCTGCTTTATTCCATTCGCATAGGCCACAATACCCCCTTGAAAATACGCTGAGCTGCCTGCTACTGACGTAATCCGCGCAGCGATGCCACCTCCTGTGCAACTCTCTGCGGTGGACAGCGTTTCACCCCGGGCCACCAGTAGCTCGCCAATAAGCTCTTCCAAAGGCTTAAGCTCTTCGGCATAGGCGTCTTCTCCCAAAAGCTGCTTTAAACTCTCCGCAGATGCTGTGATTTTTGCAAGCAAAGCATCTTCTTGCGCTGCTGGACCCGCAATGGAAATGCGAAGCTTCACGAGGCCTGGAGAAGGTAAGTACGCCAAAGTCAACGGCACCTCCAATGCCGATTCCCAATTCTGCATTCGCAAGGCTAGATCAGATTCCGGGATGCCTTGGACAACTAAATAGCGATGAAGTAGCACCTCATTCCGCTCGGCTCGCATGCGGGGCAAAATACCATCCTCCATGATTCTTTTCATCTCATAGGGCACCCCAGGCATAGATAGAATACGCTGGTGGCCGCGGGTCCACAGCATGCCCTGAGCTGTGCCTACCGCGTTAGGAATTACCTCAGCTGAAGCCGGCAACTCCGCTTGCGGACGATTGAGCGCATTGGGCACTCGACCCATACTTGCAAAAAGTGTTTCAATGTGCGCATAGACTTCCGGATGAAACACAAGTTCATCGTGAAAATATTCACAGAGCACTTTTTTAGTCAGGTCATCTTTTGTTGGGCCCAATCCCCCCGTCACTAAAATCCAGTCAATTCCGGCCGGAACCGCATCAAGCGCCGCTTTAATTGCTTCGGGTTGGTCCGAAATCGAGGTGATTCGCTCTACTTGTACCCCGCATTCATTCAGGCGCTGGCCTAGCCAGGCCGAGTTGCTATCGACCGTCTGACCGAGGAGTATTTCTGTTCCAATCGTGATGATTTCTGCGCGCATCGTCCAAAGGTAGGGTTGGAAGCCACGCCTTTTTGCGTAGATTTCCACGTCCAACCCCTATTGACATGAAGAAGATCGAAATCACGCTGGACACCTATGATGCGCTTGCAAGCCTGAATGACTCGGATCAAGGCCTAGTTCGTGCCGCAATCCAACGGCTTGGTAGCGGCCATGCCCCGTATTCCAACTTCCATGTAAGTGCCGCCTGTCGCACTGAGGACGGGCAAATTTGGATTGGCACCAATCAAGAAAACGCTTCATTTCCGGTTGGCATCTGTGCGGAACGCGTAGCACTCTCCGTGGCCAATATGCAAGCGCCTGGCCAGTCTGTGCTCGAAATGGCGATTGTATACCGCGACCCTAGCCACAGACATCATGAGCCATTGGCCCCGTGTGGGATGTGCCGACAGGCCCTAAGCGAGCAAAGCCAAAGACAAAATAGCCCGGTGCGCTTACTGCTGGCCAATGAAAAAGGGGCTACATGGGTTTGTGCCGATGCCAACGCCCTGTTACCCCTTTCCTTTAGCTTAAAGGACCTGTAGCGTTTAGCCTGCAGAAACCTCCTCGAGCAAGTCTAAATATTCTTGTCGAGTGAATTCCTGCACATGGCTCACGCCATTTTCCTTGCTCTGAGTCCCCAAGAAGTAGCGTTGGCTTGCGCCCTCCCCTTCGATTCGAATTCGAAGCTCAAAATCCGCATCCCCATCCACAAATTGAGGGAAGTAATATTTGAACATTTCGCGCGAGGCTTTGAGCAGATTCGACTTGTAGGGCACAAAGACCACTTCGCCCCCCTTTGCACCGTCCAAAAGGCGATATAAAATAACATCCACATCACTGTTGTAATCCACTCGGTAGCCCAACTGACCTTCATCGGTCGTATCTATGGAATAATGCCGCTCTCCTCGTTCTAAGGTGTGACTTTCATCGCCCACATAGAAGAGATCCTCCGCCGTGAGGAATGAATCTGCAACGGCTCCGATAAATGGCATCCACTTACTGTAGTCTGGCAAACGCAATTTGTCGGGTACTAATCGGAATTCATATTGCACGGTATCCTTGCTACGGCTGGCCTCAATGATCGCAGAAAGGCCCATTGGGTGATTCAACGGGTTGAAGCCCGAAGTGTCAACGACATACTTGCCTGGGAATGCCTTTTGGATCGCCTTCTGTTGCTTTCTATCCGTTGCAGTCACATTCACCGTAGTGACTCGACGCTCCATATTATCCCGAGAAATCGTTTCAAGTTCTGCCGTAATCAAAAACGGCGTGTATTGTACGATGAAGGTATTTTCTTCCAACGCCAGAAATGCTGGAGCCATTTGACGCAAACCAACAGAATCTTGACCAAGCAGATTATAAGGTAATTGTGCTAAGGCAGGGTCAACCTTTTGAGCCTGAGCAGCTGCACTGAACAGCATGGCCGCGGCAATCAAGTAGTTTTTCATGCGTCAAGTATACCAAAATATTGTGCCATATTTGATCCAAATATGCTTGAAATCTGCACTTTTTCATTGGAAGATGCTTTTACAGCCGTTGAGGCCGGTGCAGAGCGGCTTGAAGTGTGTAGAGACTACCGCGTGGGTGGCCTTACCCCTCCGTCGGAGTGGATTTTTGCCTTAAAGCACAGCGTCAACATACCCTTGGTCGCCATGGTTCGCCCGCGAGCTGGGAACTTCACTTACAGTCCCGACGAATGGGCACACATGCAGGCCAGTGGACTCGCCTTGCGAAAAGCAGGGGCACATGCCTTGGTTTTTGGTGGCATCACGGCCAAAGGGCAACTCGACGTACCGCGCTGCAAGCAGTTCATCCAAGGGGTGGGATTGCCCTGTGTGCTGCACCGCGCCTTTGATGAACTTTCGGACCCCACCCAAGGCCTCGAAGATGCCGTTAGCGCAGGTTTCAGCCGAATTCTCACCGGCTATGGATCTGTGAACCGAAGACTCCTACAAGAGTTAAAAAGGCAGGCAGGCCAGCGCATCGAAATCCTTCCTGGAGGCGGCATCCGCTCCAGCAATGCCACGACCTATACAGAACTTGGCTTCCGCCAATTGCACAGTTCTGCAATTTTGGACCATGAACGATTAGAAGTTCATGCCGAAGAAGTCCGAGCCCTCTTAAGCGTGTTGCAGCGGGCATAAACAAGCCCGCACAAAGCGGACTTCTACAACGTTACAACGCGCTAACAATCACGTATACCCCTGGGTCACTGCCACGGAGTCCTGCAAATAGGTTAGCTCCATCGTGTTGTCATCGATGCGTTGGAAAGTCAAGCTAGCGCCGGAAAATCCTTCTAAGCCGGAATGCACACCCGTTATTACGCATCCAACAAGGCCCGTACGTCGACCAATTCTGGCGCTTTCCCTTTTTGGGCCACGGCATATTGAAATCCGGGGCGCAAGGCAAAGGCGCCTGTTCGGCCCCGCTTGTCTAGGGCAATAAACCCAATTTGTGTGTCTTGAATGCCGGCCTGGCGGCGTTCAAAGAATTCGTAGATCTTTTGGACCGCCCGCTCGCAAGCCTCCTGCGGGCTAAAACCGCGTTCCATTTCGGAAACCACCCGGTAGGATCCTACCACGCGAATGACTTCCTCGCCATGCCCTGTTGCAGTAGCCGCGCCAATGGCTCCGTCCACATAAAGGCCAGCACCAATAATGGGACTGTCCCCTACTCGACCCCGCATTTTAAAGGCCATACCGCTCGTGGTGCAAATGCCCGCAAGGCGACCTTCCTCGTCCAAGGACAACTGCCCAATGGTGTCGTGGTTTTCAATATTAACGACGGGCTTGTAGTCCGATTTTTCGCGCCACTTCTCCCATTCCCGCTTGGAATCTGGGACCATCAAATCTTGGAGCGGAAAGCCCATTTCCTGGGCAAATTGACGCGCGCCTTCTCCTACGAGCATGACGTGCGGTGTCTTTTCCATCACGGCCCGAGCAAGCGAACTCACGTGCACCACATTTTCCACCGCGGCTACCGATCCAATGTTGCCCAAGTGGTCCATGCAGCAGGAATCTAGGGTCACAAAGCCATCGCGATCAGGACGCCCTCCTAAACCCACGGAACGCTCCTTGGGGTCTGCCTCGCAGAGCTTCACGCCTGCTTCTGTGGCATCCAGGGCAGATCCACCCGCCCTCAGGACCTTCATGGCTTCTGCCGTGGTTTCCAGCCCAAAGCGCCAGGTAGCGATAGAAACCGGCTCTACGGGCTCGAAGGTATTTGAGCGCGTCGCTGCGCGCAGTTTTGGAGGCAATAAGGCGGTCAGCGCTGCTCCACCGCTGACGAGCTTGAGGAAATCACTGCGCTTCATCTCCGGTGGCTTTTTCAAATTCATAGGGCGCATAGTTCCAACCCATGGCCTTCAGGCGCTGGACATGGTAGTCCATGGCTTCTCGGAAGGCGGCATCTTCGCCCGGGCGCTTGGCCCCAAGCCACAAGACTTCGGACAGGGCGGAAGCGCGTGGCTGAACCATGTGTTCGACGTGATCTGAGGTTTCCATGTATTCAGTCCAAACATTCGCCTGAGCGCCCAAAATGTAGGCGTGGTATTCGGCAGGAACCCCTTCGACCGGATTAAAGGCATAGACATCCGCCAAAGAATTAAATCCGCCAATGGCCACCGGCTCCTCCTCAGGGTTGTATTGGTAGTGGTCAAAGTACAACGGCTTACCCGGAGTCATCACCACGTTGTGCTCCATGGAGGCCGCTTGAATACCGCCGCTTACGCCGCGCCAAGACATGACCGCGGCATTGGGGGCTAAGCCGCCTTCTAGGATCTCGTCCCAGCCAATGATGTTTCGGCCATGGGCATTGAGGTAGCGCTCCATGCGCGTGATGAAGTGCGATTGAAGTTCATGTTCGTTTTTGAGGGAATTTCGGGCCATTTCTGCTTGGCACTTGGAACAGGATACCCAGCGGGTCTTGGGGCATTCGTCGCCCCCAATGTGAATTAAGGGCGATGGAAAGATGTCCATAATCTCATCCAAGACCCCTTCTAGGAAGGCATATACCTCCGGATTTCCAGCACAGTATACATCGTCAAAGACCCCCCATCCATGGGCCACCTCAAAGGAGCCACCCGTACAAGAGAGCTCAGGATAGGCTGCCAATGCCGCTAGAGAATGGCCGGGCATTTCAATTTCCGGAATGACGGTAATCCCGCGTTTGGCCGCATAGTCCACGATGTGGCGGGCCTCTTCCTGGGTATAAAAGCCTCCGTGGCGGGTGCTGTCAAAGCGTTGTTCGCTGTAGGCTCCCGTTTGGGACGCCGAACGCCATGCGCCCACCTCCGTCAGCTTGGGGTATTTTTTGATTTCAATCCGCCAACCTTGGTCCTCCGTCAAATGCCAATGGAAGCGGTTGAACTTGTGCAAGGCCAAGTTGTCGATGTACTTCTCGATAAATTCAATGGGCATAAAGTGGCGGCAAACGTCCAAATGCATACCGCGGTAGGCATAGCGTGGCTGGTCTTCGATGTGCACGGGCGCTATCTCAAAACCGAGCTTTAGTGCCCCCCCCTTTTCTGTGGGCCAATGCTCCACGGGGACGAGTTGCATGAGGGTCGCCAGCGCGTTGTAGCGTCCGGCATCGCTCTCGGTATGAACTACGATGGAATCGGCGTACACATCTAAACTATACGCCCCCTCTGCACCCTGACCTCCATGGAAATCTTTCGGAGAATAGCCCCCGCGAAAAACAATGGGGAAACCATCCTCCGCTTGGGGCCAAGCTCCGGTCAACGCAAAGTCCGCGGTCTTCAAATTCACAAAACGAACGGGCTGCTCTAAAATGGCAGGAGATTGCCCCTCTTCGACTTCAACGAGTAGGGGCTGAGGAACCATGCTCACCGGGCTTACAGCAGGTGTAATCGGCATAGACTGACACGCCATAAGGGCGGCCAATGGCATCAGAACAAGGAATTTCTTCATACGTACATAGGCTTTCCCCTAAGGTACGCAGGATGGAGGCTCTCTGATTTAGAAGCTGTAGCGAATCGCCGTTTGAATGTTCCGCCCAGGGGCATTGATGCCGCTGGCGAACGTTCGGTACTGCGTGTCTAGGATGTTTTGAATTCCTAGCTGCCAGAAAAGCCCATTCCCTGCTTTAAACGCGACACTAACATTCCAAGTAATCCAAGCAGGCATGCCTTCCGGGGTTGCATACTGTTCATTGTCCTCCCCATTCAGTTGGTACTTTTCGATATGCTTCCATCCGTTGCCGAGCATGTAGAGATCCACATTCCAGGCCTTGTACAACCAGTTTAAACTGAGCTTACCCGAAACCGGAGGGATGTGATCCAGGTTCCCTCGTTGAGGAAATCCCACAAAACCTTGCGTACCCTGCAGAATGCCCATGGCTTTCCAATAGCCCGAAAGATTCACGGTGCTCCGAACGGAATACCCCACGATGGTTGCACTCTGCACATTTTCCTGAGCATATACGCCTGAGAGCATGCCGTCATACATCACGGAGTCCATCCCATTGAGTTCTGAAGGCTGGACCATCAGCGCGTCGGTCAATGCCGTGGTATAGATATTCCACTCGAGACTGTGGCCTCCACGAAGAACACGGATGTTGCCTATTTCAGCGGTAAACGCTTGCTCTGGGCGCAATTTAGGATTGGGCACAATCAGCATACCGGGGGCTGTTTCGAAGACCTTGGATACATCATCAATGTTCGGGACGCGATAGGCCGATGATAAGGCCGCGGAGTATTTATTGCTTTCAGTCGGAGTGTAAATCACCCCCATGCTTCCAGAAGCCACGGGCATCCGCTGATAAATGAAATCATATGGAAAAGGGAAGAATTCCTTGTTCACAAATTCACTGTAAAGCACTGAATTCCCAATGCGAAAGCCTTCGGTCAACGTAATCTCAGGACTTATTTGGTTGATATGGGTAGCAAATGCCGCGAGGGAGTACATCTCATTTCTACCCCCGGGATAACGCGAATCCAAAGACATTCTTGGGCCATCATTGAAAATATCTTGAGCAAAAGCTGAAGAGCGCACCGTTTGAAACCATCCATCGACCCCTGCACGCAACGTATTGCTCCCCCAACGCTTCATGGCATCTGAATTGAAGCCATTGACCATGACCTGTTCAATCCTTGACTGCAAAACCGCGTGGCCAAATTTTCGATTCATCCGGCTCTCCTCCACATTTTGATGGTACATCAAGACAGAAACCCCATCAAAGCCCAATAAATTCAACGCGTCCCATTTGTAGCTCGCCATGAGCCTTTTTTGAGGACCATAATACCAATCGCCATGCTTCAATCCTGAACCACTTGGGTCGGTCAAACGATCGTAACGTGGGACATTGGTGGAGGTCGATGCTTGAATGTTCAAAGTATTTCGACGGTCACGGCGATTTCTAAACAGAATTTTTTGGACCAAATCATATTGGCTGTAGCCACTACCCTTTTGGATCCATGGAGTGGGATTTGCGACCAACGAATCACCCTGGGACAGGCGCATGGCGTAAAAATCTCTTTGGCCATAAAGACTTCCATAGAATGGGTTGATCCGCTTACCCCCGCGCAGGTCGCCAAATTCAGATTCTGTCAAGGACGTGTAAAAGGCCCAGCGCAGGTTCGAGCTCGACAACTCCACATGCTTCGCCCAGCTCTGGGTGGCCGTGCTGTATTTGGCATATACCTGCCCAGAAAACCGGGGACCATCGATCGAAAATGAAGGGTTTTTGGTGAAGAAATGGACTAAACCGCCCATAGCATCGCTACCAAAGGCGTTTGACGTTGGGCCAAAAGCGACTTCCACGCGTTCTAGCGCAAAGGGATCTACCGTGATGGCATTTTGAAGGTGTCCCGACCGGTAGATTAAGTTGTTCATGCGAACCCCGTCTACGACCAGGAGCACCCGGTTCGCCTCCATTCCACGGAGGGTAATTGAACCACCGCCCAGTTGACTTTTTTGGACCGTGATACCCTGTACATTACTCAAAACATCCACGGTATTCGAGGCCAAGGAGGTTTGAATCGACCCTTGACTAATTACAGCGACCTCTTGAATGACTTTTCGCTTGTTTTCGACCGACCGATAGGCGGAGACCACCACTTCGTTGAGCGGATTGTACACACTATCCGGTTCGGCTTTCACTACCCAGTTGGGAGCGGATGGGTTCGACACGCGAAATTCAATGTAGGCGCGTTCCACCTCCACCTGAGCACTCAGCGTGTGGCTCACAACCAATACCAGAATAAAGACTAAAATGGAGGAGTAGGTTTTCAACTATGGGCTATTCTAATCAGTGCGTCTCAATAGTTACAAAGCCTGTGCCAAATATATATCCACCTTACCTTTAAAGGCATGAAGTTGCTCCTTTCCTCCGCCAAGACCATGGGCCCCACCACCCTTATAGCTGCCCAAAGTCCTGAGTTTCTTCCTGATGCCGCCAAACTTATGGGCCATCTCAAAAGGTGGAACGTAAAAAAAGTCGCGGAATTCTACGGAACATCCGCCAGTTTGAGCCAAAAGGTGCTCAACCTGATTGACGCCTGGAATATGGAAACGCACGCCAAGGGCGGCGCAGCGGCTTTGGGTCAATTTAAAGGTGAGGCCTTTTCAAAGCTGAATGTAGAACAGATGTTGCCAGAGATTCAAGCGTATGCCCTACAGAACATACTCATTGGATCAGGGCTCTATGGATTGTTGAGAGGAGACGATGCCATCATGCCATACCGACTCGACATGGACCAAAAAGTCGGTCAAACCGGACTCAAAAGCTATTGGCGAACCAAAGGATCTAGTTTTCTACGGGAAGTCTGCGCTGACAAGAGCCTCATCAATCTGGCTTCCGCCGAATATGGTCAGGCCTATGATCGAGCAGGAATAGATGTGTATGAAGTGGATTTTTGGCAAGTAACACAAGGAAAGCGAAAGGCCATGTCCGTATTCAGTAAACAAGCTAGGGGACTTATGGCTAGGCACTTATGCCATCATTCATCCGATGGCCTGGAGGCTCTAGAGGGATTCTGCGAAGAAGGATATCGCTTGGTCGAACGCGCGGATGGCGGGAAGCGCTTTGTATTCGAACGGACCTAGCGCATTCGGAAAGTTAGCGCAGCAGGTGAAGCGTTCCATGGCTGACTGCCACATCGGGAACATCTGAATTCCCGGATCGAATCACCACAAAGTACACCCCATCCGGCGCAGCCTTTCCGGCAATCCGCCCATCCCAACCTTGCGTGATGCTTTGGCTGCGATACACTTCTTGTCCCCAGCGACTAAACACGGTCCACTCCGCCCAATCGACATAGGTGAACTTCGGTAAGAAAAGGTCATTGACTCCATCGCCATTTGGAGTGAACACATTCGGCATGTCGACTTCGGGAATGACGCGCAGCGGGAAACATAAACTATCTCCACAGCCACTGGGAAAGGTTAAGTAAAAACAAATCTCTTCCGGACGCTCACTGAATTGGCTAGGGATTGGCCCCGAAAACCATGTATCTAATGCCTCCGACGCGTTGAAATTCCAAACTTGTCCACTCGGCTGAATGCCCGCGGGTTTAAATGACACAGTCACCTGACTACCGTCGGGGAATTGACTCCCCCAACCTGGGCCTTGCACCTGAAATTTATAGCACGATGCTTGGGCGTTGGGGTTAATAATGGCTGGAAGGGACAGCAACTGGCCGCTTAAAGGGTCCACCGCACAGGTAAGGGTAGAATCAAACCCCACGGTCAAGCTCGGGGCCGGAGCCACGAGAATAGTCTGAAGCGGACGAGTATCCCGACATCCATGATTCGTTACGACGGTTAAAGTCCCCGAATAACTTCCTTCGCTCGCATAGCAATGCGACGGGAACCGCCCTGTATCTTGAGTTCCATCGCCCCAGTCCCATTGGCGCCATACGATCTGACCTGGGGCTTCGACCATTGAACTATCTGCCCATTGGATGCATATGCCAGGACAGCCGAGGGTATCCGACGCATAGGCTGCGGGTTGCGGAACGGGATAAGGTTGCACATTCAGTGTAGCCGATGCTGTGCATGCATAGGTGAATTGAATGTCATCTAAGCCAAAGTCGTTCCCCGCCAAAAGCGTGCTCACACTTTCAATGAGCACCACGGCATTTCCGCTTGCCGGTACGGTAAATGGGAAGGTGTAGTTTCCCCAAACACCCACCGTCGTGGGGGTAGTTTGATTACTCCCGATCACCGTCCCGTTGATTTTCACTCGGAACTGACCGGCAGGCGTCGCCAAGGTGAGCATCCAAAGCGATAAAGTTGCACTGGACCCTGCAGGCAAGGCCACGGTCTGAGACCAAATCGTCTTGATCCCACTCGTAGAACCATTAATAATCATGTAATTCCCCGTGCCCGTTGTGTGGTCACCCCATGCGGCAAAATTGGGATGCACGGCGTTGGCACTTGGGCCAACTGCGTAGGTTCCTTCGTTCCAAATACTGGTCGGACTATAAATATACTGGGTACCAAAGCCGGTATTCCCGTTGGAAAAATTCCAATTAACCGCATTCTGACTTCCGGAACTACTCGAGGTCACTGTATAGCTCATTGCCGAATCCATGTACACCATGGGATTTGGGCAGTTGCTACAACTCAGGCCAGTACTTGGGGTCCAAGTATACGCCGTACCCCCTGACACACTCACCGACATACTATCCCCTGGACAGGTGTTTACGCTCGATGGACTCACCGTTAAGTTGCACTGACCACGCATGCCGCTGGCGAGCAAAGTCAGGAAACATATTAGGAAGATTCGACGCATATAAAGCCAAGGTACAAACCAAGGAACATTGTATAATGTGTATCTTCTGCACATGAAAACATGGTGGAATAAATTGAGCTTTTTTGTCTTTTTGCTTTGGGTCGCTCCAAATGTCTGCGCGCAGAGCAATTTTACTGTCACCTCCTCGGTTGCTAATTCGGTCCTTCATGGAGTCTTTGACCCAACCACCTATGCACTGGGGAGCACAGCTACCCCAAGAGCTATTAGCGCATCCATCTACCAAGACTTGAATGCCGACAGCCTCAAAGCGTACATCGTGCATTTGGCCAGCTTTGAAAACCGCAATACGGGGAGCGACACGGCTTCCTCCACACGCGGGATTGGCGCGGCGCGACGATGGGTCTACCAGTCGTTTCAGCGTTTCGCGAGCCAACAGAATGGACGCCTGATCCCCTCCTACTTCCAATTTGATCAAGGAATCTGCGGTATGGGGCAGCACCGGAACATTCTTGCCGTCCTTCCCGGGACGGATACGGCGAATCATCAAATGATCTTGATCGAGGGGCATATGGACAGCCGTTGCGACACGCCTTGCGACACGGCATGCTTGGCCGAAGGGGTGGAAGACAATGCCAGCGGCACCGCGCTTGTGATGGAATTGGCCCGAATCATGTCTTCCCACGAGTACCCCGCCACCCTGGTCTTCATGGTGACCATTGGTGAAGAGCAAGGGCTCTATGGGGCAGGCGCCTTCGCCCAGTATGCGGATCAAGAAAACCTGCCCATCGCAGCCGTCTTTAACAACGACGTGATCGGTGGAATCATTTGCGGTCAGACCTCCTCCGCGCCCTCTTGCCCGGGCGTCAACGCCATTGACAGTACGCAGGTGCGCCTCTTTTCGGCTGGCAGTTTTAATTCAGCCCACAAGCAGCTTGCACGCTATGTCAAGCTGCAGCATCAAGAGGAATTGAGCGCCATCGGGTCGGCTCAAGGCGGATGGAAAGGCGTGCCCATGCAAGTGTCTGTTATGGCCGCAGAGGACCGCACAGGGCGTGGCGGCGACCACATCCCATTCCGCCAACGCGGGTTTTCCGCGATTCGCTTTACCTCCGCCAATGAACATGGAAATGCCAGCAATGGACCGGGCTACACCGACCGGCAGCACACGTCGGGCGACGTTTTGGGAGCGGATACCAATGGCGACGGCGAAGTGGACAGTTTCTATGTAGACTTCCATTATTTGGGCCGAAATGCCTTGATCAACGCGAATGCCGCCGTGATGGCGGCCTATGCCCCGCCGCCTCCTTCGGATGTTTTTGTGGTCGGCTCGTATACGCCGAACAATGGTTCTACCATTACCGCTTTTTTTGAAGTATCCACCTGGACGCCAGAATCTGAAGTTCGAATCATGGTTCGGACTGCTCTGACCGAATTTGACACGATGACCGCCGAATTATCCAGCGGTCCTAATCATTGGATCGGTGGTGTCCCTTCTGCAAATGTCTATTTCATCAGCGCCTGTGCGGTTCGAACTATGCCAGACGGCCAGAAACTAGAAAGCCTCTTCAGTGAAGAAAAGATGGTTTTGGCTGGGCAAATTGGCCTCGAGGAACATGAGACCGTTGAAGTGACAGCTCCCTTCGAACTCCTTCAAAACCGCCCGAATCCCTTCGATGAATCCACCTGGATTGGGGTGCATGTAGCTGAAAGCCAAACGCCCACAAAAGGCGAGATCCGGGTGACCGACCTCCAAGGACGCTTGCTGGAAATCATTCACATCCCGCTAGAGCCGGGCTTGAACGAAGTCCTGTACGACCATGGCTACGGACAGGTGGGCACCTATACTTATAGTTTATTCGTAGGGGGTGAATGCGTGGGAACGAAGCAGATGATCTTTGCGAATTGATCGAAATCGCAGGTATTCAAGCTTTTATGTGTTGATATCTTTCTGTAACTTGGTCAAAGAAACATAACCACCTAAACGAAACTTATGCTTAAAAAACTAACTCTCAGTGCATTATTGTTCTTTGGAGCCTTTGCGATGAACGCGCAAACGGTCATTTTGAACGTAATGAACCCCTCCACCATCGCTGGTTTGTACGACCACACAAACCAAGGCGACGGCTCTGCATGGGGACTTGCTAATCTTCTGAATCCAGCGGATGCGGTATTGGATACCCTAATCATGATGGACGATGGAGACACGACGACGAACAACAGCTATGGATACAATTTTCCGAACAGTCGTTGTGGATGTGACTCCGCAGGCGTGATGAACTCGAATGTGGATTTTGAAGGGAAAATTGTTTTGATTTCTCGCGGCGGCTGCCAGTTTGGTGCGAAGGCATACTTTGCCCAATTGCGCGGTGCGGTTGGAGTTATCATTTACAACGCTTTCTTAGATTCCGACCCTTCAGGAGGATTAATCAACATGGCCGGCGGTGACTATGGTATGAATGTCACGATTCCCGTGGCCTTTGTTGCCAATGGGGATGGCCAAATTTTCAAAGCTCAGGTAGACGCAGGTACCCCCGTAGTTGCCTTCTTGGGTGCGAAAGTGGGCGCATTTGCCAATGACCTCGCGATGACCTCAGACAAAGTGCTTTCGCCAAACCAAATGGCTCGTCCGCAGTTGATTTCTTCTGACTCGACCGCGTACTCGGTAGATCTTGGCTTCTGGATGCGCAATGATGGTTCGAGCAACCAAACTGCAGCCTATGCAAGCGCCGAAGTCACGTACAATGGTAGCACCGTCTATAGCAATAGCACAAATAGCTTTGGTTTAAACATTGGCGACTCTAGCTATATCTCCTTCCCTCCTTTCCAGCAGAACTCCTATCCAAATGGTGAATATGTATTCACGTACATGGTGGGAATCACGGGCGGGACGGATGACTTCCCTGCGGACAATGAAATCAGCTACACGGTTCGCATGAATGATGGTATTTATTCATACGCACGTGTGGATGCCGACTTCCAGCCATTGGACAACAATTCTGTACGTCCAAGCTCTTTCTCTTATTGGGCTCCCGCGGTGCACTTCTATCACAAAGATGCTTCCGCCATGACCCTTGATGGGGTGAAATTTGCGGCCTACATGACCAACGGTGATTCCATCACTGGTCGCGCGGTCGACATTGCTGTGTATGAATGGGATGATTTCTTCTTTGGATTGAATGACCCAGGAATCAGCACCAGCACCTTGTCCAATACACCATTGCTTCTAGAATCGTATATGTTCTTGGATGAATACCAAGATTCAGCGGTAACGCACATGTTCCAAACGCCTTTGGAAATGGACAACTACCAGCGTTATGTGGTCGCAGTAGTTTCTGCGAATACAGACATGTACATCAACTTCTCTCGTGACCCAGCCTACACGTTCAATGACCAGCAGTCTACGGCGCAGCCTGTGGATCTGTTGATGGTGGATGGCACGTGGAGCGAGAACGGATGGGACGGTTATGTACCGACGATTCAGTTGATCATGAGTGAGAACAACATCTCTGTCGATGAAACGGCTGTTGAGATCAAGCCTTACCCCGTGCCCGCCGCTCACATTTTGAATGTGCCCATGGTAAACATGGTGAACGAAGGCAGCTTGCATGTGTATGACATGGCCGGCAACATGGTCTTGAGCCAAGACGAACTCCAAAAAGACGGTAACGTTTTGAAAGTAGACGTCAGCGCCCTTCCCTCTGCCACCTATCTCTTCCACATTCAATCCGTGGATGGGAAAGAGTCTAAATTCAATGTTGTGGTAGGTCGTTAATTCTTCCTTCCCTGATCTCAGAGCGCCCGGGTTTTCCCGGGCGCTTTTTTTATGCCTACCAACGGATCAAGGCTGTACCTTCAAAGCATGTCTAAAGCACTTCTTCCCCTCTTCCTGTTTTGTGCGTGTTGGAGCGCTCAAGCTCAACTCAGCCTATCCATGCATACACGCGTGGGCGGAGCCTTGGATTTCGCTAGTTCCAATGAAATTGGGCTTAATGTGGACCTGGGTAAAAAGAACTATGCAAGTGCCCGAATCGCCATGACGCGCTACACGGATTGGTTTTCAGGCGATGTGAATAGACCACAAATCAGTCCTATACTTGGATTGGGCAAAGTGTTTTCCCTCACGCAGCGTATCGCCTTAGGGGGTGAACTTGACCTCCGCTGGAATGATCGAGCCACCCAGGGCCCTGGGCTAGGACCCGTCGCCCTTATTCTCTTTGCTCCAATCCGTCTCAGTCCAAATTGGAAACTTCAAGTGAGCACGGGAATACCTTACCACGCCGGTATCGGTGCGGTGTATCAACTTTAGACAAATTGATAATCGACCCCTGACACCTGTGTAAGAAGGGTTTGAGGGGCGTCGAGCACCTTGGCTGCTTGAGGAGGTGTAGGCGTCACAGGACTATTCGCTGCGAGGTATTCTTTAATTACTTCGTGTAAAGTGAAATCCTTGGTTACCGCATTTTGAACCCCCTTGATTCGGCAGAGAATATCATCAGGATCTCCATCGCGTTCACAAGCGGACAGGGTATACATGCGCGATAGCTCAATGGGTTCGCCGTGAATGAGGGCCTTTTTGACGCGCTGCCCCTTTGGAGCAAAGGCTTCAAACTCAATGGTCATCCCTTGGAATTTGATTACCCAGCCGCCAAAACGTTCGGCTGCTTCTTTGGCAAACACATTATTCAACTCCTTTTCGAGCCATTTTTTTATTTGAGCTCCATTCGCTTGGGCTATACGGACATTGGAATCCACCGGCAGCATGTCGTAGAGATACCCCGCCGTGATTGGAATATGACCTGTTTCGTCCGGAGTCGTTCGGGGCGGGCAGAATCGGAAGCCGTTAGAAAGGACGACGTCTACTTCTTTTAGTTTCCAATGCAAGGCATTGAGGATCATGGTATCCATAGGATTCTCAATCACGAAATAGCGGTACAGCGGCAAGGTGCTATACCCAACAATCGTCTCGATCTCTTCATGGAATGGCGCCTCGTTTTCTTGAATAATCGCTGCCATTTTTGCATCTGCAGGATATTGCTCTGCGTTTACCTCATCCAGCGTGTACGTGTCCTCGACCAATTCACCATTTTCGAAACGCATTTCTAAACGCCCCACAAAAGAGCCAAACGCACCAGGTTCAACTACTTTGGCGTAGGCACATTGAATAGGCACACGCACGCGCTCATGGGTGTCCCCACCAAAAATGTAATCAACGCCTTCACAGACGGCTAAATTGGCTAGGGCGATCTGCTGGGACAGCCCCATGTGGGCAATGATGATGACCGCGGCACATTGCTCCTGGTTGCGCAGTACATCCACATAGTGTGCGGTGTTTTCTTCGGGCTTGGAGTACAGGATGCCCTTCGAATAGTTCGGAGACTGGCGGACGGGGACTAGGTGGTCGGTATACCCCAAGAAGCCAATTTTGACGCCATTGACTGTCCAGATATGGTATGGAGGGAAAATAAGCTCACCGCGCGCTCCATCCCCCGCATCGTGGTACATGTTTGCACACACTTTCGGTGCGTGCAACGAACCTAAGAGCTCCTGCATGGCTTTTTTGTAGTAAACCACTTCCCAGTTTCCTGGCAAGTAGAGGTCATAGCCTAGGGCATTCAAAATAGGCACCATGGCCTTTCCAGTCGTTTTTACGCTGAGCTCAGAGCCTTGGAACATATCCCCGGTGTCCATTAAAAAGCTGTGCGCATGTTTTGCACGTTCTTGCTTCAGATAGGTGGCCAAATGCGCGTACCCTCCCGTCTTTCGGTAGACGGCTTGATCATTTTCCCAAAAGAGCTCATCATGCGGATGCACTTGACAGTGCACATCCGTAGTTTGCAGAATGGTCACCGTGGCATTACCACTCCCATCTCCAGAATCTCCTGATTCGCTCCCCTGCTCATTGGCAGGGACTTCATCGGACATTAGCATTTGCACGCCTTTGAATGCGGCGACCGAGCCAAGGGCGCCAGCGCCTAGTAAAAAGGATCTACGTTTCATAAGATAGAGGGAGTTGCGTTCGTATCAGTATTAATTCGCGCCTGTAGCCAGCGCTTCGAGTTTGGCTTTAATTGGACCAAAGGGACCAAATTTGTGTTGTGCTTCGGAGAAGCCATCCGCATACGGACCGAAGGGGTGATCATAGGGTTTCTTGGCAATGTCTGGCCAATCTTGGGAAAGATCCTTGCCCGGGCGCGGTTGGGTATTTACCCAGGCAGCCACATCCCAAGCCTCTTCATCCGTCAGTTCGGGGTCATCATGATTGATGCCTAACGGCATGTTCCACTTGACATATTTCGCAAAGTTGGACATGCGGTAGAGCCCCGCACCTTGGTTGTAGGATAGCGGGCCCCATAAAGGCGGATAGGTATAGACTCCATTCGGATCTTTTAACCCTTGACCATCCGCTTGGTGGCATGAAACACATTTATCCACATAGACGGATTCGCCATGAATTGGATCCAACGGTCGATTGAGAAAGGCCAAATCTTTGAAACCTGAACCAGGCGGCTTTTCCCCTTTTGGCACATCCTTCCCCAGGAATTGGATATAGGCCGCCATGGCTTGCATTTCTTTCGAGTCGACGGCAAGGGCTTGTCCATTCAAACTCCGTTCAAAACAATCGTTGATTCGCTTGTATACGTCTTCTACTTGACCGGAGCGAGCGCGTAACTTGGGATACGTAGCAGCGACCCGAGAGTAGTTGTTTCCAAACACTTTTGTGCCTGCCTCCAAGTGGCAGTTTTGGCAATTCAAGCCATTCGTTTTGTTGGCTTCGATTGAACCGTTCGGACCAAAATATTGAGCGGTATGTGCTACCAATTCTCTTCCATACCGGAGCTGTAATTTTTGTCCCTCATCATTCAGCGACTCAATGTCTGGTGCTACCCAGTAACGGACCTCCGCCTGATTGGTACTCAGGGTGCTTGCTATCGACTCACTGGGTTGAGGCTTCGCCGTTAGCCATTCTGACCACCACGTGGCAGGTTGGGTAAAATACCCGATGTACAGGAATAGCAAGAGAATAAAAAGAACCAAAAAGCTAACAAGACCCCAAAATTGCCTGAACAATTTCACGTGGACAGCGTCCATCTGCCTATGAGGATCCTGCGAGTTCATCTAGTGAGGCAGCTTATTGCGTAAAATGCCATAGCAATACGTCCCGAAGACGGCAAAGAGCAGCACGATGGACATCGAAGAAATACCGTAGCCAATATTAACCACAATAGGACCTGGACACGCACCACTTAACGCCCAGCCTAATCCAAAAATAGTTCCACCCAAAAGCGACTTAATCATCTGGGGTTCTTTTGGCGCAAATTCGATGGGATTGCCTTGGATGTCCTTCAATTGAAATTTTTTAATCAAAAAGACCCCAAGGACCCCGAGACAAACGGCCGTCCCGATAATACCATACATATGAAAAGACTGGAAGCGAAACATTTCTTGGATTCGATACCAAGAAAGCGCTTGCGATTGCGCCATGACGATACCGAAGATCGTCCCGGCCACTAAGTATTTGAAGAATTTCATAAGTCTAGCGGTTTAATAGATGTATGGGAAGATGAGGTGCGTCATCAGCAAGCCTCCGATAAAAAAGCCAATCACCGCTACCAAAGAGGGTAATTGAAGGTTGGAAAGGCCAGAAATGGCATGTCCGGAGGTACATCCACCCGCATAGCGCGTTCCAAAGCCAACCAAGAATCCTCCCACAGCAAGCACTAAAAAACCTTTCAGAGTCAATACCGCTTCCCATGAAAACACTTCCGATGGCTGCAAATCTGTAGGAGCGGCGAATCCCAAGGCAGCCAAATCCAATTTGGTAGCTTCCGAAAGGTCAATGGCCTCACCGCCATGCATGAAAGCATAGGAAATGAACCCACCGATCGCAGCCCCAACTAAGAAGGTGAGGTTCCATGTGTTCTCCCGCCAATCAAAATCGAAGAACTTTACATTTCGACCAAAGGTCATGGCGCAAATCGTCCTCAAATTGGAAGAAAAACCGAAAGATTTACCGAAAAAGATCAGGGCAAACATTATGACCGAAATCATGGCTCCTGAAAACCACCAGGGCCATGGATTGAGTAAAAAGTCCATCATTTGAGCGTTGATTTATGTTTAGGTCTGTCTAAGATACTCTTGAATGGAGCAGACAATGTGATGCGTGTCACATCACAAATTCCCACGGAGTTTCAGCTGAACAAACGTAAAATGCTGTTCTTTTCCTGTAGGAGTGCGATGAATTAAATCCTCTGACTGGACGAGTTCATGGGTTCGAGAAAACAATGCCGAAAGCGTGGATGCATCGTAGCGCTTCACCGCGAGGCCACTGCATTGGTCGGGCGCATCCAGGCCAAAAGTGCCTAGGACTACATGCGCCGGTGCCATTTTTTCAACCAGCTCCACATAGGTCTCTATGTCTGTCTTTTCCGTCATGAAATGGAACACGGCCCGATCATGCCAAAGTTGGACTTGCTTTTCCGGCTTATAATCCAACACATTGCAAACCCGATACGAGATGTTTTGGCGCGCTTCCTCCGACTTCAGTTCAAGCTTAGCTTGCGCCAAGGAGCGTATCGAAATATCAAAAACCTCCACTTGAAGATGCCCCGAATCCACTAACTGTTCGGCCAAGGCACTACGTCCCCCTCCGCAATCCACAATCAAATCTTTGGGATCGAGCTTCAACTTTTGGATCCAATCTAAGCTCGGCTGGGGTGACGTTTGGGTCCATGAAACTTGATTCGCGGGCTTGGTTTCATAGATGTGTTCCCAGTGCTCTCTTAAAGTGATAGAATTTGCCATGACTCAAACATCGTGATTTTAGATTTAATCAAGCGTGATGCAGGTCACTCATGCCAAAGGGGGAGCTCACACAATGTACTTGCACGATTCAGAATGGCATGGGCTTGAAATCAAACGGGAGGTACCTCCGAATCCGTAAACAGGGACCGAAGCAATGGATCGTAGCGATCACCATGGAATTTGGCCCTCGGCGCCTGGGTAAAGACGTGGGTTAGCTCGCGGAGGACATTTCAGGCATTAGAAGCTGTTGAGGTCCACCAACTTCGCTCTCAAACTCCATTACCTTATCTTCTTTTCGAAGCTTCAAATAAAACTCAACCCGGCGATTTAACTGTCGTCCAAATTCGGTGTCATTCGATTCTAATGGAACATCCTCACCTCTAGATTCAGTGTACAAGCTAATTTGATCACCCAAATCCTTGAGAAGAAAACTCTTGACGGATCTGGCTCTACGCAATCCCAAGGAATAATTGTATTTATTTGTCCCAATGCTGTCACAATGACCAGTAATCGATACACTATCAATATTTAACCCTCCCAAAGAACCTAACAAAGTTCTTAATTCTGACTTTGCAACCTCCGTTAGAGAATGCGAATCAAAATCAAATAAAATGTTGTTCAGATTTAGGCTAAAAGGTTTTTCCACCTCTATTGGATTCAAATAGACAATTTGAGAAAACCTTTGGGACATTTTAAAATCATCAACTCGAATCCGAAGAGACTTAGGGACAAAATCTTGAGCACTTACAGTCAGGCCTATATCGCTTCTGCTTTTCGGAAAGACGAAATGAAATATTCCGGTTTCTATAAAATCTTCGTATAAAATTGAATCCGCATTGCGATCAAAAAATGAGACTTTAGAAGCTAGAGTATTTTTACTTTTAAAATCCTTCAAGTACAAGGTTACATACATACTTGGAATAATCTCAAAATCAGTAGAAATTTCTGAGATTCCAGAACTTATGTTACTCTTAAAGAGCATAGCGGAATCCGCTTTGACAGAATTAATACTAACCCTTGCCGGACCCACAACATTCATTTCGCCACCCTTCGACATAACCCGCGAGCCTGGCAAAACATCAATTACAGCGTTCAGGAACTCGAATGCATCCTTGGAGTTTTTGAATTTTTTTAAAATCACAGAAAATTTCCCTTCACTTTCCACTTCACTCAACGTACCGGCTTTCGGGAGTATGTCTTCATTAGAGTTGAGTTTAAGGCTGTCGACCTTGGCTGGAAGGCTGAAACCTTCCTTGATTTCATGAAAAAATGAGTAATCTCCGACGCGAATTGTATCTGCAAAAGAAGCTGTATCTAAATCCATCTTTTCCCGAATCTTTAATTCGGTAATTGTTAGGACATCAGCCCCTGTGGCAAGTATAATTGTAAACTCATCCAAAAGGACGAAATTTCGTAAAATTCGGCTCGTGTCATTGACTGGATAAGGAAACTCTATCCACCCATGATTTTGATCTAAGTACTTAGCTATAGTACCTCGGGATTCGTTATGGAATAATCCAAAAATAACTTCGTTGAACTTTTCTACTTTGACAAGACTATCTGACCCAAGGTAATTCACGGTGTTGACCACCCTGTCATTCATGAGGTCTCTTTCTTCAACCATCCCGTTATTCGAGGAACTCTTCACGTAATATGATCTCCCAAATGACCAAATTTCACTAGAATTAGAATTCGATTGCCATTCTCGGGTCTGTCCACCCATCAGAGACTTTAATCCAAAACCGCTCACTGTCACTAAAGAACTAAAGCGAAATTTTTTGAGCGTGAAAACGGAATCTTTTGCCATTCCAACAAAAACCTCATTAGAGTCCAATTGGATTTCAGCATAACCACCCGGCATGAAGGTGCTATCTGATGAATATTGAATTTTTAAGAGATCCAGTGAATCAGGGGTAATGATAAATACCTTACGCGAATTCGAGAATGCAACTTGACAATTATCGCATTCAGTTGAATAGATGAATTTCTCTTGTAACAGACTCTGAGCGCTCAGGCAAGAGACTTGGAGTGTAAAAAACACAAATACCGACAATTTCAATAAAGATTTAACCGAAGTCGAGCCAGAAATAACATTAAAAAATTTCATCCACTTTTGTTTTTTGCTTGGTAGCCATGTGAAAATATCTCATTCAAATGAGGAACAAGTATAGATTAAATTAGGCATAGGAGCTTTAATAACCTGTAGGCAATGTTTATTTCTTTCAACTTATCCTCACTAGATTCTGCAAAAGATAATCTTACCCTTTCGCCCTGAAGCCTCTTTCAGTGAGCTTTGTAGCAAACTCATTGAAGTTTATATCAAACCCTATCTGTCATTAATTCAGTTCGGATAGTGAGATTTTGATTCAACTCTGATCAAAGTGAATTGATCGAAATCAGAGCATTCCTCAATTCCTTTGAAGCAATGTTACAGTAGCTCACTCGGGCCCTTGCGTCGCTTCTTCCCACCTTTAAATCCGCCTTGCCTCTTTCCGTTCGATGAACCGGACTGACCGGAATGCGAAGAACCACCCTTTCGGTCGCGGCGGCCCTGCCC
>JAHEGI010000016.1:0-4517 GCA_024639785.1 Cryomorphaceae bacterium
GGTGGTGTTCAAAGCAATCCCATTGTGATTCCAGCTCCCGGCCCAACGACAAATGCACGCCTCAATCTATGGCTCTTTGAAGGTCAGGACAGTGGCCCTAGCATTGGCGGGGCCTACGAAGTTGTGATCCGTAATTTCAGCTACCAACCGCTTTAAGTTTTGATATGAAAAAGGTATACCTCCTTAGTGCCATCCTCGTGGCCGCTTCTGCATTGGCCCAAAAGCAATCCACCGCATGGCGCGTGGATTCCGTCCTTGAGCTCATGACCTTAGAAGAAAAGGTGGGACAGATGAACCAGTACAATGGGTTCTGGAATGCGACGGGTCCAGCGCCTGTAGGGGGCGATGCCGCCACCAAGTACCAACACCTGCGCAACGGTTGGGTGGGCTCGGTGCTCAATGTGCAAGGCGTAGAGGAAGTACGCGCCATGCAGCGTGTGGCCGTGGAGGAGACCCGTTTGGGCATTCCCTTGATCTTTGGCTGCGACGTCATTCACGGCTACAAGACACTCTCTCCTGTGCCCTTAGCGGAGGCGGCCTCATGGGATTTAGCAGCGATTGAAAAAAGTGCTCGCAACGCCGCCGAGGAGGCCACGGCCTATGGATTGAATTGGACGTTCGCGCCCATGGTGGACATCTCACGCGATCCGCGCTGGGGCCGCATCATGGAAGGTGCGGGGGAAGATCCCTTCTTGGGAAGCCGAATTGCGGAAGCCCGTGTACATGGATTTCAAGGCAGCGCTCTAAACGATCCGCTCAGTATGGCCGCCTGCGCCAAGCACTTTGCGGGCTATGGCTTTAGCGAAGCAGGGCGCGATTACAACACCGTAGACGTTAGCGACTACACGCTCTACAATGTCATTTATCCGCCGTTCCAAGCCGCTAAAAAGGCGGGTGTGGCCACCTTCATGAACTCCTTCAACACCCTTAACGGAATTCCGGCTACCGGGAACCAGGCCTTGGCTTCGGTGCTCAAGGAGGATTGGGGCTTTGAGGGGGTACTTGTCAGCGATTGGGGTTCCATCGGTGAAATGCAGGCCCACGGGTATGCGGAAAATTTAACGCAAGCAACCCAACAAGCAGCCACCGCGCGTTGCGATATGGATATGGAGTCTTTGGCCTATGTGCAGTACTTGGCGGCGTTAGTCCGTGAAGGAGAGATTTCCGAATCTATCGTAGACGATGCCGTACGTCGTGTCCTCAAATTAAAGTTTGACCTCGGCCTCATGGACGATCCCTATCGCTATTGCAAGCGTCCAGGAAGTTGGGAGCCTACTACGTCACCATGGTCGGCCGATGCGCAGGACTTAGCGGAAAAATCAGCCGTTCTCCTCAAGAACAATGGCATTCTTCCACTGACCAAGAAGCAAGCCATCGCCTTGGTAGGCCCCATGGTTCAGGAAAAGAACAGTCCCCTGGGCAACTGGCGTGTCTCTAGCGATGATAACACGGCTCTTTCGCTCTATGAGGGCATGGTGCAGGTGCGCGGCGAAAAGCGCATGGCCGTAGCGAGCGGCCCTGTTTTCCTAAAAGGCCCCATCAGCTTCCCTTTTGAGGCCGAAATAAATACCACGGATACCGCAGGTCTACATTCGGTGGTAGATGCCGCGAGAAATGCGGAAATCGCCATTCTAGCGTTAGGTGAGCACGGATTCCACTCGGGAGAAGCCCGTTCGCGTATGTCCCTGCATCTGCCAGGGGTGCAAGAGCACATGATTCGGGAGGTTCTCAAGGTGCAAGAACATGTCGTGCTCGTGCTCTATGCGGGGCGTCCTATGATTTTACCAGAAGATATTACCGAACAGGTAGATGCCATCCTGCTCGCTTGGCAGCCCGGCACCATGGGCGGACCCGCTATCGCCAACCTCTTGATGGGTAAGCGCTCGCCGAGTGGACGTCTTCCAGTCACCTTTCCTCGTACGGAAGGCCAAATCCCCTTGTATTATGGAGCCTTCAACACGGGCCGCCCTGGTCCTTCGGATGCCGTATTCTGGTCCCACTACGGCGACGGTCCTAACACACCCGCCTATCCCTTTGGCTATGGCTTGACGTATTCTACGGTGACCTATGCCGCTACACAAGCCAAACAGATGGGGGATTCCATCGCCGTTACGGCTCTCGTCAAAAACGAAGGAAAAGTGGCCGTGGACGAAGTCGTCCAGCTCTACGCGCGAGACCACCATAGCAGCGTGGGGGTTCAACCCGTCCGCCGGTTGATCGGCTTCCAGCGCGTAACATTGAAGCCCGGGGAGGAGCGCATGGTGTCGTTTAGCGTAACGGCAGATCTTCTCAGCGTGACTACCTCCGAAGGTGAGCGCTTGTTTGAGCCCGGGACCTTTAGCTTCTGGGTCGCACCGCATAGTGCGGCTGGAACGTCTGCGAGCTTAGACTGGAAGTAAGTCATCGGGCTAGCAAAGGCACGACCATGGCAATTCCTGCAAAATCCATGGATGCTTTTCGACGAATTCGCGATTCGCCCTACCTTTCGGCATGCCTCCAAAACACATCGGCCTAACCGGATCCATCGGTGCGGGCAAATCCACGGTAGCGTCACTCCTTGCCGCAAAAGGAATTCCTGTCTACGTGGCGGATGACGCGGCCAAGCGCCTTATGTCGGAAAGCCCGAGCCTTCAAGCGGCGATTGAAGCGACTTTTGGCCCCGGAATCTATATCGATGGGGTTTTGCAGCGCAAGGAGCTCGCAGCGAAGGCTTTCGGTACCCCTGAGGCAACAGCCCAAATCAACGCTTTAGTGCATCCTGCGGTCCACGACGATTTTGTGACTTGGCACCAGGCGCAAACCAGCCCCTACATCCTTCGGGAGGCCGCTATTCTTTTTGAGTCCGGAACGTTCCAAACCTGCGACGCCATCGTCTTGGTGGAAGCCCCACGCGACCTGCGGGTGGAGCGTGTGATGGCGCGTTCGGGTATGAGTCGGGAAGAAGTGGAGCAGCGCATGGCCCGCCAATGGTCGGATGCAAAAAAGCGAAGCTATCTAAAGGAGGGTGACTTCATCGTGGAAAACGATGGGGACGAAGCCCATCTGGCGGAGCAAGTCGATGTGCTGCACGCCGAACTGCTCAAACGCAGTCAAGGATGAGTGCTTCTTTTGGGCTGCGCTTTGGCTTCTTTTTCTTGGTGGGGGTTTGGACAGGCTTCCTGGCAGGGGTACTTTTTGGGATGCTAGCTGCCGTCTATTCGGTGGCCATGATGGATGCTGATACCTTGGGAATTTTTGGTATTATCACGTTCATCAGCTGGGGCATTGCTTTTTTCGTGTCCATCCCCTGGGGACTCGCTGCAGCTGCTGTGGTTGGCTGGGTAGAACGATCAGGACGCCGGAAAAGTCAGGCACGCAATGCCGTTTGGCTCCTCCAAACCGTCTTGTTTTGTGTGTTTATGGGAATAGGACTTCTGGATCCAGTCAACTACCCCTTTCTGATGCCCATAAGCGTCAATTTCTTCCTCGGTCTCTGGGTTACACATCGACGCATGGCCAAACACGAAGCCTATTGGGCTTGGGGCCTCCCTCAGGAAACTCAGCCTTAATTCGACTCGCGGCGGCGCACTTGGTGCCACACGAGCCAGCCCAGCAGGGCATTGATCAAGTAGAAGATGTACTTGGCCACGTAGGCAATGTTGCCGAAGAGTACGTTCTGGTAGAGTTTAAAGCCGTTGTAGACCTCGTAGAAGCCCCAGGTGTCGGCGTACATGCGCGGCATGTTGAGGGTGCCGGAAAAGGTGAGGGCCGTGATGATCGTCGTTACCCAAAATTTGGCCAAGTCCTCTTGCAAAATTTCATGTGCCAAATAGCCACTGAAGCCTATGTAATTCAGGGTAATGGCCATGACGGTGGCAATTCCTGCATTGACAAAGTACCAGTTGTCAAATTTGCGCGGCGTTCGGTTGCCCTTCTTGCGCCAAAACCAAAACGACGCAATATTTCCAAAAAAGGAAACGGGATAGGTCAGCAAGGCGGCTTGGTTGCCCAAATAGTAATCGACAATAGTCGTATTCACCGTGGTTAAGACGCCAATGAGGTTGCCCCAGTTGTTGCGCTTGGTCACCAACCGCGTGGCCATCATGGAAAAGGCCGCCCCAACGGTCGACAGAATGCCAATGGGAATGCCGTCAATTACTGTGAGGTGGTAGCCCATCGCGATGGAGGCACTCACAACGATGACGACGCCTAAAACATCGAGGGTTACACTTTCGGTGAACTTTTGGAGCTTGGAGATCATGGTCTCAGGCGCGTTTTAGCGTGCTGGAGGAAAGAGGAGGGAGGCAAAAGTATGGCTTCCGGAGGACAAGGTTCCTATGCGTTCGGCAGCAACCACGGCTCCAAGGGCAAAACCTGCGCGCGAATGAGCCACATGCGTCAAGCTGAGTTGATCCACCGCGGAATCGTAGGTCACCGTATGGGTGCCGGGAACGGGGTCTTTTCGGACCGCATGGATGGGGAGGGCATCATCGGGTGCGCCAGGCTGCAGCGCCCAGCCGTTGAGCGCAGGGTTGGCG
>JAHEGI010000016.1:4617-6794 GCA_024639785.1 Cryomorphaceae bacterium
CGACGCGTCTCACTTTTCAGGGTGAAAAGTTGATTATTCGTGAATCGTCCATCAAACTCGTCCACCGTCATCGGGTCGTTGTCATAGCGCAAATCAATGGCGGTATTGAGGCGATTCAGCGTACTCTGATTCGTGTATAAAAAATACCCTGAACCGGCCATCACAGCCCATGCAATCGGCGCCTTCCAAGCTTGCTTGTTCATGAATTGCCCGGCACCAGGCACTAAAGCAGAGGCGATAGCCGATCGATTTGCCTGTCCTTCACCCGACTGAGCCCAGGCAGCATGACTGCAAAAGCAAAGTGTCAGGCTTAGAAAGAAATTCAGTGTACGCGCCATTTGACGACAAAAGTACCACGCTTCGTTTGCATCTGCGCTATATATAGCCCGCTCATCCATGCCCGCACGTCTATACTTGGCACGGGGTCACCTGCATAGACCGTTCGACCCATTGAGTCTGTAATGCGCAGGAAAAGCGCGTCAACCGGAGGATGCACATACCACATATCATGCGCGGGATTTGGGCTTGGGTGCCAGGACTGAGGATGAGCATCTTCGGCCAAAGACAGATGACTCATGGAACAATTGCCCAGGTGCGTCGCATGCCCTGAGGGGTCAATCACCGTCGTTTCGTCGCCTGGTTGGTAGGCGGTATAGCCAAAGTAAAAGAGCATCATCTCATCCGTCGTGCCTTCTCCTAGGGTTACCATTTGAGGAGGGCTGTTCGGATTATTGGGATTGAACGCCGTGTTGTCATAGGTTGCCCAGCCATGGAGGACTGTTCCTGCTGGGATTTTGATCAGATTCTTGAAACGATAATTCATTTGCCAATGAAAATCCCATTGCGGGATGTCGATCAATGGAATGGTGTCTCCGTTGGGTTTGATGGCCAAAGCACGCATTGAGGTGCACAGGAGATGCGCATGAGGGAGAATGCTCGCAATCGTGGCATCCTGACCGACCGTGTATTGGCTATGAAATGTTTTGGTCTGATTGGCAGGGATGATTAACGGGCCATTGGTCATGGTGCCTCCGTGATCCAAAATTGGACTCATAAAATAGGGGCGCGTGAGGTTGGGCGAAAACTTCAAACGGACCTTCGTGCTGTCTGTTTTGCCGGCGGCATCTGTGGGGTAGTGAATTTGGGCGACAAAGACCCCACCTTGAGGCACCCAGAAGCCCATGCCTGGAGGGGCTACCCATTTATCTTGACCAGGAACCCAGCCGCCAACAAGCACCGCGGAGTTACTGCCAATACCTCCAAAACTTGTGTAACCAGGACCAGGATCGGCACTGTCTTTTTGGGCGGGAATCCCGCTGTTATCCCAAAAAAGTAACACATGGTGGACGGCATCCCCATTTCCTGGAATGACTTCAATCTCATTCAAATAGTTGGTGCCGTTCAAAGGGTTATTCACAATGAAACATCGGTAGATATCTGTGGCAAGCGAGGCAGGCACGGTATATGGATCAAATTCTGCCACCAAATCTGGATTGGGAATTTGAAAGTTGGAGGCAAAGCTTGGTGCTGGCGGCTCGGAACTGCTGTCGCCACGAGGCATGGCCTGATCTACCCATTGCATGAGTAATGCCTTTTCGTCCCAGGTGAGATTTTTTCTAAATCCCAAATGCCCTTGGTTACTCGCGGCTGGCCACGGGGGCATGCTGTTTGACTGTACCGCGAGCTTCATGGCTAGACCATTACTTTGGGCATCTTGATAACTCTCCAAGGTGAAAGGAGCGATTCCTCCTGTGCGGTGGCAACTGCTGCAATGGCTATACACTAAACATGCAATGTCGTCCGACCAGGTTGGGCCATTTTGACCCACAG
Source organism: Cryomorphaceae bacterium (assembly GCA_024639785.1). Lineage (GTDB taxonomy): Bacteria > Bacteroidota > Bacteroidia > Flavobacteriales > Schleiferiaceae > TMED14. Next base: position 6,448 of record JAHEGI010000016.1, read on the forward strand.
CGGACGCCAAAGGCATTAAGCTTAGTGCAATTAAAAGGCGAAGAGCCGGCTGTTGAGGGAGCTTTTTCATTCTCATAGCGGAGATAGGGAGTGAAATTACATATTCGTCTGTAGATAGCCGTTTTAAAACGGGTCTCTTCCCGAGGAAACGCCCTATTTTTGCGCCTTCGGTCCCGTAGCTCAGCTGGATAGAGCATCTGCCTTCTAAGCAGACGGTCGCGCGTTCGAATCGCGCCGGGATCACCAAGAAGCAAAAAACCGCCACGTGAGTGGCGTTTTTTTTTGGCCGCCCCTGGCGGCCAAGCGGTGCTTGAGCCGGCCGGGGTGGCCAAAAAGAAGCGAGCGCC
>JAHEGI010000016.1:6894-9516 GCA_024639785.1 Cryomorphaceae bacterium
GCTCCCGTAAACGTAATCCCAGCCGTAAGACGACCGGTGTTGACGCTCGTTTTACCCCGTGGAAAAAGTTTTTCGGCGGAATAAAGCTTGCCATTTTGGATCCTTCTTCGAGAATCGTGCAGCACGTAATTCACGCCAAAGCCTACAGCCGGAACACCAATGTTAGCTTCCAAGGACCATTTGGGATGAACGTAGTGTTCGGCATAGAGGCCCGCACCCGTTGTGACGCCAAAGCCCAGGCCGGCATAGGTTTGGCCCAGAAGAGTCGTACTCGCCAAAAAGCCCGCGGTAAAAATCCAAAGTTTCATACCGTGAATGTAGCACGAATTGTGCCGCAGACCCAGATGCTTAGTCGTGGCGCATGAAATTTAACACGGCGTTGCCCCAGTTCTCGAAGCCCCAGTCCCAACGGAATCCGTGGCCAACTTCAGCAATGACAAAAGACTCCTTGTAGGAGCCTTGATGTGCCTCATAGACGAGGCGAGCGTTTTCAACTAGGGCCACGTCGTCATTAAGTCCATGAAACCATTGGAGTTCTCCGGAATAGGTGCTGATGCCTTCGACCAAATTAAAACTATAGTCGGTGGCAAAAGTGCTCGGAACACTCAGTCCAACAGCATCTTGAAAAAAGAGATTAGCGTGACTTTGCGGACTCTCAATGGTCAACTTATCAAAATGCAAAGGTCCTTCTTGAAGTCCTGCTTCGCGGCAGGCGGGTAGGGTACCTAAGCTGTTGGCAAACACATAAAAGCGATCATCGCTAAGTCCTTGGTCAGCCAGCCACTGTTCCGCGGCATACATATCTGCCTGCATGCTGTATGTACCGGTTGAAGGGGCGTCTGAGTTACCAAAGCCACGGTAATCAAAGCACATGACCCCGTAGTGATGATGTCCGCCTAAGTTGGCTAGTTGGCGCAAAGCTCCCCAAAAGCCATTCATGGAATTGGCATTGCCGTGTAGATACAAGATGACAGTGTCTTGGTTGATTCGGCTTAGGTCGCCGAGGTATACCGCCCATAGTTTGGCTTCGACTACGTCATGTTCGGGATCTGCTTTCGAAGTGATTTGGAACAAGTGGATCTTATCCGCATCGACATCAAAAGAATCGGATGGGACGGAAGGGGGGAAGTCATAGGCTTCCGGGGCGCCTCGGAGCAACGCGGCGTCTACATCACATTGCCATAGGAGCAGGGCCATGCAGGCTAGGGTGGTAAAAAGTAAGCGATGTTTCATGGGAGGCGGAGAGCTAGCGTGAAATAAAGCCCTTTGGCTCCGGTGCCCAAAAAGGTTGGGACCGTCTGCTGCGGGATAACAAAGGAGCGGGTCGGATTGAGCCATTTGGCTTCGACGCCGAATTCAAATCGCTTGCCGACATACCGGAGGCCTGAGTGCAGGCTTGGATGCAGGAGTGATCCTTTTTGGTTGTCCACCAGGCGGTAGGTTGGGTCAATCCACATTTCGTGTCCGATGTAGGGTAGCCAATGATGGTGCGACCAGACGAGTTGATTGCCAAGATGTGGATACACGCGGGTCGCTCCGTCGCGAAGTCCGACCATGAGGTTGCCTCCGATGTTGGCGTTCAGCTCGGGCCGAAGGCCTTGTTGAGGCAATAAGCGATGTAGGCGACCTGCGTCCACTTGGATAGTTTGAAAACCTAAAGAGGACAGGGATAGTCCTGCGTAATCTGAACTGTGCTCATTGCGGCCGTGGGCGGCATACATGCTGATTAAGGGTAGACGAGAGGTATTGACGGTTGGGCCGCCCAAGGCCGCTCCAACTCGCCATTCTCCGGGATCTAAGGGGCTCACGATGCGTGAAGCATTGCACGCGCTGAACAGGATGGCCATGAAGGCAAGCCCAGCTATGGGAGGAAAGTGAAGTTTCTGCATAGGGTAGATGCTTGAATAGTAAGTGATAACCCTTCGAAGCGGAATTTTGTTTTATCGGCAAAAAAAAAGCTCTGAGTCGTTACTCAGAGCTTTCAAGGCGTCGGGAAGACAGGACTCGAACCTGCGACCCTCTGGTCCCAAACCAGATGCGCTACCACCTGCGCCACTTCCCGCCGAGATGACCATTGGTCAATCGTGCCGCGAAACTACAATAAATCTCTTTTGCTGCCATCATGATTTTGAAGTGATTTTGAAGTTAATGCTATCTAATAATGTTTAACTTTTAATTAAATAAGTTAAAATGTCCGTTAAAGCGGCTAAATCGTTTGTTTTTCGGATAAAAAAGTCTCATTTTTGATAATTCTAGGATTTCTATATCACCTAAACCTCAGAACGATGAGAAAATGTATTCTTTCGTTCGTGTTGGCCGCCAGCTTTGTGCTGGCATTACCCACGTCAGTTTTTGCGCAGCTGAGTGGTACATACACGATCGATGCAAATGGCTCTGGAACAACGAATTATTCGTCATTCACGGCCGCGCTCAGCGCGCTCACCACCAATGGTGTGAACGGGCCAGTCATATTTAATGTCGCTTCGGGTACCTACACGGAACAAATTGCCATTCCGGCCATTACGGGTAGCTCTTCGACGAATTCCATTACGTTTCAAGCCAATCCGGCGAATACATCCCCTGCGGAAATCACTTATTCGCCCACGGGATCGACGGATAACT
>JAHEGI010000014.1 GCA_024639785.1 Cryomorphaceae bacterium
AAACAAGCCCGACCTTTGTGCTGTTAAAGAGCTAATAAATCACAGCCCGCATGTCAGACGTCGAAATTTTCAATAAAGCCCCTAAGCATGGGTACACGGAAGAAGCACCTATCATGGATGCGGAAGCGTTTAAAAATGTGGTGGAGGGCCGTCGCGCCGTTCGGGTGTACGATGCCACACCGATTCCCGAAGAGGTCATGCGTGAATGCTTGCGTCTCGCCTTGCTCGCTCCGAATTCCTCCAACCTGCAGACTTGGGAGTTTTTCTGGGTACGTTCTGCGGAGAAGAAGGCCAAATTGGTCAAGTACTGTTTGAGTCAACCGGCGGCAAAAACGGCCCAAGAGCTGATTGTCGCGGTGGCGAGACCCGACCGTTGGCGTGAAACAAATGCCTTGATGCTGGCGAAGTTTGATGACGGCCGAAAGGAGCGCCTGAAGGGCCCCTACCAATACTACAGCAAGATTATTCCTTTGGCCTACAACATGGGGCCGTTGGGGATTTTTGGGCCGTTTAAGCAGTTGTATGTGTGGTTCAAAGGTTTGTCGGGCCCTATTCCTCGTGGGCCATTCAGCCTGCGCGGAATGTCCACCTGGGCGCACAAGTCTACCGCGTTGGCTTGTGAGAACTTCATGCTCGCCATGACTGCCAATGGTTTTGACACCTGCCCCATGGAAGGCATGGACGGCAAGCGTGTGAAGCAATTGCTCGATTTACCCGGCGGTGCAGAAATCTGCATGGTCATTTCCTGCGGCAAGCGCGCTCCTGAAGGGGTGTATGGCCCAAGGGTGCGGTTTAAGCAGGAGCTCTTTATCAAAGAAGTTTAAGCGTTTAAGGGTTAAAGTGCTAGGAAGCTAGAGGCTAGAGAGCTAGATCGCTTTAACTCTTGTACCCTTTAACCCTTCAACCCTTTTACCCTTTAACCCTTTAACCCTTTAACCCTTTCACCCTTCAACCCTTCGACTTAAGTAAATCCCGAATCTCCTCCAATAGCTTGGTGTTCGGATCCGCTTTGGCGACGGGCTTTTTATCATTGTCATGGAGATGCAAGGCGTTGAGCCCTTTGACCAAGAAAAACACGGCTAAGGCGACCAGGATAAACTGGATTACGGCATTGATGAGCGCCCCAATGCCGAAGGTGATTCCTGCGAGGGATAGCACCCATGCCTCGCCTGGAACCGTGCCACTGAAGGCATGGATAGGTGGCATGAGCACGTTATTGACTAAGGCATCGACAATTGACTGGAAAGAAGCGCCAATCACAACCCCGACTGCGAGGTCTAAGGCATTGCGCTTCAGCGCAAAAGCTTTGAATTCAGATAAGAACGACATGTTTTAAAGGTAAGCACTGCTTGGTTGTACATTCAAGGAGATGAATCTGCTACAGGAAATTCGACAGGGCGAAAGCCAACATCGGGAGTTCAAATTCCGTATCGATAGTCAACGCAAGATTGCAAAGACCCTTGTGGCCTTTGCCAATAGCGAAGGCGGCCGCCTGTTCATTGGGGTGAAGGACAATGGGGTCATCGCGGGCGTTCGCGGGGAGGAAGAACTCTATATGCTCGAGGGCGCCGCCGACTTGCACACCCGCCCTGCGGTACGTTTTAGTGCAGAAGCACACCAACTAGAGGGCAAAATCGTCTTGGTGGTGGACATCCCGCGTTCAAGCAATAAGCCCCACGAAGCCCATGAAGAGGTAGAAGATGAACGCCCTATAAAATTCGGGCTAAACTCGAAAGGTCACATCCAGCCCAAACCCCACACGTCAATTCCCATAAGTCATGCGCATCGCGAATGGAATGCGTATTTCAGGCAGGGGGCAGCGAATTTTCGGGCAAATGGGGTCTTGATTGAATATTGGAAGCGTGAAAAGTCGAGTCAAGATCTCAAAGATGGCGATCGGGCCGTTTTGAAAGTGCTAGGCGAACAGGGCGAGGAGGGAGCCACGGTGTCGCGGATTGCGAAAGGGAGTGGCTACTCCACGAAGGAAGTTGGAAAGATCTTAGCTGCATTGATTTCATGGGGCTTGGTGGAGTTCCGAGGAACTGACCAAGGAATTCGCTTTTATGTGATTTAACAAGCCCTAAACTTGGACCGGTTTAACAAAAAGGTTCATTTTGAACGAATAAGTACCTCTTGTGTACCCAATCATAGGAGATTCTATTCTTTCTTTGATTCAAGATTAGAAAGGATTCAAAGACTTGGTCTTGAAACGCAGGCTTTTGATCGCTAATCGGGGCAATGAAGGCCTCACACCAAACCAAGAAAGCGCCTGTGCCATTGCACGGGCGCTTGTGTTATGGCATGGCGGCAATGCCGGGATAGTAGGCGAGGGAATCGGGATATTTGAATTCACTGCGACCTAAGCGACGTTCCGCTAGGGAGTAGAGCGCTTGCTGGTAGCGGGAATAGGATGCGTACCAAATTTTGGGTGTGATTTGGAGCTCATATTCACTAAAGTCCGTGAAGTTCCCGAGTTGGGCATGGGCCAGCATCAACGCGAGTCGAGAGAGGTCCAAATCTAGCGCGGCGGACCAATGTATGCGTTCGGTTCCAAATCCACTATTGAATTGGGCTAGATCAATCACCTCTTGGGCGTATCCGCACATCGCGAGGGTAGGAAACAACTCTAGCGCCAATAAGTAATGCAAGTGAGCCTCCGAATGGTTAAATGCTTGTTGTATTTGCAATATCGTTGTGGAACTCAATCTGCCTTGCTCGTGGTGCTCGAGATATACCAGCGACGAGAAATAACGCGAGTTAAGGACCGGGTAATGTTCGGGGTTATAGCCGATCGATATGACTTCTTTCAGGTAAGGGATGGCTTCATTCCACGTGTTGTTCCAAATGTGTCGAACGCTCATGAGTCCAGAGGTGAAGATGCTGGCGCCATAGCGTGTGTGCATGGCCTTAGAGATGTGATGGAAGTACCCATCCATCAGGGTGCTGTAATCAACAAAAAAATGGATGGACCATTGCACGATGGCATCGTGCTGAACAAGTTCTTCTGCTTCGGCTTGATTCGTTACTCGCCTACGCAGGGATTCGCTGAGGGCATTGTTGTAGAATAGACGAAGTCCAAAGGAATCAACATTGAGATGCCATGCCCGGCATTGAAACCAAGGAATCCAATCTTCATAGGGGGCTGAGCGGTATAAGTTCCAAAAGACAGATAAAACCATCGACTGGGCAACCCGGTCTTCCCCAATCGCACGGTCAATGAGTTCTTCTCGCTCTTCTTGGGTCCAGTTCGATTTGTGGATGGTGGTCTGCCAATCGTTATAAAACTGATGGCGTTCCTGGCTCATGTTGTAGAGCGCATAACTTTCATAGCCCAGGTATTCTGCGTAAATATTTAGCACGGATTCCCGAGGCTCACCACCATGAGCTAATCCAAAAAATCGCCGAATCGTGTTATAGCTAACAAGCTTTCCTGTGTGCTTATAGATATCGGTTTCAAGTGCCACCGCATCCGTTTTGGAAATCACAGGTCGGCCAAGCTGCCGAGTGAGATCTCTTTGAAGGGAGCTGAACTTGTGATGAAACATAACAATAGGCTAATTTGGGACGATTAAAGTACATCATTTGTACACAGGTTTTACACCCCATCTTTGCGCCCATGGAAGAAATAGCTGGAATGGTTCCCTACGCTGCCACGGCAGAGCTTTTGAGTCTTCTGCTTTTTGCGCGAGCCAATCTGGCTTGGCGCTCTGCCGGAATGAGCCGTCATCCCCTTGCGATGCTTTGGATCCGTGCAATTGTTGCGCTTGGCTTGCTGCTCTTGGCCACGGTGATCATGGGCTATGACCTTCCGGGATTCCAGCGTTCATGGCTGCAACTTTTGCCCGCGGTGATGCTCGGAATGTATGGAGGGCTTGGCTTACTACTTTTTGCTATTTCACTCAATCGATTGCCCGCGCAATTGGTGTTTTTTGGTGGGTCCATACACTTGGTTTTTGGCACCGCCTTGGGTCACTTGGCCCTAGGTGAAGAAATTAGCCCGCTGGCGTGGGGGATTATCGCTTTATTGTTTGCGTGCCAGATGTTCATCGTTTGGCAAGACCGGAAAACATGGTCTTCGCTCAAGCCTTGGCATCGGATCTTCCCTTTCTTAGTTGGTTTGATTTGGGGAACATATTATCCCCTCTATGGCTATCTCCAGCGCGACTATGGGGTTTGGGACACCTTGGTCCTGACCGAATACGGGGTATTCATCATGCTGTCTGTCGCTTTTCTGAGTCAGATCCGAAGCCAGTTGATCGGACTTCGCTCCATAGAAAACGTCCGATTGATGTCCTTTCAGGCCCTCTTTAGTATCCTTGGGCAAGGGTTTACAGCCCTATGTATTTCCTGGGGCGGTGTAGTGCTTCACAGCATCCTGACCAACTTCAGTTCGTTGATTAATGTCACGGCATTTCGATACCGATTCAAAGAGAAGTTCGATTTCCGCTATCTCTATTTTTTCTTAGTCTATGGGCTCTTGATGGGGCTTTTAACCCTTTTCTCTTAAGGGCTAGGAGCCTAGAATTAGGCCAAATTTTGATGAACTTTTGCGTCGATAAGGTAGACAACACCTTAAGTCTTTCGTTTTATATTTAGGCTACCCTAATACCAAAACAAGATGACCCTAGATTCTGCGGTTCAAAGAATGGCAGAGGAATTGAGGCGAGTCCGACCGTTTGATGTACTCCCAAGGGAAGCACTTCAGCAATTAGCTGTGGCCGTTCACTTGGACTTTTTTGAGTCCCTCGACGCTTTGGAACTTGACCCGTCCAACATTCAACACTACTACCTCGTGCAGCGAGGTGCATTCATCGTGCGTCAAGGAAGTAAGGTGGAAGCACACCACGCGGCGCCAGCCATTGTGGGTTGGCATCAAGCGCTCTATGGCGAAGGTGAAAGCTATGAAGTACTCTTTACGGAGGAATCTGTCGTCCTTGAGATGCCCATTGCGGAGACGCGCTATCTTTTGAGTAAATACCCTGAGGTTGAGGAGTTTATGAGAGATAGATCTGGCTATGTGCTCACCTTGGGGGCAGGCACGACGGGAAGCTAAATTTTGGGCTTTTCTTCTACCTGAATGTCAGGGTAGGCCTGGAGTCGTTCTCTGAACAAGGGAAAGTCTCTCAGGGCTATTTCGACGGTGGTCTCACAATTTTGGCCAAAGGACTGGTTCAAAATGCGGGCCTCCGTTTGTTTCAGGATAAACTCCAAGGCTCCAATTACATCATAGGGATGGACGATCCGTACCTCTTGCGTGGGAATCACTTCGATACGCCCTGCTTGTTCAATGGCTTCGGCAGCAGATGATCGATACGCAGCAATCAGCCCGGGAACGCCGAGCTTGGTCCCCCCAAAGTAACGAACCACCACGACAGCCGACTGTTCGACCCCAGCACTTTGAAGGGCGTGTAAAATGGGACTACCTGCGCTATGTGCTGGCTCGCCGCCATCATGGGTGCGCTCTTCGAGGGGTTCCCCCCAGCGGGCTGCCCAACAAAAATGTCGTGCGGTTGGATGGATTTTTTTTAGTTCATTCAAGAAGGTATCCATTTCGTCCTGAGAAACGCAGGGCTGGGCGTAGGCGTAGAACTTCGAAGCGCGATCGCGCAAAAGCGCTTCGCCTCGATTCGCCATGCTCCAATAGGATTCCCCTTCCATGGGTCAAATGTACCCTCAAACCGCTGCGCACAGGTCCTCGCCAAGAAGCATACACTTCCTACCTTCGCTCTGTGAAATGGACTTTAATTGTTCCCACCTTCAATGAAGAGGAGGTCCTTGCGCGTTGCCTCGCTTCCGCGACGGCTCTGGCGGATGAAATACTTGTAGTGGATTCATTTAGCACGGATGGAACGTTAGCCATTGCGGAGAAATTTGGGGCCAAAATTCTGCAGCGGACCTATGAAAATTCGGCCGCGCAAAAGAACTGGGCTATTCCGCAGGCGAGTCATGCGTGGATTTTGCTCCTCGATGCGGATGAATGGCTATCCCCGGCACTTCAGCACGAGTTGCACCAGTTAAAAACGGCTAAAGAACCTTCCGAAGCGGGTTTCTGGATGTACCGTGCCAATCATTTTTTGGGCAAACGCGTGCGCTACAGCGGCTGGCAGGGAGATAAGGTGATTCGACTATTCAAACGGGATGCTTGCCGCTACCAAGAAAAGCACGTGCACGCGGAGATTGAGACCCATGGTGCGGTTGGCAAGCTGCGCAGCAAATTGAACCACGACACCTTCAAAGGCATCCCCGCCTGGGAGAAAAAGTTGCGGCGCTATGCGGCGTGGCAGTCCCGAGATTATGACCGTCGAACGGGTGCGATCACGCTCTATCACTGGTGGTTGAAGCCGGGCTTTCGGTTTTTCAAGCACTTCGTTTTACGGGGCGGTCTCCTGGATGGCTGGGTAGGCTACAAGGTCAGCGCCTATGCCGCTTGGGCGGTGCGGCTGCGGTACGAGGCACTGCGCGATCTGCGGGCGGGTCGGCCTTGGGAGGCGTAAAATTCGAAGGAAGCACGTCAGGTATCCATCTACTTAGTACATTTCGGGCTTCAAATTCTACCCATGAAAAACGATCCTATTCTTTTTGCCCTAGCTATGTTGGCGGTTGTGGCATGTTCTGCTCCCGTGGGAGAAAGCGCTGAGGCACCTGCTGAGTTGGGCTACCAAGTGTATACCATTAGGGAAAATCTAAGCGATTCTTCCAACATCTATGCGGCTTTGGGCCAAACGGGCGAGATGGGCTTCACCTTGGCCGAAAGCTTTGGCTGGAATCCGATGGACAACAAGTTTTTGGGCATTTCGGGCGCGAGTTGGAAATCCATGCTGCACGACCATGGCCAAACGTCCATCAGCGGCCACTACATGCCTTTTGAGCTCCTCGGCAACGAAGTGAAGGCCATCGATACCGCCATCATTCCCGGTATGTTAGATGCCGCCGCGGCCATGGGCCAGCACTGGGTCATTGTGCCCTGGATGATGCCCGAATGGCGCAACGAAGCGGGTGCCGCTGAAGTGGCCACCTTCGTCAATGCCCTCGGACGCCAAGCCAATGCACGTGGCATGCGCGCGGGCTACCACAACCACGACTTCGAATTCCTAACCGCTATGGCCGATGGCCGCACGATGTACGACTACCTCTTGGCGCATTGCCCACGTGAACTCGTCGACTTTGAAATGGACCTCTATTGGGTATCTAAAGCTGGCCATGATCCCTTGACCTGGTTTGCACAGCACCCTGGTCGCTTTGTCCTTTGGCACGTAAAGGACATGGATCCCATCGACTCTGTCCTCCAAGTACCTGTGGGCCAGGGCCAAATCGATTGGCTTCGCATCTTCGCCGCACGCGAGCAAGCCGGCATGCAGCATTACTTCTTAGAGCAGGACGAATGCCAAGCCGGCCAAACGGCCATGGAATGCCTCAAGGCCTCCAGCGAGTACGGCAAAGCCGCTTTGCAGCCCGCTGTGGCCGTGAAGCCGGAGTAATCGGTTAAACGCTTAAACAATGTATAGAGCCCTGCTGCGCACGCCGGCGGGGCTTTTTTAATGGTGACCAGCGTACTTGGTTCCCGCCAAGATGGGAATCGGGAGGATGTTTTCGAACGGGACTTTGGGGCAAGAATAGCGCCCCGAATAGGCACAGTAGGGATTGTAGGCCTTGTTAAAGTCCAGAATCCACTCACCCCGGGTCACTTCCACATAGCGGCCACCTCCATAGGTGTCCGTGCCGTTCGTTGCATCTCCAAAGGGAACAAAGAGGTAGTCCTGGTATTCCACCTTGTCCAGCAACGCTTGCGATTGGTAGGCGATCAATGAATAGATCTGGCCGTCCGCATGGGTGAAGTACAGCGTGGCGTATTTGCGATAGATAGGCTTGCGTGCGGTCGTCGTGGGCATTTCAAACCAGGCTGAATCTGCGCATCGTTCCCAATTTACGGCTTGATAGGCGCCAAGGTTCATGGGGTAGAAGGGGAGTGCCTTGAAGGTTGCGCGTTCCGCCGAGTCCATGGGACTAGTAGCCTCTGTGGCCATTTTGTGGTTTTGTTCTTTTTGCCAAGCACGCACCTCTTTTTTGATGGTTCTCCGTGAGGGGAGATCTTGGGCGTTAGAGACGGTAAAACACCCCGTCAAGAAAAGAATAAGAAAGAGGAAGCGAGTCATGCTTAAAATTACTCGAAGCTATCCGTTTAAACGTATAGCACACCAAAAAAGACACGAACAAAAAAACCGCCTCGGGTAACGAGGCGGTTTCGGCCCGATAGGCCTGAAAATACATGTTAAACGCTTAGAGCTGCTTCATCTTGATGTTGCGGTACCAGACTTTATTGCCATGGTCCTGCAAGCACAACTTACCGCTGCGGTAGGTGCCAAAGTCAGGCATGGCCACAAACTTGGAAGCTTCCACCATGGCGTCCCATTCATCATTCCACATCGTGGTTTCGACCACGACCATGTCGTTGAGCTTGAAAGTGAGGTCGCCGTTGTTGGCGATGATTTCGGCATGGTTCCATTCGCCGGCAGGATGTGCCACTTCCTCGTAGCAGGAAATCAAGTCGTAGAGGTCACCCGCACGGTGTTTTGGGTAGGCGGCATCGGCGTGGCCGGCCTTCTCTTCGCTGCCGTTGTCAAGCACCTGCATCTCCGGGCCAGTCAGCCAAGGGTACTGGTACTGAGGGTCTTCCTTCACGTAGAACATGATGCCGCTGTTTCCGCCTTCCGAAATCTTCCACTCCAAACTGAGGTGAAAATTCGCGTATTCAGCATCGCTGATGAGGTCGTGACCGTCCTCGCGATCGGGGTCAAACGTGATGGCGTCGTTACCCACTTTCCAGCCAGATTCTTCCATAGCTGCGCCGCCATAGATATGCCA